>JBNKVA010000049.1:0-104177 GCA_050298955.1 Pontiella sp.
CCTTTTTATCTTTTATAGATCGGCAGCGAATAACACTGCGCTATATTCTACTAGCTAACCGCGATGTTCACCAGACGGCCGGGAACAACGATAACCTTACGAATCGTTTTTCCTTCGAGCCAGGACTGCACCTTTTCGGCGGCAAGGGCCACAGCTTCGATTTCTTCCTTGGAAGCGGAGGCCGGAACCTTGATCTGGTCGCGGACTTTTCCGTTTACCTGTACGGCCATGCCGATCTCATCGCGCTTGAGGGCTTCTTCGTTCACCACAGGCCATTCGGCCTTCATGATGCCGGCGTCGTGACCGAGCTCGGTCCACAGCTCCTCGGCTATGTGCGGCGCGAAGGGCGAAATGAGCAGCACCACGTTTTCAATGGCGTCGCGGAAGACGACTTTGGCGGATTCAGAGGAGTCCTTGGCAATCTTGAGATGGTCGACGGCATTCATCAGTTCCATGATCGCGGCGATGGCGGTATTGAAGGTGAAGGCGCCGTCGAGTCCGCGGGTGATCTGCTGGATCGTTTCGTGGGTCTTGCGGTAAAGGTCGCGCTCGGCGACGGCCATGTCGTCGATGACCGGCTTTCTGCCTTCAACTGATTGGAGAAGCTCAAGGTTGTCGGCCACTCGGCGCCAGATGCGCTTAAGGAAACGATAGGCGCCCTCCACACCGGAATCCTGCCACTCGGCTTCCTTTTCCGGCGGACCGATAAACAGGGTGTAGAGCCGGACGGTGTCGGCCCCGTATTTGTTCAGCAGTTCCTCGGGGCTGACCACGTTGCCCTTGGATTTGGACATCTTGTAGAGGTTTCCATCGGGGCCCTTCTTGCAGATCATGCCCTGGGTGAATAGCTGCCCGAAGGGCTCCTCGAAACCGATCAGGCCGAGATCCTTGATCACCTTGGTGAAGAAGCGGGCGTAGAGCAGGTGCAGGATGGCATGCTCGATGCCGCCGATATACTGGTTGACCGGCATCCACTTATTGGCGATTTCGGTGTCGATCGCCTGCGAGCCGTCGCGGGCACTGAGATAGCGCAGGAAATACCACGATGAATCCACGAAGGTATCCATGGTGTCGGATTCTCGCGTGGCCGGTTTGCCGCACTTCGGGCAGGCGCAGTTCATAAAGCTTTCCGAGCCCTTGAGCGGCGATTCGCCCTCGGCCTTGAACTCGACGTCGGTCGGGAGCATCACCGGCAGGTTTTCTTCGCTTTCCGGCACGGTTCCGCAGTCTTCGCAGTAGACCACCGGGATCGGTGCACCCCAGTAGCGCTGGCGGGAAATCAGCCAGTCGCGCAGGCGGAAGTTGATGGTGCCGCGGCCGAAGCCCTCCTTTTGGGCATATTCGGTCATTTCCCGGATCGCTTCGCGATTGGGCAGCCCGGAGAACGGGCCTGAATCGACGCAGGTCCCCGCTTCGGTATAGGCGTCCTCCATGGATTCGAGCACGAGCGTACCTTCCGGATTCTGGATCGAAAGCCTGATCGGCAGACCATATTTTTTCGCAAAGGCGAAGTCGCGGGTGTCATGCGCCGGGACGGCCATAACCGCGCCGGTACCGTACATCAGCACATAGTTGCCGACCCACAGCTCAATCTTTTCGCCGTTGTAGGGATTGATCAGGTAGCGGCCGGTAAACCGGCCGGCCTTTTCGACCTCGTCGGCCTCGCGGTCGAGGTTGGTCAGCTTGGAGCTTTCCTTCACGAATTCGAGTACGTCGCCCTCCTGCGGCAGGCCAGCGACCAGGTTTTTGAGTTCCGGATATTCCGGGGCGACGGCCATATAGGTGCAGCCGTAGATGGTGTCAACGCGGGTAGTGTAGCAGGTGACGTGATCAATGTTATCCCCCACCCCGTCCTCGCGCGGAACAATAGCAAAATCAACTTCAGTGCCTTTGGAGCGGCCGATCCAGTTTTTCTGCATGGTCTTGACGCGCTCCGGCCAGCCGTCGAGTTTGTCGAGGTCATCGAGCAGGCGCTGGGCGTAGTCGGTGATTTTGAAGAACCACTGCTCCATCGCCTTCTGGTCGACTTCGGAGTCGCAGCGCTCGCAGGCGCCGTCAACCACCTGCTCGTTGGCGAGCACGGTGGCGCACGACGGACACCAGTTGACGTTGGAGTTTTTCTTGTAGGCCAAACCCTTCTTGTAGAACTGAATAAAAAGCCACTGGGTCCATTTATAGTAGTCGGGCATGCAGGAGGTAACTTCCTTTTCCCAGTCATACATGCATCCCCAGGCGCGCAGCTGCTCCTTCATGGTGGCAATGTTGGCGGCCGTGTATTCCGCCGGCGGTGTACCGGTCTTGATGGCGGCGTTTTCCGCCGGCAGACCAAAGGCGTCCCAGCCCATGGGCGTGAGCACATCGAAGCCCTGCATCTTCTTATACCGGGCGACGGCATCACCGATGATGTAGTTCCGGCCGTGGCCGACGTGCAGCTTGCCCGACGGATACGGGAACATCATCAGGCAGTAGTACGGGTTGGTCGCCACCGCCAGATCGGTATTAAAATCGCCGTTATCGTCCCAGAAGTCCTGCCACTTCTGCTCTATCTCATTAAAAGGATAATCCTGTTCCATTGCACCCTGCTCCATTCAAACCGTGTGAAAGAGGCGCAATATTAGGGATTAACGTTCGCTTTTCCACCTCGAATCCGTGGAAATGTGAGAAATGCAACGAGTCTTATTTCGTGGATGCATGACGGTCAAGGTCGTACTGCGGCGGCATGCTGGGCCTGAAGGGCTGTATGAAGGCTTCGTTGAAGTCGTAGCCGTCCATGAAGTCCTCGATGGAATCCTCGTCGGTTTTGCCGAGCAGGCCGTGGTTGACGAGGTTGAAGACGATGTTCCCGAAATCCACGCATTCGTTGATGCCCCATTCCGAGAGGACGCGCCGGGTTACCGGCCCAAATTCCTTCAATGCATATTCGCGCATGCCTTCCAGCAGTTCCTGGCCGGACACATGGCGCGGTTTATCGAGCTGGCGTACCGTATGATCAAGCCCCTCGCGCACAAAAAGGTAGGCTTCAACCGTATACCGCCTGTCCGCTTCGAGTATCGGTGACAGCAGCTCGTCTATGGTTTCATGTTTCATCGTTTTTAAATATACTTCTGCATTTTCACGGCCAACTCGGCCATTTCATCGAAGTCATCGTATTTTTTCGCGTTCCAGTTCCAGTGGTGGCCGTCATCGTCAAACCGCGGTATAACATGGATATGGATGTGGGGGACCTCCTGCCCCGCAGCTTTTCCATTATTTTGCATGATATTGACCCCGTCTGCACCGAGTCCGTTCATTTGAGCGCGGGCAATTCGTTTTGCAATGAGGTGCATTTTTGCCAACAGATCATCCGGCGTTTCGGTTACCGGATCATAGTGCTGCCGCGAGACCACCAGCGCATGTCCCTTGATAATGGGTCCGATGTCCATGAAAACCAGGACGTCCTCGTCTTCATAGACCACGGTTGAGGGAATTTCCTCGGCTACGATCTTACAGAAAATGCAATCACTCATGGGCGTTCTCCACCTTTTCAATGCCTTCGGGCGTGTATTCCTTCGGCGTCTCGTGTTTCGAATACCAGTAGCGGACGGCCAAACCCAATAAAAAAATGGCGCAGATCACCAGAATGGATCGTTTTTCCTGATCGGTGAGCCAAAAGCTAGCCTGCAAGGGGCTGGGTTTTTTAATCGCCATGCCGGCGACTTTGTTACAATTATCTTATCTTAACAATAATTATATAAATACTTTTCAAGCGCGCTGTCCCGCAGGACTGTTTGCAGTTTTAATCGTTCCGGGCGGGCGGACTCCATCGCTTTATAGATGCATCACGCCGCGGTGCTGAACCGTGCTTTCGCGATCAGCCGGCGGGCAGCGGAGGCAGTCCGGAGCAGGCAGCGCTTTTCACCGGCGGTGCCGGCGGTATTGGCGGTACCGGCAGTGATGATGCATCAGCATTTCCATCGCCGCCCGGAGGTACCGGGGGTTTCGGACGCGGCGGCATTCCCGCCCCGGGCCGACGACCATGTTTCCGGAAAAATTCCCGCGCCTTTTTCATCAGAAGATCATTCTTTTCCTTGCCGAGAATTGTTTCCATCTCCTTGCGGTTTGTGCACAGGATTTTCAGCTGTTCGGCCTGGGCATCAGACACTTCCTTTATCGCGGCATCGATCTCCTCCATGCCTGCACCTTCATCCTGCAGTCTGGAAAGTTCGCGGCGCGCGGTATTCATCCGCTTCCAGTTCGCCTTCATTTTATCCATGTGAACTTCCTGAAGGGCCATGATTTTCTGGCGCTGCTCTTCGGTAACCCCGATTTCCTTCAACGCTTTTTCCATGAGCCTGAGATGACGCTTCTTAAATTCTTTGCTTCGCTCTTCTTTCTTTTCGGCTTGTTCCTGCAGTGCCGGTTCTGCGGGCTTAACTTCCGGTTCCGTATTCTGAACGGTGTTGGTTTCCTGAGCCGGCAACATCATCGGTGCGGCGATACACGCCATCAAAACTGTGATTATCTGTTTTTTCATTTTGCTACCTCCCGAACGTATTCGCGGATTGTATAACGCAGACCGCATGCCTCTATTGCCAATAAATGCTTAAACTTTCCAGTACCGCTGTCAATTGATCGTGTTCCTCTTCGCCGGCCCGGTTCCGCTCGATTCATCCTCAAACGTTTCATATAACGGAAATTCACGCATCAATCAGCTTTAATACCCCTAATTCAAAGGGGAAAAAGTACCTGTTAATTGATTCCGCCGGGCACAAGTCATTTAAATTTCAGATGTTACGAGTGCCTCCAGCGCTGATCCGACATTATTGTTCTAATGTTTTCTAAACATACCTAGGCTCATGTTGTGTATTGGACGATGGAACTCACTACATTTTGTGGTGTTAATTTTTTTAGTCGTTTTTCTTTTCTAATCACTTGAGCGACGAGAATACATTTCATACCTTCCAAATTCGATTTTAGAATCAGGAAACCGCTGCCTGTTAATAACTTGTCAATAAACGGAGTTTTCCTGTTAAGGGGGGAGAATTTAAGAACAAAATGGAAAATCAAGGCTCTAATATCTGGAATGCAGCGTGTGAGCAGCTGAAAAGCATTCTTTCAAGCGACATATACGAACGGTGGATTGCCGTCATTAAATGCACCGAGGAATCGGGAACCGCCCTGCAACTGGCAGTCGCCAACGATTTTTACAAGGACTGGCTTGAGGAAAACTATTTTCCGATGATCCGCAAGGCCGTGCTGGTGGTCAGCGGCAAAGAAATGGAGATTACGCTGGAGGTGGACTCCAGCCATTTTGATGTGGTCAAGGAAGAGCCGCCGCCGGAAGCAGCTCAGACCGGCATCTCAATTCCCGGACTCGGCTTTGGAAAATCAAAGCCCAATCATAACCTGAATCCGAATTATGCATTTGATTCCTTTGTCGTGGGTGCGTCGAACCAGTTTGCCCATGCCGCGGCGCTCGCGGCGGCCAACTCGCCCTCGCGAACCTACAATCCGCTCTTTATCTATGGCGGCGTCGGACTGGGTAAAACCCATCTCATGCAGGCGATCGGCAACCACATTGCATCCAAAAAGCCCCGGGCGAAGATCTGCTACACGACCTGTGAGTCCTTCACGAATGAATACATTGATGCGATTCAAAACAGCAATGTTTCAGCCTTCCGTAAAAAATACCGTAAAATTGACATGTTATTGATCGATGACATTCAGTTTCTGGATGGAAAAGCCGGATTGCAGGAAGAATTCTTCCACACCTTCAACGCGCTCTTTGAGAACCATAAACAGATTGTGCTGACTTCCGACCGCACGCCCAGTGAAATGGCCGGCCTGGCTCCGCGGCTGATTTCCCGATTTGAATGGGGATTGGTGACCGAGCTGGGTAAGCCGGATGTCGAAACCCGGTCCGCCATTCTGCGCAAAAAGGCCGACCTCCTGCATCTGAATATCGACCACACCCTGCTCGACTACCTCGCCGAGCGGGTTTCATCGAACATCCGCAGCCTCGAAGGCGCACTCATCCGCGTAGCCACCTTCATGTCGCTCACCAACCAGAGCGTCAATGTGCAGAAAATTGATGAACTGCTGCATGATCTGCTCGACAAGGAGTCGCAGGCCGCCGTGAACGTGGATATGATTCAGCGCACCGTAGCGGAGCATTTTGATCTTCGAACGACCGATCTGACCGGCAAAAGGCGCTCTAAAGACATTGCCTGGCCCCGGCAGATTGCCATGCACCTGTCGCGCACCATGACCTCCCAGTCGTTCCCGGTCATCGGCCAGGCATTCAACCGTAATCATGCAACGATTCTTTACGCCCATGACCAGATCTCCGAACGGGCCAAGGATGACCGTGCGCTGCAGCAAACCATTGCCATTCTTAAAGATAAGGTAAAAAAGAACTGCGCCAAGGCCGCTCAATAACAGGACCGGTTCGTTTGAGAACAGGGAATTCTAAGCCGTCATGTCTGGCGGCTTTTTATTTTTCCGATGGTTGGTTATCCCATTTATTTGACACATTCCGCGCGATGCACATAATCCCTGAACCTGTTAGTAATTATAGGACAACCTGTGAGTTAAATAGGGATAACCATGATAACTCGGAGTTATGGACAGATGGATGGAGTTATTGACGATTTATCAACAGAATTATCCATTTTTTCAAACTTTTACGGGTGACTGGGTTACAGAAAATCGATAGGGTTTTATGCGGTTATCGACAGACTAATAATAATAGTGAATTTATAAATAGGATATATATATATAACGGGAGGCTTGTTAATGAAGTTCAGCATCGAGAAGGATCAGATTCTGGAGGCCTTGCAAAAGGTTCAATCAATTGTCGGCCAGCGCACCACGCTGCCGATACTTTCAAATGTTCTGCTCGAGGCTGGAAACGGCAAGCTGACGCTGGCCACGACAGACATGGAAGTGAGTGTCCGCACCAGCATAGAGGCTGACATTCAGCAGGATGGCGCTACCACCCTCCCCGCCCGGCGCTTTTTCAGCATTTGCCGTGATCTCCCCAATCACCAGGTTGAAATCGAAGTCAGCAACGATGATGTGGCCGAAATTGTCTCGGGTTCATATAACTGTAAGCTGGAGGGGCTGTCACACGACGATTTCCCGCCCATGCCCACATTCGAAGAGAGTTCGTCCTATAAGCTCAATCAAAGCACCCTGAAGGATATCCTTCAGAAAACATCCTATGCGGCCTCTACGGAC
The DNA here is from genome assembly GCA_050298955.1 of Pontiella sp. Classification (GTDB taxonomy): domain Bacteria; phylum Verrucomicrobiota; class Kiritimatiellia; order Kiritimatiellales; family Pontiellaceae; genus Pontiella. Next base: position 7,219 of record JBNKVA010000049.1, read on the forward strand.
GAATCCAGGGCTATTCTGAACGGTTCCCTGATGGCCTTCCGGGACAACAAGCTTACGGTGGTATGCACCGATGGGCGCAGACTTGCGCTGGTTGAGCAGGAAATCGACCTTGGCGAGGCCGCCGAACTCGATATGGTTGTGCCGACCAAGACGGTGAACGAGCTGATTAAAACGCTTGAAGAGGATGGCGAGGCCACCATTAAAACCTCTGCCACGCAGGTTGCTTTTGAATTCGGTAACATCTTTATCATTTCCAAGCTCATTGACGGAACCTATCCGAATTACCGCCAGGTGATTCCTTCCCAGTGCGAGGAGCGTATCGCGATTGATCGTGAAATGCTGCAGAGTGCGATTCGGCGCGTATCGCTCATGCTGGATGATCAGGCGGCATCCGTTAAGATCCAGATCACGGAAAACCGTATGGAGCTGATCACCTCCTCGCCGGAAGTGGGTGAATCCCACGAAAGCGTTCCGGTGAAGTATGCGGGCAAAGATATCACGATTGCATTCAATCCCGGTTTTCTCCTGGCCCCGCTGAAGCATCTGGACAGCGATGAGATCTATCTGGAACTGTCCGATGAACTGAGTCCGGGCGTCATCAAGACCAATGTACCCTTCCTGTATGTGATTATGCCGATCCGCGTCAGCTGAAATGGAGAGGGTTGATCCATGCATCGGGATGGATGGATCAGGAAGATGGTTGCCGAACTAGGATTCGAACCTAGACTAAGCGGGTCAGAGCCGCTTGTGCTGCCATTACACCATTCGGCAGGAACAAGTGCGGAAACCTAGCCATTTACCCTAATTGGTTCAAGCAGGTTTAATAAAAAAATGTCCATAGGATCCAAAAAGAAAATCATTCGTTTACTGGGGGTCGGTTTTGATGCCGATGACGGTCATATACGCATTACCAAGGGTGAAAAATTTGACATTTTGATGGGTTCTGATGAGAGCCATGAATACCTGGCGCAGCTGATTGCGCGGATTGAGTCGGAGATCAAAAAGCGTGGAATGAACCTGGATGAAATGACCCCGGAAGAGCTCAGTGAGATCATTAAGGGGCTCTGAACGGGCGCATCGGCTTCCGCTAGCTCCAGATTCCGTAGATTTCGGTTCCGCAACCGGGACAGTGACCGCCCTTCATGCTATTTTTTATGACATGATAGCCCTGCCGTTCGATCAACAGCATACTGCACGTCGGACACCGGGTGCACTCCCCTTCCCTGTCCTGCATGTTCCCCACGTAAACATGTGAAAGGCCGGCCTCAAGCGCGATCTGACGGGCGCGGAGAATGGTTTCAGGGGAGGTCGGGGGCAGGTGTTTAAGCTGGTTTTGAGGAAAGAACCTTGAAAAATGAAGGGGGGTCTCCCCGCCCAGGTTTTCCGCGATCCATTTGCTCAGCTGTCTGGTTTCCTCTTCCGAGTCATTCAATGTGGGGATAATAAGATTGGTGACTTCAAGCATGACATCGCATTCCTTCATCACCTTCAGGGCTTTCAGGACGGGTTTCAGGCGCGCATCACATATGTCGCGGTAAAAATCGTCGGAAAAGGATTTCAGGTCGACGTTGGCTGCATCGACATATCGGCAGATGTGCCTCAGGGGTTCGGGGTTGATAAAGGCGGCGGTGACCAATACGTTTCGGATTCCTGCATCCGAGGCTGCTTTGCAGCAGTCATAGGTGTATTCATAGGAAACCAGCGGCTCGGTGTAGGTATAGGCTATGGATGGACATCCCTTATTCCGGGCCATTTCAGCGATGTCCTCCGGATAGACATCCGGTTCATGGGTGAAACTCCGGCCGGTCTGAGATATCTGCCAGTTTTGACACTGCTTGCAATGAAGGTTGCAGCCGACGGTTGCCACCGAAAGAATCGGACTGGCCGGCAGGAAATGGTAGAGCGGTTTCTTTTCAACGGGATCGATGCTGAGTGAACAGGGTTTTGCGTAGGTTATACAGCGCACCTTGTCGCCCACGTTTTCCCGGACGCGGCAGTCACCAACCTCGCCGGGCAGCAGCTCACACCCTTTCGGGCAGATGGTGCATCTAATCCTTTTGTTCATCTCCCTGAGTTCCGGAAAAGAGCGAATCCAATCCTTCAAATGCCGAAAAACCGCCCAGCTTTACGGAATCGTCGCTTCCGCCGCCAAAGCCTTTCATCTTGTGTTTTTCGTGCTCGTGATCATGGCAGTAGACGCACAGCAGCTCCCAGTTGCTGCCGTCGGGCGGGTTGTTCTGATGATTGTGGTCCTTATGGTGGACCGTCAGTTCCTTCAGTTTTGTTCCCGAAAACTCGCGTCCGCAGCTTCCGCACACATGCGGAAAAAGTTTAAGAGCCCGGACGCGGTAGCCTCTTTCCCGTTCCGCCATCTGCTGTCGGATGCGTTCCAGTTGGTCCCCGGTGCTCATGTAAGTATACTCCTTAGTGCTGCTTCCAGATCAGCATGCTTGAAATCATATCCTGACTCAATCAGTTTTCCCGGATAGACCCGGGTACTGCTCAGCAGTAACGCATCCGCCATTTCTCCAAACAGCAGCCGGGCGGCAAACGCCGGCAATGGAAGAACCGTCGGGCGTTTCAGAACGGCGCCCATTGTTTTTGTAAATTCCTTATTGGTAACGGGATTTGGCGATACCAGATTGACCGGACCGCTGATGGTTGGATTGTTGATCAGATAGCGAATGATCGCTACCTCGTCCTCCAGGCTGATCCAGCTCATATATTGTTTCCCGGACCCCAGGATTCCTCCCCCGCCCATCTTGAAGGGGGGAAGCATTTTCTTGAGGGCTCCCCCATCCTTGCTGAGAACGATTCCGGTCCGGATATTCACTGTGCGAACGCCGGCGTTCACGGCTGCTTCAGCGGCCTGCTCCCATTTGATGCATACCTCAGGCAGAAAGCCGTCGCCCGGCGCACTGGCTTCATTCAGATCTTGATCACTTCTATCTCCATAATATCCTATGGCGGAGGCACAAATAAATACGGAAGGCTTTTCGGTGCTGGCCGCGATCTGTTCGGCCAGCTGCCGGGTTCCAACTACCCTGCTCTCTTCAATCCTGCGCTTCTTTTCGTCGTTCCAGCGCCCTTCAGCAATACTTTCACCGGCAAGATGAACCACGGCATCCACGCCGTTGAAATCAATCGGCTCTTCATAGGTTCTGGGTAATGCCCTGGTCCGGTGTCCCTCTTCTTCCAGGTTGCGTCGCAAGGCGGATCCGACCAATCCCGAGGATCCTGAAATTAAAACCTTCATGCTTCATCCTTTCATAACTGATTGGATTATAAGATATAATCTCCAAAGTTCAATCACTCCGTTACATATGCTGCAGGAGCGGATCGAACATCACATTGATCTGGACTTATTGTTCGGCCGGATACGGAAAAACTTACAATCCGTTTGGCAAGGGAGTCTTATTGTGTTCAGCGTGTTGTTGACCATCGAATGGACTCCTGCAACGATGCGTCGCGCTAAAGGTATATGCAGGTATTAAATATGAAAAAGACTTTATATAATGTTATTGTGGTCGGCGGCGGTCATGCGGGTTATGAAGCGGCACTGGCCGCTGCGAGACTGGGAGCTAAAACACTATTAGTTACCTTGGATAAACAGCTTATAGGAAGATTACCTTGTAATCCTTCCATCGGAGGAATCGCCAAGTCTCATATTGTTTCCGAGCTGGATGCCCTCGGCGGTGAGCTGGGACGGAACGCCGATTATACCGGCATACAGTATAGAATGCTCAATACGCGCAAGGGACCTGCAGTACAATCAAACCGGCTGCAATGTGACAAGGACCTCTTCCCCGTGCGCATCCAGGCGGTGCTGCGGATGCAGGAAAACCTGGATATACTGGATGACCTGGTTACGGGCATCCGGGCCAAACAGGGCCGTATCGAAGGGATCAGCACCCGCGGTGCGGGCGATATCGATGGCGCTTCCGTGGTGATGTGTACCGGGACGTTTTTGCGGGGGCGCGTGCTGATCGGAACCACAAGCATCAAGCAGGGCCGTATGGGGGAAGAGTCGGCCGAAGAGCTCTCCTCCTCGTTCAGCCGGTTTGGTTTTGAGCTGGAGCGGCTGAAAACGGGCACCCCACCCCGCATCCATAAGGATTCGGTGGATTATTCCAAAATGGAAATCCAGCCGGGTGACCATCCCCCGCCCTTCTTTTCGCGGAGGGCCCGCAGGGAGTGGCGCATGTTCCGCGTGGAACAGACCGAAACTTCGCAGGAGGAGTTCAACCGGTTGTTCCACGTGGAACAGCCGGAGCTGCACCCCTGGCGGCCCGGCAGCGACCAGATTCCCTGCCATTTGACCCACACCAATGAACGCACCCACCAGATTATCCACGATAATCTCGGGAAAAGCGCCATGTATGGCGGCATGGTCGAAGGGACGGGGGTGCGCTATTGCCCCTCAATTGAGGATAAAATCGTCAAGTTTTCCGAGCGCAGCGCCCATCATGTCTTTGTTGAACCGGAGGGACGGGATAACATTCGACTCTATCCCAACGGCACCTCAAACAGCCTGCCGGAAGAGGTTCAGGAGCAGATGATCCGTTCGATTGCCGGGCTTGAACAGGCGGAGATCCTTCGTCCCGGCTACGCCATTGAGTATGATTATTCCAATCCGACCCAGCTTTTCCATACGCTGGAGACCAAACTGGTCGAAAATCTCTACTTTGCAGGGCAGCTCAATGGCACAACCGGCTACGAGGAGGCCGCCGGCCAGGGCTTTGTCGCGGGAGCCAATGCCGCGCTGAAGGCCACGGGCCGTGATCCATTCACCCTCAGCCGCAATGAGAGCTATATCGGCGTGTTAATCGACGATCTCGTGACCAAGGGGACGGATGAGCCGTACCGCATGTTTACCTCGCGCTCCGAACACCGGCTTACACTGCGACAGGATAATGTCTATTTCCGGCTGCTTGACCATGCCCGTCAATTAGGTATCGTGGATGAGAACGAGATGGAAGAGATCACGCAGCAATGGAACGCAATCCAATCCGAAGTTAAACGGCTGGAGGGGGTTTATAACGATGGTAATTCATTGGCCCAACTGCTGCGCAGGCCTGAAATGAAATATGATGATCTGCCCCAGGACGCAGTTTCCATCGATCCGGACGTTAAACGGCAGGTGGAAATAGAAGTCAAATATGCCGGCTATATTAAGCGCGAAAAGGAGCGCATTGATTCGGCCCGAAAAAAGGAAAGCCAGCTGATACCGCCGGGCTTTGATTATGACGCCGTGAAAAGCCTGCGGTATGAAGCGCGTGAAAAGCTCAAAAAGATTCAGCCCGAAAACCTGGGCCAGGCTTCGCGCATTTCAGGGGTAAATCCATCCGATGTCAGCATCCTCAGCATGTGGCTGAACAGGGCAGTTAAATAGCCGCTTCCCGCTTCGGAACGAACGGTGGACAGCCATCCTGTAATCTACGACCAGGTCCGATTCTATAGTTCGTTAAACATATTTATAAAAATATATGCGGTAGCTAATAACGTAAAAATATATTTATAAATGTACGATTCTACATGGCGCAAAACGGATTGGTCCAGGGAACAAAAAACGTAAAAAATCGATATGCATGAAGGCGCATGAACGGGCCCCATCCAAATCGTATTAAGCTTGCTCATCTTCTCTTTTTGGACGGGCTGGATGCCAGCTCCTGCGCTCATTCTGCTGCTGCGTCTTTCTGAGCATTACCGATCCGGTACGGTAGGGGAGGTATAAATATGATAAGAAATGTAAAGACGATGAAAGAAAAAAGATACAGATATAGCAGGAAAGATGTTCTAGGTGCATTGAGTAGGGGGGAGGACAAGACATGCCGAACAGTTGAAGAATGCTGTTGGAACAAATACACACAACGCACTCCTGCGGTCATGCACGCAGCGGGGCAGGGTACAGCTCAAGCTGAAGGCGATCATGGGTATGGTGTTTGATGCGCTAAGGATAAGGACAGGCTACACCATCGTTCAAGCGGCGCTATTCGGTATTGTTGAGATGGCTAACATTCTTTCAATTTTGGGGTTGCGTTGGCGGGGGTGAATCATTAGCTTTTGCCCCTTTCCCGATGGAAGCGTAGCTCAGTTGGTAGAGCAGCTGACTCTTAATCAGCGGGTCCAGGGTTCGAGCCCCTGCGCTTCTACCATTTTAAAACCCTCGCAGCTAACAGGTTGCGAGGGTTTTTTGCATCAGGCCTCCGCTGGTAACACCGGCACCACATGCTCGAATTGCTCCCCTTTGCACCCTATTGAAACACGCGGAAAAACCTCAGGCATATTAGATTTGGTAGGCGGCAGGGAAATTCGAGATTGGGGTTTGCGCTTGCCAAGTCATCATACAGCCTTAGTATTAGATGCGAAGCCGACGGTTAATCTACTAGAGAATTTCCATGGAAAAAAGTCCCATACAACTAAACGGAAAGATCCTTTCACCGGGCTTCGGGAAGGGGAAGACCTTTGTCTATCGCGACATTCTCAAGCAGGTGGACGAATTCTATGAAATCGAATCCACGCAGATCGATGAGGAAATCAAGCGCTTTTCCGATGCCCTCGACCGCATTGCTGGCGATCTGGACCACCTGGCAGACAAAGTTAAGGAGGAGATGGATGCAGATCTAGGGGATGTGTTCACCGCGCATTCGATCATCGTGCAGGATGAAAGCCTGAAAGATGAAGTGAAAAAGGAGATCCGCGACGGCAAAGTGAGTGCGGGTACCGCCATCCGCACGGTATTCGAGCGCTGGGAAAAGCGGTTCCGTTCGATGGAGGCCGAAGTGGCACGACAGAAGGGGGATGACCTGCGCGACCTGACGCGACGCCTGATTGCATCGCTCGCGGGCATTCGCGGGCATGAACTGGAACAGCTTCCGAAAGGAGCGGTGTTGGTGGCCAACCGCCTGCTTCCGTCGGACACTATTATACTTGCCCGTCGCCATGCAGCCGCAGCCATTCTAGAGGTTGGAGGCGCTGGCTCGCACGCGGCGTTGTTTGCACACGAGATCGGGCTTCCCTGCGTGGCGGGTATTAAGGGGCTGCTGGGGCGGGTTCCGACCGACGCCCCTGCACTGGTGGATGCCTTCTCGGGTGAAGTGATCATTTGCCCCGATACGGCACAGGAAAAGGCCTTTGAAGCCAAAAGCCGCCGCCAGGACCAAGCAGATGAGGAGGCGAAACAACATGCCTCGGAACCTGCGATTACCGGTAAGGGCACGACCATCAAAGTCTATGCCAATGTTGGCGGACCGGAGGATACCCGCAGCGCCATCGAAAACAGTGCCGAGGGCATCGGACTGTACCGAATCGAGCAGTTCTATCTGGGCCGTCGGGAGCCGCCCGGCACGGATGCGCTCCTCGCGGAGATGAAACAGACGCTGGAACCTGCCCGGAACCTGCCTGTTTATGTGCGGTTGCTTGACGCCGGCGCGGATAAACCATTGCCGTACATGGAACACTTTGCCGAAGTCAATCCGTCGCTGGGTCTGCGGGGCATCCGCTTTCTGGAGCACTATCCCGATATCCTGAATACCCAGCTGGAGGCGCTCATGGCCTTGGCGGCGGATTACGACCTGCACATCATCGTTCCGATGGTAACCCTGCCAAGCGATATGAAAAACGCACGAAGACTGCTGAATGAGGCTGCGTCAAAAGCCGAGGTCGAAAATATACCGCCGCTCGGGGCGATGGTGGAAACCCCGGCCGCAGCGCTGAATGCCAAGGCCATCGCCGAGTATTCGGATTTCCTGAGCATTGGAACCAACGACCTGACACAATACCTGTTCGCAGCGGACCGTGAAAACGCGGCCGTCGATCAATATTATGACGATAGCCATGATGTGCTGTTCCGGTTACTTCAACTGATTCATGAGGATGCGCCGGATATTCCCTTGTGCCTCTGCGGAGAGTTGGCGGGTCGTATTGAACATGTTGAACGCGTGTTGGCGTGCGGCATTACCAATATGAGTGTCGCACCGCCGTCTATCCCCCGGATTAAGCAGGCCGTTCGGCAGGTCAACTCGGTGTGATCCCATACAAAATGGAGAAAAGCATGAATGCATATGACTATCTGATTGTCGGTGGCGGCATGACCGCCGATGCGGCGGTCAAGGGCATACGGGAACTCGATCCCGAAGGCACGATCGCCATTCTTTCTGCGGAATCCGATCCTCCCTATAGCCGTCCGCCGCTATCCAAGACTCTGTGGAGCGGTAAGAAATCAGTGGAGGAGATCGACTGCGGCACCGGAGCACACAACGTTGATTTAATCCTGAATTGTACGGTTTCAGCGATCAATCGAACGGATCATTGCGTGATCGACGGTGAGGGCAAGGCCTACGGCTACCACAAGCTGTTGCTGGCCACCGGCGGGTCTCCGCGCCGTTTGCCGATCGATGATGAGCCGGTCATGTACTATCGGTCGCTGGCCGACTACCGGAGACTCCTGGACGGTATCAAGGACGCGCATCGGTATGCCGTTGTGGGCGGTGGCTTCATCGGCAGCGAAATGGCGGCGGCACTAACGGGGAAAAGTAAGCTGGTGACCATGGTTTATCCCGAGGAAGCCCTGGGTGCCGGTGTATTTCCTGCTGAACTGGCCGGGCGATTGTCCGGTTATTATCGGGAAAAAGGCGTGACCTTGCTGGAGGGGTGCAAATTGTCGAACCTCAAGCGCCAGGGAGCCCGTATTTCATTAGGCCTCGATAACGGTAATGAATTGGATGTGGATGGCGTGGTCGCCGGCATCGGGATTGTGCCCAACACTGAACTGGCCGAATCGGCCGGACTGCATGTGGACAATGGCATCGTGGTCGATGATCGGCTCAGAACCCGAGACGAGGCGATCTATGCGGCGGGTGATGTAGCCAATTTCCACAATCCGGCACTCGACTGTCGCATGCGGGTGGAGCACGAGGACAATGCCCTGACCATGGGGCGTATGGCCGGCCGCAACATGGCGGGGGCAAAAGAAAGTTACGACCACCTGCCATTCTTCTATTCAGATCTTTTCGATGTGGGCTACGAAGCCGTCGGTCTGCTGGCTGAGTCCGCCGAAACAGTCGGTGTCTGGAGCGGCTTGCAGGATCCCGGTATCTGGGCCTACTTAAGCGATGGCCGAGTGTGCGGTGTTTTGCTTTGGAATCTTTTCGGGCAGGTGGATGCCGGCCGGGCGCTTATCGAGTCGGATGAACAGGTCGATCCACCGCAACTGGAAAAACAGCTTAGGGTCATTCTTGAAAAAGCCGATGACGGATGAGGTCCGGCCGCCGATCCCGATCGGCGGAGTGCTTCGGCCTTGATCGCCTGACCCGGAAAGCGCAACTAATAAGGAAGGTGATATGCATGTATAATCTCCTGCTGCTGCTACTGATTCTCATCGCGATCGGATTGGTACTTGCGGGCCGAACGCTCAAACGCAAAGCCCTGACAGGATTCGGTATTGCAGTGCTGGTGGTTTCGGTCGGAATATTCAGCCTGCTCGATTTCTGGGGGGAGATGCTCTGGTATGGAGCGCTCGGTTATTCGCACCGTTTCTGGAAAGTCATTCTATCCAAGGTTTTCCTCATGATCATCGGTGCTCTGCTGGGCGCCCTGGTGTGCGGACTGCTGACGCTGCCCGTTCCCAGACACCACAAGTGGGCCCGTGTATTGTCGCGGCTCTTCGGAGCGGTCGTGGGCGCGCTGACCTTCATAAAAAGCTGGCGGGTGATTCTGGTTTATCTGAACCGGGCTGACGCCGGTGTAACGGATCCGATTTTGGGGCATGACATCGGGTTTTATCTGTTCAGCCTGCCGTTTTACGATCTGCTGCATGCCTTTTTCGTAATGACGGGATTGATTGCCTTGGTCGCAGCTCTGTCTGCTGTCTTCCTGAAGGTGTCCAGGGAGGACGTGCATGTGGTCATGCCTGAGGAGCGGCGTTCGTTGCGTCCGGTGTTTGTTCCGCTGGCCGTGCTGTTTTTTGTTTTTGCCTTCGGTCAGTACCTTAATCGCTTTCACCTGATGACTTCCGAGCTTGGTGTGGTAACGGGGCCGGGCTGGACCGATGTGCATGTGCGCATGCCGGGCTACACGATTATGATGCTGGTGGCGTTTGTGATCGGTGTCGTGCTGCTGGTCCCGCGGTTACGCGGCGGAATTGCCAACGTGGTGCAGCGGCATGCAGCCGAGCAAAGCCGCGCACCGTTGCTGGTGCCCATGATTCTGCCGGTTGCCCTGCTTGTGATCGTGTGGGGGGTGTGCCTCGCACTGGCCCCGGGATTGGCGCAATGGCTGCGTGTAGAGCCCAACGAAATAACGATGGAGCGCGATTACATCGAGCACAATATCCGGTTCACGCGCTATGGCTTTGGGCTTGATCACATGGAAGAGCATGAATTTCCGGCAACCGGAAAGCTGACCCGGGATGCCATTGACCGCAACCGGGAATTGATGTCGGAAGTGCGCCTGTGGGACTGGCGTGCTCTGGCCGATGTCTACGAACAGTTCCAGGAAATCCGCCTCTACTACACGTTTCCCGATGTCGATATCGATCGCTATCACATAGGAGGCAAGTATCGGCAGGTGATGGTATCAGCCCGCGAGATGGATATAGACAATCTGCCCGCCGACAGCCGAACGTTCATCAACGAACGCTTCAAGTATACCCACGGCTTTGGGTTGACCATGTCTTCTGTTCGCGAATTTACTTCCGAAGGACTTCCTCATCTGCTCATCAAGGATATTCCGCCGAAGTGGTCGGATGAGTCGCTGGCCGTGAATCGGCCTCAACTCTATTATGGCGCGTTGACTCATGAGCCTGTGGTGGTAAACACCAGGGAGCAGGAGTTTGACTATCCGAGCGGAGATGAAAACGTCTATACCCGATATACCGGAACCGGCGGTGTGCAGCTCTCGAGTTTTTGGCGCAAGTTTGTCTTCGGATGGAAATTTGACGGGACCCGTTTTCTGCTGTCCGGCTATCCAACCCGGGAGAGCCGCATCCTGTTCCACCGGCAGATCGAAAGGCGGGTTCGTCGGCTTGCGCCATTCCTTCGTTTCGAAAGTGATCCGTACATCGTCCTCGAAGAAGGGCGGCTCTATTGGATCATCGATGCCTATACCGCATCGACCCGCATGCCGTACAGTGAGCAGTTCGCGGGTGTGAACTATCTGCGTAATTCAGTCAAGGCCGTGGTGGATGCCTTCAACGGCGATGTAACGTTCTATCGATTCGACGACGAGGATCCGATCATTCGTGTATGGCAGAACATTTTTCCCAATCTGATCAAGCCGGGCAGCGAAATGCCCGGGGGGTTGCGGGCGCATGTTCGCTATCCTTCCTCCTTCCTGCTGACGCAGTCGACGGTTTATTGCAAGTATCACATGACCGATCCGTCCGTCTTCTACAATCAGGAGGACCTGTGGGTCCGTGCCACGGAAAAATACTATCAGCGCACCCAGCCGGTGGAACCGTACTACGTGATGTGGAAGCTGCCGGGAACCGAGCATCCGCAGTTTGTTTTGATCCTGCCGTTCACGCCGAAAAACAAACAGGTGATGATCGGCTGGATGGCGGGCATGTGCGACGGCGAAAATTATGGCCGGCTGCTGGCCTACAAGTTTCCGAAGGAAAAGCGCGTACTCGGACCGCAGCAGGTGGAAACCAAGATTGACCAGGATCGTTTTCTCTCCGGCCAGCTGACGCTGTGGGACCAGCGCGGCTCGAAGGTGATCCGCGGCAACGTACTCGCAATACCCATCGATGGTACGTTGCTCTATGTGGAGCCTATCTACCTTCAGGCCGAAACCGCGGCCTATCCGGAGCTGCGTCTGGTAGCCGTGATGCATGATGACAACCTGAGCTATGGCGAAACCTTCGAGGAGGCGCTCACCGGCCTGTTTGAAGATCGCCCGCAATCCAGGCTCGAAACGACGGAAGCACCCCGGTCCAGGGCGGGTGCAAAGGATTTGATTCTGCGTGCCAACGAAGCCTTCAACGCCTACCTGCGCCTGCAGGGGGAAGGGGAGTTTTCCAAAGCCGCCGCCGAGCTTCAGAACCTCAGCGATGCGCTCAAGGCGCTGAATGAAAATCAGAGTGAGGATACACGAGGTAACGAGTGAAAATCATAGCAGCTGCATACCTTGGATGCGGCATCGATCCGGAATGGTTTGATACGGAGGGCGCCTCCGCAATAGCCAAGGCCGAGACCGTACCCGAAAAAATGGAAGCCGAATGCACCGAGGCGATCGTGGTGCCCGGTTGATACGAAATGAATATAAACAAAACAACCAACATGCTTAAAAACAAAATTTTCCTACTGGTGCTGAGCCTGCTGTTGGTGCTCGGGCTGTCCTGGATCATTCCTTTGCTGGAGCCTTTTCGCGACTCGTTTCTCGACTATTTCAAAACGATCTGGTGGGCGATCCTGTTTGGCCTGGTGGCCGGGGGAATGATTGATCATTTTGTACCGGACGATTTGATTTCGCATCTGCTCGCCCGCCGCCGTAAGCGGACGGTGCTTTACTCCGCATTGCTCGGGTTTCTCCTGAGTGCCTGCTCGCACGGGATTCTCGCGCTGGGCATCGAACTGCACAAAAAGGGCGCAGCAACATCATCCGTCGTAGCTTTTCTGCTGGCCAGCCCCTGGGCCAACCTGCCGCTGACCATCATGCTGTTTGGATTCTTCGGGGCCGGCGCGCTCTTCATCATATTTGCTGCTCTCGCGGTAGGTATTGCAACCGGACTGATTTATCAGGCGCTCGAGCGCCTCAAGTGGGTCGAGATACAGCCCAGGTCGGCCGATCTACCGGAGGACTACTCTATTCGGGGCGATTTCAAGGAACACTTCAAAAATTACCATTTCAGTGCGAAACAGGTGAAAGAGGATCTGACAGCAGTGTGGCACGGTATGGTTTCGCTCGGGGGCATGATCATGTGGTGGATTCTGCTGGGGATTGCCATTGCGAGTGTGATCGGAGCCTATGTGCCGCAGGATTTCCTGCGCGACTGGCTCGGTCCTACTCCGCTGGGGCTGGTACTGACGCTGGTGGTGGCCACGGTAATCGAAGTCTGTTCAGAAGGTTCTGCACCGATGGCGTTCGAGCTGTATCGACAGACCGGCGCACTCGGTAACAGCTTTGTTTTTCTGATGGCCGGGGTGGCAACGGATTACACCGAGATCGGACTGCTTTGGAGCAATGTAGGGCATAAGGCCGCCATGTGGCTGCCCGCGGTCACCGTGCCCCAGGTGATCGTTCTCGGTTGGCTGGCCAACCAGTTTTTTTAATTGAGCTCAGGTGAGAAGGAGATTCCATTCGATAGTCTGGATTTGCCTGTAACGTAATAAATAGAAGTTCTGTTGTGACGGATACCAAAGGAAGGAGCATGACAATGAACATGATGAAGACCATGGCATGGTTTGTCGGGCTATGTCTGATGCCGACACTCGCGTTTCCGGCCGACCCGGTGGGCGTGAAAATCGATCGGCTCGAAGTCGACGACAATATCTACACCCCGTACTACCGGGTTGATACGGGGCGTGAAAACGAGCGACCCGGCGATCAGAAATGGATACGCGTGGGGGTGAATTATACGACAGAAGAGGGTTGGTTCGATGAGTTGACCATTCGATATACGGCATATGCTTCGGAACGGAACGGGCCAAAACCGATCCTGTTTACAACCGAGGTTAAATACCTCAACGTCGGTCCTGGCGAGCATATTGGCTACGCCTACCTGCATCCAGGCTATGTCGATCGGTATGATCTGGATGGCTATAACCTCGACGTATCGGTGGAGCTGTTCGCATCTTCCCCGGCGGATTCGGCTTCAGCTGTCAAGATCCTGGCCATGAAGGAAACCACCAAGCATGCGTCAGCGGGATGGGCGAAAGCTCTTTCCGGTGATGCACCGGCGGGAGCGTTGTTGAACCGGGCAGAAACCCCGTTCTGGTTAATCGATTACGATAATCGGGAGCTCATCAAGCCGGCACTGTAGCCGCACGGTGAAATCTGTTTTGTAGAGATGGAGGTCAGATGGCTGGAAACCTAAAGTCGCTTCACGTTGAAGTTGCCGTCATCGGCGCGGGAAGCGCCGGTCTATCCGCTTTTCGCCGGTTGGAGAGCGTGGCGGCTGATGCGGTACTGATTGATCCGGGACCGCTGGGCACGATGTGTGCGCGTACCGGCTGCATGCCGTCCAAGGCGTTGATCAGTGTGGCGAAGGACTTTCACCGCAGACGTGTTTTCGATCAGGAAGGAATCAGTGGTGCTGACCGCATCGCCTGCGACCTTCCGGCCGTGATGGCGCAGGTCCGGCAATTGCGCGACCACTTCGTTTCCGGCATGAAGGATACGACTGAGCAGCTGGCCGGAGAACGATTGATTCGGGGGCGGGCCAGGTTGGTCGGCCGCAACACGATCGAGACGGAACTTTACCTTATCGAGGCCGAAAAGATCATTGTTGCCACCGGTGCAAAGCCGATCATACCCGATGTGTGGCAGTCGTTCAGTGATCGTATACTTACGAGCGAGACGCTGTTTGAGCAAACCGATCTGCCGCAACGGCTCGCAGTGATTGGGATGAGCGTGGAGGGCCTTGAGCTGGGTCAGGCGCTCGGACGTCTGGGACTGGATGTGGTTTGCTTCGGCCGCAACCAAAACATCGGCGGTGTAACCGATCCCGTCGTGAACAGGACCCTGCTTCGGGCGATCGGAAATGAGATCACGATCCATACGAATGCCGAGGCCGAGATTCATCCGGCGAATGATGGAGATCTGATGGTCGAGGCAGACGGTGTGATGGCCAAGGTGGATGGTCTCCTGCTGGCCATGGGTGTGAAGCCCAATCTTGCGGACCTTGGTCTGGAACGTCTGGAAGTCGAGCTGGATGAAAAGGGCATGCCGCCGTGGAATCCGGAAACCGGGCAGATTGCCGACCTGCCCATCTATCTGGCCGGCGATGCATCCGGCCACCGTCCCGTTCTGCACGAGGCCATCGACGAAGGATTCATTGCCGCATACAACGCCACGGTGAACGAGAGGGTTTGTGCCAAGCGCCGCGTACCCATGCGCATTTGTTTCAGCGACCCGCAGGCAGTCGTTGTTGGGAAATCATGGAAGGAGCTGGAAACGCAAGGCATTGCGGTTGGAGAAGTGGACTTTGCCGATGTGTCCCGCGCTGTGCTGGAACAGAGGGATACCGGACGCCTGCGCGTTTATGCCGATCCGGCCAGCGGCCGGCTGCTCGGCGCAGAAATGGCCGCAGCCGAAGCAGAGCATCTCGGACACCTGCTTGCTTTGGCCATGCAACAGCAGTTGACGGTGAATCATCTTCTGAAGATGCCTTTCTACCATCCAACGATCACCGAAGCCATGCGGACGGCACTGCAGGATGCCATGCATCGGTTTGCTTTTTCGGCGGGGCCCGCCGGACTGGATCTCAACGAATGCGGACCGGAGAAGCCATTATGATTAACAAGGCTGAGTTCCATGAGCAGGAGGATGCACATCTCATGCGCATTGGCCGGGCGAAAGCGCTGGAGCTGCTGCATCAATGTCTTACAGAAAACGGATTTCTTGCGACGCCACTCAAGAAGGATAACTACAGTCGGATCTGGGGGAGAGACAGCTGTATCATCGGTCTGGCTGCGATCCTGACCGGAGACGATGAATTGATTGACGGATGCCGGCGCAGTCTGGAAACGCTGGCATACTATCAGGGCCCGCACGGCGAGATACCCAGCAATGTGGATCCGGCAACGGAGCGGGTCAGTTATGGAGGGACCGCCGGACGGATTGATGGCAATCTATGGTTTCTGATCACCTGCGGGGAACTATGTGCAAAACTTCGGGATGAGCTGCTTCTTCAGCGTTTGCTCCCGATCGTAGAGAAGGTTCGTAAACTGCTTGGGGCCTGGGAATATAATAACCGCGGCTTACTTTATGTTCCGCCGACCGGGGACTGGGCGGACGAATACCTGCAAAGCGGCTACGTGCTGTATGACCAGCTGCTCTATTACCAGGCCCTGCGTGCGATCGGCTTTGTTCATGGGCTGCGCCATCGTTCTGAAGATCATTCCCTGCGCGAAAAGGCAACCCATCTTAAGCATCTGATCAGAGACAACTACTGGTTTGATGCCAGCAATAAAGCCCCGGACAACGTCTATCACGAGGTCCTGTTCCGGAAAGGACGCAAGGCGCTGCCGAAAAAAAGTGGAAGCTATTGGCTGCCCTACTTTTCACCGCTCGGTTACGGCTACCGTTTCGATGCTTTCGCCAATGTGCTTGCCTCCTTGACGGGAGTAGCCGGAGAAGAGCGTGGTCGGGCGGTGGACGACTACATTGAAGACGGGGTGTGCATTAAAGAGAGCGAACTGCTTCCGGCGTTCTGTCCGATCATCACCCCGCAGTCCGAACGCTGGGACGATCTCAAAATGACCTTTTCCTATGAGTTCAAGAATGAACCTTTTGAATACCATAATGGTGGCCTGTGGCCCATGGTCAATGGTTTCTATGCCGCCAGTCTTGCGTTTCGGGGGCAGGACGAAAAGGCGGGCCGTGTACTGAGGGCGGTTCACGAAGCCAACCGTAAACCGGCAAAGTATGAAGACCAGGACGATGAATCGCCATGGAGCTTTCCGGAATATCTCCACGGGAAAAAGCTGACTGCGGGCGGTGTGCACCCTATGGGATGGAGCGCGGCCGGCGCGTTGATTGCCGATGCCTATATGCAGGGAAAACGTCTTTTCAACTATGAAGCCTAAGATGGGTATCGAACCTTTTGATCAGGGGCTTGGCTTTGATTTCCCTCCGGCTGCAGCTTTATTTTTGAAGGGCTTCATTTATGTCGGCAACCGATGCCGCTCCGGATGCGGTTTATAAATTCCGGTCATGAAAGTAATGGCAATCGCCGGAGCATTCGGTAGGTTTTGCTTCATGCGACACGGTACGTTTATTCCGCTTATTCTGATTCTGTTCACAGCCGTTCTGTGCAGCGATGCCTCGGATCGGCTGCTGGAAACGTTAAAACCGGTTCAAGGCCAGGCGGTTTACGATTATGCCGACGTGATTCCCGCCAACGAAGAGCTTCAGATCGAGTCGATCGCGGCGGAAGTCCGGCAAAAGGCGTCGGGCGCTTCGATTGTTGTCGTAATGCTGCCCTCGCTCGAGGGCGGCGAGATCGATGATTTCACGAATCGCCTGTTTGAAAAATGGGGGGTCGGTGTTAAGGGCAGGGACAACGGTGTCATGTTTCTGGCGGCCATGCAGGACCGGAAGATGCGCATCGAGGTTGGATACGGCCTGGAAGGAGCCATCCCCGATGCGGCCGCGGGGCGGATACGCCGCGATATCATCACGCCGTATTTTAAGGCCGGGCAGCCGGGCAGGGGAGCGTTGGCGGGCGCAGCGGCGCTTTCGCAGGAAATCGCTGAAGAATACGGTGTGGAGCTCACCGGAGCAGCCGCGAACGTTCGTTACCGATCACCGTCCGATTCACACAGCCGGAAGAGAAATCCAATCCTTCCTATCCTGTTCCTGATCTTCTTTATACCGTTCGCCATCCGGCACCCGTTCCTCGCCATGTTCCTCCTCAGTGGCGGGCGAGGCGGCTATCACTCCGGCGGGGGTGGATTCAGCAGCGGCGGCTTCGGCGGAGGAGGGGGTGGCTTCGGCGGAGGTATGTCCGGCGGGGGCGGTTCCAGCGGGGGATGGTAGTCAAGCGGGCAGCGCTGTAAATGCGAACGGCCGCATACGGGAAGCTGAACATGGTGTCCGGAAAGGACTGACGCTTAAAACAGAAATGATGGAGAAAAGAATCCAATAGAACATGATATGAGGATTCATGACGATCCAGGGATTGCGAATTCCACCAAGGGATTGAAGGAGTAAGGACCATGACACCTGAAAAACTGGTAGAAGAATTAAAGATGGCGTGCCCGCAAGGCTTGAAGTCTGTCGTGCTGTATGGCTCGGCCGCGGCAGGTGATCATACGGGCAAAAGGTCGGACTATAATATCTTGGTGATTGCCGAGAATCTGGGATTGGAGACCCTGAACGCCATTTCTAAAACGGCGGCGAAATGGGCACAGGCCGGCAATCCTTCACCGCTGATGTTTACCGAAGAACGTCTGCGACAGGCTACCGATGTATTTCCGGTCGAGCTGCTGGATATCCGCGAATGCCATAAAGTCCTCTACGGCGACGACCCCGTGTGTGATCTGGAAATAGATACCAGAAATCTTCGCCTGCAGATCGAGCATGAGCTGCGGGGTAAGTTGATTCAGTTACGACAGCATTATCTTTTGACCGGTCAGAAATCCAAAGCGGTAGGGGACCTGATGATCCAGTCGCTTTCGACTTTTCTGGTCCTGTTCCGGGCCGCGCTGCGGTTGTTCGATGAATCCGTGCCCCTGAAAAAAATCGAGGCACTGGAAAAGCTGGCCACGCACCTGGCGTTTGATGTGTCCGTGTTTATCACCGTGCAGCAGTTGAAGGATGGAACGATCAAGGCCAAGAGTGTCGACATGGACAAGCTGTTCGGAACCTATCTTGAAACCGTTGAATGCGTCGTTGATGCAGTCGACAGACATATTAATAAAGGAGAAAACGCATGAATAAAGGGTGTTTAGTATCATTGATAGCCGGGGGTGTACTATTGCTTGGCATTCTGGCCGTCGGCGGCTGTGTTGGCGGAAAGTACAATCAGTTTGTCAAAATGGAGGAGCAAACCAATCAGGCGTGGGCCAATGTGGAAACCGTATTACAGCGTCGCTACGATCTGATTCCCAATTTGGTGAATACCGTGAAGGGCTATGCCAGCCACGAGAAGGAGCTGCTGGAGGAAGTGACCCGTCTGCGCAGCCAATGGGGGGAAGCCAAGGCATCGGGAAACAGTGCGGAAAGTGTAAAAACGGCCGGGCTGCTTGAAAGCGCACTGGGACGTCTGATGGTCGTGGTCGAAAACTATCCGGATCTCAAGGCCAACCAGAATTTCATGGCCTTGCAGGAAGAACTGGCAGGTACCGAAAACCGGATTTCAGTCGAACGCCGTCGCTATAACGAAGCCGTTGCAGTGTACAATACAAGGATTCGCGAGTGGCCGGGCAACCTGCTGGCCAATATTTTCGGATTTGAACGCAGGGCACCATTTGAATCGGCCCCGGAAGCCGCCACTGCTCCCAGCGTAGAATTCTAACCGATTCACTCAGGCAAGAGAGGCGGATGCCCGGCCGCCTGCTCTTCCGGGAGCGCGCGCTCAAACCCGAAGGGGAAGGGTGGAGCGATGCGGAAACGGAGCTTGAACTCAAAGCGGTTGCGCTGCACTATCTGCGCTTTCCTGTGTTCTAGATGGAGTGATTGATGAGTTTGCAATGGATTTCCATTCTCTTGGGCGTGCTGGCCTTGGCCGGCGGTCTGACGGGTATATTCCGCCCCGGTCTGATCAGGCGCTTTGCCGAAGTCTTTCCGCGGAGCGTGGTTCCGGCCTGGATCCTGACGGCACTGTGCTGCGCACTGGGCGCCAGGGAGGCCCTGCACATGAATATGGGATTCATGGACAGCTACAAAATGTACATCTACATCCTTGCCCCGGCGGTTTTCCTTGCAAGCGTGACCTACATGAAGGAGCTGCTTGCTCCCCGGGCCCTGGGCGGATTTCTGCTGCTCATTGCGGTACCGATTGTGAAGACCGCCGCGTTATCCGGCAAGCCCATGTTTCAGGTGGTCGTCGCCCTGGTTTACTTCTGGATCATTTTTGGACTGATCCTGCTGATGTCGCCCTGGTGGTTTCGAAAGCTGTACGCGCCATTCATGGAAAATGAAGGCCTGTTTAAATCCACGGCAGCCGCAAAATCCATGTTCGGCATTATCCTGATCATCCTGGGCATGTCGGTCTACGCATAGCATACCGCCCGGCAGTCTAGTCATTTCCCGGGGCATCCTCGGCGGTCTCTTCGTCGGATTCATCTTCACCCTTCAGCGCCTTCTCGGTATCCAGCGCGCGCCGGCATTTCATAATCTGCTCGTTGTATTCATCGACCATTTCCTTGCTCATCTGCATCCCGTAACTCGTGGCGAGCCAGGCCATATGCTTGATCGCACGGTACGCTTTCTCATAGTCCCCGGTTACATAGTAAGCTTCCGATAGCGTGCTCCAGACATGATGGTCGTTCGGCGCAATCGCCATGGCTTCCTGCGCGAGCTGAATGGATTTTTTGCCATTCCGGAACGCAGGATCCTCGGCCGTCGCATAGAGCCAGGCCAGGTTGTTCTTGAGCTGGAAATCGTCGGGATATTGCTCAATCAGCTCCAGGAGCTTGGCTTCCGCCTTGGCGTATTGTTTGGCGTTAATATATACGTGCGAGAGGACAAAGCTGGCCTCCCTGTTCTGAGGATCAATTTCGAGGATGCGCTCGTAGGCACCAACCGCCGAAACAAAATCATCTTCCTCGATGTAAACGGATGCCACCTTCATCAGGAACTCTATCCGCTCCGCTTCGGTACGGGTATCAATCTGCAGCCCGCCACCTGAAAGGGTCAACGAGCTGTTGGTGCTCTGTTCCTGCTCCTGGGCATGGCCCGAATACGAATGAAGAACAAGGGCAAAGAGTAAAACGATCCGACTGAAAAACTTCATGAGGACTCCTAATTGGAATTGCCGATTTCTACATGCACCGCCGGAGGATCCGTTTTAACCGCCTGCAGGCCGGATGGGAGATCCACGATTACCGGAAGATCATATCCAGTATTTTCGGTAAGCTCCGTGCAGCTGACATAGGCAAAAATGTCGGCTGATCGCAGCAGTTCCATGCGGTGCTGCTGGCCCCGGACCGTTATATTGATGGTGCGCGGCTGAATATCGATCTGGCGCCGTTCGCCGGGACTGCACATAATCCTGACCGGAACCTTCTCGAACACGGTCTGGCTGTTGCGGGCTTCCAGAATAAACTCTACTGAAACACGATCCGGCTGCGCTTCCAGCCGTCCACCTTGCGGGAGCTGGATGCGCACGTTTTCCTTGAACGAAGATTGCCGGTTTTTCAAATCTATCGGCTCGGTATGAATGTTATCCATGGATTCAAGCTGCTGCTTTGCTCCGGTTACGAGCACCGTGGCCGGCTTACAGACGATGCGCTCAATCTCCAGACCATCCGGCAGCGATCCGTTCAGCGTTGCCTTTACAGGCAGCGAGCTCACCTGCTCCTGGTCGAGGCTGATCTCGATTTCAGCCGGGTTGAAGCTCACCACCTTTGCCGCCGTCGGGTTGTTTTTAAGATACTTCGGCAGTAACTCAATAACCATCGGTGTGCCCCGCTCCGGCTCCGGAATCGGGACTACAATGCGTAAAGGCCCCCGGCTGAGATCGCGAATGTCTTCGCGCGAGCCGAGCAGACGGACATCCACCGTATCGAACGATCTGTTCAAAACCGCCCAATCCTGGGGAACATCGATCTCCACCGGAATGCCGTCCATCCGGAGCGGAAAACTGATGTTGCGCCGAATCAGCTGCCAGGAACAGAACGACAGCACCAGGCAGAGCAGGATAAGCCACTTTTCCTTTCGTAGATTAGACCAGAATCTGGACAAACGATCACTCATCCTGTTTCTCGTTGATAGTCATTAAAGCCGTGTCGGACAATGAAGCCTCTCCGGTTTGTATTTTTTCGCGGAACCGCGCCAGTCCCGTGCGCTCGCGGCGAAGCATGGATGAAAGCATGCGGCGAAGCCGTTCCTGTTCCAGTCCGCGGCGGATTTTTCCGTTGTAGGCAATGGAAATAGCTCCGGTTTCCTCGGAAACGACAACAACAATAGCGTCGGTTTCTTCGGTAATTCCAATCGCGGCGCGATGGCGGGTGCCCAGTTTGCTCTGTTCTTCCTTGTGGGACAGCGGAAACAGGCACCCGGCCGCACAGATTCGATCTCGGGATATGATCACACCGCCATCGTGCAGGGGGGTATGCGGAAAGAAGATCGTAGAGAGCAGCTCGGCACTGACTGCGCTGTTCATTTTGGTGCCGGTATCCTGAATGGCACGCATGCCGATTTCACGTTCAATGGCGATCAGTGCACCGATCTTGCGTTTGGAAAGGATTATTACCGCCTGCATGATGGGGTCGACGAGGTTCATCTGCGATGACATGCCGTTCGTTCGCCAGGGCTGGCGACCGAGCCGGGCCAGAACCCGTCGTATCTCCGGCTGGAAAATGACGACGATCGCGAGCGTGATATACAGCATCAGCTTGGATAGCAACCAGTTGAGCACATCGAGGTGGCTCACGCTCGTGACGATAAAAAGGATCACGAACAGCAGGATCAATCCAGAGAGAATGGCTGAACCGCGCGTGCCTTTGAACAGGCGGAAAACCGCATACATCATAGCGGTCAGAATCAGGATTTCGATCCATCCAGCCAGATCCGGCCATTCTAAAGCTTTAATCAGTTGCATTGCTGTTCACCGCTCAAAACAGTATCCAACATTTGGCAAACATCGCAAGTTTCTAATACATCATGGACGCGCAAAATGTGTATGCCGCAGGTCACGGACCACGCTGCAACGCCAAGACTGCCGGCCAGGCGGCCTTCCGGATCTGTTCGGCCGGTGACATGGCCGATGAAGCGTTTCCGGGAAGCGCCGACCAGTACAGGCCGGCCGCCGTTCAACAGCTCGGGCAGCTTGCGCAGCAGCTCAAGGTTGTGTTCAACCGTTTTGCCGAACCCTATACCCGGATCGACAACAATCCGGTTCGGTTCCATCCCATGCTTCACGGCAAAGTCCACGCGCGACTGAAGATAAACGCTGACTTCCCTTACTACATCTTCATAAACGGGATTCTGCTGCATGGTGCGCGGCGTGCCTTTCATATGCATGAGAATCACGCCTGCACCGGATTGAACGGCTGTGCGGACCATTCCGGAGTCAAATTCGAATGCCGAGACATCATTGATAATGTCCGCGCCGGCGGCAACCGCCTGTTCTGCAACGGCGGCTTTCATGGTATCGATGGAGATGGGAATATCCGATTTTGCGCGGATTCCCTCTATAACGGGAACCGTGCGCTTAATTTCCTCGTCTATCGTAACGGGAGCGGCACCGGGACGGGTCGATTCCCCGCCGATATCTATGATATCCGCTCCTTGTTCCGCCATTTCAAGGGCATGCGCCACGGCGGCGCCGGGATCGATGAATGCACCGCCATCTGAAAAAGAGTCGGGTGTAACGTTCAGAATACCCATGACCCGCGTACGATCACCCAGGGTGATGGTGCGTTCGCGGCATTGCCAGGTGTAGTTTTTCCGGTTTTTCATCATGATATCAGAGTTCGACTTTCAACCCGTCCCAGGGAACCGTAACGGCATCGCCGAGTTGAGTCTGCAGCTCATGGTGCTCCGAACGGTGCGTCAAGTGGGTGACAAACGACTGCTTTGCTCCGATTTTTCCGAGCTGCTCTACAGACTGGTCTATCGTGAAATGGGTAGGGTGCTTCTCCGGTCGCAGGCCGTCGAGAATCATGACATCCATGTTTTCCAGCAGGGCCATTGTATCATCGGGGATGCTGCTGCAATCGGGGACATAGCCCAGACGGCGGCCGTCGCCGTCAATCAGGAACCCATAAATCAACTCCTTCCCATGCCAGACCGGCAGGGGAGTGACCGCGGCTTTGCCAACGGATACCGGCCGGTTCTGCTCGGAAAATTGTACCCGGGGAACGCTTTCGAACCCATAGCTGGGCCTATCCACATAATCAAACTTCCTGCGCATCAACCTGATTGTATCGGTCGACCCGTATACAGGAATGTGCTCATCCTGGAGCGTGCTGAAGCGCCGGACGTCGTCGAATCCGAAAATATGGTCGGCATGCGGGTGCGTCAGGAAAACAGCATCAACCCGTTCGACGCCGAAGGAGAGCACCTGATCGCGAAAATCCGGAGGCGTATCCACGACGATATGCCGGCCTTCCGACACCACATAGAGACTGCAGCGCCGCCGTTTGTTTCGGGGATCGGCCGAGCTGCATACCTCGCAGGAGCATCCGATCATCGGGATACCGTGCGACGTTCCGGTACCTAGAAAGGTAAATTTCATATCAGGCTACAGTGCAATGTCTTACCAGGGTTCTCGAGCGCGGGAAAATGATGTCAAACCGGTCGGGCAGGGGTTTTCCGATATCGATCTCCGGTGAGAAGGGCACGTTGCGAAGCAGCAGGTATTTCCCCGAGTATTCCTGAAGCAGGCCGGCATATTCAATCACCTCGTCACCGGCGAGCATTTCGACAACCACCTGCTTGCTCAGGTATTTTTCCAGCACCGGCTCGTAGGCATTCGGAACGGTGCCGAGCAGGGTGTTTCCGATTTCTCCGGCACGCTTGTCGGCCCCGCTCACCTTGCCCATGGGGGTCTTGCTTTTCAGCGTACCGAGAATCATGCCAAGCGATTGGGACACCGCATCGCGCAATGTATTGAAAACATTCCAAAGCCATCGCTTAAAACGCCGAAACAGGGAGGGATTGGCGATGCGCTGGATTTCCTTTTTCCATTTTTCGTGTTCCGGCGTCCCGGCGGAAGGCGGCGGCTGCAGAATTTGCCGGATACCCTCCACTTCCGGTGTATAGAGCACGTAGCTGGCTTTTTTTAACCCGGTTTCATCCGTTTCCGGGTCTTCGAAAGCAAGCTCCATGGCCTGAGGATAGGCGATAAACCGGCCCCACAGCCACTTGCCGGACTGCATCAGGATCATGACCGGTTCCTTATTGAAGTATTTAAGGCACCGGTCGCGTTTGCGGCGGGTTGCGATCGCCGCAATGGTTGCAGCGACAAAAAGCAGAATCATGGGAAGCCAAAAATCGAGCATCCGTCAGATATCCTTTCTCATTTACAGGCGGTTCGGTTGATACAAAAAAAGTGGTGTCCTGTTGGACACCACGCAATACACGTAAGCGACTGAAAATAAAAGCCTCTTTCCAGTCTTTACCTAAGCTGTGGCCATTTCACGATAGTGGCTGTCGCGCCAGCAAAGCGGAAGCGGCTCTCCGGATGGAAAGACCAGTTCGGATTTGCTGTAGCTGCCATCATCCATGGTGTCTTCTCCGGCCTGGGTTCGAACCGATATGTTTTCCACAAACGGATCGAATACCTCGTTCAGGTCGACGGCTTCGACAAGATCCTTGGTTTTCACGTGTTTCAGGAACATACCCAACCTCCTCACCGACGCTATGCTGCTGCGTGCTCGTTATAGTGGCTGTCCTGCCAGCAAAGCGGCAATGGCTCATTCGAAGGGAACGAAAGCTCCGTTTTCTGGAAGTTCTCGGGACGGTGAGCGACATCTCCGGCGTAGGAACGTGCTCTGATTGTGGGAGATGCAGGATTAATTACATCTGTCAAATCGAGGACCTCGACCATATCTCCCGTGGGTACGTGTTTCAGATACATAACATACCTCCATCTCTTTAATTCCTTTTGACCCATCCGGATCGGCAGGGTTCAAAATGACGGAGTACGGTTATGCCGCTGTTAGGCGTCGGCGGCCTGCTCGTTGCCTGCCTTGCGCAGCATGAACCATTTCATGGGGAGTCCCAGCCAGGCCGTAATCATGCCTCGGCCGACGAAAAACATGCAGATGACACCGACGCTGAGCGAAGCAACCACCAGGCGGCCGAGACTGCGGTATCCAAAACCGGTGACAAATCCGGCTGCGATGGCCGAAACCACCATGCCGCAGGTCAGCAGCAGGTTTACGATCGTATCGTACAGGAAGTTTCCCACGGTATAGGAGGAGGACTGCACTGCGGAATGGTCGATACCCAGCATGCCCGAAATGAGGTTCAGCATGCCCAGGACAAAGGTCATCAGGAGCAGGGTGATCATCACATAGCCACTGCCAAACATGAATGCGGCAAACTTGGTCCGCTTCTGAATGGTGCGCGACAGAAACAGCTTCCTGCCATGGGCCATAAACGCGCGCATTACGCCGTACGCCCAGCGCATTTGCTGGCGGAAAAGATCGCTTGGGGTGTAGGGCACCTCGCAGCGTACGCGCAGATCATCCACATAGGCGACTTTTTTGCCGGCCGTGATCATGCGCAGGGAATAGTCGACATCCTCGGTCATGGCGCCGGCGGTCCAGCCGCCCTCTTCGATGAGGTAGCTCTTCTTGACCAATTCACCTGATCCGCAGAAGACGCAGCTCTTGGTCACCGCTTTCAGGAAGGGGAGGATCACGATATGGATAATATTTACAATGCCCGTTCCCATCAGGGTGCTGTGGTTGTCATGCACATTGATAATGCGCCAGGCCGCCTGTGCGCCCGCCAGTGAAGGATCCTTGATGACCGGGGTCACGAGCCGCTTGAGAAAATCCTTCTTGGGCAGGAAGTCCGAATCGAGAATCAGCAGGTAATCGCCCTTGGATTTCGGCAGCATGGCATTCAGGTTTCCGGGCTTGAAGCCCGCGTTGTCTCCCCGGCGGTTGATTTCCACCCGAGGATTGGCGGCGGCAAACTCGTCGATCCGGGCGGAGATCTCGGGATCGCTGCTGTCGTCACCGATCATGATCTGGAGTTTATCTTCCGGATAATCGAAATCGAGGCATCGTCCGGCGCAGTTTAAGGCTGCCAGTTCATTGTAGGTGGGGATCTGGACCGTAACCGAAGGATAGAGCGAGCGGTCCTCGATGATTTCGGGGCGATTGCGCAGGCGCCGCAGGGCCAGCGCGATGCCCGTGACGATCAGATAGCCGAATGAAAATACACATGCACCCATGAGCGCAAATTCAAAAGCACTTTTAAGAAAAGTGTGGATGTCCATGTTTTTCCCCCCATGAATTTTTGCAAATCACGGATTCCCCGTGAATTAAGTCGCGTGGTTTATAGGTATTTAGCCCGAAACGCAACCCCCATGACCGACAATTTTTTCCGCGGATTTTATGCGATCCTTGCAAGCACTCCGGAAGTATTAGTCGAATTTATTATATATTACTATATATTAATGCAGGTTTCCGGTTGCCGGCCGAAATGCCGGAAAGACGCTGAAGGCTTGCGGGAGGTTGACTGAAGGGGCTTGCCCATTAAAAACCGGGAGCGGGTTCACGAACCGTATTCGATATCACGGGCGGTCCCTAAAATATGGGTTTAGGACCGGCCCCCGGCCAGGCGCGAAGTCGCTATCCGGAAATGGTGCCGGGCAGGTTCAGTATCCCTGTTCGACGAGTCAGCCTGCTCGTCTGCGGCTCGCCGACTTCTTTTAGTCGCGGTCGGTGACCGACCGGCCGGAAGTCTCTTGAGATACACTTTACCCGTCAACAGCTGTTTCAGGTATTTAGGCGGGATTTCGCTAATGAGGATGTTCTCATGCCTGTTTTCCGGATTGTCCCGATGGACGATATGATGCTCCGGATGGTGCCGATGCGATTCCTCCTCCACGTATTCGATATGTCCGGGAAGCGGAGGGTGCATGCTCATTTTCTGGGTGTCCCGGTCCCAGGCTGCCGGCCCCATACCGGAAAATCCCGGCATGCCGACTTGAGTTGTTCCCATGTTTATTTTCATGACGCACCTCCTTTTGCGGTCTGTCCGCAACTGCGGGGGAAAGGAGGATACCACCGGCAGGCTGCCTGTGCCCGATAAGGGGGATTCTCTGCTTTCCCTTCTATTAAGATAAGCGAGTTTATCTCCCGCAATGCGGAAGTTTTTCTGCGATTCCAACGGATTTTTACCTGCCGGCCGAATAAGCCGTCACTTTTTTGCGCATCGTGTTCCGAAAATCCGCCTATATGTAATGAAGGGAAAAATCAGGGTTTCGGAAAAGCCGGCGGAATGAAGCGGTTGAAGCAGCTGTTGCCGGATCATGGGACCCCGGGTGATGAAGCATGTTCGAGTTTAAGCATATTTTCAGAATTACCAACCAGCGGGATGAGCTCTTGGGCGGGGTGCAGGTTTGCTGCTGCCTGGGAAATGGAGGCTGGATTCCGTGTGGTGAAAGCTCAATGGCTGGAGACCGGAGAGATGCAAATTTTGTTCAACCATCGCCCATACTCAAGCGGCA
This sequence comes from Pontiella sp., assembly GCA_050298955.1. Lineage (GTDB taxonomy): Bacteria > Verrucomicrobiota > Kiritimatiellia > Kiritimatiellales > Pontiellaceae > Pontiella. The sequence goes on from JBNKVA010000049.1 coordinate 35,240, forward strand.
TGATGAAACGGTTTCATGGCGGTTCCGGAAAGACGGATATGAGAGCGCATGCATTTGCTGGAGTCCGGTAGAAGTTACACAAAAACGCAACTGTGTGCCCGTTATCATGCAGGAGATGTAGCGTCGCCAATCGGTCTCCGGCACCACCCGCATTTTCCTGTGCATCCAGACCGGGGACCTCCCGCCGATTATCGCTCAATTGCCGGATGGAATCGATGAGCCGCTGAACTGGAACGTTTCGTTCCGGCGGGCTTGAAGGCAGGAACACCCGCATGGCGGCGGGCGGATATAAATCCAATCATCCACCGTTTTTTATGGGCATGGCTTTTCAATATTACGCCTTTAAAGAAGTGAAGAGGCAGCCGCGCCGGTGATTCCGGAGGGAATAAACCCGTCCGCTGCATGGAGCATGTTGAAGCAAGGTGGAGTAAATGATGCAAAGGGTCTGCAGGGCCATCGTTGACAGCCTGAAAGTAAATTTCGGGTATTTCAGTGAATACCGGGGGATTTTCAGTATAACCGATCATGACGACAACCCGGTGCCGGGTGTGCGGGTGAGCTATCGGGTGGGAGACGGCGACTGGATTCCATGCGGGGAGAGCACGACCGGGAGGGAACGCCCCACTGTAAAAACGGGTTCGTATGGGTATGTCGTGAACTTCATGCAGCTCAACACCATTGTGTACGAAATCGGCGACACGGTAGCCTGGAAGTTCAGCAAAAAAGGCTATCTCCCCGTGACGATCACGCGTTACACGGCAGACCAATCGTTCGATGAGACGCACAACACCATTGTGCTGGAGAAGCGCTGAATACCTTGAGCTTGGGTACCCCGTTGGAGATTCAGCCTGTAAGGAATTGTCCAGGGTCGGGGACGCTCCAGCCAGGAGCCCGCAGTGTTTGACTACCGGTTGGTGATATGCAGCAGCTCCTGGATCATCGGGGAGAATTTCACGACAACCGGGGTGAATACGACACTCACCATGGTCATCAGCTTGATCAGAATATTGAGCGATGGGCCGGAGGTGTCTTTACAGGGATCACCAACGGTGTCGCCGACCACGCCCGCCTTGTGGGCTTCGGATCCCTTGCCGCCATGTGCGCCTTTTTCGATATATTTTTTGGCATTATCCCAGGCCCCGCCGGCATTGTTCAGCATGGTCGCCAGCACAAAACCGCAGACCAGCCCGCCGGCCAGCAGGCCCATCACGCCCTGAACGCCGAGGACCAGCCCTGTTACAACCGGCACGATAATCGCCAGCAGTGACGGCACGAGCATCTCCTGCTGCGCGCCCTTGGTTGAAATCGCCACGCAGCGGGCATAATCCGGCTTTTCGGTGCCTTCCATGATGCCTGGAAATTCACGGAACTGCCGCCGCACCTCTTCAACCATGGCTCCGGCGGCCCGGCCGACCGCTTTCATGGTCATGGCGCAGAACACAAACGCCATCATGCCGCCAATAAACAAACCGCAGAGCATGAGCGGATTCATGATGTGCATTTCATAGATTTCGACAAAGTCCATGATATGCGCATGTTTTGCTGCTTCCTTGGTGAAGCCGAGAAATTCGCCTTCGCCGGCCAGCTTGCCGATCCAGATCTTTACTTCCTCAATATAGGCGGCCAGCAGGGCCATCGCTGTCAGGGCGGCGGAGCCGATCGCGAAGCCCTTGCCGGTGGCGGCGGTGGTGTTGCCCAGCGAGTCGAGTGCATCCGTGCGTTCACGGACCTGCGGGTCAAGACCGGCCATTTCGGCATTCCCGCCGGCATTGTCGGCAATCGGACCGTACGCATCGGTGGCCAGGGTTATGCCCAGCGTGGCCAGCATACCCACGGCCGCAAAACCGATGCCGTATAAACCCATCGACATATCGGAAAAGCCGCCCGCAAAGCCATAGGCACAGATGATGCCGAACACGATGGTGATGACGGGCGCGCCGGCGGAATACATGCCGGTCGCGAGGCCGTCAATGATCGTGGTGGCCGGGCCCATGACAGCCTGGTCCGCTATCCCCTTGGTCGGCCTGTATTCATCGGAGGTGTAGTATTCGGTCGCCTGTCCAATCAGCACCCCGGCGACCAGCCCCGAAACCACGGAGAGGACGATTCCGCCTGAAATCATGCCGCTCAGCCACAGCCCGATCAGGGCCAACAGGATCAGGAAGGAGCTGCCGAGCGTGCCGGTCAGCAAGGCTTTAAGCAGGTTTTTCTGGCTGGCGCCTTCCCTGCAGCGCACCAGGAACATGCCGATAATCGAGAGTACGGTGCCGATGCCGGCCACAATCATCGGCGCGGTCACCAGGCCGATCGCATCGGCTTCACTGCCGGTCCCTTCCAGGATATGCTGCGTACCCACGGCTGCGCCGAGCGCCGCTGTGGCCAGAATGGAACCGCAGTAGGATTCGTAGAGGTCGGCCCCCATGCCGGCGACGTCGCCGACATTATCGCCCACATTGTCGGCGATGGTGGCCGGGTTGCGCGGATCGTCTTCGGGAATACCGGCCTCAACCTTGCCGACCAGGTCGGCGCCCACATCGGCGGCCTTGGTATAGATGCCGCCCCCCACGCGCGCAAAAAGAGCCTGGGTGGAAGCCCCCATGCCGAAGGTGATCATGGTGGTGGTGATGTGTACCAGTTTTTCAGGGAGCGTGCAGCCGGCCGGTACCAGCTCCATGCCCATCAGGGTCCAGCCCTCGGTCATATGGGCGGAGGTGTAGACCAGCTTGTCGAGAATCAGGTACCAAAGGCAGATATCGAGCAGACCGAAACCAACCACGACCAACCCCATTACAGCTCCGGAGCGGAAGGCCACCTGCAGGCCCTGATTGAGACTTTCCGAGCAGCCCTGTGCCGTGCGCGCCGAGGCCGCGGTTGCGGTTTTCATGCCGATATAGCCGCAGAGCCCCGAAAAGAAGCCGCCGGTCAGAAACGCGATCGGAACAAACGGATTCTGGATCCCGAAGATGGCGAGCAGCTGGAGCACCACCAGCAGGACGATAAATACAATGGTCACGACTTTATACTGCCGGAAGAGGTAGGCCATGGCGCCTTCCCGTACATGGCCGGCGATCTCCTTCATGGTCTCGTTGCCTTCGCTGGCAGCAATCATTTTGCGGTGAAAATAGGCGGCGAATCCAAGGGCAAAGATGGACGCAATCGGGGCAATCCACCAAAGGCCGGTGATAACGGTATACATGTCTGTCTCCCTGAATGATTTCGATTGTGACTAAATCATGGCCGAACGAAGCCAGCGATGATGATTACGATCCAGTGTCTCCCGGTCCGGGAACGGATAGTAGAGCAGGTTGGTGCCGTCGCCGACAAAGTAGCCGTTTTTGATCTGGTTCCAGCGACAGGTCGTCGAGTGGACCCGGTCGACCGTTTTGCTAGGCTTGTCCGCACTGTCGAGTTCCCGGAAGCACTCCTTGATGCGTTCCGGCAGATTATGCAGGGCCGGTGCCCCCTCCGCCGTGCGGTCGGTGCCGATCAGTTTGTCGGGATCAAGGTCTGCAAAGAATATTTTAGGAACGCACAGGGGGGATTCCGGATTGGTGGCAAACTGTGCGAAGGCGGCGGGATCCAGCTTGCTGGCAATCAGCGGATGCACGGGGCAGATTTCATCGTAAAGGTAATGATCCGCGGCTGCGTTTTCCGGGTGTTGATCCTGCTCCAGGGGAAGAACCTGCCCGTCGCGGGTGGTGAGGTAGAGCTTGCCGAGCGCTTCGAGCGGAATGTGTTCCAGCACGCGGTAGATGCCGAGATACAGCGAGTGCTTTGGGGCGCCGCCGGGGTGGGGAACGCAACGCTCTTTAACAATCCCCATGTCAAAAAAGTCGCTGGTGAAATCAGCATCAACCTCGAAATAGATGGCCGCGCTGCTTGAGCGCTTGTGTGAGCCGACCGCGAGATAGCGCCCGAATTCCTCCGGGGAAAGCATCGACGCCACGAGGGCCTCGGGTATCATCGAAAGGTACAGTCGTGTCTGTTCCATAGCATGTTCTCCTCCAATTGCCCGTGAATCTGTAGTTAAACGATTGAGAACCGTTGCAAATAAGCACCTGCTCTTTCAAGCAGGATTTCTGAAATCCATTAAATGGGCTATTCAAGCCCGATATGGAGCCACCCCTGCACGACCGGGGAAAACTTCACCACGATCGGGGTAAAGACCACGCTGACGATGGTCATCAGCTTGATCAGAATGTTCAAGGAGGGCCCGCAGGTATCCTTGCAGGGATCGCCAACCGTATCGCCGACCACCCCGGCTTTATGCGCAGCGGATCCCTTTCCGCCATGCGCGCCGGTTTCAATGTGTTTTTTGGCATTGTCCCAGGCACCGCCGGCATTATTAAGCAGGGTGGCCAGCACAAACCCGCCGGCCAGCCCGCCGGTCAGCAATCCAAGCACGCCCGGAATACCCAGCACCAGGCCGGCCGCGATCGGGACAATGATGGCCAGCAGGGCGGGCAGGATCATTTCCCGCTGTGCGCCTTTGGTTGAGATATCCACGCAGCGGGCATAGTCGGGCGTTCCCGTGCCCTCAATGATGCCGGGAATTTCGCGGAACTGGCGACGCACCTCCTCGACCATGGCGCCGGCGGCGCGCCCGACCGCCTTCATGGTCATGGCGCAGAAGACATAAGCCATCATGCAGCCGAGGAAAACTCCGCACAACAGCATCGGATTCATGATATGCAGCTCAAACGCCTGCACAAAATCCATGATTTGCGCGGCAGCGGCCTGATCACGGGTAAATCCGTGAAAACTCGAATCACCGGCCAGCTTTTCGATCCAGAACTTGATCTGCTGGATGTAGGCCGCCAGCAGCGCCATGGCCGTGAGCGCCGCCGATCCGATGGCGAACCCCTTGCCGGTGGCGGCTGTGGTGTTGCCCAGTGCATCAAGCGCATCGGTGCGCTCGCGGACATGCGGATCCAGATGCGACATTTCAGCGTTGCCGCCGGCATTGTCGGCGATTGGTCCATAGGCGTCGGTGGCCAGCGTAATGCCGAGCGTCGAGAGCATGCCGACCGCGGCAAAGCCAATGCCGTACAGCCCTATGGAGAGGTCGGAAAATCCGCCGGAAAAGCCGAAGGCGCACATGATGCCGATGATGATAGTCACGACCGGTATACCGGTAGAGTACATGCCGACCGCGAGGCCGTCGATGATGACGGTTGCCGAGCCCATTTCCGCCTGTTTGGCGATGCCTTTGGTGGGTTTGTATTCATCCGACGTGTAGAATTCGGTGGATTGCCCGATAATCACGCCGGCTGCGAGACCGGAGACCACGGCCAGGACGATCCCGCCATTCATCAGTCCTCCGAGCCAGAGACCGATCAGTGCGAGCACGATTAGAAACGAGCTGCCCAGGGTACCCGTCAGCAGGGCGCGCAGCAGGTTTTTCTGGCTGGCACCCTCCTTGCAGCGCACCATGAAGATGCCGGCAATGGAGAGCAGGATGCCGATGCCGGCGACGATCATGGGAGCGGTAACCAGTTTCAGGGCTTCGTTGTAGGCCGCGGTCCGGGCCTCCTCCCCGACAGCACCGGCAGCATGGACCGCACCGGCGGCGGCACCCAGTGCCGTGGTGGCCAGGATGGAGCCATAGTAGGATTCATAGAGATCAGCCCCCATGCCGGCGACATCACCTACGTTGTCGCCCACGTTGTCAGCAATCGTGGCGGGATTGCGCGGATCATCTTCGGGAATGCCGGCTTCCACCTTGCCGACGAGGTCGGCGCCGACGTCCGCCGCCTTGGTATAGATACCGCCGCCCACGCGTGCAAACAGGGCCTGGGTCGAGGCCCCCATGCCGAAGGTGACCATGGTGGTGGTGGTGTAGACCAGTTTGTCGATGGGCGTGCAGCCCTCCGGCACCAGCGTCATGCCCAGGTGGACCCAGCCGTTGGCCATGTGCTCAGGTGTGAAGACAAACCGGTCGAAAATAAAATACCAGCAGCTCACATCCAGCAGGCCGAATCCGACCACCGAAAGGCCCATCACGGCGCCCGATCGGAAAGCGACCTGGAGGCCGCGGTTCAGGCTCTCCGAGCAGCCCTGGGCCGTGCGCGATGAGGCGTCGGTGGCGGTTTTCATGCCGATAAAGCCGCACAGAGCGGATAGGCAGCCTGCGATCAGCAGCGCAAACGGTACGAACGGATTGAGCATGTTGGAGAGCGCCATCGCTCCGAAGATGCCCATCAGAAGCAAAAACACGAAGAAGACCACGCGATATTGGCGGAAGAGATAGGTCAGGGCTCCCGTACGCACATGGCCGGCAATTTCCTGCATCGTCTCATTGCCCGGATCGGCCTTCAGCATTTGGTGGTGCAGATATATGCCGGTTATCAGGGCCAGGATCGCCGAAATCGGTGCGATCCACCAGATCGGCGGAATGGCAGAACTCATCATGATCATTTCTCCTTCTGTAAATCACTTCGTGTGCGGTTTTATTGTGGAGTAAGTCCTTCACGATTTCTATCTCTTTCCTGCACAAGGTTTGAAAGGGTTGTTCCGTTTTTTCGCATCGTTCCAACGGGCCCCATCTGCTACATCATGGTGTATGAATCAGGATCTTTCTTCGAATCCGTCTTTCATCGAACTGGTGCAGCACCGCACGAGCTGCCGGGCGTATGAGCCGAAGTCGGTGCCGCGCGAACATCTTGAACTGATGCTGGAGGCGGCCCGTCTGGCGCCGTCGGCCTGCAACAAGCAGCCGTGGCGCTTTGTTGTGATCGAGGAGGAAGCAACCCGCATGCGGTTGATCAGCGATGCCTTTCTTTCAGGCATACCGATGAAGTGGGCGATGAACGCCGGTGCGATCATTGCCCTCGGCATGGAAAAATCGGCCATTACACACAAGGTAGCCCCGAAGATCTCCGGCGTGGACTATCCGTTGCTGGATCTCGGCATCGCGGGGGAACATCTGGTGCTGCAGGCCGAGGCGCTCGGCCTGGGCACCTGTTGGATCGGCTGGATCAAGCCGAAGAAGATTCGCGAAATAGTGCAATGGCCGCGGTCCATCGAACCAGTGAGTCTGATCACCGTAGGCTGGCCCGCATCGGAAGAGCGCATCCATCGTCCTCGCATGGAAACAAGTGAAATCACCAAATGGATTTAGGGTCGATGGATTCATCCCGTATCATGGCGGCTTGGCTGATTTGTGTCCCGGTGTTTGCCGTGATGGGGCTCGGCAAGGTGTTGGAAGCTAAGGGAAAGCTGGACGACGACCGCTGCCGTTTTATCAACTGGCTGGTGTATAATTTTTCATTGCCCGCATTGCTGTTCAGCGAAGTGGCCCGACAGCGTTTCAACAGCTTCGGGGACCCGGTGGTTGTACTTATGCCGGTTGCCGCACTGCTACTGGTTGGCCTGTTGACGATGGGTATTGCCAAATTGAACCGGTATAACGGCGGCTTTGCCGCGGCATTTATCTTCGGCACCTACTGGGCCAATGCCACCTATGTCGGCCTGCCGCTTTGCCAGCAGGCGTTTGGCGAAGCCGGACTGGCCAAGGGGGCGATCTACAACGCCTTCGTCGTGCCGGTTTTTGTCGTGGTCAGTTACCTGCTCATCGGGCTTTACGGGAGCGGGGAGATGAAGCCCGGCCAACGGATCCGGCATGCGCTCCTCAATCCTGTACTGCTGTCCACATCGGCCGGCATTGGGGTTGCATTTGTGCTGGAGCAGTTCCGCTCGGATACCGGAACATTAAGCCTGCCCGGAGGCCTGCTGGCCGCCGGTAAACTTACAGGTTCATCCTTGAGGATGATGGGGACCATGGGGCTGCCGCTGGCGCTGCTTTCCATCGGTGCGTCGCTGAAATGGGAGCAGACACGGACGCACCTGGGTGCGCTGGCCTGGTCCGTGGGATGCAAGTTGATGCTGCTGCCTCTGACGACGCTGCTGCTGATCAGGGCGCTCTATCCTGATGCCGGCTCCGTCTCGCTTGGTGTTGCGGTCGTGCTTGCTTCAACCCCTACCGCCGTAGCCAGTTATGTGGTAAGCTGCCAGCTCGGTGCGGAGCGGGGATTTGTTTCGTCCATGCTGGTATTGAGCACGACGCTGAGTGTGATCACCATCCCGGTTTGGATCTATGTTATTCAGGGCCTGATCAACTAGTGTGTTCAGTATCCGGCTTGAGCGGCAGGTCGATACAATAGAACTCCGGATAGCTTTTTTCCCATTTGAAAACAAGGTGGCCGGAAAGCACCGTGACGAGACTGCCGTCATACCGGACCAGGTCGCAGGGGCTTGGGTCCGGCATTTTTCCGGTTTTTGCCGCACTCATGACCATGTCGCGTGCAAGGGTGCGCATTTCTGCAGGGAGGATCAGCTCGAAGAGGTCCTGATTAACCGCCGCCGCTTCGCTGTGCCCATACAGGTGGGCTGCGGCATCGTTCCAGTAGAAGATTTTGCCATGCGAGTTGTATCCCTGAACCGCAATGTGGGGATTTTCTTCCAGCAATGATATAAACGTGTCGCGGGTGGGGTACGCCCCCTCTGCGGCAGCCCGGCAGATCGGTCCGATGATATCCCTGGCTTCTTTGTGCAGGTATTGTTTCACATAATTCTCCTTCAATACTTAAGCTTTAATGGAAGAGTAATATGCTAGTCAAAATCAATTTAACCTTAGTTGCTCATATGAGCATGAATGCCTGCTACAGGCGGTCCGCCTGAACGAGGTTCGGCACCTTCTTTGCGGCATAATTCACTTTGATGGAGGCGACAAATCGATTTAAGTAACCGCATGTCCAATGCGCAACAATCTAAAATCGGATTGCTTACCGATCTCCATTACGATGGAAGCGCACCGGCGATGAACCGCCTGTACGAGGCGGTTTCGATGATTCGGCACAGCGGCGCGGATGCATTGCTGGTCATGGGCGACCTGGTCAATGGAACAAGCGAGTTCAGCACGAAGCGCCTGCTGCGAGAGGTTGCCGCGCTGTGCGAGGTGTTTCCCGGCCCGACCCGCTATATGCACGGCAACCACGACCTCGATCACATCTCCAAAGCGGAGTTTTACAATACCCTGGGTCAGGTCGGATATGCCTCACGGTTTCATTTCGAACTGGGGGGCTATACCTTTATCTGCATCGACGGCAATTTTTCGCCGGACGGAACGGCATATAACTGCGGTAATTTTGAGTGGGAGAAAAGCTATGTGCCGGAGGAGGAGGTTGATTGGCTCCGGGCGCGGCTGGCGGCCTCGCTCCAGCCGGTCATCCTGATCTCGCACCAGCGGCTCGACGGTTCCGGCATCCATTCCGTTGTCAACGCAGCCGATGTGCGCGAAGTGATTTCCCTGTCCGGCAAGGTGCGAGCGGTCTTTCAGGGACATAAGCACGAAGACGACCTGAAGCAGATTGAGGATACATCGTATTATACCCTGGGGGCGCATGTTAACGGTGCGGGCCCTGCGATTGTGACACTGGATGCAAAAGCGGTTCGGCTGATTCGAGACTACCGGCCGGCGGAAGAGGCCGCGCCATGACGGAATGTTCCCTCAACGGGCACGACTTTCTGCACGGGCAGGAGCACGGGGAACGGCGGGTCTACATGGTGCTCGGGCTCACGCTTGTCACGATGGTCGTGGAGATTATTGCCGGCCTGGTCTTTAATTCCATGGCGCTGACCGCCGACGGCTGGCACATGGGTACGCATGCCGCCGCCTTCGGCATCACGATTTTTGCTTATCGATATGCGCGCAGGCATGCGAGCAATCCCCGTTTCAGTTTCGGGACCGGAAAGGTCAGCGTGCTGGGCGGCTTTGCCAGTGCCATTGCACTCGGCGTGGTGGCGCTGCTCATGGCGGCCGAGTCTATGCATCGGCTGATTGACCCGCGCGATATCCGTTTCAACGAGGCGATCATCGTTGCCGTGGTTGGATTGGCGGTTAACCTGGCATCCGCCCTCCTGCTGAAGGAAGACCACCACCATCAACATGGACACCACCATGCACATGGTCACCATCATGACCATAATCTGAAGGCAGCCTACTTCCATGTACTGGCCGATGCGCTGACCTCGGTGACAGCGATCATCGCGTTAACGCTGGGGCGGTTTTTCGGGTGGGTGATACTCGATCCGATCATGGGCATTGTCGGCTCGCTGATCATTGCCCGCTGGGCGTTCGGCCTTTTAAAGGATACCAGCGGTATTCTGCTCGACGGCAGTGTTGGAGAGGAGGCGCGCAAAGCCATCTGCGCCGCCGTCGAGGATCATTCCGATTGCCGGATTACCGACCTGCACGTGTGGGCGGTTGCTCCGGGACACCTGGCCGTTATTCTTGCCGTCGAATCGCGGACGTTCTGCACGCCGGAAGATATCAAGACCTTGCTATCCGGTATCCCGCATCTCCTTCACGTCAATGTGGAAATACACAGCTCCTGAATCAGGTTTCATAAAACCGGACTTGGGCTTCATGAGTAGAGATTGCTCATGCTTGTAATCGCGTGCATTGTCTATGCCTGTAAGAGAATGTGTTGAAAGCGGCCATGTCATGTACGGGGTATACCCGCGATGTACACCGGACCCGTGATTAAAAGATTAGCCCTCAGCGATTGGAACAATGAAAAAGGCCAGATACCTCGTGCCGCACATGTACACGGCGGATCCAGCGGTTCATGTATTCAATGGGAAGCTGTATATCTATCCTTCCCATGACGTCGATTCGGGCATTCCCGAGAATGATAATGGCGATCACTTCGACATGCGGGACTACCACGTTTTCTCGATGGTCGACATCGAAGGGGACGTCGTTGATCACGGCGTGGCGCTGGATGTGAAAGACATCCCCTGGGCCGAACGCCAGCTGTGGGATTGTGACTGCGCTTTCAAGAACGGGACCTACTACCTCTACTTCCCTGCCAAGGATGCGGATGGCGTCTTCCGCATCGGAGTGGCTGTAAGCAGCAGACCCGAAGGGCCTTTCGCGCCCGGGGATACCCCCATTAAGGGAAGCTATTCGATCGATCCCTGCCTGTTTCGCGATACCGACGGTTCGTTCTATATGTACTTCGGCGGTCTGTGGGGCGGTCAGCTGCAGAATTACCGGAATAACCAAGCCATCGCACAAGGGCATGAACCCGCGGATGATGAACCGGCGCTATCTGCACGCGTGGCGAAGATGAGTGACGATATGACGGAATTCGGTGAAGCACCGCGGGAACTACTCATTCTCGATGAAGACGGCGAGAAGCTGAAGGCCGGCGACCATGGGCGCCGTTTCTTTGAAGCGGCCTGGATGCATACCTATCAGGGCAGATACTATTTCTCGTATTCCACCGGCAATACACAAAAACTTTGCTATGCCGTGGGAGACAATCCATATGGGCCTTTCATCTACCAAGGGGTTATTCTGTCGCCGGTCGTCGGGTGGACAACACACCATTCCATTATTGAGTTCAAGGGCGTATGGTACCTGTTTCATCATGACAGCGTGCCCTCCGGAGGCAGGACCTGGCTTCGCAGCACCAAGGTTTGCGAACTGGAATACAATGACGACGGTACAATCCGCACCATCGATGGCGGGGGTAAATGTGAGCCACTGAAGCACCATGAAACAGAGGGCACCAAAACATCCGCCGGCGTTGCAGTATGACCTCGCCTGCCGAACTTTTGCGCTGGACTCGAAGCGGGAATATTAACTCAATGATATAAGGACATCCTGAAGAATTTTACCGATACGGGAAGGGGAATACGTGGAGCATTTTCATCAAAAACTGTCGTTTCGCGAAAAAGTCGGGTACAGCCTGGGCGACGGTGCCGCCAATCTGGTTTTCCAGGTACTGATGGCCTATCAGTTCATGTTCTTTACAACGATCATGGGCCTGAGTCCCAAAGCCGCGGGACTCCTGTTTCTGATCGGTCGTTTCTTCGATGCCTTTACCGATCCGGCCATGGGCTTTGTTGCCGACCGGACCAAAACCCGATGGGGGCGCTTCCGCCCGTGGCTGCTATGGTCAGCGCTCCCCTTTGCGGGGGTTTTCTGGCTCGCGTTCACCAGTCCGGGGTGGTCGCCCACAGGCCAAATGGTCTACGCCTATCTCATGTACTTTCTACTAATGGCCATCTACACCGTCAACAACGTGCCGTATTGTGCCCTCAACGGGGTGATGACGGGCGATGTGGATGAGCGCACCAGCCTCTCCACCTTCCGGTTTGTCTGCGTCACGATCATTACCTTTATCGTTCAGGGGATGACACTGCCCCTGGTGGATAAGTTTGGCCAAGGCAACGATGCGAAGGGGTGGTCGATCACGATGGGTCTTTTCGCGATCGTGACCATTTTCCTTTTTGTGATCTGTTTCTTCTCCGTTCGGGAACGCGTAACGCCCGATCCGGACCAGCACTCTTCCGCCCGTCAGGATATGCTCGATACTTTTAAGAACCGTCCATGGGTTATCCTTTTCAGCGCCACACTGATGATCTTCATCATGCTGGTGGTCCGTGGCGGATCCATGCCCCTGTTTATGGAGCATATTGCGGACCGGCAGGCGTTGGCTGATTTAATCGGGAGCATGGGTCTTCAACGTGTTGAGGGGATTGATCCATCCGGCTTTGCCGGATTTCTGGATCTCTTTGGCTATCTGCTGAAGCCGGATCTCTCCAATGTACCCGGCGTGGCCTACGGCCTTTTCGGGATGCTGGGTACGTTCACCATGTTCCTGGGTGTACTCTGCTCCAAACCCCTGTCCAGGCTGTTCGGGAAGCGCATGGTTTTCGTGGGTTCCCTGGCGGTGACAACACTCGTAACCCTGTGGCTTTTCTATATACCCTCGACAAATGTGCGCGCCATGATGTGGCAAAGCGGACTGTGGGGCCTGGCGTATGGACCTACCGTTCCCCTGCTGTGGTCCATGATTGCGGATACGGCCGACTTTTCCGAATGGAAGACGGGGCGCCGCGCAACCGGATTCACGTTTGCCGGTGTGGTCTTCGCGCTTAAATTCGGCCTGGGTATCGGAGGTTATATCCAGGGATTGATTCTGGGGATGTACGGCTATGACGCAGCGGGTGGCGCGGCATTGACAGAGCAGGCCATGACCGGCGTGCGTGTTGCCGCCTCCACCGCACCGGCCGCATTTATTGTCGCCGCCGTACTTATTCTCCTGTTCTACCCGATCTCCAAAGAGCTGAATTACCAGATTGGTGATGAATTGGCTCGACGCCGGAAGGCCAGGCGGAAAGAGCCTTCCGGTGAGACCGGGACCTGATGCATGAAAAGTTTCTTACAGGACTGACGGCTCTACTGTTCCTCGGGACAACCGGAGTAGAGGCAAAACCGCTGAAGGAGGCCTATGCAAAGGACTTCGCAATCGGGGTCGCCCTGCCGGAGCGCTATCTGTTTCAGCAGAATGAGGCGGCGGAGAAGGCGTTGGGGATCCTCGAGTGCGACTTCAACTGCATAACCTCTGAAAACCTCATGAAACCGGCATCCCGGCGTCCGGCTCTCGGGGAATTCAACTTTGAATATGCGGACCGCCTCGTCAAGGTGGCCCGGAGGCTGGACCTGGACATCACCGGCCATGTACTGGTGTGGCATTCGCAAACCCCGCGCTGGTTTTTCGAGGATAAGGACGAACGGTTACGCGGGACGCACTGATCGAATGCATGAAGGAACACATCCACAAAATCGTGAGACGGTACAAGGGGCATGTCAAATATTGGGATGTGGTCAACGCAGTCGTGGACGTCAGGCGGGTGGTCAACGAGGATGAATCGCTGAAGCCGGACGGGTCGAAAAACTATGTGAACCGGGCTTTTCCCCGTGAATCCCCCTGGTACAACTTCTTGGCGAAGAATATATCGATCTGGCCTTCAAATTTGCCCATGAAGCCGATCCCCGGGCGGTCCTGCTCTACAACGACTTCGGCATGACCAATCCGGTCAAGGTGGAGTTCGTGGTGAAGAACATCATCCGGCCGCTGAAGCAGAAGGGTATCCGCATCCATGCTGTGGGTATGCAGGGGCATTGGCATATGGAGGAGCCGGCTCTCGAGCGGATCGAGGAGGCCGTCGAGGCGTTTGCATCAGCGAAGGTGAAGGTGCATATCACCGAGCTCGACCTGAACGTGCTGCCGATGGCCTATGGGTACACCGGCGCGGACATCAACCAGCGCTTCGAGCTGCAGGACGAACTCAATCCCTACCGCGACGGTATTCCCGCCGAAGTGCTGGAGGAACAGGCTCAACGATACCGGGCCATCTTCAATATCCTGGAATCGCACAGACAGGATGTGGAACGTGTAACCTTCTGGGGCATTTGCGACGGCGATTCCTGGAAAAACGGCTTCCCGGTACGGGGGCGGACCGACTATCCGCTGCTCTTCGACCGAAACTTCGAACCCAAGCCGGCGTACCACATCCTGGCCGAATAGGTTGGGGCTTAATGGCTGTCAGGAGAGCCGTTCGGCGCGTTTCTGTTTGCGGTATTTTCCCGGCGTGGTGCCATAGGCCGTCCGGAAACTGTTGATCAGCGTATCCACGGAATAGAATCCGCAGTTTTCGGCAATATCCTCGAGTTTCGCGGAGGTGCAGCTGAGCAGATGGGCAACCGTCTGGATGCGCTGGTGCCGGATTTCCTGCCCCGGCGAGCGGAGATAGTTTGCCGCAAAAGCCTTTTGCAGGCCCTGCTGTGTGACGCCCATGGCATCGGCCACATCGATGGCCTGAATACCCTTGTGAAAGTTGTTGTGAATCCAGTGCAGCGCCTCCGAAACAAGCGGATTACGCACGGCGTAGCAATCGGTGCTGCGCCGTACGATAACTTCTTTCGGCGGATGCCGAATGACTTCAGCCGTGGGTTTGCGCCTGGGATGATCGAGCTGGTCGCGGAGTACATTGGCGGCGTGAATACCCAACCCCTCCTGATCACTGTCGATACTGCTCAGTCCGACCGTCAGACCCGCATTGATCAGGTCATCATTGTCGACGCCGAGCACGGCAATATTCTCGGGAACCCGCAATTCGTTTCGCAGGCATAGGGAGATCATTTCAGCCGCCATGTTATCCTGGTAGGCGAAAAAACCGAGGGATTGATTTTTCAGCCGCTGGCCGCGTTTCTTCATGATCGATTCCATTTCGCGGATTACTTCGGGCTGCATGGTTTCGGAAGTCTGCAATGTCGTGACCGATCCGCCATCTTCCTCCATGAATTCCTGCAGCGCCTCCAGCCTCTCCTGATACATGGGGATATTTCCATGGCCCAGCGCGAAGATTTCCCGATAGCCATGATCCCGGAAGTGTTCTGCCGCCATCCGTCCGATTTCCCGATTATTGGTGACGACGCGCGGGATAGGCAGGTTATGATCACCCAGACCGAGGTCTACCAGCGGAATGCGGTGGGTCTTGAAATACTCCAGCGTCTCCCGGCATTGCAGCAGGGCAATGCATCCATCGCCTTGCCACTCCTTCAGAATACCCTCGTTCGTCACGGGATCTTTGGGACAGTTCAGCTGCCAGCCGGCCTCCCGGGCCACCTGGGCCACACCGCGATGGATCCGGTAGTCGTACCATTCGAGCAGCAGCATGATGTGCTTACGTTTGATCATGATAAAAAGCCTATTGCACGATTTTCACCATGATGACGATCTACATCATATTGTCAATGGAGGTGGAATAAAAAAAGAGGGGCCTGCTTTCTCAGGCCCCGATCGTGATTCAGCGGTTTGTTTTTATAGCTTGAATTTGCGACGGACCAGCAGCAGGCCTCCGCCAAAGATGCCCAGTAGACCGATCGTGGCCGGCTCGGGGACCAGCTGTGCATTATCGAAATACATCTGACTGGGCGCGCCGCCGCCGGTATTCAGTGCAAAGATGATCTCGATGTAGTCGGGCGAGGTGATCTGGTCGCGATACGCACTGTAGTCGATCTCCAGCGTCTGCGTTTCAGACGGACGGCCGTCCCACCAGTAAAAGCTAAAAGCGCCGCTGGTTACATCCTGCCAGCCCGCGCCGGGTGCATTCATGGAAACCGCGAACACTTCCGACCAACCTCCGGTAATCCCTGGTGTCGCGGCCACAGAAACATCGATCGAGAAAATCGAATTGGCCATGAAGTCGGCTCGTTGCGCGACATCCAGTTGGAGAGCCAGCGATTGACCCCATCCATTCTGCTCGACCACGAGCGAACCGGACCCCAGCGTTACGCCCTCGGTCTGCCCTCCTGCCATGGTGGTGGCTGCGCCGGTCCAGTCGATCCAGCCATCGGTATCGGTTTCAAAGTCACCGATGATACCGGCAACTCCGGCCGCAGGCAGCAATAGGAACGTCGCCGCAATGGCTGCGCCCATGTACTTTATCAGCATCATTTTCATTCCCATCTCCTTTTCTTTTTCAACACACCCCGCATGGCGGAGCCGGGCAGGGTACCCCAGGTTGAAGGCAGATTTCGCCATTCCCCATAGGATACATAGTAATCCGCCATTACTACCCGTCAGCCTGTAATAATGAATCGCTAATCGGGATTTCTGAAACCTGGCCGGATTGCAGGTTACATCCACACAAAATGTTTCAAAAAACGGGAAGACACTTTCATAAACCGAGGTTTATAGAACGCCTATCTTACGTTACTTTCTGGACCAAACTGAAACTGGGTTTACCACCAAACGGGGCAGCATGATTTACAGACTGGCTATCAGGACACCGATCGTGGGTACGGCGCTGTTATGGGTAGCGGCAACGGCCGGGGGGCAGAATCTGGTCAATAACGGGGATTTTGAATCCGGCTACAACACTGGCTGGAACCATCAGGCGGGTGGAGCGGCGAGCGCCTCATTTTCGGCGGAAACCACCGATCCCTATGAAGGTTCAATTGCGCTCAGGGTGCAGGTCGATGCGCTGGGCGGCAATTCCTGGGACGTGCAGACCCTGGGACCTTCGCTTTCGCTCACCGTTGGCGAAGAGTACACGCTTACCCTGTGGGGCCGAGCCGAAACAGCAGGAACGTCGGTGCGGATGGTGCTGCAGAACAGCCAATGGCGATCCCGCGACTTCAGTCTGGGGAGCGCCTGGCAGGAATATACCTGGAACTTTACCGCCGCTGAATCATCGCCCCAGTTGAAGATGCATTATTTCGAGACCGGAGGCATTCTGCTGGATGACATCCGTATTGAACCGGTGACGGTGAATACGAACCCTGTTCCCATAACACTCTCCCCGGACATCCGGCATCAGACGATGGTGGGCTTCGGCGGGGCGCTCTCGTGGTACAGTTCATGGGTGTATCACGGTTCCGTGGCCAATGCGATGGACCTTGAGCAGCTGATGTTCGATGACCTGGGCCTTGATGTGGTTCGTCTGAAGAACTGGTACTACCCCGCCAACTATCCTGCCAATACCTTGCCGGCCGCCATGCCGGAACAGGAATCATTTGATGCCAATCAGGATTTCTATTATGCCGCCAAAACCATCAATCCCGACATCCAGGTGCTGCTCAGTTCCTGGAGTCCGCCTGCCAGCCTGAAGAGCAACGGCGAGCGCGAAAACGGCGGGACGCTCAAGAGTGATGCCGGCGGTTACATGTATGACGAGCTGGCGCAGTACTGGGTGGATGCGCTCGATAATGCAGGATGGACGCCCGACTACCTGAGCATCCAGAACGAGCCCGGCTACAGCGCCACCTGGGAAAGCTGCATCCTGAGACCCACTGAAACCGCCGTGAATGCCGGATATGCGGAAGCGGCCGATGCGGTCTGGAATGCCATCAAGAACCGGCCCGACGCGCCGCAGATGCTGGGTTCCGAAGCCGAAAACATCGGCACCGCCACCTGGCCTGACTGGAACGGCGGCAACCCGGTCAATACCTTCGATGCACTCAATTCGCCGCTGCTCAGCCGGCCCTATATCGCGGCGCACGGCTACCACACCTACAATGTCTGGGATCCCTCGCAGATCGACGACATCAATGCAGAGTTGAATATGGTGCGGGATTCCTTCGGCGACCGCCCGAACTGGATGACCGAATATTCCCAGAGTGACTTTGACTGGCTGCAGGCGGCGCGGATGATTCATAATGCCGTGGTGGAAGCCGATACCGCGGCCTACATCTACTGGAAACTGGTCTGGGCTGATTCGCCCGATACCATGATCGGGATCGATTGGAGCGGGAACTATTTCATTAACGACCACTACTACACGCTCAAGCACTATGCCAAACATGTAGATCTGGGCTACCAGCGCTTCGAGGTCTCCGGTAGCAATAATGACCTGAAGGTCTCCGGCTTTGTTTCTCCGGACGGTTCCAACGTGACCCTCGTGGCGATAAATATATCTGCAAATCCCAGGCAGATGGATCTGATCCATGCATTACCGATCGAAACGGCGGAAGGCTACCAGTCGGCGTCGAACAGCTTTTATCAGGCCATGGGCGTGGTGGACACGACCCAGTTGATCGATCTGCCGGGTGAGTCGATGACCACCCTGGTTCTGGGGCTCTCGGAATCGATCAACCCATTCGACTCCGGCCAGGTCTATCTCTACGATATCGCTGTTACAGAAGGCCTATTCAGCGCCAAGGTGCCGTATCAGACCAATGTTGTGTTTTCGCTGTGGCAGACGGAAAACCTGGTGGACGGTGGCTGGACGGAAAATACGAATGCCATGCAGGAGGTGATCGGCGAAGCGGTCAGGTTTACCGATCCGACAGCGATTTTGGGCTCCCGTTTCTACCGGGTCGAGGCTGTGAGCAAATAAAGATCGGCTGAAATGCTGCCGGCCGGCGCTCTGCTTAGCTCATGACTGCAATGCTGACAGCCTCCTTCATCCTACCTGAAGCCGGCTTCCCTCACCCCTGCTGTAGACCGGGGCGGACACAATCGGACCTGAACTCATTTTTGACGAATGTCATGCTGTACCAGACGGTCAGCGTGTGGCAAAAGCTTTCCGTGTCATGTAAAATCCAACGGTGGAGCATTGTGGGCATGTTCGGGACATAGGCTATGCTCCCAGGCTCTCCCTCAAGCTCGCAAGCGATCTTCTTTTAATTGCGGTCCCGCTCCAGTCAGACAGTATGTCCACTTGGTCGTGAGCCCGGAGCGCGTATTTCAAGTAAAACACGCTTCACAAACCCATATTCCTGCATCAACCTAAAAAGACCGGCTGTGGCCGGTCTTTGAGGTTGCGAAGCGGAACCGAAAGGATCCGCCACGCGCGCGACGAATCGCTGCAGACTAGTTTCCTTCGATGCTGAAGAATTCCTGGTCTGCGCCGCTCATGGAAACAGAATCGGTAGTCGTGGGATCTCCACCGGCTATATCGCTCTTAACCGGAGTCCATCCATCGGTCAGACTGCTCTTGTGCATAATCGTGTAGGTGACTCCGACTTCCGAGTTCCATGTCAGAGAGACGCTTCCGCCGGATGCAGCAAAGCTCTGGATGTCAGGATTCACCGACGGGCCGATTATGGTTGTTGGCTCGTAGCCGATGCCGTCAAACCAGGTGCGGTTGTTGCCTGTTGCCGGTAGGTCCTCAACGAAGACATCGATGGAGGTGCCGGCTACGACACCGAGAAATGCCTGGTAGAGCTGGCGACCGTCTTGGAGCGCAGAATCATCGGTGGCGATCAGAACTCCGTTGGTGACCTGCTGCAGTGAATCGACTCCGGGGGTGTCTTCAAGACCGGCCCGAATGCCCCACGGCGAGCCACCCTCATCACTCCAGTAGTAGACATAGATATTGTAGGTGTTGTCAGCCACGCTGGGTACCGATACCTTCAGGCGCGGTGTGTTATCGAGCACGAAATATCCGGCTGACTCCAGAATCGTTCCGGAACCGCCAGTAGATACGGCATTACGGCCTACCGGCAGGCTGTTGGTACCGGGTGCGATGCCGAATCCGGTTCGGGATCGCCAGATTCCGTCCGCGGTATCGGTATCGTTGGTTACCAGCGGCAGTCCGGCGCCCACCGGCCCATTCGTCGAGGGAGCCATCAGAATGTTGGCATCCGACGCATCGACATACGTGATGTCATTCAGCAGAAGCACATCGAAGCTCCACTCGTTGGTGAAGAGCGTTCCTCCCGGAGTGCTGGCCACAACCACCTTGGCGGTATGGGTGGTGCTGCCATCGAACGGAGTGGTAGGCGTGTAGCTGATTGTAGTCGTCGCGTTGCTCGAATCGTACGAATATACCGCATTGGTGGATACGTCGACGCCGTCAACGGTCATCGTGACCGCGTTGCTGTTGACGGTTTCCGTTCCGTCATCAAAATAGGCCTCCATCGTGGGGGTGGCATCGGATGTGACGAGGTTGGGGGAATGTCCCGACGGAAGGAGCGGCGGCAGGCCCTGGAGTAACGTGACATCATTGATTTGGAAATGATCAGGGGCGCCTCCGCCATTATTGGTCTGGAAGATGATTTCGACAAAACCGGGGTCGGCGCCGCCCAGTGCATCCTGCATGGCAGCCAGTATATGGTGATAGTTGAAGGTGATCACTGCTGTGCGCTCGGGCGATCCGTCCCAGAAATAATACTGTACCCCGCTGGCGCTTCCGTTGTCTGGATCGCCAGACTTCGTGAAGTCGAATTGCTGTTCAAAACCGTAGCCATCGGCATTAATGATCAGTTCCACCCCCGAATACCCTCCGTTGGTTCCGGCAGGAACGGAAAACTCAAACCGGAGCTGGTTATTGGTCATGAACGCGCCGATCAAGCCATTGTCCTGCAGGTTGAGCCGCAGGTTTTGGTTCCAACCGGCCTGGTCGATGCGCAGGGCCATTACAGGCGTTCCCTGGCTGACCTCGTAGCTGTACTTGTTGGTGACAGCTGAATTGGTAATCGAGATCGGGGATCCTTCATTATGATCGAGCCAGCCCTCATCTGTCATGTTGTCCCAATCGCCTATTATAACTTGACCGAATCCTGCCGCCGGCAGCAGCAGGGTGATTACCGCAGCGAGAAGGCCGACCTGTTTTATGCTTTTGCTCTTCATAGGATACTCTCCTCCTGTTTAGGTTTATCTACACAACACCCGTGAGCCAAAGACCTGTCATTCGTCCCGCATGGAAGTAGCGGCCTACGATCAATGCCTTCTACCCAGCTAATGATGCATAATACGCCGTGTTGCACTTCCGTCACCCCGCAATAATGAATCTGAAACCGCGAATAATGAAACAGCGTTTCAGCGCCCGTCCTCTGAAGCCTGTTAATTGCTTAAATCTCTATGTTGTTGTGGAACAGTTGATTTCATTGTTTTGGATGGTTCGGTCAAATATGCTTGTTTACGCAGAGCCCACGGGCCGTTACCTTCGACTTGGTAAAAATGAATCTAATGTGGAGGAGGGGTAGTGAAGTCGAAAAGGAATCATCTGGCTGTTGGCTGTATGTTGCTAGCAGTTACAGCACTTGGGCAGTGGAATTCAGAGGAACGCGAGCGGATCAACCGGCTGAGCTATGAAGACCATCAGCTGATGATGAAACAGCTGGGCATCGACAAACTTCGGCCCGGTCCTTCCGGCAATCCCAGTGCGCCCAATGCTGCCAATACGGATGAGAGCAAGGCCACGCCATATACTTCGCTCCCGAATCCTCTGGTATTTGATGACGGTACGCCGGTTAAAAGCGCCGAAGTGTGGGGTAAACGCAGGCTCGAACTCCTCGAGCATTTCGACCGTGAAGTCTATGGCCGGGTGCCGGAAAACACCCCCGAGGTTATCTGGGAAGTCGTGACGGAAGTATCCGGTGAAGTCGATGGAGTCCCGGTCACCACAACGCACCTGATTGGGCATGTGGACAATTCCCGCTGTCCGGAAATCACCGTGGATATCCGAATGACGCTCATCACGCCTGATGCTGTAAGCGGCCCGGTTCCGGTGATACTTGAATTCGGCTGGGGATTCCCGACACAGTCCGGCGACCGACCGGACTGGCAAAACCGGGTTTTGAAGAAGGGCTGGGCCTGCGCCGTGCTCATACCCACCAGCATCCAGGCCGACCACGGTGCCGGACTCCGTGAGGGGATCATCGGGCTGATGAATAAGGGACAGCCTCGCAAGCCGGACGACTGGGGTGCGCTGCGGGCCTGGGCATGGGGTGCAAGCCGGGCCGTGGACTATTTTGAGACAGATCCCGGGGTGGACGGAACACGCGTTGCCATCGAGGGCCTGTCACGGTATGGCAAGGCGGCGATTGTGGCTCAGGCTTACGATCCGCGCATCGCCATCGGCTTCATCGGTTCCTCCGGCGCCGGCGGTGCCAAGATTCTGCGCCGCGTGTTCGGCGAGCAGGTGGAAAACCTGGCCTCCTCCGGTGAATACCACTGGTTCGCGTCTAACTTCATCAAATATGCCGGGCCGCTGACGCCGCTCGACCTCCCGGTGGACGCCCATGAACTGATTGCCCTGTGTGCCCCGCGGCCGGTTTTTATCAGCGTCGGGTCACCCGATGTGGAAGGCCAGTGGATCGATGCCCGCGGTATGTTCCTGGCGGGCGTTCACGCCGGTCCAGTCTATGAACTGCTGGATGGGAAAGGGCTGGGTACGTCCGAGTTCCCGCCCCGGGAAACGGCACTGGTCGAAGGTGAAATCGCCTTTCGCCAGCACGCCGGCGGCCATACCGTAGGGCCAAACTGGCCGGCGTTCCTGGACTACGCAACGCGCTATTTTTGCCCATAAGCTGTGAGGAGCCGGGGCGTGAACAGCTGCAGGTTCACGTCCATCACCAGAGCTTGTCCGCTTATGGAAGGGTTTCATAGATCGCTATTTCACATTCGATAATGTGGATTGATACATTTCTTCTGCAGTGCATAAATACCATGGGTAGATTCGTAGGCATGTACATGCGTTGCCGTAAACCATTCACTCTCATGTGGTGAGCGAAGGTAAAACGGATGTCAAACTGGACGGAGAGGAATCGAAATGTGCACGGTTGGTCAATGACAATATGGGGAGTGCGGGAAAGGGCGGCTGCCGTGCTTACCTTCAGCGTTGTTCACGTTTTCCTGGTTCAGGCGGCTTCAGTCTCGATCGAAACCGAGGACGGCGCGCTGGGCGGGGACTGGAACGTGATCGACAGTGCCAGTCCCGCTTATATCAGCATCTCTACAGATTTGATTAACAGCGGCAACCCGGGCAGCGCAGCCCGCGTGGCTTCTTACAGCGTAACGTTTCCGGAAGCGGGGGATTATGATCTCTATGCACGTCTCTATGTCGGTGCTGGCGCGTATAATGACGATAGCTTTTTCTATGCGAATGGTTTTGGCACGAAATCGCCCTCCACCGATTCCGATTGGCAGATGATCAATGGTCTTGCCGGCAGCATCGGATTTTCGGGCGACGCCGACATAGTTACTGCTGAAGCAGGAACGGTCGGTTCCGGGGCCTGGAAATGGCTCAAATGGGAAACCTCGTTCGCAGTTGGCGAAGAGAATCTGACCCGGACGTTCCAGATCGGTGCGCGCGAGGACGGTCTGAACATTGACAAGCTGGTTTTTGGAACAGCAGGCTATCTATTTACGGTTGCTGAACTGGATGCCGGCGGACCGGGAACTCCGCCGGAAGAGGTGGTCATTGCTTATCCGCCCGATGTTGTGGCCGGGAACCTCATCCAGTTCACGGAAAACAGCGCCTGGTGCTGGTATCAGGATGAACGCGTGGTGGTGGATCAGGCCAACGGGCGCCTTATAACGGGCGGTGTTGCCAGCGGTTCAGGATGGACGGCCGGTTCGGCGCGCAGCGCGTGGGTGAATGCCATGGTGTTCGACCTGCAATCCGCCTGGCCGCAGCGGACCGAGCTGTACAGGTATGGCTATACCGATGATCATAATGCCCCCGCTTTCCTGATCTGGCCGGACGGACGCACCGTTGCGCAGTATGCCGGTCATAACAACGATTACCTGAGCCGGTTCCGTACACTGGACGGTGATACCTGGCTACCGGAAACGTCGTTCGACTGGACCTCCGCCGGTGCTTCAGGCAGCGAACAGACGAGCTACTCGAATCCCTACTACCTGTCGGCCGAGGGGCAGGCCTACTCCTTTGTGCGCTGTATCGAGAACCGCAGCCCTCACTTTCTCGTTTCGAGCGATATGGGGTCCACCTGGAGTTACGGCGGTCAGCTGGTCGAGCCGGACGGTGCGGTGGGCTACAACAGCGGCTACTTCCGCTATTCAGGCAACGGGATCGACCGCATAGACTTTATCTGCACCGAAGGTCATCCACGCGATCTCAACACCAGCATCTACCATGGCTACATCAGTAATGGTATGAGTTTCCGGTCCGACGGGACGGTCGTCGATGCGAATCTGTTCGATACCAACTGTCCGGTATCAAGCGACTTCACGCTTGTCTTTGCCCACGGCACGGAGCTGCCGACGGCCATGACCAACACCCGTTGCTGGAATTCCGATGTGCAGCATTATCCGGACGGTACGGTACAGGCGATCATTCATTCACGAAACGACGGCTCGGAAGGGTACGATACCACCATCGATCCGAACCACTCATTCTTCTTCTGCCGGTATGACGGAACGAACTGGACAACCACCTATCTCTGCCAGGCGGGTACCAAGATGTATTCGAGCGAAGCGGACTATGTCGGACTGGGGGCCCTCAGTCCGAATGATCCCAATACCATCTTCATTTCCACGCGCTATGATCCGCGTGCCGTGACACCCGGAACAACCGATACCAATCAACCCTATGCCGCCAAACGCGAAATATGGAAGGGCGTCACCTCCGACCACGGCGCAACCTTCAGCTGGACGCCGATTACGGAAAATTCGGTGCGCGACAACTTCAGGCCTGTCGTTCCGGACTGGGACGGGAGCAATGCCGCATTGCTATGGTTCCGTGGCTCCTACTTTACTGCGCAAAGCTACGATGCCGCCCTCGTTGGCCTGGTCGAGCTGGGCTCGGAAAGCCGCAGCCTGAAGACCTATGTGGATGCGACAACCGGCAACACCACGTACGCCGCGGGCGGTGCGCTGTCCACCGGACCGGGTTCCGGGCAGTGGCACCTTCGAACCACGGCCGGCAACAACGGCAATGTCCTGGCTTCTGCCGATGTCGTGGCTGAGGATGCGCCCGCGTTGAAGACCACCATTCCTGTGCCGGGCCCCGGAACCTACGATCTCTGGGTGAATTTCTGGGGCAATCCCGTGATCTCGGATTGGCGCATTCAGGCGGGTCCGGCCGTGGATCAGATGCAGGTATTCCGTCAGATGGCGAGCAAGTCGGTCGACCCCGCTGACTACGACGTCGGTCCTGCCGTGACGAATGACAGCAATCATGTTCTCTATCAGGCCTATGTCGGCCGCGCAACGGCTGCGGCCGGAAATACCATCCAGGTCTTTGTGGATGACAATGCCATAAACACGGGATCCACGGGCACGCTGGATGGCGATGTTAACCGAACCTGGTATGACGGCGTGAGCTACGCCAGGGTCGAGGCCGCCGAACCGGTGCATATTCAGGATGTCGCACTGTCCGATCCATCATCTGTAACACTCACCTGGAACTCACTCCGGCCCGACGCCCTGCTGTCGCCAACCTATACCATCGGCAAAAAGAGCGCATTAACCAATGAAACCTGGACGGTGCTCGCTGCGGGCGTGCCGAGCGAAGGCGATGCGACCACCTTTACGGACAACATCGTCACCAACGATGCAGCATTTTACCGTATCAGTTCACCCTGATGTGATTATCAGGCCGAGGACAAACAGAAAGAGCAATCCATGAGGAAAGCACAGTATCTAGGTCTCTGCGTCGCTCTTCTGGGGCTTCCCGCACTCGCGGAAGATAATCCGTCTACACTCCCAGCTGAGCTGCTGACCGTCGATAAGCAGGCTGTCGCCGATGAGGCGTCGCGCATGATAGAGAACCTGCTGGGCCGAAAGGAGTACATGCGTTATGGAGCGGAAGGCCTTCACTATGCAGAAGCCTGCGCGGCCCTGGGCGCATTCCGGGTTGCGGAATTGAACGGCAACCAGGCTCAGCTCGATCGTTTAGTCAACCGCTACCGGGTCCTTCTCGATCCGGATACCGATTTGATCAGCAAAAAGCCGCATGTTGATTTCAGCGTCATCGGAATCGTGCCGCTGCAGATCTATCTGGAGAGCGGCAATGCGGAATATCGCAAGCTCGGTCTGAAATTTGCCGACCGGCAATGGGTAAATCCACGCCAAGATGGATTGACTCCCGAGACCCGATGGTGGATCGATGACATGTACATGGTCGGTGCCCTGCAAATCCAGGCTTTCCGGGCTACCCGCGAGCAGCGCTATGCGGATCAGGCCGCCCGCTTCCTGGTGGCCTACCTGCGCCGGCTTCAGCAGGAGAACGGATTGTTCCATCATGGCCCCGACGCGCCGTTCCACTGGGGGCGGGGGAACGGATGGGTGGCCGCCGCGTTGGCGGAAACCTTGCGTTCGATTCCCGAGACCCATGATGACTACCCCGAGATCCTGAACGGATACCGGAAAATGATGGAAGCGCTGCTGCCGCTTCAGGCCCCCTCGGGCATGTGGCGACAGCTTGTGGATCATCCGGAGTCGTGGGAGGAAAGTTCCTGTACGGCCATGTTTGCCTTTGCCATGGAAACCGGCATTCAAATGGGCTGGCTGGATCAAGCCCGGTATCGGCCTGCGGTAGACAGGGCTTGGGACCAGCTGGTGCAGCGGCTCGATGAAAAGGCCAACCTGAGGGACATCTGTGTAGGCACGGGCCAGAGCCGGGACGTGCACTATTACCTGGATCGTCCGCGGCACGCAGGCGACTTCCACGGGCAGGCGCCTTTCCTCTGGCTGGCGGATCGCATCCTGAGCCGCAAATAGCACTTATCTCTAGGCTATGGCGTAAAGAGATTGAGATCAACAGCGTCGCCCAGGGCCTCATATCCGGTAATGTTCGGATGCAGGTTGTCGTTGTTGTAGGCCGGGAGCAGGTATTCCGGATCGGACGGGTTCCTCAGGGCGGCATCAAAGTCGATCACGGCATCGTACAGCTCATTGGTCCGGATCCATGCATTGACCGTCTGCCGCGTGGTTCGGTGTGATGGCGAGTCGTAACCGCTGCCGCCGAAAGGTGTGATGGTTGCGCCGTACACCAGAATGTGCCGGGCATGGCGATATTCCCGGTTACCGTCGAGAGTATTATTCCTACCAGGAAGACACCCTCCGCCCGTATGGAATATCCTGTGTTCATTGCTGAAAAAGGTGACATACAGGTAGACCTCATAACCGGGATTTCGCTCTAAGTGCAACCGGATCGATGCGTTCGCATCGCGGTTTCGTTTGATGCCGAGGCGCCTCAGGTACTGGATGCATTTGACGGCCAGGCGTTTGCCGACTCTTCCAAACGGGGCGACAAATCGGCCCCGCCGATCCGCAACTGGCATACGTGGGTCAGGAATAACGCGAGAACGCTGACCTTCCACGCACCGGATTTCTAAGCCGGGGGTACATACCCTTAAGGTATGGATGGTGGATGCGGGAATGGTGCTGGAAAAGATTATGGTCCATGATGAGCCCCTGCCCGAAAGTTACTTCGTCCCTCCCTCAGCGGAACCCGCTCAGCGTGATCCGAGGTAATTGCCTTGCGTCCCGCTGTTCTTTGGGCAAGATTGCGGGTCCCATGAAACGAGTCTTCAGATATACCATTACGCTCTTTGTCCTGGCGGCCCTTGGGCTGATCGGAAGCACCTTCTTCTACGGGACTAAAACCGTGCATGATCTGCTTCAGAATAACGAGAAGCTGAAGCAGGCGATCACGACGCTGACGCATGAGGACCAGATTGGGTTTGCCAAGGTGTTGAAACAGGAGACGCGTAACGGAAAGCTCTACACGACGGTTCGATTTGTTGAGACCGCGCGGGATGACATGCTGCACCGTCTGTTGGAACGTGAATATGTGATCGAAGGCGACATTGTGCATTTCGACGCGCTGATCGTCACCTTCGACAGCCAGGCGGTCATTGACGGCAAGGCGCGCTCACTCTATCTGTGGCGACGCGTCTACGGGGAAAATATGAATCCGTCCGACGGATATGATATCGAGTCACCGGATACGTTTCCCGTGCGGTATGCCGAGCTGACGAAGGAACTCAAACTGCCCGATCAAAAACTGTTCTGGGATGCCATCTGGAACCTGGCTAACGATCCGAATGCCCTGCGCGACCAGGGGGTCAAGGCGGTCTATGGCAATGTGGTCTATCAGCGTCTCCGTCCCGGGCTGATCTATATTTTCAAGATCGGCAACGACGGTCAGGTCTATCCCGAAACCGCGCTGGATATGTAATCTCCAACGTTCGGTATTCAGCATGTAGGCGGAGCTGGAAGCTCCGTCTACGTTAGGAGTATTTCTACTTAATACTGAAGAGTCCCGTGCACGGAGCAGGCGGCGTGGGCGCCGATGGGGTTGAGGGTGTAGGTTCCTCCGGAAGGACAGGTCATTGCTTCGAAACCGCCCAGAAGATATGCCGTAATATCCGCTCCGGTAACGTCGGCCCCTTCCATCTTTCCATTTTCCATGGCCCATTGTTCCTTGGCTGATTCGAAAATACGCCGGTTGTTTGTGCAAGCTTTCTCCATGGAGTTGTTGCGGGCTTTCTGGAAGCTTGGAATGGCAATCGCGGCCATCATGCCGATGTAAGAGGTTGCCGCGAGCTCTGAGACCTGCATGCCGCCATAGTCACCATAGCTTTTTGAATAGAAGCCGGTGGGTGTCTTCAGACTGTAGCCGCCTTCGCACAAATGTTCGTAAGCCGCGAAGGTGGAGCCGAGGAATTCCGATGCCGCGGGATCCACCCCTTCGGCGAAGCTCTTTGTGATGGACATCATGTAGGTCTGCATCAGACGGGGGGATAGAAACTCAATGCCACTGACCTTTGCCGGCGCATCGGCCAGCAGTTTTTTGTAAAGCGGCGTGGAGGTCAGTCCGTTTCCGTCTGTCTTGCTGGAAAGTGCCGCCAATATGGTTTCGGGGCTGGAGCCGATCAGCAGATAATCATCGGTCTGCACCAGCGTGGGGGCCACGACGAAAGGAGCCGGGATCGGAAGCTGTACAATGCTGGCCGTGTAGTCGCCTAGCGGTGACTGGGTAACCGGCGCGCCGGACTGCTGCAGCTTCTGGAGCAGCAGCTCGCCAAGCAGCGGACTCCTGGTCTGAAGCCCGATCAGCAGACTGGGTTCACCGATGGAAATCGTCTGTCCGGAGACGGGAAGCATGCAGGTCTTATCTTCGGAAAGCTGCAGGGAAATCAGGAGTTCATTATCGAGGGAATGGACGAGGGACGCTATATTGGTTCCCAGCATCATTTCAATCATCATCGTCTGCTGCTGAAAGGCCGCTACCTGCTCCGGCGGCAGGAAAGAGGTGATGCCCTCGTTTACGACATCCCACGTTTCCGGCAGGCTTGCAGTGGAGTTTACGGCCAATACCGCATCGGCCGGAACATACTGAATGCCGGACAGCACTTCCGGCTCGCTGCCGAGAATACGCCAGAGCGGTTTGTCCCCGTCACCTTCGGCATACGACGCGATTGAAATGGTACGGCACAGCTGATCCTCCGCCGCTGCCATACTGATGGCATACGAGTCCAGGGATAACAGCCCGCTCCATTTCAGGGCGGCCTTAAGGGTCTGGAAGGCTTGCGTGGCCTGCGCACGTTCCGCCTCGGGGGCGTTTTCTGTGGTTTCCTGAACCAGCGTCGTCACCTTGTCGATATAGCCCAGCACGCGCTCCTCGATGGTCGAGGTATTCATGAAGAGAATAAAATCGCCGTCGAGGTCCAATTGGGCGACGGCGGGATCCATCGGTTTCTCTTCGGCTCGTAGGGCGGGCGCAGTTACTCCGGAGATGAAGAGGGCTGCGGAGAGTATCCATGTTGTTCTTTTCATTTGAGTGCTCCTTTTGCAATGGGGGGTCCCGGGTTTCCGGAAAAAGAATAAAGCGGAATCTGATTCTAGAATCTATTATAAAAGTATAGGTCTTTTATATCGCTTTTTGGCGTCGTTTCGGGACCACGAATCCTTTATGCATTCCGGATGTTCTCCATACTTTTCAGCGATGAGGCCCTCGCGGCCGTCAATAAGCCGACGCGGATGCTGACCGTTCCGGGCAAGGGACCGGAGAAGCAGGATTGTCTGTATCGTCGCGTACTGGAACGTTACCCCGACGCACGGGTGGTCCACCGGCTTGATATGGATACCTCGGGCCTGATTCTTTTTGCCCGTTCACCCGAGGCGCAGCGAAACCTTTCCATGCAGTTTGAAAAACGCGAAATCGAAAAAGTATATGTCGCTGTAATCGAAGGTATCATTGAGCAGGACGAGGGGGTGGTCGACTATCCGATGCGCAAGGATATGATGCAGCGCCTCCCCCCGAGACATATTGTCGATTGTGTGCGCGGCAAGAAGGCGCTTACCGAATGGCGGGTGCTGGATCGCGGTGAAACCACATCGCGCGTGGCGCTCTTTCCAAAAACCGGTCGTTCACACCAGTTGCGCGTCCACATGCAGAGCATCGGCCACCCGATTGTCGGCGATCCCATCTATGGTCACGCCGCGGAACGCCTGATGCTGCATGCCGAGGCTCTTTCATTCACACATCCGGTCAGCAGCGATCCGGTCCGGTTAGCGTGTCCGGCGCCGTTTTGAGCGGGCTTCGGGAAGCGGATCTCATTCCTTATCAAAAATGGCGTTGAACGTAATGGCGATGCCGGGTTTGGGTTTCCAGTTGAACTCATCTTCCCACGTCACGAAGGGCGTCACTTCGAGTATGATCCATCGGCGCCAGATGCTTTGGCGGTAACCCACCGAGAGCGTGGTGGAAGTCCAGCCCGGATCGGGGCGCGTGCTGTAGGCGGAAGACCAGGCATACCGAAGAGCCGCATCTCTTTTAAGAGGTTGTGTAATGGATGTGGTTGCCGAGGGGCGGAATCCGTCAGTTTCATGGGTTTCCTCATCCCAGTCCAGCCGAAACGCCTGGCGGAAGAGGTTGTGTTTGCCCAAAAGGTGGTCAAAGCGGAGTTCGGTTTTGGATTTCAAGTCGTTCGTCGTGTACCAGTAAATACGCTGGATCAGCTTTGCATGCCAACCAGGTTCGATGTCCGCATCCAGCGTAATTCGGGGGCCGAAGTAGAAGGATCGCCTGCTCAATCGAACACCGGCGGTCAGGCCCAGATCGGCATCGGGGCGCTGAAGAAAAAAGTAATTCAGGCGCACCGAGGGATTATCGATTGAGTCCTGTGTTGACTCTGTAAAATTCTCTTCGGAGGGATCAGTCGGATCGGCCGGGTCTTCCGAGTCTGTTTCATCATCGGCTTCGAAGGTGAGCCTGAACCTTCTGTTCAGGTTCGGCAGAACAACCGATGCGCGGACCCGGGTGCGGTATTCGGGCTCGAGGTTCCGGTAAAATTTTATGGTCTGCTGCAGACTGGCCCGTGCATTCGCTTCCTCCTCAGCATATTCCGGATCGTCAAAAAAGGAGTCGACCCATCGGGCCAGTCCGACAATCCGTGTACTGGTGGAACGCTGAACGGTGTCGACGATGGAAGGTTTTTGCTTCGTGTTCAGGGCTGCCGTCTCATTGGTGGATTCCGGCATAGCAGCATGGACCTCGTTTGTTCCGTTGGCGGCATCGACGGATGCACACTGCACAGCTGCCAGGATACAGGCTATATAATAGAACCGAAAGTCACCGAATCTGTTGCTGTTTTTTTGATCGGACATGGCCTGAACTCCGCTACGGCCAGTATAGCGATGCGCGAAAAAGTATCAAGTGATTGCATCACAGCGGAACGGGCCTGCGGCCCGCTGCTGGTATCGCAGGGCGCTTCAGCGCCCGGTCCAGTATGCAGCGCCGCGGCTCTGCGCATAGTGCTTCACGACCCGGTCAGGATAGTTTGTGAACACACCGTCGACTCCCAGTTCAACCATGCGGATGATGTCGTCCGGTTCATTCACGGTGAATGGATAGACCGCAAGGCCGATCCGGTGTGCATCTCGCACATACTGAGCGTTGACGGATAGCCGCGCGGGATGAATGGAGAACGCGCCGATCTCCTGGGCAAATTCGAGATGGGAAGCCTGTGCCGCCGTGCAGATCACACCCAGCCGGATGTCGCCATCCAGCTCGTGCATATGGATCAGTTTCCGGTGGTCAAAGGAAGAGACCAGAAATACATCCCTGTTCCAGCCGGCTTTAACGCGGGCGGAAATCGATGTTGCAACCGGTGCCGCTGTTTCCGGCCCCTTCAGTTCAATGTTGATCCCGGCCTTGCCCTCAATCAGATCGAGAATTTCATCCAGTGTTGGAATGCGCTCCCCTGCGCCGGCATCGAGTGAGCGGAGATACTGGAATGTTTGCTCCGTCACCAGACCGGTTCCGTCGGTTGTCCGTTTCAGATGATCATCATGGATTACGACCAGCTGATCATCCACCCGGTAAACATCGATCTCTACGCACCGCGCCCCCAGTGCCAGCGCCCGTCGGATCGAGCGCAGTGTGTTTTCCGGCTCATATCCCATCGCTCCGCGGTGACCGATACAGAGTAACGACGGCTTTTTCATGAACGCGATGGTAGCACGATGGAAGCCGGATGCAAATTAGGCAAAATGATTTCTGGGCAAAAGAATCAAGGAGAGGCTAGGTTCCCCGACGAATCATGCATTGTGCAGTGCGCACGATGTGCACGGAAACAGGGATATATATCGCTCATGCAGGATCTACTCTACAAAGGCCATTTCAAGGGGCTCGATATCGCGTTCACCTATGCGGTCACAACCGCCGCGGCAAACGAGGCCGTGGTGCGGCACGACTGCGATCCGGCGGCGGCACATGTTCTCGGTCGTGCCATGACCGCCGCGCTGCTGGCGGCCGCAGTTCTGCCCGAAGATCAGCGGTTGAATGCGAGCTGGAAATATCAGGGAGGGCTGAAAACCATCGTGGTTGATGCGGGCCAGGATGGAACGGTGCGCAGTCTGATCTCGCCGCAGCATCTGGGTGAATTCGACGATGCCCACGAAGGACTTTACGGTGAGGTCGGGGAACTCCAGGTCATTGTGACCGAAAGCGGCCTGATCAAGAATTCCGGTACCACGCCGATCTCCCTGCACGATGCCGTATCCGATTTGGCCTACCACTATTGCATTTCCGACCAGATTGAGACCGGAATGAGCGCGATGATCGGCTTCAACCCCGACCCGGCATCGCCTGTTCACCTCTGTCAGGGATGGATGATTCAGGCACTGCCCAACACGGATCTGGAACGGTTCGACCGGATCCGTCGCCGAATGGATGGTAACGGCTTTCGGGAACTGCTTGGACACGGAAGTGAGTCGGAGGGTTATTTTGAACAGATTGCCCGAACCCTGGTCGGCGATGAAGCCGGCTTTGAGGGAATCCAGGTGGAGACCGGCCCGGTGCCGCAGTTCAAATGCACGTGCAGCAAGGAAAAGATGGGTGCGGTGCTGCGCAGCATTCCGATTCCCGACCGTATGACCATCGTCAAGCGCAACGAGCCGCTGGGTATCAGTTGCCAGTTTTGCAACGCGCGCTATGAAATGACGATCGAAGAATGCATCCGGGCATGGAACCAAAAGCCGGATTAGTATAGAGGTTGGTGCCGGAGGATTGGTCCTTTCAGGCGCATCCCGCAACCCGCAAACGATGAAATTTCCTCCTGTCCAGTTCGGCACACTGATTAAGCGCTACAAGCGGTTTCTCGCTGACATTACGCTGGATGACGGCACGGTGATCACCGCACACTGCCCGAACACCGGGCGGATGACCACCTGTGCCGAGCCGGGATGGAGGGTTGCACTGTCCGACAGCCAAAACCCGAAACGCAAGCATCGCTACACCTGGGAGCTGGTGCATAACGGCGCATGCTGGATCTGTGTCAATACCGGCCGTGCCAATACAATGGCCTTCGAAGCAGTCTCAAACGGCATCATTCCCGAGCTGGCCGGTTATGATGAAGTTCTCCGGGAACAGCCATTCGGAAACAGCCGCTTTGATCTGCTGCTTCGCAATGAGAGCCAGCTCTGCTATGTGGAGGTCAAGAATGTTACCCTGTTGGCGGACGACGGGTGCTATACCTTCCCCGACGCGGTCACCGAACGCGGTCGTAAGCATCTGCTGGAACTGATCGACGTCGTCAAGGCCGGTCACCGGGCCGCCATGCTCTATGTCGTGCCCCGTTCCGACGGCAACGGCTTCCGCGCCGCGCATGAGATTGATCCGGCCTATGCAAAAGCCCTGGACGTCGCCGTTTCCGCCGGTGTCGAGGTGTACGCATGGCAGGCGGAGGTTTCGCCTCAAGCGTGTGACCTCGCAATCCCCATCACCGTCAAATAGCGGAAAGAAGGGTCATTCAGGCCGCTTCCGCTTTTTTCATAGGACGCAGGGTATTCTATTACAACCGTTTACGGAGACGCGGGTTAGGATTAAACTGCCGGCCGACTTTGGCACAGGATTCGCCGTCGACCCTCACGATGTCGGCGGTAAAGTCGTAGGTTTCCTTCAGCAGCCAGCTGCCGACACCGTAGGCATCGACCGGCACTCCCGTCCGGGCAAAGTGGTGAATACGCTCGGGATTAAAGCCGCCGCTGGCGATGATCTTCACCCGGGGGAAGCCGCGGGCATCAAGTTCTCTGCGTGTTTTTTCTACCAATTGGGCGGTGACGCCCGGCTCGGAGGCCGATTGATCAATGATTTCGCCCGACGTATCAAGGCGCACACCCCAGAGTTTGTCGCCCAGTGCTTCGCAGCATGCCAGTGAGGTTCCGATACTGTCATTGTTAAAATCGACCAGCGCCACCAGGTTGGTTTCAGGAAAGCTTTCGCCGAACAGTGTAACAGCGCGCACAGTGTTTCCGCCTACCGAGGCAATGAGGGCATGGGGAACGGTACCCAGGGCGTCTTCACCTGCCCATGCTGCCTGGGCCGGCGTCGAAACACCGAATGCCCCGCCGATGAGGGCGGCATAGCCGTCGCCTTCCTGCGCGAACCAATGATCGAAGCGCGCGGGGAAGTAGAGGACAGGTTTTCCGCCGGCGGCATCGACCGTTGCGCGCACATTGGTGGCCACTTTGGTGCGGCGGGCCAGGATACCGAGATAGACTGTTTCGAGATGCGCGAACAGGGAGGCATCACCGCTGATGTGCATCACACTCTCCCAGGGTTCGATGCGGTCGCCGTCGGATAAGGCCTCGATATCAAGCCGGTCGAAGCCGTCCTGCCAGAGCTCATCCAGCTCTGCTGCGATGGCATCGCGTTGAGCGCTTTGCAGGTATGCTTCAAACAGCGCGGCGGCCCGCTGCGGATCGGAAAAACGGCCGGCGGCGGCCTTGAGTACCGTCAGGGCCTCATCGACACCGCAAAGCCGGGCCTCCTTCTTCTGGAAGACCTGCATGGTGACATTCGGGTGCAGTGCATGCTGTTCGAGGGTGATCTTTTCGCGCCAGAAATAGATGTCGGAGAAGTACCCGCAACGCAGTTCGTGCACCGGCAGTCGGCATAAAGACGCTGTAAACAGGGGCTTTTTCATTGTTCCGTCCTCTAAACGGAGCCTACCAGTGTTTGCGGCTGTATCAAGGAACACGTTTATTCATTTGCAATGCCGGTTTAGGCTCCTACACTTGAAGCGTAGCTGAAGAGAAGGAGAACCAACACAAAACAACGGGAGGTCAAAATGAAAGCAAAAGTGGATCCTGAGATGTGTACCGGCTGCGGGCTCTGTCCCGACATTTGCCCGGCGGTCTTTGAAATGGACGGCGTTGTGGCCAAGGCCAAGGTGGATCCGGTGCCTGGCGACGAAGAAGACTCCTGCCGCGAAGCAGCCGAAAGCTGTCCTGTTGAAGCCATCATCATAGAAGAGTAATCAAAGGAATTCGGTTGGTGGAATGAAAACCGCGCTTCTCATCGTAGATTTACAACGGGACTTCTGCCCCGGCGGTGCGTTGGCGGTGGAAGACGGAGACAAGGTGGTCGAGCCCGCCAACCGCCTGGTTCGTTTTTTCGAAGAACGCGGGTGGCTCATCTATTATACACGCGATTGGCATCCCGCCAATCACTGCTCTTTCAAGGCCAATGGCGGCCCGTGGCCGCCGCATTGTATCGCCGGCACGCCCGGGGCGGAATTCCATGCGGAGCTTTATGTGCCACCGGGCACCACCATTATTTCCAAGGCGGACCATCCCGAAAAGGAGGCCTACTCGGGTTTTGACGGGTCCGAACTGGGTGATTTGTTGAAGGACCAAGCCGTAGAGGCTGTGGTCATCGCCGGTCTCACAACTGACTATTGCGTGAAAACCACCGCGCTCGATGCCCACCGTCTGGGCTTTTCCGTTACGGTAGCCATCGATGCCTGCCGCGCAGTCAATGTGCGGCCCGATGATGGGCGTTGTGCGATCAAGCACATGCAGATCCGCGGCATCGAATTTGCGGAATCAGAGGAAATCATGGAAGGGCTGTCTAAATAAGGCCTCCTTATTGAGACAGGCACCCGTTTGACAGAATTTTACAGGGACTTAAAATCCTTAATAGAAAGAAGGGAGCTAATCATATGCCATTCAATCAGACCAAGGACGTCCTGAATCAGGCCCGTAAATTTCACCAAAAGCTCAGCGAGTTCTATGAGGGACTCAAGGATTCTTCCAGCAAGGAGCGGACCCGGGCTCTGCTGGGATACATGAGCCGGCACGAACAGTATCTCGACGAGTGTTTGGCGGCGTTCCAGAAGGATGTCTCCAAAAACGTGCTCGACTCCTACTATCAGTACGATTCAAGTGCAACCAAGCTGTCGCAGATTACGGAATTCAAAATCAAACCCGATATGGATGTGGAAGACGTGGTTACCGCAGCCATGCACTTCGATGCGTGCCTCATAAAATTCTACAGCGAAATGGTCAATCGGGCGCCTTCCTCGGCGGTTAAGGAAGTATTCGAAAACCTGCTGGTCATGGAAGAGCACGAGCAGCTCGAACTCAGCAAGACGATGCTGGAACTGGGGTAGGAGCGCGGTCTGCATGACACGAAAACAAGCTCGGCTTGGAGTTCAGGGTTGAGCTGCCGATCCCTGCCCGCCTTCGGTTTCGGTCAATCTCCGCCGGGTTTGCAGGTTGTCGGCCTCCTTTTTCACCGCCTGCGGCGGAAAGCTCCTCAACATTAGATTCATACACCCTCGGGCCGCATATTCCGAATCCGGAGGACCTTATATGAATGTTCCTCTTGTGGAACAGTTGTCCCGCCCGTGCCGGATCGGCCGGCAGCGGGCTTTTCTTCCGGGCGGAGTTACGATACCTTCTGCACATGATCTATCAATTTGAAGACCGGATTCCCTCCCTGCCGGAGGAATGCTATGTGGCCGATTCGGCTGAAGTGATCGGCGACGTTCGTTTGGGCAGTCAGTCCAGCATTTGGTTCGGCACGGTGCTGCGGGGGGATATCGAGCCG
The DNA here is from genome assembly GCA_050298955.1 of Pontiella sp. GTDB lineage: Bacteria > Verrucomicrobiota > Kiritimatiellia > Kiritimatiellales > Pontiellaceae > Pontiella. Next base: position 72,638 of record JBNKVA010000049.1, read on the forward strand.
ATTATTGTCGGCAAACGCAGCAACATTCAGGATAACTCCGTTGCCCATACCAGCCGTGGAAAGCCGGTGATCCTCGGCGACGATGTAACCGTTGGCCACAAGGTCATGCTGCATGCCTGCACGGTCGGAAACAACTGCCTGATCGGCATGGGCGCCATACTGCTCGATGGCTGCGAGGTCGGCGATAACTGCATCATCGGTGCCGGCTCGGTGGTGGCACAGGGTCGTACAATTCCCGCCGGGTCCCTTGCCGTCGGAACTCCGGCCAAAGTGATCCGATCCCTCTCGGAAGAAGACGTCCATACGATCCGCGGTTTCGCCGAGCGCTATGTTGCACTGCAGGCCCGTTATCGCAGCGGTGCGCTGAAGCCGGTCTGAAGTGTGGCAGGTGGCGTCGCCGTTGGCCGATTCCTTTTTCACTGCGCCTGGTCCGCGTAGCGGTGCGTACTGCTGTCGTTTGCTCAAAAACGGGGCCGGGATGATTCTTCCGTCGAAACCTGTTTTTTGTCCGCAAAAAGATCAACCGGTGTCACTACGGTAACATCGTTCTCCTAGGTTTATACCCGAACAAACGGGAATCCGCCTGTTTGTGGTGAGTGGAAACCTGAATGGAGAAAAGACCATGTACATCAAAACAAACATTACGTTCCGCAGCCCTGACGGGCTGGGCCCGACCGCGTGGTGCCGGGATAGCCAGCCCATTGCAATCCACCGATCCCGTCGCCATCATCAAAGTCAGTTGGCGAAAGAGACCGGCAAATCCGGACCCTTCTCGCGGGCGAAAAAACCGTCGCGAGGATCCGCTGCCGAAGATTGCAGATCATGTTAATCCGTAGTATTTTGTCGGGAATTGGATTGAACCGTATCAAAACGGTAACATATTCCATTCAGCATGGGGGCCGTCGTTAATCGTGCGAACATAACAGAAACCAAACAGGGGAGTTACCATGAAAACCAACACACTCACGAGTATGGCGCTGTGCGCGCTGGTACTCGTCTCGGGCCGGTCACTGGCTGCGCCGGCGAATACGCAGAGCATCCTTAAAGCGCTCGATGAAAATCAGGCTCGCATGGTGCAGGCATTCGTCGCCCGCGATGCCGGAAACTTTGCGTCATGCTGGACGCCCAATGCCATCTGTGCGGTCGAGGAACTACCGCTGATCCGTGGCCGGGAAGAGCTAAGCTCCGTGTTTCTGGATGCGGTCGGCGGGGCCAGCATGCATGGGCTTGAACGCCTGAACCGTCGGCTGTGGATGTGCGGCGGTTATGTTTATGAAACCGGCGTCTATGTCCACCGGTTTGCCCTGACCGGCCGGGAGCAGGTGCAGTCCAACGCCAAAAATTTTGTGACGGTCTGGGTGAAGCAGCCTGATGGTTCATGGTTGCGAACAGCTGAGGCATGGAACAATTGTCCGATCCCTTCTGCCGACCAGTTGGCGGACTGGCGGGAGCAGGCGCTTCAGGATATTCCCTTTACGGTCGTGGATGCTCCGGCGGCCGATGGGGCCGACGATGTCGAAAAAGCCCTAGGGCAACTTGCCGGACGCGAGCAGACTTTTCACCGGATCTTTCTGACCGACGATGTCGGACCGGCTATTGATACCTATACCGACGATGTCCGGTATTTGAGCGGCGAATCGGGCTGGTTTGTCGGGAAGCAACAGCTCCGTGACTGGATTATGGCGGGGCGAAAGCAGATGACGCTGGTCGGCATAGAGTGCGAGGTCGTGGCCCGCGGCGGTGATGGGAAGATGGCCTTTGTCGTAAATCGTTTTCACTGGCAGTTCAAAGCGGCCGAAACGGGAGATCAGGTACATGACTTCTTCGGCAAAGGCCTACATGTCTGGCAGCGCCAGTCCGATGGGCAATGGAAGATCGTGATTGATATCAACAATACGAATCCTCCCCCCGGAGAGAATCCGTAACTTTTGTCGGGAAAAGGATGCAACTGTATCATAACGGTAACACGTAAACCTCAGGTTTATCATCGAACAGGCGGGAACGGGCCCGCTTGCCGTGAATGAAAGCCGTAAAGGGGAATGATCATGAAAAAGATATCTGGAAGACAGATGCTGTTAACACTGGCCTTCGGCGCGTTGACTGCGTTCAGCGTCAACGGGGACACCTCCGGCGAACTGCTGAAGCAGGCCTTGTATGCCGAGGAGATCGAAGGGGACCTGCCTGCGGCGATTGAGCGCTATGAACAGATAATTTCGGATCCCTTGTCGTCGCAGGATCATGTGGTACAGGCGCTTTATCGCATGGGGATGTGCCATATTCTGTTGGGCGAAGATAAGCAGGCCGATTCCGCGTTGAACCGGTTGGTCAGCCGATACCCCGACCGTACCGAGCTGGTGGAAAAAGCGAAGACAGAACTGGACAAGCTTTCGTATTTTGATCCGGCTTCCCTGATGGCATCCGATACGATGATTTATCTGGAGTTGGGGAGTCCCGGCCGCCAGGTGGATACCCTGATGAAGATGCTGGATATTTCGCCCACGGAGGATCCGCTCGCGCCTTTCATGCGTTCTACAGGTACCGCGCTGCCTGACGGTCCGGTTGTCGGGCTCACACGGTTTCTTAATCCAAGCATGCTCGCAGAGATCAAGAAGATCCGCAGCCTGGCTTTCGGCTGTCCTCAGTTTGATCCGCAGGGGACATCGTCATTCCAGTGCGTGATGCATCCGGGGGAAAGCGATGCGTTGCGCGGAATGATCATTGCCGGTCTGAGCGTGGCCGGCATGCCGTCCGAGCCCATTGAGGGCATGACGGTTCTGCAGATACCGAACGGGCCCGGCATGGCCTACGATGACAAGATTATTATCATGGCCTATCCGAGGGAGCGGCTGGTTTCCTGTATCAATCATTACAAAGGAGTAAACACGGAACCGTCACTCGCATCCGGAAATCCGACGTTCCGCAGGATCGACAAGCTGATGCGACAGCACAATGCCGCAACGCTCTGGATGGATATCGATACGCTCTATAATCATCTGCAGCAGCAGGCCCAGGGCCTTCCGCCCAGCTTTCATATGATCGCCGGCTCGATCGGCGTCAATGGCATCGATGATCTGCTGCTGATCCACATGATCGATCCGGATGGCATTGGTTTGGAAGCGAGGGTTAATCTGAAGGAAGGTGTTTCCTGTACGGGGTATGAGCTGATCAAGACGCCGGAAATCAGCCTCAACGGTCTTCAAGGGGTACCTGCTGCCGCGGTAGGTTTGTTAAGCTTTGATCTTGAAGACTCCGCATCCACCCAGGCGATGCAGTTGCGGCAGTTGGCGCAGGTGAATGGTAACATTGACCTGCCCGCCGAACTGTTTGACAGTATTATGCAGGTCACGCTGTTTGCGTTGCCCAGAACCGATTTCGGCTCAGACATGACATTTCATCTAGGGCTTTTGATTTCGTGTACAGATGCTGCTCCGATATTGCGTTTTTTTAAGGAGGTAGAAGCTTTGGATGATGGTCCGTCTTTGATTTTGGAATCAACAGATGATGCAGTGGTTGTTGCGTTGGAGCAGAACGTTATCGATTCTGTCAAGGATGCACTGGCGGATCGACACTCCATTCTCGCCGAAGGGGTTTTGAACGCATCATTGGCACAGGATCTCGGTGCATCCAGAAAGCTGGCACTAGTGAGTCCATCCGGATTTGTGCGAAAGGAGATTTCGCCCGAGGCAGCGTCCGCCTTGAGTGCTGAACTGGATCAGAAGATCTCAGAGAGTTTGGAGCAATTGACCCAGGCAATGAAGTCCACACTGCTGGTAGTGCATACCAAGGAACATGCCAATGAACTGGTCGTCTCAGCCAAATTAACTGGAATTCCTTCCCTGAGTGTGCTGGTTACCGCGATCAGTGACGTTCAGCAGGTTCTTGCCGAGGCAGAACGACAGCTGGCCGATGCGCAGTCCCATGAGTGGACTGCGAAGTTGGAGGAATTGCTGAATCTGCCTCCGGCCCGCGTGGTCAGGACGGCTTCGGCCCCCGTTATTGATGGCAGAATGGATGCTGCCTGGGATGCTGCTGTTGCCTATGGTCTGACCAGGACGATCTACGTCAATCCGGGCCCGCAGGAGGAGCTCGCCGCAAACTGCCGGCTGCTGTGGGATAACGAGAAGCTCTATGTGCTGATCGATGTAACGGACAGCACCCCGGTGCACGACCAGAACCAGATCTGGCAGTTCTCGGACGGCATAGAACTCTACATTGATGCGACCGACCGGAAGCCGTCCAGCTATGGTGATACCGAATACCAGTTCGGTTTTGTCTGGGATGGCGATCCGGAAAAAGTCCGGATGGAACAGGGATATGGCCGCCAGGTTCATAATGGCGCACTGGCCATCGAGACAACGAATAAAGGATATCGGGTTGAAGCCTCGTTCCCGTGGAGCGAACTCGGGACCACTCCGGCGATAGGCACACTCATTGGTTTCGAGGTGCAGGTCAACGACAACCGCGGCCGGGGTCAGCGCGATGCCAAGATCAGCTGGCACGATCCCTACGATCAGGCCTGGCTGAATCCACAATACCTCGGCCATGCTGAACTGGTTGCCGCGGAGTAGGATGAATGGAACCCGGAATCATGAACAGAAGCAGCCAGCTGAAATGGATCATCCTGCTGGCGGTTGCCGTGGTGCTGCCCACGGTCTGCCTGCTCTGGTTTATGAGCCGGGTTGTGGCAAATGAGCGGCTGGTCATCCAGCAAAAGCTGGCGACGGTCTATGGCCGGCAGCTCGAGGAAGCCGGGGAGCAGGTAAAGCGCCGCATCAATGACCGGTTTGATGCGTTCAGCAACGAAAACTGGGCACTGAATCCCTATGGCCTGCTTTCGCGGTTGGTGAAGGGGGAGCATTTTCAGGGCGTGGTGCTGTGGGATGCGGAGGGTCGTATGGTTTATCCATCAGCCGTTCCGCCGCCGGATTCCGAGGACCTTTCATCCGGCCCGCTGGCCGAAGCCTGGCAGCTTGAGTTTGCGGTGCAGGACTATGAGGCTGCCCTCGAAAGATACGAACAGCTGGCGGACGCCGCTGATCCGCGTGCACTGGCGGGGCAGGTCCGCTGCCTGATCCGGTTGGGGCGGTGGGGCGACGCCCTGGAAAACGCCCTGCAGCCGGAACGGCCATCTGCCGCATCAGCGCGCCTGCTGCTGCTTTCGAAGCTGCAGAAAACGCCGGAGCTGCCGGACGCTCAGGCGATGATCAGCAAGGTGGTTAAAGGTCTGGAAAGTGATCTTTTCAAGCGGGGCGAAGACCATCTGCCCACGCAGCAAAACCTGCTGATTGCCCGCCGTTTTCTGGAAGTCCGTGAGGCACAGGGAAAAAGCGAAGGTCCTCTTGGCGAGCTGGTTGAAGCCGAGTCGCTCTCATTGGCACTTGCGGCGTCCCGCCCGAAGCCGACCGGGCCGGTGGATACCATGGTCCCCATATCGCTCAAAGGGGAACTGTTTTATCAGATCCGACATCCCACTCCGATTTTTGGCGAGATGCTGATCCTGCTGTCCAATGAGGGATTGGCCTCTGCGCTGGATGGATACCGGATTGAATTCGAGGACTCCGATGCCCAATGCCGGATCCTCGATGTCCGGGGCAACGTAATCGCGGGCGATCCGGGGGAAGGAATGCCGACCATCGCCTCATCGCCGCTGCCGACGGGATTCCCCGATGGGCTGGTCGAGCTTTATCTTCCCGGGTGGAGCTATTTCCAGAAGGCGGCCGGCCGGCAGATTGCGGTGTATATCTGGACCGGGGTGCTGGTGATCATGCTGATGATCGTGGTCGGGGCTTTTGCCGTACTTGCGGTCGGCCGCCAGATCCGGCTGAACCGGATGAAAAATGATTTTATTGCCACGGTCTCGCACGAACTGAAAACCCCGCTGGCCTCCATGCGGCTGCTGGTCGACACCCTGCTCGAAGGACGTACCCGCGATGAGGCGCATGCGGAAGAATACCTGAAGATGATTGCCCGCGAAAACGAACGCCTCACCCGCATGATTGAAAACTTTCTCTCCTTCTCGCGCATGGAGCGTAACAAGAATGCATTCACGATGGCGGCGGCATCCCCTGCGGCGATTGCGGAAGATGCCGCTGATTCGGTATGCATGAAATACCGGACAAACCGGTGTCGGCTGGAAACCGATATTGCCGATGACCTGCCGGAAATTCCGGTCGATCACGATGCGATCGTGACCGTCCTGATCAACCTGCTGGAAAATGCCTGTAAATACACCACCGACGACAAGCGGATCAGGCTGTCGCTGTTTGCCGAAAGCGGAGAAATATGCTTTGCGGTGTCGGACAACGGGATCGGTATGTCGAAGCGGCAGCTGCGCCGGATTTTTGACAGCTTTTACCAGGTGGACGCCTCTCTGGCCCGGGCCGTGGAAGGCTGCGGGCTGGGATTAAGCATTGTACAGTTCATTGTAAATGCGCATAAAGGGCATATCGAGGTGGACAGTCAGCCGGGCCAGGGCAGCACCTTCACGGTGCGGTTGCCCATGAACCGGAAAAACGGAGGGCAGGGGAATCATGCAGACAGTGCTGATTGTTGAAGACGATCCGGCTATGCTGACCGGCCTGAAGGATAACTTTGCCTACAAAGGGTACAAAGTACTCACGGCAGCCGATGGCGAAAAGGGGCTGGATGCGGCGCTTAATGCCAGGCCGGATCTGATTATTCTCGACATTATGCTCCCCAAAATCAACGGCTATGAAATCTGCAGGTTGCTGCGGCAGGAAGGGCTCGAAATGCCGATCATCATGCTCACCGCCAAGAGCGAGGAGTCGGATGTGGTTCTCGGACTCAATATCGGGGCCGATGACTATGTAACGAAGCCGTTCAGTATCAATGAGTTGCTGGCCAGAGCGGCGGCCTTTCTGCGCCGGGATAACAGGAGCGACAATCAGGATGTGGCGGAATTCGGCGATTACCGGCTCGATCTGGCTGCACGGCGCCTGCTGCGCGGGAACGAGGAGGTTGAGTTGTCGCCCAAGGAGTTCAACCTGCTGTCCTTCTTCGTGGAAAAACAGGGCCGTGCGCTCTCGCGCGACGATATTCTCAATGCGGTCTGGGGCTACGACTGTATCGTCACCAGTCGCAGCGTGGACCGCTTTGTAACCACCCTGCGCAACAAGATTGAGTCCGATCCGGCCCACCCGGTTTTTATTCATACCGTTCGGCAGGTCGGCTATCGTTTCGACCCGCCTTCCGGCTGATCTTTCGATTCAGCCAAAACCGGCGCTTTTTCTAGGAAATCCCGGCTAAAAAAAGCCATATTTAAGCCCTTATGCTGTTGCTGTGAAATAGCGGTTTCTGCTATTCTTTCCGGATCATTTTCACTGAAAGGAAAAGGACAGTTATGTCTGATGAACAAAACGATCTGAATGCCGCAAAACCGACCGTCGACAGGGCTTCTCAAAATCCCGATGCAAAGGGCTATGGAGCCGATCATATTACCGTGCTCGAGGGCATTGCCGCCGTTCGGAAACGCCCGGCCATGTACATTGGCGACACGGGTTCGCGCGGCTATCACCACTGCGTCTACGAAGTGGTCGACAACTCGATAGACGAAGCCCTTGCCGGGTACTGCTCCAACGTCGAAGTCTGTATCAATGAAGACGGATCCCTGTCAGTAACCGATGACGGCCGCGGTATTCCGGTCGACATCCATAAGACCGAAGGGAAACCGGCGGTTACGGTGGTTATGACGGTCCTGCATGCTGGCGGAAAATTCGACTCCGATACCTACAAGGTTTCCGGTGGGCTGCACGGGGTGGGGGTCTCCTGCGTGAATGCGCTCTCCGAGTGGCTCGAGGTTGAAGTCAAGCGCGATGGCTACGTTCACCATCAACGTTTCGAACGCGGTGTGGAAACGACAGAGTTACTCAAGATCGGCAAGACCAAAGATACCGGCACGAAGGTGACCTTCAGGCCCGACGGCGAAATCTTCACGCATGAGGGCGGTTTCCAGTGGGATATCCTTTCCGCCCGCCTGCGCGAGCTGGCCTTCCTCAATCGTGGCGCCAAGATCACGCTCACCGAGGAGTCCACTGGCCGCGAAGAAATCTTCATGTATGAGGGCGGCATCATGGAGTTCATCCAGCATCTTAACCGCAACAAGGCGCCGATGCATCCCGACGTGATCTATTTCGAGCGCGAAAAGGACGAAGTGGTCGTCGAAATCGCGATGCAGTATTCCGATGCGTTCAACGAAACCATTTTTTCCTTTGCCAACAACATCAACACGATCGAGGGAGGCACGCACCTCTCGGGCTTCCGTTCCGCGCTGACCCGTACGGTCAATGCCTATGCGAAAACCAACAAACTGATCAAGGATGATAAGCAGGCCATGGGCGGTGACGACATTCGAGAAGGCCTGACCGCCGTTATCAGCGTCAAGATTCCCGATCCGCAGTTCGAGGGCCAGACCAAGACCAAGCTCGGAAACGGCGAGGTGGAAGGCATCGTCCAGCAGATCGTGAACGAGGAGCTGGGGACCTACTTCGAGGAAAATCCTGCGGTTGCGCGAACGATCATCGACAAAGCCGTCGTGGCGGCACGGGCGCGCCTCGCCGCCCGCAAGGCGCGCGATCTGGCCCGCCGCAAAGGCGCGCTTGAAAGTGGCGGCCTGCCGGGCAAGCTGGCCGATTGCTCCAGCCGTGACCCGGCCCGTACCGAACTCTACATCGTGGAAGGGGACTCCGCTGGCGGATCGGCCAAGCAGGGCCGTGAGCGCGAATTCCAGGCGATTCTGCCGGTGAAGGGCAAGGTCATCAACGTCCAGAAGGCCCGTCTCGATAAAGTGCTGGCTAACGATGAAATCCGCACCATGATTACCGCGATCGGCACCGGAATCGGCGTCGATGATTTTGACATCACCAAGGCGCGCTACCACAAGATCATCATTATGACCGATGCGGACGTCGACGGTGCGCATATCCGCACGCTGCTGCTGACGTTTTTCTATCGCCAGATGCCGCAGCTTATCGAGAACGGCTACGTTTATATCGCCCAGCCGCCGCTTTACAAGGTAACCCGTCGCAAGCGCGAGGAATATGTGGAGTCCGATGCCCACCTGACGCAGATCCTGTTGGATCTTGGTGCCGACGGTCTGTTGCTGGAAAAACGCGATGGAACGCAGCTGCTTGACACCAAGGGATTGCGCGAGCTGCTTGAAGCGCTGGTGGATATTGAAACCATTGCCGATAAACTGCGCCGCCGCGGCGTTTCGCTGGAAGATTATCTGGCAAACCGCAATCCGGACGGGGAGTTTCCGATTTATGCAGCATATCTCAACAGCGCCGGCGAAGAACTTGATGTCCGCCTGGCGCACGACGAACACGGGCTGCGGGCGCTCTTTTCCGAGGAGGATGAACCGCGCTACAAGGAACTGCACTATTCCAAGCCGATGAAGACCGCGCTTGAAAAGCTGAACGATTTCGGATTCGAGGTTGCTCAACTGCTGGAGGCAGAGGTTCCGCTGTTCAATCTCGATGACAAGGGAGTCAAGATCGAAGTCCGTTCGCTGATGGACCTGCTCGGCTCGGTTCGCGAACTGGGCCGCAAGGGCATGAGCATCCAGCGCTATAAAGGTCTGGGGGAAATGAATCCGGACCAGCTCTGGGAAACCACGCTCGATCCGCAGCACCGCCGCATGACCCGCGTGCTGCTGGAGGATGCGGTCAAGGCCGATGAAATGTTCACCATCCTGATGGGTGATGAAGTCGAGCCGCGCCGTGAGTTCATCCAGGAGAATGCCCTCAACGTCACCAACCTTGATATTTAATTCGGGAGTTCGCAACAGGTGAAGGTGGAAACAGGAAAAGAAAAAGACGGTTATCACGCGAAGATAGCCGGCAGGAAACATTTGGAAGCATTCGGTTTTACCAAGCGTGAAGCACTGGAGGAACTGCTGGGAGCAGCTGCCGAGGAATTCAGTGATGAGGCCGATTACCGGGAAGCGGACAGGAAAATCCGGGAGCAGCTTAAGAAACTTGGCGGAGACGCTTAATACGAAAGACGGAATATGGAAAACAGCAACGAACGCATTGACCTGATCAATATTGAAGACGAAATGCAGCGCGCCTACATCGATTACTCGATGTCGGTGATTGTGGGCCGCGCCCTGCCCGATGCCCGCGATGGACTGAAGCCGGGCAACCGCCGCATCCTCTACGCCATGAAGGAGCGCGGCTGGACGCACAACAAGGCCTACGTTAAGTGCGCGAAGGTGGTCGGCGAAGTGATCGGTAACTACCATCCACATGGTGATACCGCCGTCTATGATACCCTGGTCCGCATGGCGCAGGAGTGGTCCATGCGCGGCATGCTGATCGAAGGGCAGGGTAACTTCGGTTCAATCGACGGGGACCGCGCGGCCGCCTATCGTTACACCGAGTGCCGCCTTCGCGCGCTCGCGGAGGAAATGCTGGCCGATATCGACAAGGAGACGGTCGATATGCGGCCCAACTTTGACGAATCACTGATGGAGCCTTCCGTCCTGCCGGCGCGCATCCCCAACCTGCTGGTCAACGGCTCCACCGGTATTGCCGTCGGCATGGCCACCAATATTCCGCCGCACAACCTGAGTGAGGTCATCGACGGCACGATCCTGCTGATCAACAATCCCGAAGCCGGCATCGACGAATTGCATGAACTCATCAAAGGGCCGGATTTCCCGACCGGAGGCACCGTATATGGGCTCAATGCCGTGCGCGATTTCTACGAGACCGGCCGCGGCAAGATCAAAGTGCGCGGTAAGGCGGAAATTGAAGAGGATGACAGCGGCAAGGTGCGCATCATCATCACGGAAATTCCGTATGCATTGAACAAGACGCTGCTGATCCAGAAGATGGTTCATCTCGTGCGCGACAAAAAACTGGAAGGGATTTCCGACATTCGCGACGAGTCGGGCAAGGAAGGCATCCGCCTGGTTGTGGAGCTGAAACGCAATGCCGTACCCAACGTGCTGCTCAACAACATTTATAAGCATACCCAGCTCGAATCCACCTTCGGCGGCATCATGCTGGCCATCGACAAAGGTAAGCCGCGTGTGATGAACCTGAAGGAAGCACTTCAGTGCTTTATCGATCACCGTTTCGAGGTCATTACCCGGCGCACCCAGTTCGATCTCGACAAGGCCAAGGCCCGAGCCCACATCCTCGAAGGCTATCTGCTTGCGATGGACAACATGGATGAGGTGGTTCGCATCATTCGTGACTCGAAAAACCGTGAAGAAGCCCAGAACCGACTCATGGCTAAATTCGGGTTTTCAGAAATCCAGGCCAAGGCCATCCTCGACATGCGGCTCTATCAACTGACCGGTCTCGAACGGGACAAGATCGAGGCGGAGTATGCCGAGCTGAAGAAACTTATTGAATACCTGGAGGATCTGCTGGCGAATCCGTCCAAAATTTATGACGTGATCAAAGAAGACCTGGAGCAGATCCGTGCGAAATACGGCGAACCGCGCAAGACCGAGCTCTCGATCGACGAAGGCGAGATCGATATTGAGGACCTGATCGCGGATGAGCCGTGCGTCATTACCCTGTCCAATACCGGCTACATCAAGCGGGTCCCGACCGACACCTACCGCCAGCAGCGCCGCGGCGGCAAGGGCGTGGTCGGCATGAACACGAAGGATGAGGATTTTGTGGAGCATGTCTTTACGGCTTCAACACATGACTACCTGCTCTGCTTCACTGAAGCCGGACGGATGTACTGGCTCAAGGCCTACTATGTGCCGGAAGGGACCCGCCAGAGCCGGGGGCGGTCACTGGCCAACGTGCTGCAAATGGGGCAGGATGAACGGCTGGCCGCCATCCTCTGTGTCCGTGAGCTCGATGATGATACACACAACCTGATTATGGCGACCCGGAAGGGTGTCGTGAAGAAGACGATCCTTTCAGCCTATAAGAATGTTCGCGTGGCCGGAATCAATGCCATCAATATCGACGAGGACGACCAGCTGATCGGCGTGAAGTTGACGAGCGGCGAGGATGAGATCATTCTCAGTATGCGTAACGGCAAGGCGATCCGCTTCAAGGAGCAGGATGCCCGACTGATGGGCCGGGTGGCCCGAGGTGTACGCGGGGTAAGGCTCGAAGGCGATGATGAAGTCGTTACCGTCGAAACGGTGGACACCAGCGCCACCATGATGGCGATTACGGAAAACGGGTATGGCAAACGGACGAATTTCGATGAATACCGGACGCAGACCCGCGGTGGTAAAGGGATCATCAGCATCCAGACCACGGATCGTAACGGCAAAGTGGTCAGCGCCCATGCCGTCACCGACGACCACCGGATCATGCTGATCTCCGAAGGCGGGCAGATGATCTGTATCGGGGCCAGCGATATGCGGATTATCGGCCGCAATACTCAAGGCGTACGGCTGTTCAACCTGAAGGAAGGCGACAAGCTCGTTTCCGCCGCCGTCCTCGAACCGGAAGAAGACGTTGAGGAGACGGTCGCGGAAGGCTCGGCAGAGGAAACGGCATCTGAAGGGCCTTCAGAAGAGCAGGCTGAATAGCCACGGGCTCCGGAGGCAGTCCCGTCCTTATGTCCGGGGCGGCCTGGAGCCCGCTCATCCAAGCCATGAAATCCACGGCCAAACAGATTGGAATTATCCTGCTGGTTAGTTCGGTGCTGGCGGTTGCGGCCAATGTGGTGCATCCGCGCCGGATCCCGTGGATTCTGGACTGGTCCAACCAGCTTGAGGCAAGAGCCGCTGATAACAAGATTCCGGTTATTCCTTTTGCCGTGGCTCAGCGTAGGGTTCAGGCGGAAACAAGTGTGTTTGTGGATGCACGACCGGCGGGGGAGTTCTTCAATGGACATATTCCGGGGGCCGTTTCGCTTCCGTTCGAAGCCCTTGATGAGCACGGTGAGCTGCTCATCGGTCTGATCGATTCGGGGCAGGAACTGATCATTTACTGCAGCAATCGTGAATGTGACGATGCCCTGCTGCTGGCTCAGGAACTTAAAGTAATCGGTGCGACCAACCTGACTCTTTTCATCGATGGCTTCGATAGCTGGAATGAACACGGCAGCGAGGTGGAGCGGTGAAACGGGACCATGACATCTACCGAATCGCGCACTGGATCGCATCGTTTGTCATTGCCGGGGTCCTGTTGTCCGGCTATCACAAGCTTCTGTATCCCGGTGAGTTTGCGGTGTCCGTCTATCGGTTCCATCTGGTGCCCGGGGTATTGGTGAACCTTGCAGCGCTTTATATTCCCTGGCTGGAGCTGGTGTGTGCAGGCTGTCTGCTTGTGCTGCCGCGATATCGATCTGCCGCGCTGTGGATTGTCTTGGTTTTGCTGCTGGGCTTTACGCTGGCCATCGGAATCAACCTGTGGCAGGGTTCCGTCTTCGGGTGCGGATGTTTTGGCCGCGGGGCATCGGACCAACCCCTCAGCTGGCTGCATCTCGTGCGTAATGCGGGGTTGATCGGCCTGGCCGGCCTGGCGTTGCTGGCCGGTAAGAAGTCTTAGACGCGGCGTTCCCCTCGTGCCTGCGTTATCCGTACTGCTCGGTATAATCTTCTATTGCTGCGTCAATGACCTTCAGGGCATGTTCGCGGTTGTAGATCTTTTCGATTTTCACATCCGAGGGCTGGCCTGGAACGAGTTTGTAGGTGGCAAAGTAGTGGCGCAGCCGCTCCAGCAGCGCGGGTGGGATGTGGTCGACATCGTCGGCATCCTTCCAGAACTGGTCGTTGTCGAGCACGGCGATGATTTTATCGTCGGCTTCACCGTTGTCGACCATCTGGATTCCGCCGATCACACGGGCTCTCAGAATGACTTCGCCGCGGCTGATGGCCCGCTCAGTAATCACGCAGATATCGAGCGGGTCGCCATCACCTCTTTCCGATGTGGGGGAGAGCTCCTGCACGCGGACGGAGCAGTACGTCTGGGGAACAAACCCATACAGCGTAGGTGTCATGGAGGAGGTCAGCTGGGGGCGATCCACCCGCAGATAACCGGTGGTTTTGTCGACCTCATATTTGACGGCATCGAAGGGCGTCATTTCAATGTAGGCGTTAACGACGTCCGATTTGTCCTCATACGGTTCCAGGCCATGCCACGGATGCGGACGCCAACGGTAGAATGTCTTTGGGAATGCCATTTGGTGGTTCCTTCCTGATCGGATTACTAATCAACCCGCACAATATCCGCTCCAAGCGCCGCAAGTCTATCCTCAATTGCTTCATATCCACGGTCGATCACCTGTGCATTATTGATGACACTTTCGCCTTCCGCGCAGCAGGCGGCAATGAGCATGGCCATGCCGGCGCGGATATCCGGACTGGTAAGCATGCTGCCGTGCAGGCGGGTCGGGCCGACAACGACAACACGGTGCGGATCGCATTGGATAATGTTGGCTCCCATGGCCATAAGGTGGTCGACAAAATACATGCGGCTTTCAAACATTTTTTCGAAGAACAGGGCGGTGCCCGCCGTCTGGGTGGCCAACACGATGCAGACACTCATGAGGTCGGACGGGAAGGCCGGCCAGATTCCATCTTCAATTTTCGGGGTGGCGTACCCTTCATCCGGACGAATGGATCGCACCGGTTGTTGCGGAACCACCAGATCGCGCCCATCACGGATCCACTCCACACCCAGCTTGGAAAAAGCCCGCTGCATAACCTGCAGGGTTCTTGGTTCCCCGGCATTGGGAATGGTTAGCTGCCCGCCCGTCGCCACGGATGCCGTGATATAGCTTCCGACTTCAATGTAGTCCGGCTGGACGGTGTATTCAGCGCCATGGAGCTGCTCTACGCCGTGAACGGTCAGGTTGTTGGTGCCGATGCCGGAGATGTCCGCTCCCATCTCGTTCAGCAGGTGAGCCAGATCCTGCACATGCGGTTCGCAGGCGGCGTTATAAATGGTTGAAGTTCCGTCGGCAAGGGTGGCCGCCATCAGCACGTTTTCTGTTGCCGTAACACTGGCTTCGTCAAAAACCATGGGCCATGCGTGCAGCGGCCCGGCCTTGAACCGGTAGGCCTGGTCGGTGCTGATCTCCACGCCCAGGGAGCGCAGTCCGTAAAAGTGGGTGTCGAGCCGCCGACGGCCGATCACGTCGCCGCCCGGTGGATGGATGGTGGCGCCGCCGTGGCGGGCCGACATAGGGCCGGCCAGCAGGATGGAGGTGCGTACTTTTGAGCAGAGGGCCCGGTCAAACTCCGTGGTTTTCAGGTTTTTGGCGCAGAGGATGACGGTGTGCCTGTCGAGCGAGACCTCAACGCCGATACTCTCCAGCAGCTGCAGCATGACCTTTACATCATTGATCAGCGGCACATTGTGGAGTACCACAGGCTGATCGGTGAGAACGGATGCCGCGATCATGGGCAGGACTGCATTTTTGTTGCCGCGCGGATGAAAGGTTCCGCCAATTGGTTTCCCGCCCTGGATAATGAATTTAGCCACAGAGTTTCCTTCAAAAAAAGCCGATGGTGAATGTTCCAAACCGGAGCGGTAATGGGAAGCACATTTCCTCAATTGAAATAAAAAAGCCCGCCGGAGAGCGGGCTGAAGAGGGTGCGCTAATAGCCGGGCCCGGACATGCCGGGAATGGAGGGAGCGGCTTCCCAGTTCTGAGGCGTATTCCACGGCATGCTGGAATATTCTTCCTCATCAACGTAGGGGTCGTTGTTCGTTGCACAACCGCTGAGCGCCAGGAGGGCCGTCACGGCTGCGATATACATCAGTTTGCCTGTAGGTTTCATAGGTAAAAAAGAACCGTCCTGACGGGCAGGACGGTTTGTACATTGTCTGATTGCTCGATTAGAGTACAGCGTCTTTGGCCGCTTTCGCGATGCGGAACTTAAGAACGGTTTTCGCCGGAATCTGGATGGTTTCGCCGGTGGCCGGATTGCGACCCATGCGGGCAGCCCGGTCGACTTTAACGAGTTTGCCGATGCCAGGAATGGTGAATCCATCTGCTGCGCCATCATAGGCGAGTTCTGCAAGTCCTTCAAGGGCGGCTTTGGACTGGGCCTTAGAAATGTCAGCCTTTTCCGCTACAGCTGCGATGATCTGCGATTTAGTCATAGGTTTTCCCATTATGTTGCTCCTCACTATTTCCTGGTTAACTCCAACAATAACTGTCCGACTCCCTGCCGACTCAGCGATTGGCAATTTCTAGGGTATTCAGTCCTATATAGCAAATGTAAAAACGCATAAAAACCAATGTTTTCAGGGGTGTTCCGATGTTTGTCCCCCAGGAGGGATCGAGCGAAACCCGGATCTGATTCAAATGCGCATCCTCCGATTCGCAGCCTTGCCGCCAGAAGCGGGATGATCCAGCGCCTCCCTGCCCATGGTGAACCGTTGTCCGGATTAAACATTCGTCGGCCCCGTTTCGCCGGTGCCTGCATCTCCGCGCAGGCGGATGTTCAGATGCATGACGTATATAAATGCAGTGATTGCAGGAAGATAAGGGTCTTGTGGAGATGCGGTTAAGTTGCCGGCGCAGACGATTCATCTACAGGCCCGGTGCAGTCCGTAAACCCGTTATGCAATTTTTCGCGAAGAGGCTCCGAGCCACTCCTCGGCTGCTTTGCGCGAAGCGAAGATGCGGCAGGAGATGGGGAACCTGGACTCCATGCCTTTTGCCAACAGCTCGAGAATGGCCGCGGTCAGCCCTGCCTGGACCACAATGGCTGTTTTTTTTGCGCCCATGTTTCTCGGATAGAGCCTGCTGAAGTCATCAACGAGTTTCTGAATATCGCCCAGACGCAGGTCGGCCCGATGTTCTCCAATCAGCCACAGATCATTCTTGCGCGGAAAATCAGGCAGGGTCATTTCCTTATACATGACCTGCTTAATGGTGCTGTAGTCAAAATTCGCATTGAACTGCACCAGGAGACATTCCTTCTCTATACTTATTTTATACATGCCCGACTGATTCTCCGCATTTCATCGACACGGCCTATGGCCAGGTTCGAAGCAAGCTGATAATTAAATATAGGTTATATGGACGGTCCTTTCAAATTAAGGTATTTTAATAAAATAGTAAAAATTGCTAAAAGCATGCGAGATACGCCCGGCGATGGCGTAGCCGTGGATGTGCGCAGCCCGACGGGTGGAATGGAACGGTCGAAACCGGGCGCGCTGTGCTGAAGCAGGCAGGTGGTTTTTCCCGCGGGGCCACCCCTTGAAATCCGGAGAAGTCCGATCACGTTTTCTGTCATTGTCTTGAGGCGGTATCGTTTGGTAGCCAAAGATTTCGGAATATTCGTTCCTCGGGGAGAAAACTGTTGACCTCATGGCGATTATAACCAAAATCGAAAGCTTTAATATCCAACTCGGGTGGGAATAACAATGAATCTTAAAAAAGTGCTGTTTCCGGATACGGTCTGGGTGGATCTGAAGGCGGACACCAAGGAGGGGATCATCGAGGAGATGATTGACCGCCTTTTTGCCGCCGGCAAGTTCAAGGATCGGGGCGCGGTTTTGCAGGCGGTTCTGGAGCGGGAAGCCAAGATGTCGACCGGTATGCAGAACGGTGTGGCGATTCCCCACGGGAAGACCGATGCCGTCAAATCGCTGGTGGCTGCGGTCGGTCTGCAGAAAGCCGGCGTGAATTTTGATTCCATGGACGGGTCCCCCTGCACGATTTTCATCATGACGCTATCCTCAACAAAACGGACGGGACCTCACATGCAGTTCCTGGCCGAAGTAAGCCGCCTCATCAGCCGGCCGGCGGAACGGGAAAAGCTGCTGGCCTGCAATACCCACGCCGAAATTTACGAGCTGTTAACGGGGAAATAGAATGCCGACAAACGCTGCCCATGCCGTAACCAATGTGTTGCACCATGCCAATACAGCCGCCGAGCATCTTGACCAGGCATCAGGACATAGCATTACACACCTGATGATGATTCTGATTCTTCAGTTGGGCGTCATCATCATCGCGGCAAAAATGGGCGGTTTCCTGTTTCAGCGTTTTCTGAAAATGCCATCGGTTCTGGGCGAGCTCGCCTCCGGTATGCTGATCGGGCCCTATGCGCTCGGCGGTATGATTGATCTACCCAGTATCGGTTTTCTCTTTGCCGAGCATGACGGCCTGGCGGCGTCGGCCGAGCTGTATGGAATAGCCACGCTGGCCTCGATCATTCTGCTGTTTCTGGCAGGGCTGGAAACAGACCTCTCCGCGTTCCTTCGGTATTCGGTCGTCGGCTCCTTTGTGGGTTTGGGCGGTCTGGTGTTTTCCTTCATGCTGGGCGACTTGTGTGCCGTGTTATGGCCGGGCAACGGGATTGATTCCTTTATGGATCCGGCAGCCCTGTTCCTGGGGGTGATTTCCGTGGCCACCTCGGTCGGGATTACGGCCCGTATTCTGGCTGAAAAGAAAAAGATGGCTTCGCCGGAGGGCGTAACTATTCTGGCCGGCGCGGTCTTCGATGACGTGTTCGGCATCGTCACGCTGGCGATCGTGATGGGCATGGCCAAGGTCAGCATGGAAGGCGGAACCGTGAACTGGGGCCAGATTGGCTTCATTGCGCTGAAAGCGATCGGCTTTTTCGTTGTGGTGACCGCGCTGGGGCTCACTTTCGCCCGGAAAATCACGGC
This sequence comes from Pontiella sp., assembly GCA_050298955.1. Classification (GTDB taxonomy): domain Bacteria; phylum Verrucomicrobiota; class Kiritimatiellia; order Kiritimatiellales; family Pontiellaceae; genus Pontiella. Next base: position 91,219 of record JBNKVA010000049.1, read on the forward strand.
GGCGATCAAGCAGTTCCGCTCCCGCGAAATCATGGTCGCCACCTGTTTTGGCTTGGGGCTGATGCTGGCGGGCCTGGCTGAAATGGCCGGTCTTGCCATGATTATCGGGGCGTATATCATGGGGCTGGCTCTTTCCCGCACGGACCTCGCCCACGAAATCGAGAACCATCTGCAAGGGGTCTACAACCTGATGGTGCCGATCTTTTTCTGCGTGATGGGCATGATGGTCGATTTCGCCGCTATGAAACCGGTGCTGGCCTTCGGGGCGGTGTATTCGCTCTTTGCGGTCTTTTCGAAGGTCGTCGGCTGCGGCCTCCCGGCGTATCTGATGCGCTTCAATCTGCGCGGTTCGCTGCGGATCGGGCTTGGTATGCTGCCCCGCGGCGAAGTAGCGTTGATTGTCGCCGGGATCGGTTTGGCCGCGGGCATCATCGATCAGGGGGTTTTCGGAGTCTCGATTATGATGACCGTTATCACCACCATGCTCGCACCGCCACTGCTGGTAAAATCCTTCGAGGGCGGGTCGGGTATCCGCAGGGAGCTGGAGCGCGGCGGTGAAAATATTGAAACCATTGAGCTCGACCTGCCTTCGCACGACATCGCCGAGTTTCTGCTTAACCGTTTCATCGGGGCCCTTCAGCAGGAAGAATTCTTCGTTCACAACCTTCATACGGATACACCGACCTACCGGGTGCTCAAGGATGATATCGCCTTTACCCTGGTGCAGGATGACAGCAAACTGCAGGTTAACGTTCCCGCGGTAAACCAGCATGTGGCCCGCATGATTCTGCTCGAAGAACTGCTCTCCTTATCCGACCTGCTCGAATCCTCCAAAAAAATGAAGGGTCTCGACGAAATGGGCACCGACCTGATGTCGGGTCTCTTTGCCTAGAGCCGCGTGGTTCAATGTCGTCAAGAAGTGCGCTGTGTGGGCGGCTATTCCCCGAAGACAAAAAACAGCCGGGTTTTGCGCCGCGTGGACGTATTCGATTAATCGATCTTCTTGAAAATCAAGGGTTCTTCAAAGTCGATGGCGTCTGGATTGGACGCCGCAAGGGTAAGAATTTTCTCCGGGGGGCTGGTGAGCCTGACTTCGGAAGAATGCTCGTCTTTCTTGACTGTTCCTTTAAGCTGTTCGGTCGCCACCTGCTCTTCAAAGAACGTCACATCCGGGCCCCACACCAGAAGCTCCCTGTTATTGCGGGTTTTGATTGCAGCGAAGAAATGACCCTGCAGTTCATCTTCCGGGTCCGCCTGCAGCGAGATGAACAATCTGTCGCCCTGTCTGGCGATGTGCGCGTTATGGTTGATGAGACTGAACTGGCCGTCATCTGATTCCACGGAAACCATGTTGAGCACGCCATTGGTCGTGAAATTCACATAGACGACCGAATCTTCAAGCTGCCACGTGCCGCGCAGCGCGGTCATTTCCTCCGGCGAAAGCTCGGCATCCGGAAACGGAGCTTCCATTACAACACTGGAACATCCGGCGAGACATAACGTGGCTAATGCGAACAACAGCGCTTTCATTCCGCACCTCCTTGGTTGGGAAGAGCATAGAGCTGCGCAGATGGAACGTCAATGGCCGCTTCGTATTAAGGGGCGGCGAATGGAGCCGACACTAACGCGGCACAACCACCCAGTCCTGCTCCAAACAGGAGAAAGACCGGTATCATGATAAGATAGAACAGCAGCACGGCGGGAATGGATGCCAGCATGAACTTGAGTATGATCATCACCATGCGGCCAACCGGAATGTCGATATCGGTTACGGTTGTGTGGTTTTCATTCATGGTACTCTCCTTTCAACTTACGCCAAGATCGTTTCGCATGGGGAGGCCGGCCATTACAAAGAGTCGCATCGATTGGAATTTATCATCCGCGCTCATCCAGCACGTTCTGCCATTTTTTCCACAGCGCCTGCAGGGGTTCGGGCTTTTCCAAGCCCATCCTGTTCACGGGCGACTTGAAGAGCCCTTCGTCGGGATTGCTGAATCCGGGAGCATCGGTGATGGTCTTTGACGGAAGCTCTGTATTTTCGGAGGCGATCTTGTTCCCATGTATCAGGTTCCTGCCGTCAATGGAGACCGAGACCTCTTTCTCTTTATCCGCGGAAAAACCGACCACTCCCTTTTCATTTTCAGCCACGATGTTGTGTTCCATTTCGAGGTCGGCGGTTTCGATAATCGACAGGCCGGCGAAGGATGAGCGAAGAATCACATTGTTTACAATTTCAAGTTCGGAGTTCGCGTAGACATTGATGCCAATGCTGTTTTCAACAATCAGATTATTGCTCAACCGGCCTTCCGCCGAGCGGTTGCCAATATAGAATCCACGGTTGCGGTTGCGAATCACCAGGTTGGAATCAGCTTCGATATACCCGCCTGTACAGCGGATGCCGTGGTAGCCGGAACCGGTTACGATATTTTGAATCAACGCCGCTTTGGAGCCGTGTCCGATCGTAATCCCGCAATGTCCGGGATTAAGCACGATGCACTCCTCGACACGCCCTTCCGCCCCGTTCCAGAACTGGATGGGAAATTCAAACCCATCGAAACGGCAGGCCTTTACGAGGACCTCCGCTTTGGCATCGGCCATGATGGCGCCGGGCGATTCCTTTCCGCTGCCAAGCGCTTCGAAGCGGCAGTTCTGCACAGTGGCCTCGCCGCCGCGTACAAAGATGGCATAGGGATGCTCCACTTCCTGCGCTTCGTCCGTGCACTTGTATTGTATCGTTAATCCGTCGATGACGGCCCCGTTGTATGCATCCACCAGGATGGCAGGGGTGTTCGACTCAATCTTCAGCACGGAACCTACTTCCCCTTTCAATGTGATGCCCCGCTTGATGGCAACCGGCTTCGTGTAGGTTCCTTCCGGTACGATGACGGTAGCTCCGGACTTCGCATCATCAATGGCCTGCTGCAGGTTGAACTCCGCCTGGGCGGTAAGTGCGTACAGTAATGGTATACACAGTAGACGTTTCATTTTACTCCCCTTGTTTTTTTGCAAACTCCCCGTTTCTAAGCCGCTCGCAATAGCGCTTGGTTTCTCTGGCAACGATTCCGGAGAGCAGAAGGAGCCCGATCAGGTTCGGAACGGCCATCAGCGCGTTAAAGATGTCGGCCACGGTCCAGATGACCCTCAGACCGCCGACGGCTCCAATGGTAATACACGCGACGTAGACCCATCGATAGACTGGAATCGCATTTTCGCCAAAGAGGTATTCCGCGCATCGATCGCCGTAGTAGGACCACGCGATGAGCGTGGAATAGGCAAAGAATATCAGGCCGAAGCCGACCAGATACTGCCCATAGCCAAACAAGCCTTTTTCAAAGGCATGGGCCGTGAGTGCACTGCTGTCCAGTCCGCTGTCGTTCGCCCCCGTGACCAGAATGACCAATGCCGTCATGGTGCACACAATGAGGGTGTCGATGAAGGGTCCCAGCATGGCGACGGTGCCCTCACGCACCGGTTCGTGCGTCTTGGCGGCGGCATGGGCGATGGGTGCAGAGCCGAGGCCGGATTCGTTGGAAAACACGCCGCGCGCCACTCCGTAACGGATCGTCTCCCGAACCGCCACACCCGCCGCTCCGCCGCCGACCGCGTAGGGCTGGAATGCATGCCTGAAAATCAGCGCAAATGCTTCAGGTATGGCTGCGGCATGCAGAACGAGGATGAAAACGGCTCCGAGGATATAGAAGGAACACATGAACGGAACTATGACCCCAGCGACGTTGGCGATGCGCTTGATGCCGCCGAGAATAACAATGCCGGTCAGGTAAGAGAGGAGGAGTCCGGTTATCAGGCTCATCCACGAGACGTGGAATCCTCCGAAAAGGCTGAAGCCGTCCGATTGAACTGAATCAGGAAGAAGGTAGCCCAGGCCGCTGACTACGGAATTGGCCTGAACCATGTTGCCAATGCCGAAGGAGGCTATCATGCCGAATAAGGCGAATGCGCCTCCGAGCAGCGCGCCAAGTTTTTTGTTTCCAAGTCCGATGGAAAGGTAGTGCATCGGACCGCCGCTGGCCGAGCCGTCGCTGTGAATCCGCCGGTATTTCACCGCCAGAGTGCAGGAGGTGAATTTGGTGGCCATTCCGACAAGCGCCGTCACCCACATCCAGAAGACGGCACCGGGGCCGCCTGCAGCAATGGCTGTGGCAACACCGGCAATGTTCCCTGTTCCGATGGTGGCGGACAGCGCCGTAGCAAGTGCTTTAAAGTGGGAGACGTCGCCGTCCTCATCCGATTGGTCATATTTGCCGAGTACGCAGGCGATGGCATGAACAAGATGGCGGACCTGCACGAAAAGCAGTCGGGCGGTCAGATAAAGCCCCGTTCCGACCAGCAAAGCAATCGTGGTCCAGCCCCAGACAAATCCATCAATGCTATTCAGCAGTTCGTGCAGTCGCTCCATGCAGACACTCCATCCAATATCTTCACCACGCTACGCCAATTGAAGAATGATGAAAAACCAAAAGAGCCATCTCCTGTTTGATGGCCGCAATACGAGGTACGGTTTGCAGGACCGATGCGCGTGGTGAATAATCTCCGGATAGCGGGTGCGACATCCGGACTTCGCCGCCGCCTGGAGACGCGAAGCGGGTGTAAGGGGGAAGCTGTGCCTGAAGAAGCCCCGGATCGGGCATCCGGGGCTTGGCATCTTGTCAGGCTATTCCGGTTTTTTCGGCGACTTAGCCTTCTTTTCTTTCGTTGGAGCCGCACATCTCTTGCAGGGTGTATAGCCTGCGCCCCTGGCCTCGGCCTCGCTCTTGAACGCCTTGGTAGAGCTTTTGGCGTTATAGTATCGGCATTCGGCCTTGTGATAAACCTTGCTGTCCGGATTGCCTTTAACTGCGGCCGGCACTTTTTCTGCAGCCGATGCCGCAGTTGCACAAGCGATCATGGCAACGGCCATGAGCTTCAACCATGTATTTCTCTTCATGCTGTTCTCCTTGGGTTAATTGGGGCTTCATTGCCTCCCGGGAAATATGGATATAGGCCCAGCGATGGATAAGCAAATAAAAGTCTTTAAAATAAATAGTATAAAATGCTAAGTGGAAGGCGCGCCGGCGCTTATCCAGCGGGACAGTCGGCAATCGTTAATGTGAGTTCTTGCCCGCTATATACGCTCTCTGTATGATGCGCAGAAATCGGAGGTTATGATGAAACGTATTCTATCCATTCTGGTGACCGTCTGTATGGGTTCATCGTTAACGGCGTCTGCTGAAACCGAATTACGCGTATTTACCGATGAGCAGGGTCGTGCAATTGAGGCCCGAGTGGTGGATTTTGATGCGGTAAAGGGCTCCGTTCAGCTCGAGCGGGAGGACGGTCAGCGGTTCTGGGTTCCGCCCAAACTCTTTTCCGACGATGATCAGAGCTATATCAAGCAGTGGATTGCAGCGAATCGTATTCTCTCGGATGACAGCCTGCGGATATCCTTCGACAAGGACAAAGTGGAGAGCTTTAAGAAGGGCTTGACGGATGATGCTGCGGCCACCGAACACAGCAAGGGGCAGATCCTTCGCTATGAAATCGTCCTGCAGAACCGATCGAAGAAACCGATTACGGGGTTAAAGCTGGAATACCGCTATTTTGTCATGGTCAGCACGGATGAAGGGGAGTCTCTCAAGGAGCTGGGTCCCCGGACCATTTCGGTGGACAGTATCGGAGCCGGAGAACGCGTTACGCTCAAAACCGAGAACATCGCCATCGGGGAAACCTATGACCGAAAAAGAGTCGAAGATCCGTTGCGTCGTGCGGAGGATGTCGTCGCGTACGAATACACCAAGGTGAGCGAGGATGATCTGCAGGGCATCTGGCTGAAAATCTATGGCCCGAAGATTGGCGACGAAACCGCCGTACGCGACGTCACCGATCCCGATGATCTGCAGGAGGACTACACCTGGGAAGGAAAAGCCGCCGAGTGAACCCCGGCGCCTTGGTTAAACCTTCTCGATTACTGCGGCGCCGAAGGTAAAGCCGCCGCCGAAGGCCGTGAGGCCGATCAGGGTTTCGGCATCCAGTTCCGGAACCAGTTCGGCCAGTGCAATCGGAATCGTGTTCGACGACGTGTTGCCGTACTTGCGGATGTGGTTGAACATTTTCTCCGGGGGGCAATGGATGGTCTTGCGAATGGCTTCAATGATGTGCTCATTGGCTTGGTGCGGCACGATTTTCTGCAAATCCTCGACGGTGACCCCCCGGTCCCTGCAGGCATGATCGAGCATGTCGATCATTTTCCGGACCGCCAGCTTGAAGACGGTCAGCCCTTCCATTTCGATCACTTCACCACTGCCCATATTCGGAACATAGAGCACTTTTTCTTCGACACCGGTGGCCGATAGTACCGGGCGGTTCAGTTTTACCCCGATATTGCCCGGGCGCCGCTCGCAGCTGACCAGCGAAGCAGTGGCGGCATCTCCGAAGAGAGCCATGGTTTTCTGGTCGTCGTGGTTGACCATCGGCGAAAGGGTTTCAGCGGTAATCACGATGACCTTCTTTGAGGGGTCGTCGCGCAGCACGTCGTACGCGGCCTGCAGTGCGTAGAGGTAGCCGGAGCAGGCGGCATTGACATCGTGGGCCTGCAGCAGCACCTCGCCCTTCGCAGGGCTGAGTTCATGCAGTACCTGGCAGGCCAGCGACGGCGTCATGGCCAGTGGCGTGCCCGTGGAGCAGATAATCGCATCGATATCGGCAATCTGAAGACCTTCCTTTTCCAGCAGTTCACGGGTCACCCGTACCGCCAGTGTCTGGACATTTTCATCCCCATCGATCCAGTAGCGGTTTTCGATGCCGGTGCGTTTGCGGATGGCCTCGGAATCCCATTCGCCGTGGCCCTGCAGCAGCTCATCGTTGGTAAGGTGCCGCGCGCCGAGAGCCGTGGTGATCGAAGAGATGTAGACGGGCTTTGCCTCCGCAACGGAGACCTTCTCGAGCTGGGTCGAATCGGTGATGCGCCGGCGCTCCATGACCGGTGTGCCGGGATCTTCCTTGGTTAGCGGCTTGAGCTGCGCGGCTTCGTCCGAGGCAATCCTGACCATCGGCGTACCGACCTGCAGCACATCACCTTCCCCGGCAAGCAGTTCGGCTATGGTTCCGCTCACCGGCGCGGAAATATCCATGGATGCCTTGTCGGCCTCGACCGCGGCAATCAGGTCACCTTCGGCTATGGCATCACCGACGCTGACGGGCAGGCTGGTGATGGTAATGGTTTCATCGGACGGGCTGGAGCCGATGGCCTTGACGGTGATGCTTCCGGCTTCTTCCTCCACGGGCTGGTCCCAGTGGATGTCGATATCCAGCAGCTCGCAGCATTTTTCCAGGGTGCGCTTGTATGAGGGAAGCACCTCGATCTGGCACGAGTAATCGTAGGGGATGTAGGTGTCGGGGCGGACCACGCGGGCAAGCTGCACCGCACCGCCGGCTTTTTCTGCAATGCTCGCCGCGATCTCCCCGCCCATGCCGGCGGTCTGATTGTCCTCATGGACAATGATCAGCCTGCCGGTCTTTCGGGCCGAGGCCAGGACCGTGTCTTCATCCCACGGGAAGATGGTTCGCAGGTCGATGATTTCCGCATTCACGCCGATTTCAGCCAAGGCCTCGGCGGTGCGTTCGCAAACCGGGATGGAACCGCCCCAGCTGACCAGCGTGATGTCCTGCCCGGCACGGGTGATGCGCGCCTTGCCGATCGGCACATACTGTTGTTCCACATCGGCGGAGGTGGTGTTGGTGCGGTCATTGATCAGGCTTTTCGGGAAAAGGAACACCGATGGGCGGCCCGATTCAGCGATGGCGTTCAGCAGGCCGGCAGCATCGGCGGCGGTCGATGGCATGAAGACGTCGACGCCCGGCACATGCGCACAGATGGACTCCATCGTTTGGGCGTGGTAGGGGCCAAGGCCGGGACGGTAGCCCCCGCAGATCGACATCAGCAGCACCGGACATTCCCACTGGCCGTTGGTTCGCCAGTACATGGCTCCGATTTCGGATAGAATATGATTATAGGCCACCGGTAAAAAATCGGCAAACTGCATAAAGGCCACCGGGTGTCCGCCCGCGAGGGCCTGCCCGGTGGATACGCCGAGAATCGTGTTTTCGGCCAGCGCCGCGTTGTGAACCTGCTTGGGAAACGCCTGGCTGAGCCCGCGCGTCAGCCCGAACACGTCGCCTTTCGGATCTTCGATATCCTGCCCGAGCAGGGTGGTCGATGCATCTTTGGTCAAGCGGGCCTTGAGGGTTTCGCGCATCGCTTCGAGCATGCTGAGCGCCCGATCCTCATCGGTCCCGCGATATTCCGTGCGGGGCTCCGGCAGCTCCTTCTTGGCCGTAAGTTCGGCCTTGGGCGTGGTGCCCTTGCGTGCGGTGTGAAAAGCGGTATCCACCGCATCCTTCACTTCAGCTTCCACGCGGTCGATCTGTTCCTGCGCGATGCCATCGGCCAGCATTGCATCCCGCAGGCGGGCGCAGGGATCGGCATTTTCCTTGGCTTGCTTCAGTTCCGCTTCGGTGCGGTACATGGTCTGGTCGTCGGCGTTGGTGTGGCTTTCCAGGCGCTCGACGTTGAAGACCACGATCTGCGGGCCGCGCGATTCGCGGAGGCTTGAGACCACTTCGCCGAAGGTTGCATAGGCGGCGAGGGTATCGGTCCCGTCCACCCGGTGTATCGGCAGGCCGTAGAAGGAGTCCGGCTCGCTCCCGGGCAGCGAATAGAAGGTGTTTCCCTTGGTGACCGTCGACAGGGCGAAGCGGTTGTCTTCAACCAGAAACAGCACCGGCAGGTTGGCGCGGACGGCTTCCGCAACCGCTTCATAGAAATCCCCCTGCTGAGTCGCGCCATCGCCCACCGAAACCATCACCAAGGGCCGGCCATCGCCTTCCTTGATAACCGATGCGACGCCGACAGCCTGCAACACATTGCTGCCGACCAGCGTGGGCGTGCTCATGATATTCAAAGCGGGATCGCACGGAAAGGCGGGCATGCGGCGCCCGGCCGAGTTGGATTCCTCCTTGCTGAAGAGGCCGTAGAAGGCGCTTTCGTAGGAGACCCCGCGGGCATAGGCCAGGGCGCGGTCGCGGTAGTGCAGGTGCAGCCAGTCGGCGTCAATGAGGTGTTCGTTGAGCGCAGCCGCGGCTTCATGGCCCGATGAAGGAATGTAAAAAAAGACCTCGCCGCGTTGTGCCGCAGCGGATTGCAGCTGGTCGGTATAGCGTGATGCAATCATGGAACGGTAGAGTCCAAGAAGCTTTTCTGCAGAGGGCTTGTTCATAGAATTTCCAGCTGTTAAATAGGGCTAAAATAGTAGAGAAGGTGGGAGGCGAGGTCGATGTGTAAATTGGACAATCTCTATTTTTTGACACGCCCTTGAATGCCGGATATGATGTTCCCGGTTAAGTGACATGGAGCTATATGAAAAAACGTAATGTAGACCTGGTGTGCGATATCGCCGAACTCATGTCCCTGGCCGAGGAAGGTCAGGACCGCAAGGTGTTGCTGCAAAGCGTGGTAACCACCGTGGCGAAGCATATGCAGGCCGATGTTTGCTCCATCTACATATATGATGAGAAAAACAAGGAACTCACGTTGCGCGCTACGCAGGGGCTTGACGAAGGCGCCATCGGAACCGTCAAGCTCGCCTTGGGTGAGGGAATCACCGGCCGGGCGGTCCGCGAACTGCGTCCGATCTGCGTGGGTGCGGCCTCGAAAAGCTCTTCCTACAAATTTTTCCCAGGGATCCACGAAGAGGAGTACGAGGCGTTTCTGGCAGTTCCCATTCTGCGCGGTCTGCGCCGGATCGGTGCACTGACTGTTCAGGCCCGCGAGGTTAACTATTTCACGCCGAATGATGTCAAGGCACTGCGCGCAATTGCCGCCCAGCTGGCAACGATGATCGAGAACGTGCAATTGCTTAGCGAGATTCGTGAACGTGCATCGATTGAAGTAGAGCCGCGCAAAAAGGTGGAAAAAGGAGCGATCCTGCGCGGTCGTTCAGCCAGTACAGGTACGGCTCGGGGGCAGGCCTGCACACTGGATGCGAACGGTGCGGAGGCCTGCATACTGCCGGATCCTGACGCTCCTCCTTTTACTGTTGAGGATTTCAAAAAAGCTGTCAGTCAGACAATGCTCCAGATTGATGAACTTCAGCGTCAGACCACGACGGATCTGGCCGATGTGGCCGTCCTGATCTTCAGCGCACACCAATTGATTCTTGAGGATAGCCAGTTTACGGGACGTATTGGAAACCTGATTGAAACCGGAACCCCTGCGATCAAGGCGATTGCGACGGTGGTGAACGAGTATGTCGAGGTCTTTTCCCTGAGCAAGATGCCGATGATTCGCGAAAAGGTGCTGGATGTGAAGGATCTGGGCAACCGACTTACGCGCAACCTGATTGCCGAAGAAGCGGATGCCTGCGACTATCGCGGCCAGATCATTATTGCACATGAGCTGCTGCCATCGGACATTCTCAAGCTATCCGCCGAAAACGTGGAGGGCTTCATTGTCAGCAGTGGTGTGACTTCGCACAACGCGATTATCAGTCGGTCGCTTGGAATTCCCATGGTGGCCATCAGCCGCGAAGATGCCGACGGCATCGAAGAAGGCACTGATTTGCTGATGGATGGCGAACAGGGGATCATCTATCTGGAGCCGTCTGGCGAGGTTCAGCGCAAATACAAGGAGCTGGACGAGGCCTGGGAGGCTTTGCATGACGCTTCCGATGTAAAGGAAGAGACTCAGACCAAGTGCGGGGAGTATGTACACATCTACGCCAATATCAACCTGTTGAGCGACCTCAAACCGGCTCGTAAGTTCAAGGCGGAAGGGGTTGGGCTTTACCGTTCTGAATTCCCGTTCATCGTACGTTCGGATTTCCCGAGCGAAGAGGAGCAGTATCTGATCTACAGGAAACTTGTTGATCAGATGGAAGGCCGCCCGGTCACCTTCCGCACGCTGGATATCGGTGGCGACAAGATGCTTTCCTACTATTCCCACGTTAATGAGGCCAATCCATTCCTCGGTATGCGGGCCATCCGGTTTTCGTTGCAAAACAAGGATATCTTCTGCGATCAGCTGCGTGCATTCCTGCGGGCCGGAGCAGATAGCCCGACCCGTATCATGTTCCCACTGGTTTCTTCAGTAGACGACTTCGAAGCAGCTCGGGATATCGTATACGACTGCATGGATGAGCTGGAAAAGAACGATGTGCCGTTCAATCGCAATACCGAGTTGGGGGTCATGGTAGAGTTGCCGTCTGCTGTGGAGGTGATCGACGAATTGGCTCAGGAGGCCGATTTTCTTTCAATCGGATCCAACGACCTTATTCAGTATATGCTGGCCGTCGACAGAACCAATGAAAGAGTCTCCAGCCTTTATCAGGCGCACCATCCTGCGATTCTTCGCGCGGTGAACCGGATTGTTGCTGCTGCGCAGACGCACGGCAAAGATGTGTCAATTTGCGGGGATCTATCTGCGGACAAGAGAATGCTTCCCTTCCTCCTCGGAGTAGGTCTCCGGAAGTTCAGTATTGATATCGTCAATGCACCGGCCGTGCAGCGGCTGGTGGGAGCGACTACGCTGGAAGAGGCTGAAGGCATTGCCAGCCATATGCTGGACCTGGGCCGAATCAGTGAAATCGAGGCTTATCTGATTGATAGCAACCTTGCGCCAACTGTAGAGGCTTAATTTCTCCACGAAGTAATCCGTTGAATCTATTTGAGACAGCTCTGACAGATGATTCAATGTTGGCTACAAATATGTATTAATAACAAATAATAATACATATATGATGCTATATGCATGCGGCGATATTCTTCAGAAACTTCATAAGCCATTTGTATAAAACGAGATACATCTACAAACTTCCTGTGGCACACCTCCTGCGATAAGCACATATTCCACGAAGGTGGATGGAGAGATCAAACGTGCAATCTAATAGGAGGATGCTAATGAGGAAGATTATGAAGTATGCGATGCTTTTGCTCGCACTCTGTGCCGTCGTTATGCCGATGGCTGTTATGGCGGAAGAGGCTGCCCCGGAAATCACAGCGGCCGACGCCATGTTTACCGTTAACAATACCTGGATGATGGTTGCGACCTTCCTGGTATTTATCATGCACTTGGGCTTCGCCTGTGTCGAAACCGGGCTGACCCGTGCCAAGAATACCGTGAACATTCTGTTCAAGAATACGATGATCGTCGCGATTGGTCTGCTGACCTATGCCTTGATCGGCTTTAATCTGATGTATCCGGGCTTTGCAGAGGGATCCGCTGGATTCTTTGGATTCGCGGGCTTCGGAATCTCCTGTCCGGAAGGGGGGCTTACCAGTGCCTACAACCCTGGTTACACCTACTGGACCGATTTCCTGTTCCAGGGCATGTTTGCCGCAACAGCAGCGACGATTGTATCCGGTGCGGTGGCTGAGCGCGTCAAGCTTGGGCCGTTCCTGATCTTCTGCACGATCTATGTTGCTCTTGTCTATCCGTTCGTCGGGTCCTGGGTCTGGGGCGGCGGATGGCTGGCCGAAAAGAACTTCCACGACTTCGCCGGTTCCACCTTGGTTCACTCTGTAGGTGGATGGGGCGCACTCGCTGGCATCATCGTGATCGGCCCGCGTCTTGGCAAGTATGTCAACGGCAAGGCCAAGGCCATCATGGGTCACAACATGCCGTTGCTGACCATCGGCGTATTCCTGCTGTGGCTCGGCTGGTTCGGATTCAACGGCGGTTCCGTACTTTCGGCTGATCCGGGTATGGTTTCGTTTGTGCTCGTAACCACGTCGCTTGCTGCGGCTGCTGGTATCGTCGGTTCCATGGCCACCTCCTGGATTGTCCAGAAGGAGCCGGACCTCTCCATGGTTCTCAACGGCTGTCTGGCCGGTTTGGTCGGCATTACCGCCGGCGCCGATGCCGTTTCCGTTACGGCCTCGATCATTATTGGTCTGGTTTGCGGTGTGGT
>JBNKVA010000050.1:0-145068 GCA_050298955.1 Pontiella sp.
ATTGCCGGCCGGCAGACGTACCCCGCAATGCTGGCCCGGGCCGCGCGTGATGCCGGCGTGAAGCGGATCGTGGTGCTCGGCTTCAAGGGCGAGACCGGCAAGGCTGTCCTGCCGCTGGCGGACGAGGTGATCTGGGCCAACCTGGGGGCGATGGAACCCTTTCTGGAAAAACTGGAAACCACCGGTATCAGGCAGTGCGTGATGGTGGGCCAGATAGCACCGTCCAACCTGTTTCATCTGCGGTACGACAGGCTGGCCCGCGAAATGATGGCATCCCTCTCCAGCAAGAATGCCCATACGATCTTCGGGGCCATTGTCGAGGCCATCGAATCGCGCGGGATCACGGTGCTGCCCGGCAACTCGTTTATGGAGTGCTACACCCCCGAACCCGGGTTGCTGAGCCGCCGGCCCCCGACGGAACGCGAGCAGGCGGACATTGAGCTCGGACTCCGGCTGGTGAAGGGTACGAGTGAATTCGAGATCGGACAGACCGTGGCGATCAAGGACGGTATCATTATTGCCGTCGAGGCTTTTGAAGGGACCAACCAGACCATTAAGCGCGCCGGACGGGTCGGCAAGGAGGGCACCGTAATCGTGAAGGTGCCGAAGGAAGGTCACGATATGCGCTTCGATATTCCGGTGGTCGGCACCCGGACCTTCAAGGCGATGAAAAAGGCAAGGGTTTCGTGTCTTGCAGTGGAGGCCGGGAAGACCATCCTGCTTGAAAAGCAAAAGCTCATCGAGATGGCCGACGAGCTCGACATGGCGTTCATTGCTCTTGAAACAGGCACGAATTAAACACGACGGCGCGAAGAGAGCTTGAAGCTTAGCGTCCTTTGTGTCTTTAGCGAAGCGGGTGTTTAACCAGCATATGAAGAAATCGATTCTAGTGGTAGCGGGGGAGGTGTCGGGCGATCTGCATGCCGCCAGGGTGGTGGAGGCCGTTAAGACCCGCTCCCCGGTGACGGCCTTCTGGGGCATCGGCGGTGACGATCTGCACGCCGCCGGCACCGAGCTCCTCCAGCACACGGACCGGATGTCGGTCATGGGCGTGGCTGAAGTCCTGAAACACTACCGTTTTTTAAAAGGGGTCTTCCGTCAGGTGCTCGAAGAAGTGGATCGGCGCAAGCCGGATGCGGCGCTGCTGGTTGATTATCCCGGATTCAATCTGCGCCTGGCCAAACAGCTCAGGAAGCGCGGGGTGAAGGTCTACTATTACATCTGTCCGAAGGTGTGGGCCTGGAATAGAAAGCGTATCCCGAAGATGGCGCAGATTATTGACCGGTTGATGGTGGTCTTTCCTTTCGAGGTGGAGGTGTTTAAGGAAACGGAGCTGCAGGTTGATTTTGTCGGCAATCCGCTGGTGGAACAGATCGGAGAATTCCTTGCAACCGCGCCTGAGCCGCTCCCATGGGGTTCGGAGCGCAGAATTGCGCTGCTGCCGGGGAGCCGCAGACAGGAAATCCAGCGCATTCTTCCCGCGATCCTGGATGCCGCGAAGCGGCTGGAACAACAGTTTCCGGACCTTTCGTTCATGATTGCTTCGCCCAATGCGCGTATTGAAACGATGGTGAATGATCAGATTGCCCAATGTGCGAACCGGCCTTCCCGGCTTGGCGTAGTGCGGGGACAGGCGCGCGAACTGATGAGGCAGGCCGAGGCGGCCATGGTGACCTCGGGTACGGCCACGCTTGAGACGGCGCTGATCGGTACCCCGCAGATTATTGTCTATAAAACCAGTCTCGCCACCAGCCTGTTTGCCCGGATGGTGCTGACGATCCGGCACGTAGGTCTGGTGAACATTGTGGCGGGCCGTATGGTCTGCCCCGAATTGCTGCAGGGTGATGCTGTCCCGGAAGCCATGGCGGATGCGCTGTCCAAACTGTTGGGGGACACGCCTGAGCGGCGCGATATGCTCGCGGGATACGCGGAGGTCCGGGCGCTGCTCGGCTCGAAAAAGGCGGCAGAGAACGCTGCCGATCTTCTTCTCAGGGACTAGCCGGCGGGCACAATCTATTCAAATGAACTTCCCCCTGTGGCGCTTCTCCGCTAGATTCGGGAGTTCAGGAACAGATCTTTTTGATCGATAGGGAGGGAGTAAGACATGCTGTTTTCGAAAGGGTTCGGAACTCATGGATGCATATTATCTGCGACGGCGGTCGCACTCTTCGCCGGCTGCGCGACGGCGGTGGAAAAAGAGGACTCAGCCGAGGCGTGGCACAACCGGGCGCTGGATGGATATTATGCCGATCCGGACTGCATCTATTCCCACAAGACCGGCAAGTTCTACATTTACCCCACCAGCGATGGATTCCAGGGCTGGGGCGGATTCTATTTCAAGACCTTTTCTTCGCCCAATCTCGTCGACTGGCAGGATGAGGGGATCATTCTCGATCTGCATAAGGACGTGGACTGGGCTGACCGCAACGCATGGGCGCCCTGCATCATCGAACGCAAGGAGGATGGCGAGTATAAATATTTCTATTACTTCACCGCTGCGCAGAAAATCGGTGTGGCCGTGGCGGACGATCCAACCGGTCCGTTTGTGGATAGCGGCCGTCCGCTGATTGATTTCAAGCCCAACGGCGTTCATGGCGGGCAGGAGATTGATCCCGATGTGTTCCATGATCCGGAGAGTGGCAAATACTATCTTTACTGGGGCAATGGATACATGGCGGTGGCGGAGTTGAACGATGATATGATTTCCGTTCGAAAAATGTCCGTCAAGGAGATGACGCCGGACAACACCTTCCGCGAGGGGGCACACGTGCTGTACCGCAACGGCGTCTATTATTTTCTCTGGTCGGAAGACGATACCCGCAGCCCGAACTACCGCGTACGCTACGGGGTGGCCAAATCTCCGATGGGTCCAATAACCGTTCCCGAAGACAATATTGTGATCGAAAAAGATCCCGAGGCCGGTATCTACTGCACAGGACACAATTCCACGATTCAGGTTCCCGGCAAGGACGAGTGGTATATTGTTTACCATCGATTCACTTATCCGGAAGGCATTGACATGCCGGACGGGGCCGGCGGATTCCATCGCGAAGTTTGCATCGACCGGATGGAGTTCGATGCTACCGGGAAAATTAAGCCGGTGCGGCCCACTCACGAAGGCATCGCACCGGTCCGGGTGTCGAACTAATGATAGCTGAGATTGAATAAAACGAGGGACAGTATTATGCGTAAGAATAAGAAGTATACATGTATACCGGTATGTCTGGGGGTGGCCGCCATGATTGCAAGCTCGGCCGGGGCGGAGCGCCGCTGGGAAGATCAGTCAGTTTTCCGCGTCAACAAGGAAAAGCCGCACGCCACCAAGATGGCATTTCCGACCGCCGAGGAAGCGCTGAGCAAGACGCGGATGGAAAGCCCGTGGTGCATGCTGCTGAATGGCGAATGGAAGTTCCACTGGTCGCCCACGATTGAAGAGCACGAGAAGGCGGCCGGGGAGTTTTACAGTCCCTCATTCGACGATTCCGCATGGGGCAGCATCCCGGTGCCCTCCAATGTCGAGCTGCAGGGCTATGGCACGCCGATCTACCGGAATATCGGTTATGTTTTTCCAATGAATCCGCCCAGTGTGACCGACGAACCGCCCGCCGACTGGACTGCATTCAAGGAGCGCTCTCCTATTTCCGCATATCGCCGGAGCATAACGCTTCCGGATAACTGGGACGGACGGAATGTGTTCATCACCTTCAACGGGGTCGAATCGGCGTTTACCCTCTATGTAAACGGGCAGGAAGTCGGCTACTCACAGGACAGCCGCACGCCGGCCGAGTTCAACATCACGCAATATCTCAAGGCCGGGGAAAACCTGCTGGCGGTTCAGGTCCATCGTTTTTCCGACGGGTCCTATTTGGAAGACCAGGATTTCTGGCGGCTTTCAGGCATTTTCCGCGATGTCTACCTCTGGTCCTGCGCGGACATGGAACTCGTTGATATTGAAATCCACGGCACCCTCGACGATGCCTACGACAAGGGCACTCTGAATATCGAGACCCTGGTGTATAACTTCGGCAAGACCTCCAGTAAGTACAATGTCGAAGCCATCCTGCTTGATGCCGCCGGAAAGCCGGTCAAGGGATGCAAAATCCAGGGGAACATCTTCCCGGACACGAAGCACCTTGCGGCGGATAAGATCGAAGGCCTTGAGATCCAGCCCTGGTCAGCGGAGAATCCCTATCTCTACAAGCTGCAGGTGGCCTTGAAAGATGAAGCCGGCACAGCTATTGCCCATTATGCATTCCCCGTCGGGTTTGTCCGCTCCGAAATCAAGAACGGCAACCTGCTTGTCAACGGCAAGCCGATCCTGATCAAGGGTGTTGACCGCCACGACCACGATCATATCCATGGGCATTATATTCCCGAGGAAACCATGCGGGCCGAGCTCGACCTGATGAAACGCCTCAACATCAATGCCATCCGCACATCGCATTATCCCAACGATCCGCGTTTCCTCGAGCTGGTCAACGAATACGGCTTCTATGTCATCAGCGAGGCCAATGTGGAAACCCACGGCTTTGGTACGAATCCCGAAAACAAGCTGGCCAATGCTCCATCGTGGAGGAAAGCGCTGCTCGACCGGGTTCAGAATATGGTGGAGACCTTCAAGAATCAGCCCTGCATCATTATCTGGTCGCTGGGTAACGAAGCCGGAACCGGACCCAACTTCGAGGCGATGGCCGACTGGATTCATGAGCGGGATCCCTCCCGTCCGGTCCATTATGAAGGGGCCAACCGGGTAGGTTACGAATATGTGGACTTTGAGTCGCCCATGTATTTCCGGATTGGAGATCTCGATAAATGGTGCCGTGACATGGAAAAGAAAAAGCCTGATCAGCAGAAGCCGATGATCCAGTGCGAATACAGCCATGCCATGGGCAATTCCTGCGGGGGGCTCTATGAGTACTGGGACCTCATCCGCAAGGAGCGCCTCTTGCAGGGCGGATTCATCTGGGATTGGCGCGATCAGGGGATCCGTCAAACCCAGCCGGCTCCGAAATCGCCGGCTGCCGTTATGGCGCTGGACAAAGAACGCTTCGTGGCCGAAGACGGTTCATTGGTCTACTTTGCCTATGGCGGGGATTTCGGCGACAAGCCCAACGATGATAACTTCTGCATGAACGGCGTGGTGGGGTCGGATCTCGTTCCAAACCCGCATGCCACCGAGGTGGCATACCAGTATCGCTCGATTCTGACAACCGGCGTTAATGTCAGCGCCGGCAAGCCGATCATTAAGGTCTTCAACGAAAACTTCTTTGAGCCACTTAGGAATCAGCCCCTGATATGGACGCTGCTGGAAAACGGCGAGCCCAAGAAGAAGGGGAAGGTCATGATTAAAGAACTGGCTGCTCAGGAATCGGTGGATGTGACCATTCCGATCTCCGGAGTAACGCCGGATAAGAATGCGGAATACTTCCTGAATGTCGAATATCCACCCGTGGGCAGTCCCGCCTGGGCTCCGGAGGGGCATACGATTGCCCGCGACCAGATTGCACTCGAATGGACTCAGGTGGAGGCACATCCCTACAAGTCGAGCAAGAGTACCGTGTTCAAGCCCAGCAGATCCGGTGACAACCTGGTCTTCACTTCCGGTTCGATCAAGGCATCGATTAACAGCAAGACGGGGCAGCTGGTGTCGTACACGGTGGGGAACAAGGAATACCTGAAGCAGCCGTTGATGATGAACTTCTGGCGGGCGCCGGTCGACAACGACCGCGGATCCAGCATTGTCGAACGATGCTCTCCCTGGCGCGAAGCCGGAGCCAAAGCGGAAATGACCCAGATGAACGAGCAGAAGATCGGTAACGACTATGACTCGAAAAGGATGGGGCAGACCAAGAGCGGGGATTC
The DNA here is from genome assembly GCA_050298955.1 of Pontiella sp. Taxonomy (GTDB): domain Bacteria; phylum Verrucomicrobiota; class Kiritimatiellia; order Kiritimatiellales; family Pontiellaceae; genus Pontiella. The sequence goes on from JBNKVA010000050.1 coordinate 5,863, forward strand.
CTACACCGTCTCCTTCGATTATGACATTCCCGTGGGTGATACGAAGGCAACCGTTACCTACAAGTTCTATGGTGATGGTGCGTTGGGTGTGTCGCTGAAGGTGGAGCCCGAGGGGGAGAATCTTCCGGAACTTCCGCGGCTCGGCTTCCAGTGCTCCATTACCCCGGAACTCAGCGAATGGACCTGGTATGGCCATGGGCCGGAGGAAAACTACAGCGACCGCAATACCGGCACGTTCCTGGGGCTTTGGAAGACCGATGTGCGCAAAGCCTGGCATCCCTATACACAGCCGCAGGAAACGGCCAACCGCACCGGGGTTCGCCGGGCAGCTTTCAGTGCAGGGAAACACGGCCTGATGATTCAGTCGACTGACGGTCAGCCCCTGGAAATCGGGGCCTACCCCTTCCTGCAGTCGGATATTGAAGTGCTTGAGTCCGATCAGATACCGGAGAATCCGAACGCGCCCCGCCATCCGGCCGATATTCCGCTGCGCGGCTTGATTACAGTGAGTATTGATCACCGTCAGATGGGCGTCGGCGGCGAGGATTCGTGGGGAATGTGGCCGCGTCCCCAGCATCGTATTGTTGCAGAGGGCACCTACGAATACTCGTTCGTTCTGCGTCCGTTCTAGTAAAGAATCATAAAAAGAGGTGAAAGCCGCCCGCTGCGTCAGCAGCCGGCGGCTTTTTTTTTCGGGAGGCATCCCCGAAGTCCGGATACGATGTTATGCAACTGTTTAGACGGCGGATTCGCCGGTTGCAGTTACATCAAGGTCGTGCAGGAGGCCGTCTTCGAGCCGATAGATCCAGCCATGAACGGCCAGTTCCTGCCCGTCCGCCCAGGCATCCCGCACCATGGTGGTGTTGCAGACATTCGCAACCTGCTCCATCACGTTCAGTTCGCACAACCGGTCCCGACGCGCATCCACTTCATCGATGGCATCGAGCGCTTCGCGGTGATAGCGGTATACATCCCGAATATGGCGCAGCCAGTTGTCGATCAGGCCATGGTTGGTGTCTTCCATCGCAGCGCGTACGCCGCCGCAGCCATAATGGCCGCAGACGATAACGTGCTTCACTTTCAGCACAGCAACGGCATATTGAAGAACGGATAGGCAGTTAAGATCGGTATGAACCACCATGTTGGCAATATTGCGATGAACAAACACCTCGCCCGGGGGCAGATTAATGATTTCGTTGGCCGGTACGCGGCTGTCGGCACAGCCGATCCAGAGGTATTCAGGATTCTGCTGTTTGGAGAGCTGCTCAAAGAAGCCCGGCTGCTCCTGCTCAATACGCTCGGCCCACTCGCGGTTGCTTTCAAATAGGTGCTTCAGGACTTTCATGCCATGCCTTTCGGGTTGATTTGCTGGTTGAGATTTCAGCGTATCAGCCGGACATTCGGGGATCAATCCTCATCCGATAAGAGCCATTTCAGGGCTTCGGACCGATCCGTGAATACACGCAGATTCTGGCCCTGAATCTTCGAGAGGGTCTCATACATTTCATAGCCGCTGGAGCCCTCCGATGCCAGGGCCGCCCGCTTGAGGTTGGCGGTCAGCGGGTGGGCCGCGGCCATCTTGGGAAATTTCATAATATCCATCGAGGACAGTTGTACCTGCGCTGTGATGGAATCGCTCAGCAGGCGCGTGCAGCCGGTTTCCTGCAGGATCGGGAGCAGCTCGGCAAGATAGGCATGGACTAACGCCATTGTGATCTGTCCCGTGAACGTTGAAACCACATAATCATCTTCGGCATTGTATGAAATCTCATAAGGCATGGTCTGCCCTCCGTTTCCTGACCATAATTAAACCAAAACAGTCCCATATTGGAAGGATCGAATTGAACGATCCTTTCGGCTCATGGGGAAAAGATTTTACCATAAAAAACCGATGCGCCGGCGCTATCCTGAAGTCTGTGTTGAGGAAGCCCTGGATTCCCTTTAAATATGCCCTTTCTGCAATCGGGCGGTTTATGTATTCTTTCCCCGCTTTTCCCCAATCCGGAACCGGGAGTTAAATGGAATGAAATGCTTTGTCTCGATGGCCGCCTTCCTGTTTTACAGCATGGCCGCCTATGCGCAATATACCAACGTGCTGGAAAACGGTACGAACCAGATCGTCAATACGGCGTGGACCAATGACACCGTATGGGTCGGCCAAACCACGCCGAGTAATAGGTTGTCGGTAGTTTCCGGCGGTGCCGTTTTCAGCACCAATGTGTTCGTCGGTGCAACAAGCAATGCCAACGATAATACGGTCTCCGTTACAGGTACCGGCACATGGGATATCGAAGACACGCTTGAAATCGGAACCGGCACCAACAATACCGTGTCTGTAGGGGGCGGCGGATTGATCTCCGTCGGCGATCTGGTCATCCATTCCAATAATACCTTCAATATCAATGATGGCGGCACCTTTGCTGTTTCCACGAACCTCGATGTGTCTACCGATGGGTTCAACTGGAATGACGGCGGGCACCTTTCCGTAGGCGGCCAGCTGACCGGCATGCCGGTTTCAAGCAATACCGTTGTGCTGGACGGAGAGCGTTCGCTCACGCTGGATGGCGGAACGTGGAATACGGCATCTACCAACCTGACGCTCGATGGCAGTGACCTGGTCGTATCCAACGGCGGATGGGTCAGTGTCGGGACGGGGACGACCAACGATTATAACATGGATGCCGCCGGCGGCATCGCCGTTGGCGGAACGAACGGTGCAACCTTGCTGGTTGACAGCGGTTCAAGCGTTCAAACGACAGGCGGTCTTTACATCGGTGGAACCAACGCTGCGCTGACAGGCTCCGTCTCCATAACCAACGGAAGCGCCGTCGAGGCCGAGTCGTTGATCATCGGCAATGCGGGCAGCGAGCTGAATATTGACAGCGGCGGCACGCTTTCCATCCTGGGGACCTACGATGCCGCGGCCCAGACCAACGTGAACTGGCATAGTGGGGGAACCCTTTCCATCGGCGGCACGCTCAACAATAATGCCGGACTCGGGGGCGAGGGCCGGATATTACGGATCGCCGGCGGAACGTGGAGCCGAGCCGGCGATATTTCCGTGGACGGCACCAACAATACACTTTCCGTTATGGCCGGCGGTACCGTCTTAAACGACAACGGGTCTGTCGGTGCCGGGGTGTCGAACCTGAACAACACAGTGACGGTTTCAGGCGAAGGGGCTCTCTGGCTGAACAACGGTGCGCTTAGCATCGGCTCCACCAACGGAAGCATCGGCAATGCCGTGACGGTTACGGACGGCGGACGAGTGGAGGCGGACGCCTTGTTGGTTGAGGGCGGCAACAGCTTTAACCTGAATAAAGACGGTACGCTTGCGATTGCCGGCGACTTCAACCTGTCAGAACAGACCAACCTGTCCTGGCAAGGGGGTGGATTGCTTTCACTGCAGGGAGAACTCAGCGGGCTGGAGACCACCAGCCTGATTGTGGGTGGTGCGACCAATGCCAGCGCGTTTGCCTATATCAATGGCGGGCATGACATCGAGTTGGATGGAGGGGGAGGCTTGCTGGATCTCGGCACGACCAATCTGGTTGTCGGTTATCAGGCATCCAACAGCGAACTGGCCATCACGGATGGTGCATCCGTCGTAAATGCCGATGGCTTTATCGGTTGGGGCGATTCAAGTGCCAACAACTCGGTTCTCGTATCAGGAGCGGGTTCGACATGGACCAATGCCGGCGGTGATCTGTATGTGGGGGCTTACTGGTCGGGCACCAACCTTGCGAGAGCCAACACAGGGAATACCCTCACGATTGAAAACGGGGGCTGGGTCAATGTGGGGGAAACGCAGTCCAGCCCGACGAATTTTGCGGGCGGCAGCATGCTGGTTGCCTCTACAAACGGTGCTCAGCTGATCGTGGGCCCCGGCACAGTGGATGTGGAAGGAACACTCTATCTGGGCCTCGATGCTGCAACCCGGGGCACAAATATCATTCGCCGCGGCGGTACGGTTTCGGTTGGTGACCTGCTGATTGCCGACGGCAGCCTGCTGGATCTTCAGAGCGGCGGGACGTTCGCCATTGCAACCAACTTCAATGTAACACTTCAGAGCAACGTCATCTGGAATGCAGGGGGTCATCTTTCGGTGGGTGGTGAGCTGAGCGGTATGGCAACGACCAACGGCAGCTACTATCTCAACGGCGGCAGCGATCTTACACTGGACGGAGGAACGTGGGATATATCCGGCACCAATCTCGTGGTGGGGTACAATGACTCAGGCAGCAGACTGACTGTGAAGAACAGTGGTTCGCTTTCCAGTGCGACCGCTTATATCGGCTGGGGAACAAATTCGGCAAACAATAAGGTCATCATTGAAGAGAACGGCATGTGGAACAGCAGCGGGGACCTGTGGGTGGGCCATGAGGGCTCTTTCAATGAGCTGACAATATCGTCAGGGGGATTGGTATCCCCAACCGGAAACGCCTATATCGGCAACACCAACACCTCGGATAACAAAGTGTCTGTGAGCGGCTCCAACTCCCTCTGGAGCATTGGCGGCGACCTGCTTGTCGGGGGGGTATCCAACAGTACGGGCAACAGCCTTTCCGTGTCCGATCAGGGCGAGGTTCAGATTGACGGAGCGCTGACGCTTCGCTCCGGCAACTCCATTTCATTGGCGTCCGGCGGTACAATATCCCGCCTGCCGGAAATGAGCGTCTACAGCAACTCGACCATCAGTGGGTCGGGAACCATTGCGTTTGGTGCAACCAATGCGCTGCTGGCGTTCTACGGCAGCGGAATCTCGCTGGGCACGGGCGTCGTGTTCACAGCCGACGGCGGATTTGATAATGAGGTCGCAGTCTATGAGGGTACATTCACGGTTGCCGGTACGAATGAGATGCCCTATGTAAACTTCCAGACCCTTACCTTAAGCAACAGCACCCTGACCGGATATGGCCTGCTGGATGCCTTTGAGACTGTTTCGATGGTTGAGGGGGTGATTGATCCGGCGGGCGACGGGATCGGACGACTGGAGATTGCCGGCAGATTTCTGGGCGATGGCACTACCAATCGGCTCCAGGTTATCAACGATGAATGGGACGAGCTGGTCTTTTCAGGAACGAACGCCGTTGATTTGAACACGATGTCTGCAGATGTCTTCATCCCCTATATTCCTGACACAACCAACGACATCGTTATCCTGCGCGGTACGAATCTGGTTGGCAGCTTTGCTGAAACCAACATGGATGCCCGTCCCCTGCTGTATAACGCGGCGCTTTACCTGACCAGCAACGAGGTGCGGGTGGTTCGTGTTCCGGTAGAATCGGGAACCATTTCTTCGACCCTTGATTATGCGGCCGCGGAAAGTGTTCGCGCCGGATTCGGCGGCATGAAAAACATGGTGTTCACGCGGACAAAACAGCTGCGTCGCAATGTGGTTTCAACGGCCCACGCGATCCCTAACGAGGTGCGGCTGCTCACCACGACCAACACCCCGGCCGGAGCCATGGGCCCCGGGGATCAGAACACTATTTTTGACATGCATGTCTGGCTGCAGCACTACAACGGGCAGGGTAACTATGATCGCATCGGCCTCTCGGATGGGTTTACGCTCAACAACAACGGTACAACCATCGGAGCCGATAAGCTGATCGGCGAAGCGCTGGCGGTGGGCGTCAACTATACCTATGCCCGGTCCTCCGCGCTTGCTCCGGGAGGCAATCGGTTGGATACGGAGACCTACTGGTTCGGAGCCTATGGCGAGTGGGTCGGTGTAGATGGGTTGTACTTCGATGCGCTGGCCGGATTTGGCCTGAGCCGTTATGATTCGGCACGCGTGGCTGAGAGCTACCTTGGAACGGCATCCTACGATGGGTATGCCCTCGGCCTGTCGGCTGATGTCGGACAGTACTATTATTATGGCGAACATCTGGCGTTATCGCCCTACATGGGGCTGCAGGCCCTCTCATCGGTTGCCGAATCGCATGAAGAAACCGAAGCGGCAGGCAGTTCCGTGGAAATAGCCGAAGCGGACAACACCTGGCTTGAATCCGCTCTGGGTCTGAAAATGAGGCACCGTTTCGATACACCGATCGGACGCTTTCAGACGACGGGCTATGCCGAGTGGACGTATGACTTCATTCAGGATACGATCTCGTCCTCGATTTCGTCCGCAGGACTGCCGGCCACGGAAACCGCCCGCATCGTACCGGATGAAACCGGGATAAACGCGGGGCTGGGTTACAGCTGGATCTGCACGGACTACCTGGAGATCGGCGTGGGCTACAACGGCCGGTTCAGCGACAGCTATGAAGGGCATAGCGCGTCCGTCATGCTGGATATCATGTTCTAAAGGAGCTGTAAGCCCAACGCGTGAAGCTTGCAGCCGGGGAAACAGGAGGTCTTTTAATGCTTTCTTTCGGATGCCTTTGCCTGTTGCTTGGAGTCGGCTACTGGCTTCGCCGGCGGATTCCGCTGTTACAGCGGCTCTATCTGCCTGCCAGTGTGATTGCCGGATTGCTCGGCCTGCTCCTTTTTCAGTCGCTTGACGGCGTGGGGCACCCGGTGCCGGCCGAGATAACGTTTGGATGGAGCACACTCCCGGGGCTGCTGATTAATGTTGTCTTTGCCTGCCTGTTTCTCGGACGCAGCCTGCCGCCGATGTCGCAGGTTTGGCGCAGTTCCGGGCGCCAGCTGGCGTATGGCCAGATTGTCGCGTGGGGCCAGTATGCCGTCGGATGCCTTTTCGTTCTGCTGATGCTCAAACCCCTGTTTGGCCTGCCGGATATTTTTGCGGGCATCATGCCTGTGGGCTTCGAAGGGGGACACGGCACGGCCGGCGGCATGGGGCCGACATTTGACCAGTTGGGCTTCCCCGAAATGAAGGACTTCGCCCTCGCGAGCGCTACGGGGGGCATAATGGGGGCCATCCTTGTCGGCATGGGGCTCGTAAACTGGGCCGTACGCAGGGGCTATGTCGAAAAAAAGAGTACGCCAGCGTTCGAGATTGAGGATCTGGCCGGCATCATTCCGGCGGGCGAGCGGCCGGCGGCGGGTCGGCTGACCGTGTCGAGCGATGTGATTGAATCGCTGTCCCTGCATCTGGTGTTTGTTGGTCTGTCGATTCTGCTGGGGTGGCTGATGAAGCAGGGGCTGCAGCTGGTGGCTGGCGGACTGCCGGGCCGTGGGGGAGATATTTTTGCAAGTTTCCCGCTGTTTCCGCTCTGTATGCTGGGCGGGGTGATGGTTCAATGGCTGTCCGACCGATTTGACCGGCATGAGCATATGGATCATGGCCTGATGCTGCGCATTCAGAACTGTGCGCTCGACTTTCTGGTGGTCGCGGCTATCGCCACGATCCGGCTGGATGTCGTGGCTCAGAATTGGCTCCCGCTCATTATTCTGATTGCCGCCGGCATTGGATGGAATGTGCTGTGCCTGACCGTCTTCGCACGGCGGGCCTTCCGGGATGCGTGGTTTGAACGCGGCATTGCTGAGATGGGGCAGTCCATGGGCGTAACGGCCACGGGTCTGCTGCTGCTGCGCGTGGTCGACCCCGACTATGAGACGGAGGCTGCCGAGGCCTTTGCCGCCAAGCAACTGCTCCATGAACCGTTTATGGGCGGCGGGTTGTGGACCGGCGCGGCAATTCCGCTGCTGGCTCTTTGGGGCGGCTGGCCGATTCTCGGGATTGCCCTGGGCGCCATGTTAATCTGGACGATGGGTCTGGTTCTAATGAACCGGGGAAAGGGCCGGGCCTAGCCGGATTACTCCGTGGCATCGATCCCGTCTTCGGTATCCTCGGGCTCGCCGTCAGACGCGGCCCGGATTTCGTTGGGCAGTTCGTCTTCCTTCTCTTCTTCCAGCACCAGACCGTCCGGATATTCGATGAGTTCCAGCAGACGGTTCAGTTCGGGGCTTCCCCGATCCTTTACACGCAGGGCGATCTGCCAGGTTTCGTTGATGGAGATGAAAAGGGAATAGCCGTTCTTCCGGGTGTCGCGATAGGGGGCATTCTGCCAATGGGTATAGAGGTCGGAAAAGGCGGCGAGCATTTCATGGGCGCGTTCGTCGGTGATATCCTCCGAAATGGAATTGTAGCGGCTGATGCGCCTTTGAATCACCCATTGGCCGGTTTTGTTTTCCAGCACGAACTGCTGTCCGGCGTCAGCTTCAACCGTGCCCAGCCGGATAAAGGTAATCCGGCTCGTTTGATCGAAGGGAAAGGCAAGCCTTTCTTTGCAGTACGCGGATGAAGCGGCCCATGCGGCCAATGCCAGTGTTAAAATCCATTTCATGTTTAGTTTTCCAAAATCAGCCTGCATTATTTTTTGCCGTTCTCAAGTCCCGATCGGGGGACGGGAATTGGAGAAGAAAGACTATTTAGCTTTGGTCCACAGCGGATGTCGAGGGTTTTTGTCCATGCATGCGGGTGAATTGACCTATTGACACATTCGTTATATCGCGTATTTTTCCAAGCTCTTCGAACGAGAAGCCCGCCGCCGTGCGGGGGAAGGGATTTTAGCAATGAGCAGGAAAAAGACCGATAAGAAGGATTTCAAGGCAGAGGAGCTTGCGGCCGAGGAGGAACTCGCGGACCGGGAGGCGGCCGAAGCCGAAGCGCTTCCCGATACCGAGATCATTGAGGAGGATGCCGCGCCGGCACCCCAGCCGGAAGAAGAGGAATCGCTCCGCGACCAGTTTGTGCGCCTGCAGGCGGACTTTGCCAACTTCCGCAATCGTACCCAGCGGGAACGGATTGAGCTGTACCAACGGGCCAATGAGGATCTCTTTCTTGAACTGCTGCCGGTACTCGATCACTATGAAATGGGCCTGCAGACGGCCAGGGAGCATCACGCCGACAAGGCCGTGGTGGATGGGTTCGAGATGGTTTACGGCCAGTTCCAGAATGTGCTCAGGAAGTTTAACGTGGAGCCGATTGAGGCGGTCGGCGAAGCTTTTGATCCGCATAAGCATGAAGCATTAACGCATATGCCGTCGGATGAACATCCGGCGGAAGTCTGCTCCACCCAGGTCAAACGTGGTTACATGTTTGGCGACAAGCTGTTGCGTGCCGCACAGGTCGTGGTCTCCAGCGGCCCTGCGCAGAGCGAAGAAGGGAATGAATAGCGATGGCTGAAAAGCGCGACTACTACGAAATTCTCGGTGTATCAAAGAACGCATCGGCCGATGAAATCAAAAAGGCCTACCGCAAGGTGGCCATGAAATATCATCCCGACCGCAACCCGGGGGACCAGGCGGCCGAAGACAAGTTCAAGGAGGCCGGTGAGGCCTACGAAGTGCTGAGCGATACCGATAAGAAGGCGCGTTACGACCAGTTTGGCCATCAGGCCTTTGCTGCCGGCGGCGGCGGTTTCGGCGGCGGCTTCGGCGGCGGTTTTCACGATGCGTCCGATATTTTCGAGCAGGTATTCGGCGGCGGTTTCAACATCAATGACCTGTTTGGCGGCGGGGGCGGCCGGCGTCGCAGCACCGGTCCGGCCCGCGGTTCCGACCTGCGGTATGACCTCGATGTCGATTTTGAGGAGGCGGCACTCGGCTCCCACCGGACGCTGACCCTGCCGGTGTCCGAAGCCTGTTCCCACTGTTCCGGAAGCGGCGCGGAGCCGGGCACCTCGAAAACAACCTGCCCGACCTGCCGCGGGCGCGGCCAGGTGACCTCGGGTGGAGGGTTTATTCAGTTTTCGCAGACCTGCCCGACCTGTGGTGGCGCCGGCGAGACCATTTCGAACCCCTGCAAGGTCTGCAGCGGTGCGGGCAGCGTCAAGCAACGAAAGACCATCAAGCTGCGCATTCCCGCCGGTGTGGAATCCGGCTCTCGCCAACGCCTGCCCGGAAAGGGCGAGGCCGGCCTGCGCGGAGGACCGTCGGGCGATCTTTTTATTGTTTTCCATGTCCGTGATCATGAATTCTTCAAACGCAACGACCTCGATATCTACTGCGAGGTTCCGGTACCGTTCAATATTGCCATGCTGGGCGGGGAGATCGAAGTGCCGACTATTCACGGCGGGGCCAAGCTTAAGATTCCGGCCGGTACCGAGAGCGGGAAGATCTTCCGGCTGCGGGGGCAGGGGGTGGTTGATTCTGCCCATGGCCAGGGCAAGGGCGACCAGAATGTAATGGTCAAGGTTGAGGTGCCTGCAAAGCTTTCCGGGAAGGAAAAAAAAGCGATGCAGGAACTGTGCGACATGCTGCACGACAACCATTTTCAGGAAACCGCCCAAATGCACAAGATGGCCGATCGGTTCTACGAGCGTAAGCGTAAACTGGAAGCGGAATAGGTTAAGACTGAATGAGGACAGGGTAGACCGGATCGTCCTGCCCTTTCCGGTGATCCGGCCCAAATGCCTATGCGGATAAACTCACTAGTCAATAGAGGAGAGCTGGAGCAGGCGGTGGTCACGCTGTCGCCTGACGAATCCCATCATCTGGCACGGGTGCTTCGAGTCCAGCCGGGGCAGGAGATGATCCTTTTTGACGGGCAGGGCGGGGTGGCTGAAGCGATAATCGAATCCATCAGCAAATCGGCGGTGGAGGCACGCATCGAAAGGCGTTGGACCGTTCCGCCTCCGGCCGTGGAGATCACCCTTATTCAAGCGGTTCCAAAGCCGGATCGCTGGGAACTGGTGTTGCAGAAAGCCGTCGAGCTGGGTGCGACCACGATCCAGCCGGTTTTGACACAGCATACCGAGTTTAAGCCCAATCCCAAAAAGCAGGAGCGTTGGAACAAGATTGTACTTAATGCGGCACAGCAGTGCGAGGTGCGCTGGCTGCCGAAGCTTAATCCGTTGCAGCAGTTTGATGCGCTCAGGCCTGCGCTGGAGGAATTTGATCTCGTCCTGATCGGATCACTGCACGAAGGCGCAACGCCGTTTCGCGACGTGGATTGGTCCGGGAGCAGGCGCGTCGCGCTGTTGATCGGACCCGAGGGTGACTTTACCCCGGCAGAAGTCGGGATCGCGGTGCAGGCCGGCGCGGTGCCGGTTTCGTTCGGTGAACGTATCCTTCGCACCGAAACCGCCGCAATTTTTGGTTTAAGCGTGTTGGCCTATGAGCTACTTTAGCGCCTTCATTATTAAACCGTGAATGGACGCTGATACCATGAAAGAGACTATCGTTGTTGCCCTGGCCAACCAGAAGGGCGGAGTGGGCAAAACCACGACCGCGATCAATTTTTCCGCCTGCCTTGCGGAAAAGCGCAAAAAAGTGCTGCTCGTTGATCTCGATCCGCAGGCCAACGCCACCAGCGGACTGGGTCTGGAAAAGGGATTCGGTGCCAGTGTCTTTCCGGCCATGCTGGGTGAAAGCGGATGCCAGGAGCTGATCAAGGAAACGGGGATCAGGAACCTCGATATCATTCCATCCGAACTGGATCTGGCGGGTTCCGAAGTGGCGATTGCGCGCTACGACGACTATCTTCATCGTTTGCGAAATGCCATGGATCCCGTTGTTGAGAGCGGGGTGTATGACTTTATCGTTCTGGACTGCCCGCCGTCACTCGGTATTCTGTTCATGAATGCGCTCAATATCGCGCACGAAGTGATCATTCCCATCCAGTGCGAATACCTGGCCCTCGAGGGGCTGGGCGTGATGGTCGATATCGTCAACCAGATTCGCGATGCCGGAAACCCGCACCTTCATATCAGTGGTATCCTGATGACCATGTACAACATGACCACCAACCTGTCGCAGCAGGTCGTACAGGAAGTCCGCAAGCATTTTGAGGACCGCGTGTTTGAAACGGTGATTCCCCGTAATGTGCGCTTGAGCGAAGCCCCGAGCTTCGGCCAGCCGATTACCCAGTATGATCCGGGCTGTGTCGGTACCATCGCCTACCGCACGCTGGCGAAGGAATTCCTGAAACGGCAGAAACTACAGGCCGAGGAGCCCGATACCTCCGAATCCACCCTCTATAATCTCGTACCGGAGGAGCTGGCGGACGAACTCTAGTCGCCTTGAAGCTTTTCCTGTTGGGTAATGTCCTCCTCAGCTTTTATTGAGCTGCCGCGGGGTACACAGGGCTGCTTACAGGTTGTCGTATTCGTTCTGCCGATCCACATTTGCGATGCGCATTTCGGCCTGTGTGATCTGCTCTTTCAGGGCATCCTCCGGATAAAAGACCCTGGGCTCCGTGATGTCGTGGATTCCGCCGTTCTCTTCGATCCATTCCATGATTTGCTCCACGCTGTCCTCCCAGTCATTCCGCTTGCCGTTCGTGTCGTAGCTGAACATGGGAATTTTGGTCTTGCTAAGATAGCTGACACCCGTCTGTCGAAGATCTCTTCGGTTTCGCAGGAGAAATGAAACGTTTTGCAGGGCGGTCTCAATGGGATGGGTGAAAAGCAGCGGCGTATATTTAATATGGCCCGATTGATTGATCAGCAGCCATCCTTCGCGCTGGGTGCCCCGTTTGTAGCGGACCCGCATGTTTACACAAAGCCCCTCAATATCCAGGATATGCATACTGTTGATGCTGTCGACACGTTGCTCGAAAGTGGATTTCGTAAGCACCGGATCTCCGGGATGCATAGGGGTCAATAACGCCTTATATGCTTCAAAATCCTTATCTTCAACCGCCTCAATGTATTGTTCAGCCAGGACCCGTATCTCCTTTTCAGTCATATGCCTGTCTGGATAGTCGGCAGGATCGGGGAGCGAGGCCTTTTCTTCTTCGCGGGCCAGTTCCCCTTCCGCCCAGGGATAATCATCCAGCGGGAGGGGCTTAGGTACGCAGATTTCGCGCGTAAGCAGGGTGCCGTCTGACAGCGGCATCATAAAACGGAAACGTGCGCCTATAAGTATGTTTCGAAACTCAAAGCCGCGCTTATAGCTGACCTGCCTGATCGTGGATTCAAAAGGCTCGGAGGGAGAGAGCTCCCCCGTTATCAGGGGTTGATTGAACACGGCCGTCTGCTCCTTCCTTTCCCGGTATGTGCAGTATTCAGCCGTTATATTGGTCAGGGAGGTCTTTCCATGGTTGACGATGGAAATAATGAGCTGATCTTCCCTCCGGTCCCGGTCGCCGGAAGTATCTCCGGTATCGTCCCAGTAGCCATCCTTGAACGTGATATTAATTTCCAGCAGCTCGTTGTTCAGAAGGTGCTGGGCCTCCATCCACAGCTCCAGATAGTGGTGATCAGCGGGGGATAGCTGATTGAGGTGAACAGCACCTTTTTTCCCGTTCTCCATCTGTAGGTTCACTTTGCCGTTCGCGGGATCGAAATTCAGTACCCTGGCTTCAATGCTCCGCCCCGATATGTCGGTGAATGTGTGGCATTCCTGAAACGGATTCGCGGTACCCTGGACAGTTGTGAATGACAGTGCGCAAAGGACCGGAATCAGCCGTTGCAACAGCATGTTCCGCGTTTGTTTCATTAAGACACCCCCCTGAAGTTAAAAACCCGTGTAAGTTTCTATATCATTTCAATAAACGAATCAACTGTTCGGCGCGTTGAAGTCTTGGAGGTTGCCAAACCGGAGTTCCGGACCTATGATGGCCATGTTGATAACCCCAGTGGTGAATGAGAATGGTAAAGCGGCTCAAGAAGCAACTCGGTGCGCTCGATGTATTCGCGATCTGCAGCGGAGCGATGATCAGTTCCGGTCTGTTTGTCATTCCCGGTATCGCTGCGGAGAAAGCGGGGCCGCTGGTAATTGTTGCCTACATGCTCTCCGGCCTGCTGCTGATTCCTTCGCTGCTTTCCATGGCCGAGATGGCCTCGGCCATGCCCCGCGCCGGCGGCACCTACTTCTTTGTCAGCCGCAGTCTCGGCGGAATGTTCGGTACACTTGACGGTGTCGGCGTCTGGCTCGCACTGATTCTTAAAACCAGTATTGCCCTGCTTGGACTGGGGGCCTATCTGGCGGTCTATCTCCACCTGCCGATGCAGCTGACCGCAATCCTTGCAGGGTTGATATTCATGGCCATCAATGTGGTGGGAGCCAAGGAGACCACGAGCCTGCAGGTGATTATGGTGACCGGTCTGCTGGGCATTCTGATCTACCTGATTGTACGCGGTGCCCCCGAAATAGATCGGGACTATTACACGCCCTTTGCGCCGAACGGTGCGGAAGCACTGCTGCCGACTACAGCCTTGGTATTCATCAGCTATATCGGCCTCACCAAAGTGGCCAGCATAGCGGAAGAGGTCGATAATCCGGGCCGCAACATTCCGCTGGGCATGTTTCTCGCGCTCGGGATCATTCTGGCGCTTTATGCCGCAGTAGTGGCGCTCGTCGTAGGCATTGTGCCCGCGGAACAGCTGTATGGCACGTTGACCCCGATTGCCGATGCTGCCGATATTGCGCTGGGCTCAGTCGGAAAGCACCTTATCAATGTGGCGGCCGCCCTTGCGTTTGCCACGACGGCCAACGCCGGCATTCTTTCGGCCAGCCGCTATCTGCTGGCCATGAGCCGGGACCGGGTCATTCCACATCCCTTTTCCCGATTCTGCAGGTTCAAGACACCGCTCAATGCCATTCTGTTGACCTCGGGGGTCATCCTGCTGTTTGTGTTGTCCACGGGGATCGAACGGATTGCCAAGCTGGCCAGCGCCTTTCAGCTGCTGGTGTTCGCCTTTGTGAACATTGCGGTGATTGTCATGCGCGAAAGCAGGATCGAAAGTTATGACCCGCGCTTCAAGAGCCCGCTGTACCCCTGGGTGCAGATTGTCGGCATCATGATTTCGGTGGTGTTGATTCCGGAAATGGGGTTGCTGCCCAGCATCTTTGCGATGGGATTGGTGGCCATCGGTGTCGTCTGGCACCACCTGTATGTGAAGCCGCGCGTTGAACCGCGAGTCGGGGCAGTGGCCAAGATGGCCGAACAGCTCGGAGAACGACTGCTTGAGCGCGATGCCGATGCGATGGGCCTGCGCACGGAATTGCGACAACTCATGAAGGAACGCGGATTACGCGAGGGGGATCCCTATTTGGAATTAGTGCACTCGGCCGGGTTCATCGAGGTAGAGCAGGGGGTCGATTCCGAGGAGGTTATCCGGCGCGGTGCCCGGCTGCTGTCGAAGATGAGCGGGATATCCTATGACCTCATTCTGGGGGCCATGCTGGAGCGTAACCGGCTCGGGGAAACCCCGGCGGATGCCGGTGTAGCGCTGCCGCATCTGCTGCTCAACGATGTGAAAGGGTTCCATCTGGTCGCGGTCCGCAGTATTCATGGTATCGAATTTCCGGTGTCGGAGCACCGGGTCCACGCCGTGTTCATGCTGCTGGGGGAACGGGATAATCCGACCCGGCACCTGCGATTCCTTGCCGAGATAGCGCGGCGGGCGGAACGTCCCAACTTCATTGATCAATGGATTACAGCCGAATTCGAGAATGAACTGCCGGAACTGCTTCTGGAAGCGCCGGCGAAAGAATAAAAAAAGGCCCTGCGCAGGCAGGGCCTTCAAAGAGTGGCGAGGATGACGGGACTCGAACCCGCAACCTCCAGCGTGACAGGCTGGCGCTCTAACCAATTGAGCTACACCCCCGCAAAGGAGCCGACATAGTATTGATTTCCCCCCTGCGAGCAAGAGGATTTTTAACCTTTTTTTCAGATTTGTTCTGACGGGTTCGATTACCCTGTTTTTGTGGGGTTACCGCTATGCGCAACCGGATAACCAATTCCCGGGGGGCCATTCGTCAGCCCTGGGAAAGCAGCGGAAATCCAATGCTCTAAACATTGTGCGACAGGCTTTCATTTTGCGGTCTGATGCTTTAGGATTTTCCCAATCTCAAGAGAGATATGCTGCATATGCCTGCTGCTCGGAGTACGGCTGTGCCGGGTTTGCATATGGATTTTATTGTTAAGTACATCGTGGTTTTTCTGGCCAGCCTGATTTCGGCCTGGCTGCTGGTGCCTTGGGTTAAAAGGATCGCGCCGGCTCTGGGATTGGTGGACGAGCCGGATGAACGCCGCATCCACAAGGTCCCCATTCCCCGGTGTGGCGGAATTGCGGTATTTGCAGCAACCCATATTGGCCTTCTTATCGTGTTCTTTGGGCCCTGGCGAAATCTGGCCGGTGTCACGCAAATCAGAGAATGGACATTTATCTTTGTCGGTTCGCTGGCTCTTCTGCTGATCGGAACATTTGATGATCATTTCGGCCTGCGCGCCTGGATCAAGCTGTTTGGCCAGCTGGGGGTAGCCCTCTTTATGTTTCTGGGCGGGTTTACGTTCGAGGCGTTCCTCAGTATTAAGCTTCCGTTTATCCTGAACCTCGGAGCAACCCTGTTTTGGTTCGCCTTGCTGGTCAACGCGTTTAATCTCATCGATGGAATGGATGGCGCGTGTGCGGGCCTGGGGTTGATCGCAAGTGCCGGACTGGCGGGCATGCTGCTTTCGCTTCACCAACCAACCGATGCACTCGCGCTGATGGCCCTCGCCGGCGCCTGTCTAGGGTTTCTCCGTTATAACTTTAATCCGGCGTCCATCTTTCTGGGCGACTGCGGGAGCATGTTCATCGGCTTCATGCTGGCTTCCGTGGCGTTAAAGGCGAATGTCAAGCAGTCGCTTTTCGTCGCCCTGCTGGTACCCTTGCTGGCGGTCGGCGTGCCGGCGTTTGATGTGATCCTGGCGGTTTGGCGGCGCATGGCGCGCAAACTGATTTCAAGATTGCGGGATGACGGGCTGGCCACCAAGGTCTTCGGCCCCGACCTGGACCATATTCATCATAAGCTGATGCGCAGTGGAATGACGCAGCGCAAGGCCGCCATGGCCATGTATATTGCGGCCATACTGGTTTGCGTGATTGTACTGGGTGCAACCGCCCTGAATTCCAACCGGGTTGCACTGCTGATGATCGGCATGATTGTGGTGCTGCATGTAATGGTTCGTCAAATTGCCCGCATTGAGCTGTATACGACCACGCAGCTGGTGCTGCAGGGTGTGCATCGACCTCGCAATATAATCGGGATGTTTGTGGCGATTGGATGGGACCTGTCCTGCCTGACCTTTGCAACCTATCTTACGTTTGGTGTGATGCTTGCAAAATCATTCAGCCTGCTGCATTTGGCGGTTTGTGTTTTCCTCCCCTTTGCAACGATCTTTTTCTACAGGGTGTATAAAACGGTCTGGACCCGCTCGCGTGTCTCTCAACTGGTGGTGCTTTCCCTACAGCTCCTGGCGGGGGAAGTCCTGGCGTATGTGGCGCTGCTGTGGGCCTCCAATCTGACCCATGAGGAGCTGATCCAGGGACTGTTGCTGCACGCGATGGTGGCCGGCATCGGTATCGTTGGCGCTCGGGCATCATTCCGTGTGGCGCGTGATCTGGCCGCCTGGCTGCGGTGCAATACGGAGTCGGATAACGATGTTAAAACGCTGGTTCTGGGGGCCGGAGAAAATGCCATTCTCTATCTTCGGCAGGCCTCGTTCGAGGATCAGCAAAAAGCGCAGCGAAGAATCGTCGGCTTGATCGACGATAATCCTGCACTCTATCACAAGGTGGTTTACGGCTATCCGGTGCGGGGCAACTTCAGCGAGCTGGAGCAGATCATCGAAGATCTGGGTGTAGACGAACTGGTATTTACGCATCATTACAGCGATGAACTGCGAGCGAGGGTTCTGTCCCTGAAGTCGGAATACGATCTGCTGATCCGGGACTTTGTATTTGTGCTGCGGGATCTGGATACGCAGGGCGTGTGCCGCGGCATTGTAAAACCCTATTCCGTGAGGGAGACCGATTGCCGAAACCTGTGTATGAACAATATCAACCCCCTCGGCACGGCCGAGCCGGAATGCCCGAATGAAACGGTTTCGGCGGTGGGAATAGACGAATAGCCTGCTCTATTCCCGGATCTGCCCTTTTCCGAGAATGACGAACTTGTAGGTGGTCAGCTCTTCCAGTCCCATGGGACCGCGCGCGTGAAGCTTGTCCGTACTGATCCCGATCTCCGCACCCATGCCGAACTCTGCGCCGTCGGTAAAGCGCGTCGATGCATTAACATACACCGATGACGAGTCGACCTGCGCCAGAAATTTTTTTTCGGCTTTCTCATCCTGCGTTACTATGGCATCTGAATGCCCGGAGCCGTATTCATTGATATGAACGATGGCCGCCTCCACATTGTCGATCACCCGGATGGCCAGAATCAGCTCAAGATATTCTGCATGCCAATCCTCTTCCGTTGCCGCCTTGGCTTCGGGAATCAACCTGCACACCGTTTCATCCCCGCGAATTTCTACTCCGCGCTTCGCAAGAATTTCACCCATGCGGGGCAGGAAATCGTCGGCAATCGCTTTGTGTATCAGCAGGGTTTCCATGGCATTGCACACCCCGGGACGCTGGCACTTGGCATTTTCGGCGATCTTCCAGGCCATTTCCAGATTGGCGCCTGCATCGATATACGTGTGGCAGATGCCTTTGTAGTGCTTGATCACGGGAACATGCGACATTTCGGTGACGGCGCGGATCAGGCCTTCGCCGCCACGGGGAATAATCAGGTCCAGATAGTCCGTCATCCGGCACAGTACCTTCACCGCTTCACGATCCGTAGTTGGAATCAGCTGGATGGCGTTGGCTGGCATGCCCTTGGCTTCACCGCCGGCCTGCATGGCCTGTGCAATCGCCACGTTGGAGTGGATTGCTTCCTTGCCACCGCGCAGAATAACGGCATTGGAGGTCTTGAAACAGAGCGCGGCGGCATCGCAGGTGACATTGGGGCGTGATTCGAAAATGATGCCGATGACCCCTATGGGGACGCGCACTTTTTTGATCTCCAGTCCGTTCGGACGATTCCATGTGCTGATTTCAGTGCCGACCGGATCGTTCAGGACGGCGACATCGCGCAATCCCTTGATCATGCCATCAATTCGGTCATCCGTCAGTTCGAGCCGGTCGAGCATGGCTGCACTCAGGCCGGCGTCCCGGCCGGCGGCAAGGTCCTTCGCATTTTCAGTTTTAATCGCGTCGCGCCGGGCATCCAGCTCGTCGGCCATGGCTTCCAGAATGGCGTTCTTCTTGCGGCTGGAAAGCTTTGCCAATTCATGGCTGGCGGCCTTGGCCTGCGCTCCGATTTTTAAAATCTGTTCCTTGATGTCCATAACTGTTCTCCCCTTTAAAGTATGACCATGTTATCGCGGTGGATGACCTCGCCGGATTTTCCTGTGGTTTGCTGCCCTTTGAGGTTGTTGATCTCGCTGCTGGAATATTCCACGAGTCCGCGGGCAAGGTGCCTTCCGTCTTCGGCCTTGATGTCCACCATGGCGCCAATTTTAAACTGGCCGTGCACGTGTGTGATGCCGACCGGCAACAGGCTTTTCCCTGCCTCCAGGGCGCGCACAGCGCCATGGTCAATGATCAACTGACCCTCTGATCGGTTGAAAAAAGCAATCCAGCGTTTGCGTTTCGAAATATTGCCTTCCTTGGGCAGCAGCAGGGTGCCTTCATCCTTGCCTTCGAAGATCCGGGTCAGCACCCCGGTTTTCCGTCCGTTTGCGATCACAACCGGAATGCCGTTGTGCGCGGCAATCTGTGCCGATTCGAGCTTTGACGCCATACCGCCGGTGGAGAGTTGATCCTGCTTGTCCGAGACCAGTTCCAAAACATCATCGTCTACCTCTTCGATGCACGAAACCCTGCGGGTCCTGCCACCGCCACCGGGCTCGCGTAAGCCGTCCGTGGAGCTCAGCAGGACCAGGGCGTCGGCATCGACCAGAATCGATACGAGTGCCGCCAGGACATCATTGTCGCCGAACTTAATCTCTTCGGTTGAGATCGTATCGTTTTCGTTGATGATGGGCACGATGCGGTTGGCAATCAGGTTTAGGAGGGTATTGCGTGCGTTCAGATGGCGTTCGCGGTGTTTGAGCGCATCGTGGGTCAGCAGCACTTGTCCAATGCGGCACTTGTTGTTCCCGAACAGTTCGTCGTAGACACTCATCAGGCGAATCTGCCCGACGGATGCAGCCATCTGGAGATCGGGCATCGCCCTGGGACGGGATTTCATCCCCAGGGCTTCGATGCCTGCGCCGACGGCTCCGGAAGAGACGAAGACCATTTCGCTGTTCCCCTGCTGCAATTGGGCCATTTCGTCTACCAGCAGTTTGAGCCGGCGTTTGTCCGGACGCCCGGTACTCTGGACCAGCACCTTGCTCCCCGCTTTCACGACAATTCGCCGAGCGGTTCTGAGCGCTTCTCTGTGTTGTTTATCCGTCATGCGTTCCTGATTTGCGTAAACAGGCGTTGGTGCTATCACATTGATTCCTTTTTGTCGAGGGTCGCTGATGATTCAGGTTTTCAACGGAGCGGGAACCGGTTACCGTACCAAGATGCGAATTACGAGTGGAATATTGCGCAACCGGCGTTTTGAAGTCCCGAAGCAGGAAGTTCGACCCACCATGGAGTCGGTGCGTGAAGCGGTCTTTTCTGTATTGGGGGGAAACTGCAACGGGCTGAAGGTGCTTGATCTGTTTGCAGGATCCGGCGCGCTGGGAATGGAGGCATGGAGTCGGGGGGCGGCTTCCGTCACCTTTGTAGAGCAGCATCCGGCGGTGTTTAAGGTCCTGCAGCGCAACATCGCGATGCTTGAATCCGCTGAACTGAGTGAGGCCCGCTGTATCAAGGCCGATGCGATCAAGTGGCTATCCCGTGCAGGCGGCCCGTTTGACCTGATCCTGGCCGACCCGCCATACGATCTGCCTGATGCTATGCAGTCAACCCTGGCGGGAATTGCAACCCATTCGGTTTTGACAGAGGCGGGAACGCTGGTGTACGAGTTGCGTTCATCAGAGGCGGTTCAAGTGCCCGCGGACTGGAACGTTCTGAGAGACAAGGTTTACGGCAAAACCCGTGTTCTGATGCTTCAATTAAAAGCCGAGGATAAACCATGAATGAAGCGGCCGTTTGTGCAGGAACCTTTGATCCCTTTACACTTGGGCATCTGGACGTGATCGAACGCGCTTCGCGCATCTTTCCGCGCGTCGTCATTGCCGTGGCCACCAACCCGGGCAAGAATCCCTTGTTCACCCTGGATGAGCGACTCGATCTCGTGCGCCGCTCAACAGCCCATCTTGAGGGCATCGAAGTTGACAGCTTTGACGGCCTTTTGGTGGATTTCACCGAATCAAAGGGCATTCACGTCATGGTCCGTGGCCTGCGCGCCTTTTCCGACTTCGAGTATGAGTTCCGCATGGCCCTGACCAACCGCAAACTCAAACCGAATATTGAAACGATCTTCCTGATGCCGAAGCAGGACTACAGTTATGTGAGCTCCAGCAATGTCCGCACTGTTGCCTCACTCGGCGGCGACATCTCGCAGTTTGTTCCGTTACCGGTTAAGCAGGCGCTTGAAGCAAAGTTCAGCTAATGTCCGCTGCAGGTATGGTCATGTTCGTGGCTGTGCCGGCCTAACATGACTACGATCTGGACAAACCCCTCCCATACATCCTGGTAGCCTTCTCCTGTTTCATAATTACCGTGGTTAACCTGCAGGCGCAGAAGCGAGAATGCTGACGGGCTGAAATCGACCATCGTACTGGCTCGCCAGCTGTCGCCGAACGACGCTTTATCTTCGCCGGGTTCCTGAATATCATTCATCAGCCCGACCTGTTCCCAGCGCAGGCCGCCGCGCCACCGGGGCAGGAAGCCGTAGGTCCCCTGCACATAGTAGCCATCCTGCGCGGCCTTCAGGCGGCCGCCGGCCCCCTGCAGCTCAAGGTCGCGGCTGCGTACAAAGTATTCTGCCTGCAGCGTTGCATGGCCCTGCCCGTTGGCTTTCCCGGAGTCATAGTTGTAGACGATGTCACTTCCGGCAAACCAGTTCACACCGTCATAATAGTTGGTTGAGGCCGTTTCTTCGTGGATTTCCTGGTGACGGCCTGCAGCACCGAACAGGCCCAGCTGCAAGGCGTGGTGATCCGTCTGCAGTGGGGCCGTCTTGATCCAGCCTACGCCCAGGCGTGGGCCATCGTTGGACGGGAGCTCTTCGGCCGCTTCCTGGGCAAACATCTTCTCGTTCTCACCCTGGAACACCTCCGCTCCGGCCTGCAGATAGACCGGCGTTGGCGCCAGCCAGGAAAGCTGGACGCCCTTCTCGTTCAGGCCGTGTCTGCCCAGCGCAAGCTCATAGATCAGGGGTCGATCGGCAAAATCCCACTGATGCGCATGCTGGGCGTTGAGGTAGCCGAAGTCGCTGTAAAACTTGCCGGCTTTCGCCGTGAATCCCCCGGGAAGGGCGGTGGTTTCAATTTCGGCCGTTTCGATTTCGGCGCCCTCTTCCTGGATGGCGGCGATGGCAGAAGCCTTGAACCAGTGGTCGACTTCGGCCGAAACCTGGAGTTCCAGGTGGCGCAGGTTAAAGCCGTTTTCAATGCTGTGCGCATGCTCATCTTCCGAATGCCCGTGACCGAATCCCGGCATTTCCTCCCTCAGGCGGTCCATGCCTTCTTCGGAATCTTCGTGATAATACATGCCGTCGATAATGACCGAAACAGCGGGATTGAACGCCTCCAGTGAGGTGTGGTTTCCGAGGTCGGTCTCCTCGGCGCTGGTATTGAATAGCAGGACCGACGCGGTGAGCGCGGGCACAATAAAATGTTTCATTACAAATATTCTCCGTTTTTGAATATATGACTGCAGGTCCCGTCGCGGGCGGGACATCTGGATCAGGCTATGCAGTCATGGACGGAGGAGCGCGGGCATTCGGGCATGTAACATGGGTGTTGTCGCAGGTACGGGGCAGTGCGGGATAGACATAGGACGGGTGGAGCATCACTGTGATGCAGATATCGGTTTTGCTAGTATCGGCCGGTTGCGTCAGCAACTGGCAGAGTGCGCAGGGTTGGTGTGTATCTTGACCCTGTTCAGAGGAATGCTCTCCCGAGCATTCATGTGCGTGAGCGTGTGATAAAAGGTGACCATAGGGGAGCACGACCATTATCAGAAGGTAGAGCAACGTCGGTATGGAGCGCAGGAAGTTCATTTTTCCGTGGAGCATCTGGGGCAAAGTCCGTAGAGAAATATGTCGTGGTCTTCCACCTGGAAATCGGCGGGGGCTTGTTTTTCCCGAATCAAGCCGCATCCCGGTAGGTCGAAGGTCCTTTCGCACGCACGACAATGGAAGTGGTGGTGATGGGTGTGGGTCGCTCGTTCGTAAACTACACCATCGGACGGAAGGACTACGCGCTGAAGCCAGCCTTTTTCAACGAGCCGTTTGAGATTGCGATAGACGGTGGCCTGGTCCAGCGAGGCTACCTGTTCACGGGCCAACGCAAGCACCTCGTCAACCGATAAGGGCCGCTTGGATTGCGTGAACGCCCTTTCGATGGCACTTCGTTGGGGAGTGTTTCGTATGCGGGTCATGGATGCAGGATAAGAGGGCGGCATCTTATTGCAAGTTGATTCGCAATAAAAGACGCCGATACGAATTCGGCGAAAAAGCCGGTTGATTTCGCAGGGGGGAGTGTGTAGCTTTCCCGACTCGTTCCGTTTAAGGAGAGGTGTCTGAGTGGTTTAAAGAGCACGCTTGGAAAGCGTGTGTGCGTTAATAGCGTACCGGGGGTTCGAATCCCCCCCTCTCCGCCATTTTCACGTCCTGCGTGAAAATGACGCGCCGAAGCCTCGGCAAAGGCGGGCAAACAACGAACCATTTTTTGCGCGAGCGTAGCTCAGTGGTAGAGCTTCACCTTGCCAAGGTGAATGTCGAGAGTTCGAATCTCTTCGCTCGCTCCACTCACGGCCTGTCCCTTAGGGGGCAGGCCTTTTCGTGGAGTTCGCTTCGAGATGACATCTGTACCCATCGCCGCAAGGCGGCGTGGTGGTCTTCGGTGCTGTGCACCTCCGGCAGGCTCGCTCCGTTTCCAGCCCGGTCTGCGCAAACAGGCACGGGTTTATTACATCAGAGCCCCAGAAACTGGATGGCGAGACCGGAACAGCAGATGGCGGCGCCGGCCAATGCGTGGCTGAACCGCTCAACACGTCCCAGCTTGATAAATCCGATTCCCCAGGAGGCTGCGAGTACTACGGTCAACATGGTCCCAAGGGTTGCCGCGGCAAAGATACCGGCCACCAACAGCACGCCGGCCATGCTCTGCTCATAGGCGGGATACATGATCAGGGGAATCAGGGGCTCGCACGGTCCGAGCACAAAGACGGTAAACAGAACCCATGGGGTGATGTTGCTGGACGCAATCTTATGAGCATGGGCGTGCTCATGGCAATGGACATGCTCGTGGTTGTGTTCAACAATACCCTCGTGTACATGGACATGGGTGTGCGGCTTGTTCTTCAGTGCGCGGTGGATGCCCCAGACGCAATAGGTGAAGCCGAAAATGATCAGCGCCTGCGCCGCAAGATTGCCGCGAAAGGCTTCGAACGCCTCCAGCCTGCCGAGCGCCAATCCGCCGGCCACGCCGAACAGCCCCAGGATCACGGAGCCCAGTACATGACCCAGTCCACACAGAAAAGTGATCGTCATGGTGCGCGTCATCGACCACTTTCGGGCCTTCCGCATAACGATGAACGGCAGGTAGTGGTCCGGTCCGAACAACGTATGTACGAAGCCGATTGACGCTGCGGTTGCCCCCAGTACCAGTATGGATTGGTCCATTGATTTACCCCCAGTAGACGCCAACAGCATATGCCAATCGCCATGGAAGTCCATTCGATTTTCGCGCATCAAGCAACCTTGGTTTTATTCTTCCGGTTTGGCAGACTGACGGTCGAGCAGCAGGAGACTCCAGATGCCGTTAACGATTGCACACCCAGCCTCTGTATTGCCGTTCCGGCATAGCCGGCTGCCGATTTCCGCCCTGGTGATCGGAAGCATGGCGCCCGATTTTGAATATTTCCTGCATTTGTCTCCGCGCACCGATTTCAGCCACACGCCGCTCGGTCTGGTTATATTCTGTATACCCATCGGGCTGGTTGCCCTGTGGATCTTTCACCGCATCTGGAAGCGGCCGCTCATGGCCATGGCCGGGCAGGGGGATGGCAGCCATTTTGTGCGCTTTCATTTCTGGCCGCTGCCGCGCTTCATCCTTCTCTGCGGCGAACTGCTGATCGGTGCGCTGCTGCATGTGCTGTGGGACTCCTTCACGCATGACTACGGCGGGCTGGTGCAGCGCGTTCCGGCACTTCGGCAACCGGTCTCCATCGCAGGAAATGTTCAACTTCCGCTTTATTTCATCCTGCAGCTCATCAGTACCCTGGCGGGCCTCGCCGCACTCCTGTATGTGGCCTTCCACCACCGTAAGTGGACTTGGCGGGCGGTGACACATCACTGGCCCATGATGGTGGTGGCCGGCTGGATGACCATTGGCGGCGGCGTGGCTCTCGGGATGCTCGTTGCCGGTGACGTGTCGAATGCCGAGGGCCTTAGGCGCTGGCCCGGATGCGGCATGGTGGTGGCCAGCCTGATCCTGACCGCCGTTATTACCTTCTTCAGTCTGCTATGGCACCTGCATCGCCACAAACCCGGATCGGTTCTCTGATCGCGTGCATAGGGTAGGGCGTGTTCGACGAACGCGCCTGATTGATCGCGAAGAATGGGGTCGGCGCGCTCGTCGAGCACGCCCTACCTTTCATCACGGCATGTCGAGCATGTAGTAGCGGGCCGTATGGTTGGTCCAGTCCGGATCGATGAATGTATCCATTCCGCCGGGCATTGAACTGGTGTAAAGCGGCTCCCATATACCTTCGGTCAGGTTCGTACAACCCTTCACTACCACCAGCGCATTCACTAGGTTCGTGATGTTGAATCCAAAACTGTTTGTTTCCACGCCGAATCCTGCATCATCCATTACGATAAGCGGATCCCACTGGATGGTTGGCCGTCCGGAAAATGGAACACCCCATCCAGTAGTTTCGGCTCGGTAATAGACCAATGGATTAATCAAATAGAACACGTTCACATCATATGCTGGCGCATCACCCTGAAAGTAGACGCCTGCCAGGCTGGAACAGGACCTGAAAGCATAGCTTCCAATCTTGGCGATACTTTTGGGTAGTGTCACATGAGTCAGGCTGGAGCAATAAGCGAAGGCGCTTGATTCAATATTGGTAACACTCTGGCCAATAGCAACATTGGTCAGACTTGAACAACTATAGAACGCCATCCATCCAACGAACGTGACGCTGTCAGGGATGGTAAGTCGGTGCAGGCCAGAACAATACCTGAATGCATGGCTGGCAATGTTGGTTACACCATCCCCAATGACCAGATATGTGAGGCTGGAACAGGAACTGAACGCGCCGAGGCCGATATCAGAGACGGAGTCGGGGATAATAATACTGGTCAGGGCTGAGCACCCATTGAAGGTTTCATCCGCAATGGCCGTTACGCCGTCGCCAAGTACGACATTGGTCAGGCTGGTACAGTACGTGAACGTGTAGGGCCCAAGGGAAAGAACGCTGTCGGGAATAACAACATCGACTAAGCTGGAGCAGGATGAAAATGCTCCCCAGCCAATATTGGTGACGCTGTTCCCGATGACAAGATTGGTTAAGCTGGAGCAATAAGAAAATGCTGAAGCGCCAATGGAAACAACGCTATCTGGAATGATGAGTTCGCTCAGGCTGGAGCAGCTGTAAAAAGCGTCGTTGGAAATGCTGACCACATGGTCGGGAATGGCCACATGGGCCAGACTATAGCATTCGTAGAACGCTGCTGTTTCAATTTTGGTGACACTACTGCCGATTACAACAGTGGACAGATTGATGCAGGAGTGGAATGCATTATGGCTAATCGCCATAATACTATTTCCGAGAACAGTGTTTGTGAGGCTCCAGCAATCACTGAAAATGTATTCCCCAATGGTAACTACGCTGTCGGGTATAGTGACGTTGGGTAAATAATCACAGGCGTGAAATGCATAGCTTCCAATATTGGTGACATTGGCGCCGATGACGACGTTGCTCAGGCCGCAATAGGACAGTGCGTAGCTGCCGATGTTCCTAACACTGTCAGGGATTATGAGGTTGGTTAGGCTTCCGCAAAAGGTGAATGCGTAGTCCTCCAGAGAGAGCATCGAGTCGGGTAATGTGACGTTGATCAGATTGTAACAATTGTCGAAGGCGTGGTGTCCAACGTTGGTAACGCCATTACCAATAGTGACATCTATCAGTCCATACTTATGGGAGAATGCATAGTCTCCGATTGAAACGACGGTTTTACCCTCCAGTGTGCCAGGAAAGTTCACCGAGCCTCCTCCTCCGATGTAACCCGTTAAGGTGACGGTGTTTGTATCGGGTGAATTGATCTCATAATAATAATCTCCCGACAGCAATGCCTTGGCAGGCATGCTTAGCAGACAAACAATGAATATGGTTATTCCGGCGTATTGCTTCATGAGATTCACAGTCAACCCTCCATCGTGACATAAGAATTTGCAAAAAATACGCGGTCTTGGCCATCAGCTCAAGGACATGCTACTTATGAAAACCTGTTTGTATTGTGTATTGATAGGTATTTAAAAATCCGAAATCAGAACTCCCCACGTCGCAAATGGTGGGGTAGCGTGTTGGCTCTTTGGAAGCGGTATGATTGATTTTATCCAGGTAAGCAAGCGGTTTGGGGCGCAGGAGGTGCTGCGGGATGTAACGTTCCGCATCAACGCAGGCGAACGTATCGGCGTGGTCGGGCCGAACGGGGCAGGCAAAAGTACCATCTTCAACCTGATCTGCGGCGAAACAGAGGTGGACGGCGGAGACGTGGTCCTACCGAAACAGGTTCGCCTCGGCCATCTGCACCAGCAGCTCAATCCGCATGCGGTTGATCAATCGCTCCTGGCCTATACCGAAGACTCCATTCCTGAACTGAAAACTATTCCCGCTGAGATACACGGACTGGAGTCGCGTATCGGCGACATGGGGGGCGCAGAAAAGGAGCGGGCCCTGCGCCGGCTCGGTGAGCTGCAGCATGAATTCGAACACCTTGGCGGCTACGACATGCGCGCCCGCGCCGAAGCCGCGCTCGGCGGGCTGGGTTTCCATGAAGAGGAATTCAGCAAGCCCTTCGCGGCGTTTTCCGGCGGCTGGCAGATGCGCGCCGAGCTGGCCCGTACCCTGATTGCCAACCCCGATCTGCTGATGCTCGACGAACCGTCGAACTATCTCGACCTGCCGGCGGTCGAATGGCTGCAGAAATTCCTGCGTGGCTATGAAGGGACCATGCTGCTGATTTCGCACGACCGCTACCTGCTTCGTTCGCTGGCTAATGTCACCCTCGAGATCGCCGGCGGCAACGCCACGCGTTATCAGGGAGGCTATGACTATTATCTCACCGAGCGCATAACGCGCATGGAACATCAAATGGCCGCCAAGCGCAACCAGGACCGTGAGCGCGAACGGATCGAAAGTTTTGTCCGCCGGTTCCGTGCCAAAAGCACCAAGGCCTCGCAGGTGCAGAGCCGAATCAAACAGCTCGAAAAGATGGATACCATTGATGCGCCGACCACCGCACCCAACCTGTCGAAGATCCGGCTTGCCGAACCGCCGCACAGCGGACATGAAATCATCCGGCTCGAACAGGCCGGCTTTTCTTATGATCAGCGGCGCTGGATTTTCAAGGGGCTTGATCTGCGTATAAACCGGGGCGAGAAAGTGGCGCTGGTGGGGTACAACGGTATGGGGAAGACCACGCTCCTGCGCACGCTGGCCGGGCAGCTGGATCCGGTTGATGGGAAACGCGTATTGGGACACAAGGTGGTGGTCGGCTATCAGTCACAGGACTTTGCTGAAACGATGCCGCCGGAAAAGAGCGTCTACCATATTGTCAAGGATGCCAATCCTGCTGCCTCCGAGGCACAGGTGCGCAGTCTGCTCGGCGGGTTCGGGTTTAGCGGTGATTTTGTAGAGAAGAAGTGCGAGGTGCTCAGCGGCGGCGAAAAAATCCGGCTCGCCTTTGCACGACTGTTTATTGATCCGCCCAATTTTCTGCTGCTCGACGAGCCGACAACCCATCTGGATATCAATGGACGCGAAGCGCTCGAAACGGCGCTCAGGGAATACAAGGGTGCGCTCTGTCTGGTAAGCCACGACGTTACCTTCGTGCGCCACATAGCCGAGCATATCGTTGCGATTGACGACTCCGGGGTTTCGCGATACCCGGGCGGGTACGATTATTATCTGCAGAAGCAGGAAGAGCTAAGCGCAGGTACCATCAAAGTACATGCCGATGCCGAAGAGTCAAAGCACCCGTTGTCCGATGCTGGAAAGCCGGCGGCCAAAGGCCGGGAGGCGCGGAAAGCCCGGGCGCAGCAGCGTGAGGCGGAAAAAGTGCTCAAAAAGATCGAAGGCAAAGTTGAAAAGCTGACCGAAGAGCAGACCGCTCTGACCGAAGAGATGATGAGCCGCCGCGACGCGGACTTTGCCGCGATCAACACCCGCCTGGCCGAAATCCAGAAGGAAATCCAGTCGCTCGAGGCGGAATGGGAACAAGCCGCCGAAGCGCTCGAGGCATAGGCAGATACCCGCCTGCGTTAAGCCGCCCGGGCGGGCGGTAAACGTTCCGTTCCATGCACATGGTAGGTGACCCGCCAAAAGAGAGCCGATATTGGATATTTCCGGTTGCATACCTACCGGAAGGTATGTATAAGACACCGCTCATTCACCACCAGAAAAGCAGTAGATATTCCCATGGCCAGACGAACCAAGAAAGAGGCGGCGGAGACGCGGCAGAAGATACTGGATACGGCACTTGATGTCTTTTCCCGGAAGGGGTATTCGCGAACAACGTTTGTGGATATTGCCGACCAGATCGGCCTGTCCAAGGGGGCGGTATATTGGCACTTCAGTTCCAAGTCCGATCTGCTGACGGCATTGATTGAAGAAACGCTGACTCATAAAATGAGCAGGATCGATGGGACAGCTGAGATCGCCCATTCGCTGGCTTCACTGCGCAGGTTTTATGTCGAATCCGGACGGCATGTGCTTGCGGACGAGCGCCTTCGTAAATTTGAGTTTTTCATCAACTTTCAGATCGAGTGGTCGGAGGAGATGATTTCCGACATACGCACGCATTTGGCCGAAATGGGCGAGGATCCGTTCCGCAGGTATTCGGTTGCCATTCACAGGCTGCAGGAGGCCGGGCGCATCGATCCGTCGCTGGATGCGGAAAAGCTCGGCTCGCTCCTGTTCGCCACCTGGGTGGGGCTGCTGCGCATGACGCTCATCAATTTGATCACTGAACAGGATTTTATCTATCGGCTGGAATACAGTTTCGACAGTATGTGTAAGAATATCGCCAAACAGGAGCATAACCATGAATAAGGCGGGATGGATCAGTGCAGCATCGGCTGCGGTCATTGGATTAAGCGGATGCGGCAGACAACCGCAGCAGGGTGCGATGGGAGGACCTGGCGGCATGCCGCCGCCGAGGGTCAAGGTGATGGAGACCCGGCTGGAGGAAGCCAATCCGATCACGGAATACATCGCACATGTGGAACCGATTCAGGAAGTGCAGCTCAAGGCCCAGGTGGAAGGGACCATCGAAGCGGTGAATTTCCGCGAAGGCGGCCGCGTCAAGGAGGGCGACCTGCTGTTTACCATCGATGCTGCACCATATGAAGCCAGCCTCGCTGAAAAGGAGGCGGAACTGGCGCAGGCCCAGGCCAATCTGAACCGGGCGGAAAAGTTTATTGCAATGCTTAATGCGGCGGACAACCGCAGTGTTTCAAAGTCGGATCTGGATACGGCTGAAGCCAATGTGGCCGAAGGACAGGCCCTGGTGCATCGGGCGAAAGCGGCTGTCAGGCAGGCGGAAATTGATCTCGGGTATACGCAGATTACCTCCCCGATAGACGGACGGATCGGCCGCGCACTCATCACCAAAGGCAACGTGGTTTCGCCTTCATCGGGCGTACTGGCCACCGTCATTCAGGTCGATCCCATTCGCGTCGTGTTTGCCATGCCGGATGCGGAATATCTGACGGCGTTTGACCGCTATTCGAGCGATAGCAATTATCAAGCCGAGGTGAAGGTCCGGCTGGCGAACGGGCAGGTTCTGTCGGATGAAGGCGAAATCGATTTTGACGACAATCAGATGAATCCGGCCACCGGGACGATTGATATTCACATGCGCTTCCCGAATCCGCGCCGCATGCTGGTGCCCAATAATTTCGTCACCGTGCTGACACGCGAAGGCCGTGCCTCCGAGAAGGTACTCGTTCCGGCCGAAGCCGTGATGCATGACAGCGAGGGAGCATTTGTCTGGACGGTGTCGGATGACCATACCGCCGAGCAGGTCCGGGTGGAAACCGGCGAGGTCATCGGTACCCGGCAGATAATCGAGTCCGGTCTCGAAAGCGGTCGGCGTGTTGTGATCGCCGGCATGCAGAAGATCCGGGCCGCCGGCATGCCGGTCTCCCCCGTTGAACCGGCCTCCGCTGAATAACCCCGGAAAGTATCATGAGTGAATCAAATAGAAAATTTGACTTCTCGGCCGTATTTATCCGGCGGCCTCGATTTGCCGGCGTAATTTCGATTGTGCTGGCGCTGGCCGGTCTGCTGTCGATCTTTTCACTGCCGGTGGCACAGTATCCGCAGATCACGCCGCCGCAGGTAACCGTGTCGGCTTCTTATCCCGGTGCCAACGCCGAGGTACTGGCCGCTTCCGTAGCCGCGCCGATAGAACAGGCGGTGAACGGGGTGGACAATATGCTCTACATGTCCTCCTCATCCGATGCCCGCGGCAACTACGCCCTGACCGTGACCTTTGCCATCGGGACGGATCCGGATATTGCTCAGGTGCAGGTGCAGAACCGGGTGCAGCGCGCCACACCGCTCCTGCCGAGCGAAGTGATCCAGCAGGGCGTGAGCGTCCTGACGGAATCATCGGACATTCTCGGCTTCATCATCATGCTCTCGCCCGAAGGAACACATGACCGGCTCTACATGAGCAACTATACGTATGACTACATCCAACCGGCCCTGGAACGCCTTCCGGGCGTCAGCAGCGTCGGGGTATTCGGATCAAAATACAGCATGCGCGTGTGGATGGATGCAGACCGGATTGCCGCGCTGGGTATGAGCGTGGACGAAGTGCTCGCCGCCATCCGACAGCAGAATATCCAGGCGTCGCCGGGATCCGTCGGCGGTGTGCCGAACGATGGCGCCTCACGCATGAGCTATTCCCTGCAGGCTAAGGGCCGCCTCAATGATCCGGCTGAGTTTGAAAATATTATTGTTCGCACCGAGGGTGCGGCTGTGGTGCGCCTCAAGGATGTCGCGCGCGTGGAGCTGGACGCCGAGAGCTACTCGACCGAGGCGGAGTACAACGGCGGGAATGCGGTGGGCATGCGCCTGACGCGAACCGCCGGATCCAATGCGCTGGAAACGATGCAG
This sequence comes from Pontiella sp., assembly GCA_050298955.1. Classification (GTDB taxonomy): domain Bacteria; phylum Verrucomicrobiota; class Kiritimatiellia; order Kiritimatiellales; family Pontiellaceae; genus Pontiella. Next base: position 38,121 of record JBNKVA010000050.1, read on the forward strand.
CAGGTTCGCGCAGAAATGAAGGAGCTCGCGAAGAGCTTCCCCGAAGACATGCAGTATGTGCTGCCGTACGATGCAACCGAATACGTGAGTACGAGCATTAAAGAAATTATATTCACGCTGTTCATCACTTTCGGGCTGGTGGTGCTGGTCTGTTATGTCTTTCTGCAGGATTGGCGGGCTACGCTCATCCCGCTGTTGGCCATTCCGGTTTCACTGCTCGCAACCTTTGCGGTGCTGCTGGTGTTCGGCTACACGATCAATACCTTGACGCTCTTTGCGCTCATTCTGGTGATCGGGATCGTGGTGGACGATGCGATTGTGGTGGTCGAGCGCGTACTCTACCTGATGGAAACCGAGGGGCTCGACCACAAAACCGCGGCCTTCCGGGCGATGGAGGATGTCTCCGGTGCCATTATTGCCACGACCCTGGTTCTGCTGTCCATCTTTGTGCCGGTGGGCTTTGTGGGGGGCATCACCGGCCGGATCTATCAGCAGTTTGCCGTGACGATATCCGCCGCGGTTGTATTCTCTTCTGTTGTGGCGCTCTCTCTCAGTCCGGCGCTCTGCTCAACGTTGCTGCGCATTCCAAAGAAAAAGCGGCACGGTCCGCTGCGCTGGTTCAATACCTCACTTGATCGGGGCCGAAAAGGCTATGTAGCCGTCACCCTGGGACTGGCGCGCCGCCGGGCGCTGACCATCCTCTGCCTGCTGTTGGCGATCGGCGGCAGTGTCTTTATCTTTGGACAAAGTCCGACCTCATTCCTGCCGGACGAAGACCAGGGATTGATCTTCGGGGCGCTCCAACTTCCCGAAGGAGCCTCCTTGAACCGCACCAAGGCCGTGCTGGATGAGATCACGCCGATGATTCTGAAGGAACCCGGCGTGGAGTTTACCGTCGGTGTCGCCGGGTTCAGTTTTTTCGGCAATGGCGAAAACATGGGGTTCATCCTGGCCGGGCTGAAAAACTGGGACGATCGCAAAGAGGCGGCGCTGCAGATCAAGGCCATTCAGGGACAACTCATGCAGAAACTGTCCGCCGTGCCCGAGGCGCAGGTCATTATGTTCGTGCCGCCGGCCATCATGGGACTGGGCCGGACCGGCGGACTGGACATGCAGCTGCAGGCCACTGGCGATCCGGATCCCCACAAGCTTGAAGCGGTGCTGCAGGGATTCGTGGGCCGGTTGAATGCGATGCCGGAGATCATGACGGCATACAGCTCCTATAATGCCTCCACGCCCAGCCTGTTTGTCGATGTCGATCGCGTCAAGGCCGAAGCCCTGCATGTGCCGGTCTCCTCCGTTTTTTCGGTCATGCAAAACCAGCTCGGCTCGCGCTATGTCAACGACATCAATATCAACGGCCAGGTCAACAAGGTGATTGTCCAGGCGGACTGGCCCTACCGAAGGAATCCCTCCGATATCGAGCGTCTCTTCGTGAAGAGCAATAGCGGTGCGATGGTCCCGCTGGCTTCGCTGGTTAAGATTTCGACGATTCTCACGCCCCGTACCGTGACGCGATACAATCAGTTTGCAACCGCATCGCTCGACAATGTAACGCTCATGCCAGGTACAAGCACAGGCGATGTTATGGATAAGATTGAAGCCATGGCCCTTGAGACGCTCCCGCAGGGCTACAAGATAGCCTGGTCCGGCCTGAGCTACCAGGAGCGCAAGACATCCGGCGAATCCACGATCCTGATACTGATGGCCCTGGTCTTTGGTTATCTCTTCCTGGTGGCACAATATGAAAGCTGGACCATTCCGCTGCCGGTGATTCTCTCTGTAGCGGTGGCCGCTCTCGGGGCCTTGACGGGGCTCCTGATTCTGCATATGCCGCTGAGCATCTATGCCCAGCTAGGTCTGATCCTGCTGATCGGGCTGGCCAGCAAGAATGCAATTCTGATTGTCGAGTTTTCCAAGACCCGGCGCGAAGCCGGCTTGTCGACGATCGAGGCCGCGGCCGAAGGGGCACACCAGCGGTTCCGTGCCGTGCTGATGACCGCCTTCACCTTTATTCTTGGCGTACTGCCGATGGTGCTGGCAACCGGAGCCGGTGCCGCCAGCCGGCGCGCTATCGGTACGACCGTCTTTTACGGCATGCTGGCAGCCACGGTGTTCGGCATTATACTGGTGCCGGCGCTGTATGCCTTCTTTGACGGGTTGCGCACGAAAATCGGTGAATCATGGAAGAAACATCATGTTTCCTCGCTTCTGATCCTGCTGGCCCTGTTCCCGTTGTTCGGCGGCTGTATTTCGGTCGGGCCCGACTATGAAGAGCTGGAATGGCCGGAGCTGGGCAACAGCACGACGCAGGCCGTGGACTCGGTGGAGTGGTGGACCCGCTTTGGCGATCCGGAAATGGATCGGCTCATCGGAGAAGCGCTGCTGAACAACAACGACCTGAAAACCGCCATTGCCTCGGTGCGTGAGGCGCGGGCCCGTCTTGGTGTGGCGCGCGGCGGGTATGGTCCTTCCGTGGATGCGAACGGCAGTGCCACGCGATATAAATCGTCGGAAAATGCGTTCAGCTTCAGCGGTGACGCACAGACGCTCTACAGCGTCGGCTTCGATGCGGTCTGGGAAATCGATCTCTTCGGCGGCACACGCCGAACGGTTGAAGCGGCCGTGGCCGACTGGCAGGCACAGCAGGCCAATATGGGTGATGTGCAGATCAGTGTGGCGGCGGAAACCGCGACCGCCTACCTGCAGCTCCGCACTAATCAGCGACTGCTGGCGGTGGCCCGCTCAAGCCTGGTCGCGCAGCAGGATACGCTCGACCTGCTGGAGTCGCGCTATGCCGCCGGCCTCAGCAACGAACTGGCTGTGCAGCAGGCGCGCTACAACCTCGAGAGCACCAAGGCCTCGATCCCGCCGATCCAGGCCGGTATCGAAGCGGGCATTAACGCTCTTGCCGTGTTGACCGGACAGATGCCGGGCTCGCTGGAAATCAGCGAAAGCTCCGGCATTCCGGTGGATGGTCTTCAGCTGAACGGTATCCCGGCGGACCTGCTGCGACGGCGTCCCGATATCCGGCGCGCCGAACGGCAGTTGGCGGCACAGACCGCGCGTATCGGCCAGTCCACCGCAGATCTCTATCCCCGGTTCAGCCTGGTCGGATCCATCGGACTCGAATCACTGAATGCGTCGAATCTGTTTGAATCCGAGAGCGGCCGTTACAGTATTGCCCCCGGCGTCTCCTGGCCGATCTTTTATTCCGGATCGATCCGAAGCAATATCAAGGTACAGGAGGCACGGCAGGAGCAGCTGTTGGCGGTCTATGAATCGGCCGTGCTCAATGCGGTGCGCGAAGTGCGCAATGCGTTGGCGGATTATCAAACCGAGCTCGAACGGCGCGATGCCCTTGAACGTGCGGTTAATGCCGCCCAGGAGGCCGAAGACGTGGCACGGGATCTCTACGTGCACGGGGTTTCCGATTTCAACAACGTGCTCGACGCGCAGCGCTCGCTGTACAACCTGCAGCGACTGCTTGCAGTCAGTGAAGGGCAGATCAGCGGAAATACGGTCCGGCTGTATAAGGCGCTGGGCGGCGGCTGGCAGCCAATGGAATAGGAACGGGCCTTTTGCCGGGCGGGACTTTCCGCTATAACGGCACGCTTATGGATCCGAAGAAACTGCCCATCTATGAACTGCGCGCCGATTTAACGGCGGCGTTGAAAAGCGATAGCCGCATCATCATCGAAGCACCGACGGGGTCGGGGAAGTCGACGCAGGTGCCGCAGATGGTGCTGGATTGCGGGACGGCCGGCCCGGGCGAAGTGGTGGTGCTGCAGCCGCGCAGGCTGGCGGCGCGGCTACTGGCCAAACGCGTCGCGTTCGAGCGCGGCGAACCGCTGGGCGGTGAGGTGGGTTACCAGGTGCGGATGGAAAGTGCGGTCTCCGGAAAGACACAGATCCGCTATGTGACCGAGGGCATTCTGCTGCGGCAGTTTTTATCCGACCCCGCGCTGCGCGGGATTTCGACCATTATCTTTGATGAGTTTCACGAGCGCCACATCTATGGCGACATTACACTGGCCCGTGCGCTTCAGCTGCAGCAGTCGCGATCGGATCTGAAGATTATCGTCATGTCGGCGACGCTCGATGCCGGACCGTTGCGTGAATACCTTGCGCCATGCCGCGAGCTGAAGAGCGAGGGCCGCATGTTTCCGGTGGACATCCGTTATGCGGAGAAACGGATCGATTTCCGGCACCATCCGGTCTGGGAAGCGGCGGCGGATGCATTCGAACAGGCGATCGAATCCGGCGCCGAAGGCGATGTGCTGGTCTTTATGCCCGGAGGATATGAGATTTCGCGCACCGTCGAAGCGATCCGTTCGCGGCGGTGCGCACGTGAATTTGCCGTGATGCCGCTTCATGGCGAGCTGTCGGCGCGGGATCAGGATGCGGCCGTGGGTGAGTGCGCTCAGCGCAAGGTGGTGGTTTCGACCAACGTCGCGGAAACCTCGATTACAATCGACGGCATCCGGGTCGTGATCGACAGCGGCCTGGCGCGCATCGCGCGCTATGACCCCAACCGCGGGATCGATACACTGCTGGTGGAACGGATCAGCCGCGCTTCTTCCGATCAACGGGCCGGCCGCGCGGGACGAACCGCACCTGGAGTCTGCCATCGGCTCTGGACCGAACAGGAGCACGTGGCGCGGCCCATGCAGGAGCTGCCGGAAATTCTGCGGCATGATTTGGCGGAAGTCGTCTTGACGCTCAAGGCGGGCGGCATTACCGATGTTGAAAACTTTCCATGGTTTGAACCCCCGGATCCTAAATCGCTCCGGAACACACTGACACTGTTGACCGATCTCGGAGCGATTGATCATGAAGGAACGCTGACCTCCGTGGGTGAAAAAATGGTGCAGTTTCCGATGCACCCGCGCTATGCGCGCATGCTGCTGGCAGGCGAGGAATATGGCTGTGTCCGTCAGGCCTGCCTGATTGCGGCGTTGACGCAGGGGCGTTCCATTCTGCAGCGAAATAAGGGGAAACAGACCCGCGGCAACCGTGACGATGTGTTGGGGGAGGATGATGTATCCGATTTTAAGCGGTTGATGCGCGCATGGCTGTTTGCGGACAAGAATAACTACCATCCGGACGCCTGCCGCAAGCTCGGAGTCAACGGCGCGGCGGCGCGGCAGGTAAAGCCGCTCTATGAGCGGTTTCTCTCGATTGCGGAAAAAGAGGGGCTGAAGGTCAACTCGCGCGCACCGCTTGACGAGGATCTGCAAAAGTGCATCCTGCTCGCTTTTTCGGATCATGTAGCCAAACGGCGTGATGCGGGGACCCTGCATTGCGAGGTGGTGCATGGGCGTGCAGGCGATCTTGACCGCGACAGCGTGGTACGTGACAGCGCGTTGGTTGTGGCGGCCGAGATCCGGGAGATCGAAGGCAGTCGCGATCTCAACGTCCGGCTAAACCTGTGCACGGCGATTTCCGAGGTGTGGCTCGGCGAACTGTTCCCCGATGATATGGAGGAACAGTCCGAAGCGCGCTTTGACCCGGTGCAGAAGCGCGTGGTGACCAAGCAATGGAAGGCCTTCCGCGGACTGGAGCTGCATGCTTCGCTGAAGCAGGAGGTGGATCCGCAGCAGGCGGCGGAAATCATCGCCGAAGAAGTGCTGGCCGGTCGGCTAGAACTCTACAAATGGGATGATCAGGTGGAGCGGTGGATTGCGCGGGTCAACTGCCTGGCTTCCGGCTGTCCGGACTACGGAATTCCCGCTATCGATGAAGAGGCTCGGCGGGCGATGGTCCAGGAAATCTGCCTCGGAGCAGTCTGCAAGCGCGACCTGAAGGACCGGTCGGTGTGGAAGGTTGTGAAGTCCTGGCTCTCGTCGGTCCAGCAGGACCTGATTGAGAAACAGGCGCCGGAACGCATAAGGCTGCCCAGCGGCTACAACGCCAGGGTCCGTTACGAAACAGGGCAGCCCCCCACGGTGTCAGCAACCATCCAGAAGCTCTACGGCCTGGAAGAGGTGCCTAAGATCGGCTTCGGGCGGATCCCGGTGATGGTCGAAGCCCTGGCCCCGAACCAGCGCCCGCAGCAGAAGACGCAGGATATGAAATCGTTCTGGGCAAACGCCTATCCGCTGATCAAAAAGGAACTGAAAGGCCGCTACCCAAAGCACGAGTGGCGGTAGGAGTCCGAATCCAATCGGGTCTACAAATCGTTGCCAGTCTTTCCGCGGTATGGCAAAATCAGCCGTTCTTACGGAGAGGATGATATGACCATCAAGGATTGCCTGAACCGCGCTGCTGTTGAAAGTCCGGATTCCGTGGCGCTTCGCTTTAAGCATGAGGGGGCATGGAAAACGACATCATTCGGAGAACTGCGCGAGCGGGCGTGGCATGTGTCGCAAATGTTATCAAGGCTCGGGATCAAACCGGCGGACCGGGTCGCGATTTATCGCGAAAACTCGCCGGAGTGGTTTGAGCTCTACTATGGCACGGTGGCGATTGGCGCGGTTGCTGTTCCGGTCGATGCCAAGCTGCGCGAGCAGGAAGTTGCACATATTCTGCACGACTGCGGTGTGTCAATGGTTTTCTGCTCCGCCCGCCTGGCCTCCATTGTTGATACGGTCGCAGCCCGACTCAGCACGTTGAAGTCGGTTGTGGTACTGGATGCGGATGAAGCGCACTTTCCGGGATGCGAGCAGGCATTGTGCATTGCCTACGAACAGCTTTGGAGTGACGTCTCCCCGGAAGCCCGGTCTGAGGGCCGGGCATTTGATCAGGTGGGGCCGGAGGAGGCTTCGATTGCATCGCTTATCTATACGTCCGGAACAACGGGACGGCAAAAGGGAGCGGAGCTCACCCATCGCAATTTTCTTGCGAATGTTGAAAGCATCGCCGAGGCGATCGATATCCAGCGGAACGACAATTTCATGCTGGTCCTGCCGCTGCATCACTCTTTCGCGTTTACCTGCAACATGCTGGTACCGCTGTATGCCCAGTGCGAAATAAGCCTGGTTGAAAACCTGAAATCGATAAAGGCGAACATGGCGGACTGCTCCCCGACCGTACTGCTGGCTGTTCCGCTCCTGTTAGAAAAGATGCTGGCGCGGGTAATGGATGGGATCGAGGCCAGCCTGCCCGCGAAGCTGATGTTTCGGCTGGGCCTGGCCCGGGTGGTCGGTCGGCGGATCCATGCGGGACTGGGCGGGGCACTGCGCGTCATCGTAACCGGGGGAGCGCCCATCAGCCCGGCAACGCTCGACGTGTGGAATAAACTGGGGATTCTCGTGGTCGAAGGGTATGGCATTACAGAAACCGCTCCCGTGCTTTCGGTAAACCGCCCGGGAGGCAGTCCGCGCATCGGTACCGTAGGCCCGCCGCTCAAAGGGGTGGAGATCAGGATTCATGAGCCCAACGCCGAGGGGGTGGGTGAAATTGTCACGCGCGGCGAAAACGTCATGCGGGGCTACTACAACAATCCCGAGGAAACCGCCAAGGTGCTGAAGGACGGCTGGTACCACACGGGCGACCTGGGCCGGTTTGATGATCAGGGTTTTCTAATGATCAGCGGCCGCAAGAAAAGTATGATCGTCAACCGAGAGGGGAAAAACATCTACCCGGAAGAAGTGGAACGCCAGGTCATGAAAAGCCGATACGTGATGGAGTGCCTGGCGCTTGCATACCGTGAAGCAGGCGATGGTGTCGGAGAACGTGTCGGTCTGATCGTGGTGCCGAACCTGGAGGTTTTCGACACCCTGGAGGATCGGAAAGGAACACGCCTCTCGGACGAGGAAATCGTAGTACGGGTGCGTGACGATGTCCGCAAACAGCTGAGCGAGTTGTCTGACTACAAACGCCCCCGCCGGATCGAAGTGCGTTTCGAGGAGTTCGAAAAGACAACGACTCAGAAAATTAAGCGGTACCTGTATGCGATCGATACTTCCGTTCAATAAGAACACACAGGAGTGGAGCATGAAGCGTATTGTCGGAGCGGGATGCATCATGCTGATGCTCACAGCGGAAATCGCCTCTGGAGCCGGCTTTCAGCTCTACACGGAAGGCTCGTCCGAAGCGCTGGGGCAGGCCGCAGCAATCAGCGGGCGTGATGACCTGGCATCGCTGGCCTGGTACAACCCTGCTGCTCTTGCAGGCGCTGATCAGACCCTGCTTCAGGCCGGCGCGGTCTTCCTGCAGATACGCACCGATTTTAACAGCGATCTCAGCCCCTCACTGAACTCAAGCATGTCCGATGACTGGCGAACCATACCCCATCTTTACTATGTCAAACCGGTCTCGTCGGAGTTGACGGCATCGCTGTCGGTTAATGCCCCGTACGGGCTGATCACGGAATGGCCGCAAGACTGGGCGGGTAACCTCGCGGCGGCCTATAGCGAGTTTTCGGCGATATATGTCACCCCGTCCTTGGCATACCGGGTCCATGACCGGCTGGCATTGGCCGCAGGGTTCAATGTGGTCGTTGCCGATGCCGAGCTGTCGGCCAGCCGCGATTTTTCTGCCATAGGTGGGCCGAATTTCGGACTCCGCACCGTGGAGGGAGATGATGTCGGGTATGGGTATACAGCCTCTATGCACAGCAGGTTTTCTGAACATTGGGCGGTGGGTGCGCGTTATCAATCGCGTGTCAAAGTGAAGCTGGAAGGGGATGTCGACTTTGATTCGGTCAAGGTTGCGCAGGGCAGCGCCCTGCTGGAGCTTCCATCATCATTCAATGCGGGAATCGTCAACAACACCCTAGAGCGGCTGCAGCTGGGGCTGGATGTTATCTGGACGGAATGGAGCACCTATGAGCAGCTGGTTTATAATTTCGGGCCGGGATATCCCGTTACATCGGTCACCCCGAACCCGGAGGTGAACCCCAAGCGCTGGGACGATGTCTGGAGCATTCGTTTAGGGGCGGAGTACGATCTGCTGGAAGGATGGGTCTGCCGCGCCGGCTATGCCTGGGATCAGTCGCCGGTAAATGATGCAACCCGCGCGCCCGAGCTGCCCGGCTCCAACCGGCAGATGCTTACGGCCGGATTAGGCTGGCGATGGGAACGCCTTACGCTCGATCTGGCTTATGCCTATCTCTGGGCGGAGAATTCCCGGACCGGTTCGGAGGTGGTGGCTACGGTGCCGACGCTTGCCGGCCGCTATGATACGGTCACCCACATTGTCGGATTGTCTGCCGGCTATGTATATTAGACGACTTACATTCAACGCAGGTCGTCGTTGACGTATCCAAGTCAATGAACGTAGTTTTGAGTTTTATGAAAAGATCCACTCACATCCTGCTGCTTGCTGTTGTGCTGGCCCCTCTGTTTGGAGAGGCTTTGGCCGAAACCATGGCCGAGCGCAAACAGCGGATTACGCGGAAATATCTCCGTGAACGGCAGGAAATGGCAGAAAGCGGTCTCGCTCTTCCCGTGGACAGCCAGGAGGATGAACGGATAACAGCATCTGAAAAGTTCAAGGAGGTAGAGCTCGATCTAAATCGGAAGAGCCCTGCTGCACCTCCTCCCGCACCCGTTGTCCGCGCTGTTCCGGCGCAGGCTCAGCCGAGCTGGATGCTCGAAGACGATCCTGATGCCGATCCATATGCCGATCCCTTTGCGCCGGATGAGGGCGGCGGGCTGGATGAAGGCGGGTCGGATTGGTGGACCCAGTGGCAGATGCGGCAGGCAGACAGGGCCGCGCGCACTCCGGCCGGTTCCGGCAGCGGCTATAGTTCTGCTGACAGGGATGTGTATACCTATGGGGATCAGACTCGATCAGGATATGGATACCAGCAGGACAGATCGTCAGGGTACTCCTATGGATCTCCCCGCACCTCGTATGGACAGCGGTCGGATAACAGTCTGGGGCCTTATGGAAGCAGTCGCTATGGATCGTCATCATCGGACGGTATGCTAACGCTTCCGCCGCCTTCCCAGTCGGATGCGGATGGATTGTCGGGATCATCGCTATCGGGTGCCCAGCCGTATAAAAGTCCGTATCAGAGCCAGCAGGATCGATCCCGGCAGCAACAACCCCGCCAGCAGGAGGAAAGCTTTTCAAGGCCGGCACCTTACCAACAGTGGAAAGATAGAAATAAACAGTGGGATCCCACCGCTGATGATGCCTATCTCAATGAGCTGATGCGGCGAAACCGGCGGTGAGCTGCGCGTCGTGGATCATGCCGGAGGGAACTCAGAGTTCTTTATAGTTGATCACTTTTCCTTCCGTCAGGATCACCACATATTCGTACTGCTTGAACGCTTCGCCTGAATCAAGGGCCTGGAATGCGCGTTCACTGTCCATATTGTAAAACGGCTCTGCTGAGAGGGAAGGGTTATAGTCTTCCTGGTAGACATAATGCAGATATTCAGCTCCGTCCTGGAACTCCACCGTGTCGGGCTGTCCCAGAATCCGGATGACCTGTTCCCGGTCCATACCTTCCCGTATTTCGCTTAGATTCCACGGGCGAAAGGGAGTCGTGCACCCGGCAATCACTAACGAAATGCCCAACAACACCAAGGTTTTCATTGTTTTCATCCCGTTAGAATAATTCCATTCATCGGGAATGTAAAACATTTAGAGCGAACCGGTTTCTCCTTCTGCAGGAGGAGCGATCGTCTTGGCTTCCGGAGCCGGCTCGGTCGCGGAGGGGGTGGTTTCACCCTCCGGCAGTTTGCCGGTTTTCATGATCGAGTCGACCTCATCAAAATCAAGCACTTCGCGCTCAATCAGGATTTCAGAAAGCGCGATCAGCTTATCCTTATTATCTGTCAGGATTTTCATGGTCGCGTCGTAGGCGCCCTGCAGGATGCTCTGGACCTCATGATCAATCTTTTGGGCGGTTTCTTCACTATGGTTCTGGGTGCGGTTTACCTCGCGTCCCAGGAATAGCACCTCTTCGTTATTGCCGAAGTTTTGCGGCCCCAGCGCACTCATGCCGTATTCACATACCATGTTACGTGCGGTAATCGTTGCGCGTTGGATGTCGTTATGGGCCCCCGTCGTGACCTCATTGAAGATCAGTTCCTCCGCAGCCCGACCGCCCATCAGCGAGACCAGGTCGGCTTCCAGCCGTTTCTTCGACTGGGTGTAACGGTCCTTTTCCGGCAGCCACATGGTGGCGCCCAGGGCCCGCCCGCGCGGAATGATTGTAACCTTGTGAATCGGGTCGCATTCGGGGGTGAAGTACATGGCGACGGCATGGCCGGCCTCATGGTAGGCGGTCAACTTCTTCTCGTCGGCATCCAGCACGTGGCTGCGCCGCTCGCGGCCCCACATGACCTTGTCTCGCGCTTCCTCCATGTCCTCTTGTTCGACAAACTCCGCTCCCCGGCGCGAAGCCAGCAGCGCGGCCTCGTTGACGAGGTTGGCCAGATCCGCGCCGGAGAAGCCTGAGGTGCCTCGCGCAGAACGTTTCAGGTCAATCTTGTCGGATAGCCGCACATTACGGGAGTGGATCTTCAGAATCTGTTCGCGACCTTCAAGTGTCGGGAGGTCCACCACCACCTGCCGGTCAAAACGACCGGGGCGAAGCAGCGCCGGATCCAGTACGTCCGGGCGGTTGGTTGCGGCGACAATAATGATCCCTTCCTGCGTATCAAAACCGTCCATTTCAACCAGCAGCGCGTTCAGGGTCTGTTCGCGTTCGTCGTGTCCTCCGCCGATGCCGCTGAAACGGCTGCGGCCGACGGCATCGATTTCATCGATAAAGATGATGCATGGAGCATTCTTTTTGCCCTGTTCAAACATGTCGCGTACACGCGAAGCACCAATGCCGACAAACATTTCAACAAAATCAGAGCCGCTGATAGTGAAGAAGGGAACATCCGCTTCCCCCGCCACGGCCTTCGCCAGAAGCGTCTTGCCGGTTCCCGGAGCGCCGGAAAGAAGCACGCCCTTCGGCATCTTGCCGCCCAGCTTCTGGAATTGCTTGGGATCCTTCAGGAATTCCACCACTTCAGCCAGCTCCTCCTTGGCTTCATCAACCCCAGCCACCTGCGCAAAGGTGATCTTGTTCTTGTCCTGCGTCAGCAGTTTGGCGCGGCTCTTACCAAAGCTCATGGCCCCGCGACCGGCATTCTTCATTTGGCGGATAAAGATAAAATAGATGATCAGAAAGAGCAGGGCAATCGGGAGGATATTCACCAGAATGCCGGTCAATACGGTGTTTGGAGGCTTGGCGTCGATCTCCACGCCGTTGTCTTTCAGGAACTGCTGAAGCGGCTCATCGTTGCGGAAGGGCAGGTTTACTTTGAAGTCGGTCGTGCCGTCCTCGCTGAGATCTTTCGATTCCCCCGTTGCAAACGCGTTGCCTGCATTATCGTGGGAGAGCACAACCTTGGAAACCCGGCCGTTTTCCACCAGCTTTGTAAATTGAGTGTAGGTGATCTGTCTGGAGTTGTTGGAGGAGGTCGAGAACAGCTGCAATACCGTCAGGAACACCGCCACCATTAACAGCGCAATGCCGAGGCCGCGCATAGGCATCGGGGGCGGACCCTTCTTTCCGGGTTTCTCTGATCTCGGGTCTCTGGGTTGCTGATTATCTGCCATTTTTACTTCTTTCGTTAAAAAATCAGGGCGAAAACTACCATCGCCCCAAGGTGATTGCAACGCTTACAACACACTGTTGGAGTCAGTTGGTCCCGCTTCGTTCAATTCGAACGTGGATGGATTTCTCACCTTTTTCGACCGCCCAGCCCCGGGCAATGCGGTACCCGGGCACCCAGATGATTTCATTACGGCAAAGCACAACCGGTATATGGCGGCGCCGGGCTTTAGGGATTTTCTGGTCGGTAAAGATGTCCTGCAGTTTGCGCGAGCCCTGCATGCCGAGCGGTTCAATGCGGTCGCCCGGCTCGAAGCCCCGGATGGTCAGGGGGGACGAACCCACCTTTTCGGCGCTGAATGATGCGTCTGCAGGCAGGATGCCGACCCCTTTTCCGTGATCCTTCGTCCAGCCGGTCCCGGGCTCAACAGTCAGCTCCCACTCGGTCATGCCGGCAGCGGCCGGCCCGTCTTCAAATCGCGGATTCCCGTATTCAACCACGACGCGCTGCCGATTGTTCAGTTCAATAATCGAACTTCCGCAGCCTCGGTCCATCAGTGCAAGAATGCGGTCAACTACCTCGAAGCCGGCCTCTTCGGCGCCGTGATCAAAGAGCCATTTTCGCAAGCTGCGCCTGCGGGCGGCCAGCGATGTCGGATGATCCTGCATCTGGTTCATCCAGGCATTCTCCTCCCGCAGGATATCCATGGTTCTCAGGATGTTTTCACGAATGCCGGGATTCAGTTCACGCTCCATCATCGGGAGGATCATATGCCGTACCCGGTTGCGGAGGTAGGTCTCATCGTTGTTGCTGGCGTCTTCACGCCACGCAAAATCCTTGTTCTTCAGCCACCCGAGTATGTCGTCACGGGAAATCCCAAGCATGGGGCGGATCAGGTTGATTGGTCCAATCTGCTGTGCGAAGGGCATCCCGCCAAGTCCGTCGCTTCCCGCACCTCGGGCCAGCTTCAGGATAAAGGTTTCCACCTGGTCATCGGCATGGTGCGCAAGTGCGATCGGGACTTCACCAAACTCCGCAAAAAAATCGTGCCGCGCCTGCCGCGCCGTCATTTCGATGGAATGTTTTTTCCGTTCAGCCAAGGCGCTGACATCAACTGATTTGGTTTTGACCGGTACGCCGAGTTCGCCTGCCAGTTCAGCCACAAACGCCTCGTCGGCATCCGACTCGGCGCCTCGCAGCTGATGGTTCAGGTGGGCTGCCGTGACAGCATAACCCAATTGATGAAGTGCGCGCAGCAGCGCCACGGAATCCGCTCCACCCGAGACAGCGACAACCACACCACTCTCCTCCGGAATCAACCGGTGGTGTTCGATCGTATTACGGATGTTTTCAACAATGTCCACGCATAGGAGCGGGGCTATTCGGCCCCGCAGCATTTCTTGTATTTTCTGCCGCTTCCGCAGGGGCAGGGATCGTTTCGGCCGACCTCTTTTCCGGTTTTTCGAATGGGCGCGGCCGGTTGCGGAGCTTCCGGAAGCTCCATGCCGGGCGGCGGTGAGCCCATGGCTTGCATACCCGGCGGCGGTGCGCCTTGAGGTCGGGCTGCCTGGGCTGCGGGTCCGGCATGGGCTGCTGCCGCGGCGAGTGCCGAGGCGGCGGGATGTCTGGCCTGCATGCCCTGGAGCTGCTGGAAGAACTCCTGAATCGCATCCATCGAGGTGGCTGATCGGAACATGGAGGTGGCGATCTCTTCATAGATCCGGTTCATCAGGTCCATGAACAGCGTGTAGGCCTCGCGCTTATACTCGACCAGGGGATCACGTTGCCCGTAGGCCCGCAGACCAATACTTTCCCGCAGGCCGTCCATGTTTCGCAGGTATTCCTGCCAATGCTCGTCGATGGCCTGCAGGATCAGGTGGCGCTCAAGCCGCTTGAAGGACACCTCATCTTCATGCTTCGCTTTGAGTTCGTAGGCCTGTTTCACGCGCTCCATCACAAAGTCGGCCAGGCTGTCGCCGGATTTTTCCGCAGGAAAATCCTCCATGGACAGACCGAGCGGAAACGTGGTGTTGACCCAGTTTACGAAATCGTGCATGGCGGCTTCATCCTTGGCCGCAACAGCATCCTCGGCCCGCGTGGCGACGGCGCTGTCGACCGAGTTCATCAGCTGTTCGCGGGGGTTTTCCGTAGTCAGGGCCTCGGAGCGGAAGTTGTAGATTTCCGTCCGCTGGGCATTCATTACATCGTCATATTCCAGGGTGCGTTTGCGCATCATGAAGTTTTGCTGTTCCACTCTGCGCTGGGCGGTTTCGATCGATTTGTTCAGCCACGGATGCTCAAGCACCTCGCCCTCCTGAATGCCGAGGCGTTCCATGATGTTGGAGATCCGGTCGGAACCGAAGAGGCGCATCAGGTTGTCTTCGAGTGAAACGAAGAATCGGGTTACCCCCGGGTCGCCCTGACGGGCGGAACGGCCGCGGAGCTGGCGGTCGATACGGCGGGATTCATGCCGCTCCGAGGCGATTACATAAAGGCCGCAGGGTTTTTCTTCGAGCAGCTTGCGCAACGGCCGGCCATCCACCTTGCTGTCGAGCGAGGTGTCCTTGGACAGGAGGAGGTCCTTCTCGAGATAGACCACGCCTTCGCCCAGCTTGATGTCGGTACCGCGACCCGCCATGTTGGTCGCAATCGTAACCGCGCCCGGCTGGCCGGCATTGGCGACAATCTCGGCCTCGCGTGCATGGTTTTTGGCATTAAGCACGTTATGAACAATATTTTCCCGGCGCAGCATACGGCTGAGGACTTCGGATGTTTCAACGGCTACCGTGCCGACCAGCACCGGTTGTTTACGGGCATGGGCGGCCTTGATTTCATCGATGACGGCCTTGAATTTTTCGCGCTGCGTTTTGTAGACCTGGTCGTTGAGATCCACCCGGCGAACCGGACGGTTGGTCGGAATCACCATGACATCGAGCCCGTAGATCTGGTGAAATTCGTCCGCTTCGGTTTCCGCCGTTCCGGTCATGCCCGAGAGCTTGTCGTACATGCGGAAATAGTTCTGGATGGTGATGGTTGCCAGCGTCTGTGTTTCACGCTCGATCTGCACCCCTTCCTTCGCCTCTACGGCCTGGTGCAGTCCATCGCTCCATCGGCGGCCTACCATCAGTCGTCCGGTGTGTTCGTCGACGATGATGACCTGGTTGTCCTGGACGACGTAGTCGACATCTTTTTCATAGACGCTGTAGGCCCGGATCAACTGGTCGACCGCGTGGATCCGCTCGTTACGCAGCGCATAGTCCTCCTGAATGGCGCGCCGCTTTTCCATGGTCTCTTCCGGCGTCAGATCCGTTTTGCCATCCAGCTCGGCCATCATGGAAACCATGTCGGGCAGGACATACATCTCCGGATCGTTCGGGTTCAGCTCCTCGCAGCCCTGCTCGGTAAGGTTGGCATCATGGCCCTTCTCATCGATCGTAAAGTAGAGTTCCTGCTGCAGGGCGCGAGCCTGGTCCTTGCGCATGTCGGAGAGCATGGCCAGCTGTGTCTTTTCAAGCAGCTTGCGAATGCGGACATCCTCCACCATGTGCATGAGCTGTTTGTTCTTGGGCATGCCCTGGTGTACCTGATAAAGCTTGAGTGCAGCCTCATTATCCTCGCCGGCCTCGAGCAGTTCCTTGGCTTCTTTCAGCAGGCGGGTGCACAGATCGCGCTGGCGTCGGACCAGGCGCGAAGCTGCCGGTTGAAGCTCTTTGTACTGCGTGGATGAGTAGGGGGCCGGTCCGGAAATAATCAGCGGCGTGCGGGCTTCATCGATCAGGATCGAGTCGATTTCGTCGACAATTGCAAAGGCGTGACCTTTCTGCTGTACCATGTCTTCGGGTCGATGAGCCATGTTGTCGCGAAGATAGTCAAAGCCGAATTCCGAGTTGGTGCCATACGTTATGTCGCACAGGTACATGTCGCGGCGCTCCGGCGGCGGCATCATGTTGCGCAGGCAGCCGACAGTCAGGCCCAGCCATTTGTAGAGGTGGCCCATCCATTCGGAGTCGCGCTGGGAATGGTAGTCGGAGGTGGTGATGACGTGAACGCCCCGCCCGTTGACCGCATTCAGGTAAACCGGGAGCGTTGCCACGAGCGTCTTACCTTCACCCGTGGCCATTTCCGCAATCATCCCCTTGTGAATGGCAAGGCCCCCGATGAGCTGCACATCGAAGTGCACCATATTCCAATCCAGCATGTGACCACAGACTTCCACCTGCGTTCCACACAGCCGGCGGGCTGCGTTTTTGACCGTCGCAAATGCTTCGAGCTCAATGTCCTCCAGCGTTTCCCCGTTTTCCAGCCGTTTCCGGAATTCGTCAGTTTTCGCCTGGAGCTGTTCATCGCTCAGCGCCTGGTACTCCTCGTCGAGGGCATTGATCTTTTCGACCAGCGGCCGCATCTTTTTGAGGTCGCGCTCATTTTTCGAGCCGAGAATCTTTTTTAAAATCCAATTCATGTTGTTTCCTGTGTTTGCAAAAGAGGATGAAACCTACTCTATTTCCCAGTCCCCCTCAAGCAGGGATTGACGCTCCCTGCGGTCACGGCTTCCCGCTGAAGGCTCCGCATGCGCATCCGCTTCTATCCGGTTTGCATGCACTCATTTAGCGCCATTGTTATGAAGACATCCGGACTCTGTATGCACTTGAAAGATGGCGGTGCTGCGCCTACCATAGCCCGCTATGAAGAACGATGGGGGAACACCCATACCACTGGTTGTCTACGGTGTGCCGTTCCACAATGTAGATTGTGAAGAGGCCATTGAGTGGATCGTCAAGCGGGCCCGCGCCGGCCGCCCGGCCAACATTGCCACCGCAAACCTCGATTTCGTTACCCGTGCATGCAAAGATCCGGAGCTCCAGCGCATTCTGATCGATGCGGATCTTGTACTGGCTGACGGCTTTCCCATTGTTCGGCTGGCGCCTTTTTTCGGGCCAAAGCTGAAAGGCCGCGTGGCGGGTTCGGATTTAACGCCGATGCTTGCCGAGCGTGCGGCGCGGGAGGGGCTCAGCCTGTATGGTCTCGGCAGTGCGGAAGGCGTTGCAGAAGAAGCCATGCAGATCCTCCGGCAGCGTTATCCGGATCTTAAGGTGGCGGGAACCTATTCACCGCCCTTTGCACCGCTGCTCGATATGGATCATCGGCGGATTTTAAAACAGCTGGAAAAAGCGGGTCCCGATATCCTGTTTGTTGCCCTCGGTTCCCCGAAACAGGAAAAGTTCATTCACATGCATGTGCGGGGATGGAACGTACCCGTCGCCATGGGGATCGGGGCCTCGCTTGATTTTATCACGGGGGAGCAGCGGCGGGCGCCCGCCTGGATGCGGCGCTACGGTCTCGAATGGCTGTGGCGCATCTGCTGCAACCCCCGCCGCCTGTTGCGGCGCTACCTGTCCAATGTCCGCTTCCTTGTATCAGCGACCCGGCATATGATTTCGATTCACTTCATGGCCGACAAACCCAATGGGACCCGCCCGTTGGAGGATGCCGAAATCAGGCAGCTCAATCAGGGCGGTATCGACGTGGAGCGTTTTCTGGGGCTGGATGACGAGGCGGCGGCCGTGGAGTTTGTTGAGCGCCAGCGGAGCGCCTCGCCCCGCAAAAACCTGCTGCTCGACATTCACGCGGTGCCCTGGCTCAACAGCATGGAGCTCGGGGCTCTGCTGGAAATCAACAAGATCTGTCGCCGGGCGGGACAGAGACTGATTCTCTACGCGCCCCGGCCGAAGGTGCGGCGCCTGCTGGAAAACTGTCGCCTGACCAACTATTTCGACACTGCGATACGGGTCGACGAAGTCGAACAGATCGTTCAAAATCTCATGGATCACGGCGATGGATCAGCGGCTTATCTTGAAGGCGCTCTTACCTTGGAGCTGCCGATGGAACTGACCGCTGCTACTTTGCCGGAGTTTGAGCGGGAAGCCGAATTTATCCATCATGAACTGCAGGCGCAGGGCATCTTGAAGACGGTTTCGGTGGATGCCTCACAACTCGATTTTATCGACAGCTCCGGACTGGGCTTCCTCATCGCCCTCAAGAAAGCCACGCAGGATGAAGGGGTATCCATGTCTATCGATAACCTGAGCGGCAAACCTCGCCGCGTCTTTGAAATCGCCCGGGTCGATAAGGTGCTGCTGCACACCTGATATCGGCTTACGGCCCCGCCAGGTGGTTGAACCGGATTGTCCCCATGTTCTTCGCAAATATTCTGCGCTTCGGCCGGCCGTCGGTTGATGGCTATCCACTGGCCAGTCTGTGGGCATGGCGGGTCGTTTCCGGCAATCTATACCTCGTCACACATCGCATCACGAGCTTGCGCGCGGCATCGATGCCGACGCGGTGGCCGGGAGAAATGTAGAGCGGCTTGACGTTGGTACGGGTGCGCAGTACCACACCGACCTGTTCGCCGTTGTCCATCAGCGGAACATAGCTTCCCTTTTCCTGCGGCACCTTATCGTGAATGCCGGTCAACCGTGATTTAGCCACACCGACCGAAGGGATATCCGTCAGAATTCCGAGATGCGCCGCAATGCCCAGCCGGCGAGGATGGGCGATACCCTGCCCATCGCACAGCAGCAGGTCGGGAACCGATTTCAGCTTCAGCATCGCCTCAAGTATTGCCGGAATCTCACGGAAGGAGAGCAATCCCGGCACATAGGGAAAGCTGGTAGGCCGCCGTGCAATGGCCGTTTCGACCAGTTCGAGTGAATCAATATTCAATACGGCAAGGGCCGCGCGGGTGATGGTGTTGTCCTGTTCGAAGCCTACGTCGACACCCGCGACGGTTTTGATCTGGCCAAAATCATCCTGCACTACCAGCCGATCCAGCAGCGATCGCTGGATTTCAATCGCTTCTTTCGGGCTGACATCCCATGGGTGCATACTTTTTCACCACCCGCTTTGCCGGAGGGCGCAGCGTTTCTCTGTGTCCTCAGTGATTAAAATTTACTTAAACAATCCAGGAAGGCATCGATGTCCGCCTCGGTGTGGGCGGCGGAGACGAAGGCGACTTCGAACGCGCTCGGTGGCGTATAGAATCCGTTGTCGAGCATGTGATGAAAATAGCGCGCATGCTCCTGGGCGTCGCAGGCCTTTGAATCGTCCAGGTTACGAACCGGTTCCGTGCGGAAGAAGGGCGTGAACATGCCGCCTCGCTGGGCACAGTGCAGGTTCCTGCCCTTTTCGCCGGCAAGGCGGTTGATGCCGTCCGCCAGCCGTTTGCCGAGAATCTCCATTTTCAGGTAGGGGCTCTCGTCGCGCAGCAGTTCGAGGGTTTTCATACCGGCGGCGACGGCCACGGGGTTGCCGCTCAGTGTGCCGGCCTGATAAACCGGGCCCAGCGGGGCGAGCTTCGACATGATGTCCGTTCTGCCGCCGATGGCGCCGATCGGCATGCCGCCTCCAATGATTTTCCCGAGTGTTGTAATATCGGCTTCAATGTTGGCCATATGCCCGTAGGTCGTTGGCCCGAGACGGAATCCATTGATCACTTCGTCGAAGATCAGCAGCGCACCATGCTCGGACGTGGCGGCACGAAGTCCCTCAAGGAAGCCCTGCTCCGGTTCGACCAGTCCCATGTTGCCGGCAATGGGTTCCACGATCACGGCGGCAATCTCATCGCCGTTGGCTTTCAGGATTTCCTGCACGGCAGCCAGGTCGTTGTACGGGGCTACAAATACCTCTTCGGTGGCCGCGGGGGATACCCCGGCCGACGAAGTGATGCCCCCTGTCAGAAGGCCGCTGCCGGAGGCCACAAGCAGATAGTCACTATGGCCGTGATAGCAGCCGTCAAACTTGACGATCTTGCGCCGTCCCGTATAACCACGGGCCAGTCGAATGGCGGTCATGACGGCCTCGGTGCCGGAGCTTACCAGCCGTACCATTTCCATTTCCGGAACGAGTGTGCAGATCAATTCGGCGAATTCGGCCTCTTTAGCCGTATTGGCGCCGAAACTCAGACCGTCGGCTGCGGTTT
The DNA here is from genome assembly GCA_050298955.1 of Pontiella sp. Classification (GTDB taxonomy): domain Bacteria; phylum Verrucomicrobiota; class Kiritimatiellia; order Kiritimatiellales; family Pontiellaceae; genus Pontiella. Next base: position 58,605 of record JBNKVA010000050.1, read on the forward strand.
TTGCGACCGCTTCTACCACTTCTTCCCGGGCATGCCCCAGGATGAGCGGCCCCCACGAGCCGCAAAAGTCGATCAGTTCCGTGCCGTCTTCGGTCTGTACCTTCGTGCCTTTGCCCGACTTGAAATAGACCGGTGTTCCGCCCACGCCGTTAAAGGCACGAACGGGGCTGTTCACACCTCCGGGGATGACTTTCTGTGCGCGTTCAAACCATGCTGCTGAATCCATAATATATTCCTTATTTGGAGAGCCGGCGTCCGTCCCGGCCTCTGGACGACCCGGGGGCCGTCCCTCCCGTCTTTAGTCCTTGAACAATTCGTTATACTGATTGGCCCAGTAGGAAATGAGAATATCGGCACCGGCACGTACCAGGGCCTGGGTCGATTCCTGCACCATGCCTTTGAGGTCGCCCCAGCCGCGCTGGGCGGTGGCGTGGAGCATGGAGTATTCACCGCTGACATTGTAGGCCGCGAGCGGGAGATCGGTATTTGCCCGAAGTTCCGCAAGGATATCGAGGTAAAAAATCGAGGGCTTGATCATCAGCATGTCAGCACCTTCAGCCTCATCAAACTCCGATTCGCGCAGCGCGGTGCGCAGGTCGCCACACGAGGCCTGATAACCTTTCCGGTCGCCCTGTCCCGGCTTGGACTTTTCCGCATCGCGGAACGGGCCGTACATCGACGAGGCAAACTTGGTGGAATAGCTCATCAAAATCGTATCCTGGAAGTCGTTGTCTTCCAGGCCCTCGCGGATCGCCATGACCTGGCCGTCCATCATCGCGCTGGGGGCCACGATATCGGCGCCGGCGGCGGCATGGGAAACACAGATCTTTGCGAGATTGGCAATGGCCAGATCGTTGTCGACCGACCCGGAGTCGGTCAACGGGCCGCAGTGGCCGTGGTCGGTATAGGCACAGACGCATGCATCGGCACCCACCACCAGCTCCGGAAACTCCTTTTTCACGGCGCGGATGGCGCGCTGGACGGTGCCGTTTTCATTATAGGCTTCCGATCCCTCAGAATCCTTCAGGCGGTCTTCGGCCAGGCCAAACAGCAGGACACTGCCGATGCCGGCATCCACCAGCGGCTCGATATCCTTCAGCAATTGATCAATGCTTAAACGGCACTGGCCGGGCATCGATTCGATCTCTTCGCGTTTGCCTTCGCCGTCAATCACGAAAGTCGGCCACATAAATTTTTCGGGGCCGGGCAGGGGCGCATCAATCATCCGGCGGATGGATGCATTCCGGCGCAGGCGTCTAAGTCGTACATCGGGAAACATGGGATTAGTCCTCCATTCCAAGTGAAGGGGAAAAGATAGCGGTTTTTATGGCGTATGCAAGCCTACCGCATGAGCAGGAGGCTGAGCGCCATGACGACCATGCCGCCGACGAGACCGAACAGGCTGTCGTGACCCTTGCCGTAGGCGCGGCTGGTCGGCATGAGTTCATCCAGACTGATATAGACCATGATTCCGGCCACGCCCCCGAACAGGATGCCCATGATTTGCGGCGGAATCACACCGGCGTCGCCGCCGACAAAGAAGCGGATGGCAAAATAGGCAATGATGGCGCCGACGGGTTCCGCGATGCCGCTCAGTGCAGAGTACAGAAAGGCTTTGCGGCGGTTTCCGGTGGCATAAAAGATGGGCACCGAAACGCTGATGCCTTCAGGAATATTGTGCAGCGCAATGGCAATGGCAATGGGAATGCCGAGGCTCGGATCCTCAAGGGCAGCCAGGAAAGTGGCGAGCCCTTCAGGAAAGTTGTGGATGGCGATGGCCAGCGCGGTGAAGAGTCCCATCCGCATCAGCTTGTGGTTGTGATGCGTCTGCGGATCGCCGGCGTGGCAATCTCCTTCATCTGCAGCATCTCGGCATCCGGCAAGGGCGCGGAGGGGTCGTGCAACGGCGCAATTTCAAATTCGGTGTGGATTTCGTGCGGATTCTCGGCATGGGGAATGAGTGCGTCGATCAGACCGATCAGCGCCATGCCCCCGAAGAATCAAAGGGCATTGATCCAGTGCCCCATCGGATCCCCATAGCACTCCACCAGTGAGTCGACGCCTTTGTAGAAGATTTCAACGAACGAGACATAGAGCATGACACCGGCGGAAAAACCGGTTGCGACGGAAAGGAAACGGTAATTCGTCCGTTTAGCCATAAAGGCGATTGCGCTGCCGATGCCGGTCGCCATTCCTGCAAATACGGTTAGTCCCAAAGCAAACCAGACGTTACTCATGAATCCTCTTCCGTTTTTTCTTTGATTCTTTCCGACAGGGTGTTGAATCGGCCGACCAGCCGCATCTGCTCATCGGTCATCTTGGTTTGCATATACTGCTTAACATAATCGATGGCTTCCTGAGCGCTGAAATGCATGATGTCGCGAACAATGCAGCAGGTCATGACCCCGGTCCGGCCGACGCCTGCGTTACAATGTACGGCGACATTCGCTCCGGCTCTAAGGTATCCGGAAACCTTGTCGACCACTTTCGAGATCCGGTGCAGATCAGGGCTGGTGTAGTCGGCGAACGGGAAACGGATGGGCTCGATTCCATGCTTATTATAAATACCGATAACATCGCGTTTGGCTTTCTTGGCCAGCTCCACATCGGTGACCAGCATTACGACAAACTGGATATGGTTCTTTTTGTAGACTTTAAGCAGCGCGTTGCCCGGGTCGTAGGGACCAAACGGCATCGGGCTGACGTACAGCTTTCCTTTCGCATCAAGCGGAATGCGCACGCAGGTCTGTTCACGGTCTCTGAATAACTGAAACATGGATGATCTCCAATAATTGGGGCGACAGTAGTCGTAATCGGCGGAAAAATGAATAGGGAAATCTGAATTATGCATCGGACCAAGTTTTCATGCGGTTGAAATTGAAAGCCGGGCCGATGATGCCCACACTGGGAAGCATGGATATTGAGAAACTCATTGCCAACACTCCTTTTTTCAAGGGGCTTTCCAGTGAACACCAGAGCGAGCTGGCCAGGATCTGCAGCGTTGAATGCTGCCGGAAGCGCGACTATCTGTTCCATGAAGGAGAGCGGGGCAGCAGCATGTATCTGCTGATCGGAGGGAATATTCAGCTTCACAAGAACACCGAAGATGGTCGTGAGGTGGTGATCCGGATCATTAAGCCCGGTGATGTATTCGCCGAGGTCGTTCTGTTCGAGCGCGACCGTTATCCCGTGTCGGCCCGTGCCGTGACCCAGGCCGACGTTCTGTCTTTTCCTCGAGAGGAGATTCATAGACTGTTGGCAGAGGAAGGTTTCCGTAATGACTTTATCGCCATCCTGATGGCCAAGCAGCGCTATCTCACTGAACGAATACAGGAGCTGACCACCAAGGATGTCGAGGAGCGCTTTTTCACGTTTCTCCGCAATCAGTATGGTGAGTCTGAGGTGATCAAAACCCCGCTTTCAAAAAAGGATATTGCGGCCGCCATCGGCACCACCCCGGAAAGCCTTTCACGCCTGATTCAGCGCCTCACGGAGGATGAAATCATTGAGTGGAAGGGCAAGGAGATCCGAATCCTCGCCAATCCATGGCGCTGGCTGGACTGACCGCCGGGTGAGGGCACCCGGCCTGCATTCCGCTGTAGGCCCGGTCTCGGACCGGGCGCTAGGATTCCGAACGGATCATGATCAGCAGCATCTTGAAGGGTTGCTCCGCGGCCTGGACATCGTGAGGAATATTGGCCGGCATGATGATCATTTCGCCTTCCTTCACCTTCTGCAGCTGGCCGTCGATGATAAACGCCCCTTCGCCTTCGACGACCTGAACTACGGCATCAAACGGTGAGGTGTGTTCACTCAGTCCCTGCCCCTTGTCGAAAGAAAAGAGAGTGATGTTTCCGGTCTTCTTTTTCAGCAGCGTTTTGCTGATGACTGCACCGTCGGCGTAGATGATCTCATCCTTCAGATTCAGTGCTTTTCCTTTTAAATTATCCATTGGATTACCCCGCGATTTTTTCGGTTTTACGCAACTCGCCATCGAGGCCGATGGTGACTTCCTCCACCACCAGGTCAGCCCGGCCGCTGGCGGTGTGGGCCTGTTTGGTGATCATGGTCAGTCCGCCGCAGCAGGGCACCTCCATGCGTACCACAATGACTTTCGGTATGTTGTTCTGTGCCATGATGGCAGCGAGTTTTTCAACATAGCCTTCGGTGCGGTCCAGCTTGGGGCAGGCGACCACCAGTGAACGACCGCGGACATAGCGCCAGTGTACATCGGGCGACGCAACCGGCGAGCAGGTGCTTAGCACCACCAGTTCCTTTCCTTCAAAGAACGGGGCCGTCGGCGGAACAAGATGCAGCTGAATCGGCCACTGGTCCAGGTCGGAACGGATCACCTGTCCAGAGACGGTCGTGCTTTCGGCCTGGGGTTTTTCGGCAGCAGGCTTGTTTCCAAAGCGCAGTTTAAGTCCGGGGCATCCTCCTGATTTAGGTTGGTTCATGGTTTTCTCCTTGGCTTCGTGCTCCTCCGCAGCATCGAGCATCCGTTGGACCGCCTCCTCGCCGCGTGTCTTACGGACGTGTTCGATCGTTGCTTCCTCGTCGAATTCGACCGCTTCGCGTTCGATGATCTGCAGCGCTCCGGTGGGGCAGGTGCCGACACAGTCTCCAAAGCCGTCACAGAAATCCTCCTTCACCAGTTTGGCTTTTCCGTTGACCAGTTGGAGGGCGCCCTCGGCACAGCCGACGATGCAGTCGCCGCAGCCGTTGCAGAGGTCTTCATTGATTTCGATAATCTTGCGTTTCATGGGGTACTCCTTCCCGTAAATTGTTGAGCACACGATGCCACGACCGGCCGAAATGTTCCTTGACGGACATCAAGAATGCAGAAATCAGGCTTTTTTGGTTCTGACCGGTTTTTTGCGGTTGGGATGAGTGGTCCGGCAGATTTCACATTTGGTGCCGTCGCAGCCGCGGGCGGTGCAGTGCTCTCGACCATAGGTGATGATCTGCAGGTGCAGCTTTTCCCACTCCTCCGCCGGCCACAGCTTTTTACAGTCGGCTTCGGTCTGTTCGACGCTCTTGCCGTTGGAAAGGCCCCAGCGCTGGGCGAGCCGGTGGATGTGGGTATCAACCGGGAAGGCCGGAATCTTAAAGGCGTGGATCATGACTACGCTGGCCGTTTTGTGGCCGACGCCCGGCAGCGTTTCAAGCTCTTCGAATGTACGCGGTACTTCGCCGTTGTATTGTGCGACCAACATTTCAGAGAGCGCCTTGATGTTTTTGGCCTTGCTGTTGGCCAGCCCGCATGTGGCAATACATGCCCGGATTTCTTCTGGGGACAGTTTTGCCATGTCATATGGATTGTCCGCCAGAGCGAAGAGGGCGGGCGTGACCATGTTGACGCGTTTGTCGGTGCATTGAGCCGAAAGCAGTACAGCGATCAGCAGCGTATAGGCATCGGTGTGGTCAAGCGGAATCGGTATCTCGGGGTAGAGTTCATCGAGCTTGCGGGCAATGTATTCGGCGCGTTCTTTTTTCGTCTTCATGTATGGGAGGATTATTAGACGGGTACGAGGCGGAAAGACAGGATATCCCGAAAAGATATTCAGCATCAGGCGCAGCGTGGTGCGACCTTTTCGTGCTGTCGCGGCCCCATCATAGGCTTGTAATAATCGCAGGCTGGTGTATTTTCCGGAGAGCAAAACGAGGAGATTAACATGACCAAATTAAAAACAGTTCTGTACCTGGGTTTGCTTTTCGTGGCGGCGGGTTGTGTTCACGCGGACACAAGCATAACGGCATACGGCATCTACTGGGACGGTGATGATCCAGGCCGTGGCGCGGGTGTGAGGGTCAGAAAAACCTTCCTTGCCTTCATGGGAGTGGAAGGCCGGACCGGCTATGTTGAGTTTAACAACACGAAAACGGAACTCATACCGGCCGAAGTTTCGGTTATCGGCCGACTGCCTTTTGTTATTTCACCCTATGCCGGGGTTGGCGCAGGCTATTATTTCGTTAATTCAGAACTGCCCGGCCTCGATAATTCCAGCGGCGGTTTTGCACAGCTCGGAGTCGAGGCATCGCTGCTATGGTTCGGAGCCATGGCGGAAATCCGCTACTATGAGATGGAAGAGAAGTACTGGAATGGAACGGCCTATAATGTCGGGCTGTTCCTGAAATTCTAGAAAAGGGCGAAACTATTTGATGCCGACCACATAGGCCACCCAGCCCTGGACGTTTTCGTAGGTGGTGCGCAGGCGGAAGATTTCGTCCGACTCGCCTTCGTCGTCAAAGTCGTGCAGATAGACTTCGGCTTTGGAAAAGCCGGCTTCGAGCAGCACCTCCTGGATCTCGGGCAGGGTCCAGAGACGCCAGTCATACGTGAAGGCCTTGTTGATGGCGCCGTAGCCGGGCACCTTGAAATGGATGTGGCATACCGTTTCGTGGGTGATGGGATTGTACTCGGCCTGTTCCCAAATATATTCAAAGTCGGAAATCCTGAGACCTTCGGGGGTGGTAAAACCCGGGATTTCGCGGATGTCATCGCTTTTAACCAGCACGGATTCGGAGCCGCCATAGATGTCCATCACGAAGATGCCTTCATCATTCAGCGAATCGGCCACCCGCTTGAAGTAGGAGCGCAGCGTGTCGCGCTGCTTGAATACACAGAATGAAAAATTCAGGGCGAAGGTCATGTCGACTTTCGGCGTCTTGGCTTTCAGCACATCGCCGTGAATGAGGTGGACGCGATCCTGTTGTTCTTTGGACAGTTTGGCGATGTTGTATTTTATCCCCCAGTCCAGAGTTGGTTGGTGGAAGTCGATCCCCCATGCCTCGTTCTTCGTGCTGCGTTCCACCCATCGAGCGGCCAGCTTGGCCGTGCCGCAGAAATCCTCGCGCACGGTCAGGGGCTTGCGCTTACGGTGCTTTTTGTAGATGCGTTTTCCGATGTCGAGATCGGTGTCGACATTCTGGACCGAGGCTTCGTAAAGCCAGTGGAGATCCGGCCGTTTCTTTTTCTTTTTGCTACCCATGGTTTAACTGCATTTCGTGTGAATGGCCCGAAGACCATTGATTAGATGTTCGTTGGCGCACAAAACACTGTATGTTTTGTTCTTCTGAGGATAGAGGGAAAGCACGGCACCGGCCTGTTCGGCAATGAGTCCTGCCGCGGCGAAATCCCACAGGTATATACCTGCTTCATAAAAACCGTCACTGGACCCATCCGCCACGCGGCAGATATCGAGCGCCGCCGCTCCGTTGATACGCAGCTTCTGGGTGTTAACCGCCAGCATGCGGAAGGTGTTAAGGTTTACCTCCCGCTGCTCTTCGAAATCCTTTGCCAGCCCTGTGAATATAAGCGCGTCCTGCAGGCTTTGGGTCCCTGCGGTCTGAATCGCTTCTCCGTTCAGCTTTGCAGGTTCCTCGATATGGGCGGTGTAGTAGTCGCCGAACTCGGGTGCATACACACAGCCGGCGAGGACTTTCTGGGCCTGGCGAACCGCGACCGAGCAGCACCAGTAGGGGAAACCGTGGGAATAGTTCAATGTCCCGTCAATCGGGTCAATAATCCATTCATAGGTTCCATCCGGGGCCTCCGTAGTGCCTTCCTCACCCAAAATGCTGTGTTCAGGAAATTCGCCGGCAATCACACCCTCCGCCTCCTTCTGGCACTCCACATCCAGAACGAGTTTGACATCGTGAGCGTAGGAGTCGGTTACCTCGGTGCGGCGGTCCTTATTTTTCAGCGCATGCTTACCCGCGGCTTCGGCAGCACAGATCGCAACATCGAGCAGGTGGGGTAGCGTGATTTCATTCATCGGATTCAGGTTTTCTAGTTAGCTATGGTATTGTGGAACGATTGGTCGTATGCGCGTGGCTGTCCGAAGACCATGCTGGCGATTAATGCCCGCTTGAGCTGTTTGCGCTTCCTGAGTTCAAAACGGGTACGGCCCGTGGCGCTGCGCAGCATGGGCGGGACAGGAATGTGGGACCCGCTCATTCCGGCTATGGTTGTCTCCTGCGCTTTCAGTTTGAATGTCGGCGAGCGACCCATCCCCCTGTGCCGGGCCACAGCCCTGGCCCCCGGAACCGGTTTAACAAAGGGGAGACTGGCGGTTTCCTGAACGGGCTCCTCCGTCCGGACCGCAGCAGGTGAGGGGGTTTTCGCGGTTTCGAACTCCTCCATCTCATGTACATAATCCGGCCGGGCAACACCTTCCGGCCATTCAGCCAGTTCATGCGGCTGCGGTCCAAACTTCCGGGCAATGTCGTCAAAGAACTCTTCCAGCGTATTCGGTTCCGTTTTCGGCCGGGCGGGCTTTTCTTCCGGACGTTTCGGGGCCTTCTTCCCCCCTTTTTCCGCCGCGTACTTAAGGAAGTTAATAATGGCAATAACGATGAATATCAGTAGTGGAATCAGGTCTTCCATGGTTATTCCTCACTAAACGGCCGGCGGCCTGCACGGATTCGCTCCTGATCCGTACAGGGCCGAATCCGTTTCTTATTTTTCATCATCCGGATTCTCTTCGTCTCCACTGGAGAGCGATTCACGCATGGCGGTATCAGCCATGATGTTCTGCATGCGGTAAAAATCCATCACACCCAAATTGCCTTTGCGGAAGGCTTCGGCCATCGCCAGCGGGACTTCGGCCTGCGCTTCAATCACCTTGGCCTGCATCTCCTGGACGCGTGCACGCATTTCCTGTTCGGCGGCGATGGCCATGGCACGGCGGCCTTCGGCTTCGGCCTGGCGCATGATCTTGTCAGCGTCGGCTCGGTCGGTTTCCAGTTTGGCGCCGACGTTGGCGATCTGTCCGATGCCGGCCACGGAAACATCGGCGATATCGATCGAAACGATTTCAAATGCCGTTTGGGCGTCAAGCCCGCTGCTGAGCACCTTGCGGCTGATCGAGTCCGGATTTTCCAGGACAGCCTTGTAGGAGGGCATCGAACCGATAGCGCTAACGATGCCCTGGCCGACGCGGGCGATGATGGTTTGTTCCGTGGCGCCGCCGACGAGGCGTTCCAGATTGGTTCGAACCGTCACACGCGCCTTGACCAACAGGCGGATACCGTCCTTGGCAACGGCATCGAGCATGCCTCCGGCGGTCTTGTCGGGATCCGGGCAATCGATGACTTTGGGATTCACGCTGGTCTGCACGGCATCCATGATATTGCGTCCGGCGAGGTCAATTGCGGCTGCCTGCTGGAAGGAGAGGTCAATATTGGCCTTGTCGGCGGCAATCAGCGCCCGGACGACATTCTGCATGCTGCCGCCGGCGAGATAGTGGGCTTCCAGCATACCGGTCGTGATGGAGAGACCGGCCTTGACGGCGGAAATGTAGGTGAGCACGACCTGGGTGGGCGGAACGCGGCGCAGCTTCATGCCGATCAGGTCGCGGATGCGGACCGGGGCCTCGGCAAACAAGGCGCGTACCCAGAGATTGATCACCGAAATGGCGAGTCCAAGAAAGACCAGCAGGATCAGGGCGACGGGAACGAGTATGACATAGGTCCAGTTCATTGCGATTCCTCCGTAGGTTTGTTTTGTTCGTTTTTCAATGCCTCAAGCTGTTTGAGTTCCTCCGGCACCTGTATGATCAGGCGCCGCTTCTGGAGCAGGGCGAGCAATAAGGCACCCATTCCCATCCAGACTACGATCAGCTGCACGATGCCGCTGATCGCGGAAGGGATGAAGGTAAAGAGATAGATGAGCGCGAGTCCGGATGCCATGGCCAGCAATACGCGCCCGGCCGATGTGTTTCCGGATCGCAGGATGGCCGTTCCAATCATCATTCCCATAATGATGCGGCTTACGTAGACCAGAATACCCCAGGAGGCCAGCATGATGGCTCCGAGGGGAAGGCCGATCCCCGAAGAGATGCTGACCATGGCGAATATGGGGATTGCACCCACTGCAATAAAGCCGACCAGCAGGCACTTTAGGGGCGACTTCCTGGCCAGCAGCGAGGCCATGGCGGTGGTCATGGGGAAGAGGGATATGAATGCAACCCCCACAAGGAGCGCCGCCAGGAACCACATGGCATGGCTTTTGATACGCGCCGTGGAATACGGGCTCTCAGGCTGAATGCGTTCCAGCTTCTCCGCTACGACATTCCCGGCCGGAATCAGCTCTGTACCGGATCGATACACGAGAGTGCCGGAAAGGCGTGCATCGTCCGAAAGTATAATTTCCGGCGCGGACAGCTTGGTGTCCCCCTGAATGCTTCCGTCCAGCGTGATCAGCTTCATTGAGGAAATATCGGCCGGGCCGCCAACCGTTCCTTCAAGAATGATTGAACTGAGACCAATCAGCCGGACGCTTCCTGTGATGTTTGCATTGGTTCCAATGACAATCGAATTCAATGCTGCGGCGATGAGGTTGCCCTCAATGGTTCCATTAATGCGGATGTTTTGTCCCGCCAGCCGGACGTTTCCCTTGCTGATCCCGTTCAGTACGGTGTTCCCGCCCGAGGATCCCCACAGACTGTTTTCGTAAGCTCCATTGAGCTGCATATCCGATCCGGAAAAAACAAACAGGTCGTTCTTATAAACACCGTTGGCATCTACTGTGTTTGCTGCAATCCAAAGTTCCTCCGTTATGGATTGCTCCGATGTTGCAGTATACGCGTTGGTCGAAACAAATTCGGTTGCCCATGCCGAAAGTATGCAGCTTGAAAACAGAATGGTTGCGATGGGTTTCAGGAGCATGGGTCAGGCTTTCACGACGGAGATATGTCCATCTTTGGTTGAAGATATTTTGACCGGATCGCCGGCTTCGATCCATTCGCCGTCAGCGACGACATCTACCCGTTTGCCATCGAAAATCGCAATGCCGGAGGGGCGCAGGGTCGAGAGTGCCCGGCCGGTGGTTCCAATCGGCAAATCCGGGCTCTTGTGCGATTTGTAGGTGGCTGTGCTTTCGTTGAGCGAGAGGCTCTTGCCTACGCGGCTTTTCGGGAAATAGCGAATCCAGATCACGAAGGTGAAAATGCCCACGAGAAGCAGGGAGAAGGCACTGATGATATTCCAGGGATCCGGAAAGGCCCGCCAGCCGACAACTGCGGCTGAAATCCAGGTTATGGTGCCGAAGATGCCGAGGATCCCGCCGGGGATAAAAATTTCCATGCCGATCAGCACGAAGCCGGCCAGCAGCAGAGCAAAGTAGAGTGATACAGCGTCCATGGCGGAAACATTATTAAGAAGTGCAGTGGAATGAAAGATTGGATTGCCGGATTATTGAAGGGACGGGCGGTCTTCAGCGGCGTTTAAAAAGGGTCGGATTTGCATGGGGCCGACACCTCTACCTACATTGGCGGGTGATCGAAGGCATTGGTTAAGGAATGTTTTGGCATCGACGATGGCCTGCTGGACCGATTGGCCGTTTGCCAACCCCGCCGCGATCGCGGAAGAAAGGATGCATCCTGTACCGTGGCTGGCGCGAGAGCTGATGCGCGGGCTGGAGAGCCACATTGCCTGTGTGCCGTCGGTCCAGTAGTCCCGGCATACATTCCCCTCCGCATGTCCACCCTTGATCAATACGGACTGCGCGCCTTTCCCGAGGAACTGATCCGCAGCATCTTCAATGGATGAGAAGGCCGTTCCTAGAAGTACTTCAGCTTCCGGAAGGTTGGGGGTGAGCACGGTGACGTGTGGGAGAATGCAGCGTACTAAAAGGTCCAGCGCCTCCGGTTCCAGCAGCTCGGCGCCAGAGGTCGATCTCAGAACCGGGTCGCAGACGAACGGAGGGCGGGGGGCAGTATGCGAGCGAAGAAAGTTCGCCAGCTCGTTGCAGTTTGAAAGAGAGCCCAGCATGCCTGTTTTGATTGCAGCAGGCGACAAATCTTCGGAAAGTGCGTTGAGCTGATCCCGGAAAATGGATGCGGAGACCGGCTCCGAAGATTGTACGCCTAGCGTGTTTTGGGCGGTGATGGCCGTGATGATCGAGCAGCCGTGAATGCCGAAGGCATTCATTACCAAGAGATCAACCTGAATGCCGGCCCCTCCGCCCGAATCCGACCCGGCGATGGTCCAGGCGACCGGCCGCGATCTTTCAGAGACTCGATCCATCGTATCCGGTTTCTTCGGAAAAGTGGAAAATGGTTTCATCCTTGCGGGCATAGCCAACCTGATGGGCGATGCGCTCCACAAATTCGGGATCGGTTTTAAACCGCCGCTGCATTTCCTTGAGCTCGTTTTCGCGAGCCACGGTGATTTCGATGCGCTGCTGGAGCTGATCGTAGGTAGTCTGGTGATCTTTGAGTTGTTTCACCTTCGGCGCAAAGGCAAGTACCACACCGACTCCGGCCATGATGATAATGGTGACCAGCACGATGCGGTTGATCAGGTTCCAGTATTTTTCCGTCTGTTGCATGATGGTGTTTTGCGTTCCCAGCGGTTGGGCTCTTCTGATGGTGGAATATAACGTGAATCCGTCAATCAACAAGCTTTCGAGGCAATAAAAAAGGCGGTCCGGAGACCGCCTTTCGCTTAACACCAGGGTGTTGATTAGGCATCGCCGTAGCGGCTGTCGGTACCGAGCATTTCCTCGATACGGAGCAACTGGTTGTATTTGGAGATGCGGTCGGAACGGCTGAGCGATCCGGTCTTGATCTGTCCGGCATTGGTGGCCACCGCGATGTCGGCGATGGTGTTGTCGGATGTTTCGCCGGAACGGTGGGAAACCACGGCGGTGAAGCCGGCCTTGTGGGCCATTTCAATCGCGTCGAGGGTTTCGGTCAGCGTACCGATCTGGTTGACCTTGATGAGGATCGAGTTTCCGCAGCCTTCGTCGATGCCGCGCTTGAGGAACTTTACATTGGTGACGAACAGGTCGTCTCCGACGAGCTGGCACTTGTCGCCGATCTTGTCGGTGAGGACTTTCCACCCCTCCCAGTCTTCTTCGTTCATGCCGTCTTCGATGGAGTCGATCGGATACTTGCTGATCAGCTCTTCAAGGTAGACCGCCTGCTCTTCGGAGGAGCGTTTGGCTCCGCCTTCGCCTTCAAACTTGGCATAGTTGTAAACACCGTCTTCGTAGAACTCGGAAGAAGCGCAGTCGAGGCCGATGGTAACATCCTTGCCCGGCTCATATCCGGCATCCTTGACAGCCTGGATGATGGAGTCGAGGGCTTCTTCGGTGCCGCCGGAGAAGTTCGGTGCAAATCCGCCTTCGTCACCAACGGCGGTGGAGAGACCCTTGCCTTTGATGATGGCCTTGAGGGCATGGAAAACTTCAGCGCCGCAGCGCAGGCCTTCCTTGAACGTCGGCGCGCCGACCGGGCGGATCATGAATTCCTGGAAGGCGATCGGAGCGTCGGAGTGCGAACCGCCGTTGATGATGTTCATCATCGGAACCGGCAGGGCCTTGGCGTTGGTGCCGCCGATATAGCGGAACAGCGGGATGCCGAGTTCGTCGGCTGCAGCGTGGGCCACGGCCAGTGAAACTCCGAGCATGGCGTTGGCGCCAAGCTTGGACTTGGTTTCGGTGCCGTCGAGTTCGAGCATCAGGTTGTCAATGCCGACCTGGTCGATGGCATCCATGCCGATGATGGCCGGAGCGATGGTGTCGTTGACATTGTCAACGGCCTTCTGGCAGCCCTTGCCCAGGTAGCGGGATTTGTCGCCGTCGCGCAGTTCGAGGGCTTCGTTCACGCCGGTGGAAGCGCCGGACGGAACGGCCGCACGGCCGGTTGCGCCGGAGTCGAGTACGATATCGACTTCGAGAGTCGGGTTGCCGCGCGAGTCGAGGATTTCACGTGCAATTACATCAATGATTTCTGACATAACTAGTCTCCTTGTAGTTGTTTGAATAATGTTTTTCCCCAAAAATGAGCGCTGAATATATCGGGGGCCCCTATGGGGGGCAAACAAATTAACAAGGGGATATGGTGACGCTGCAGGGCTGCGATCTTCCTTGCTGACGGAATCCGCGCTTCAGCAAAGAAACACTTTGTTACGCGGAGTTGGGATATACTATTATTTGAGTTACAGACTGAACCACGACAGCCCCTGCCGGGGCGAGAGGACCGGGCATGAAACGGAAACTGAAGGATATTGCGGTGCTCGCCGCCATTGCCGCCCTGACGGCCGGGGCCATCTCGATTTTGCTGGAATGGCGATCAAGGCAGGCTTCCCGGCGGTATATCGAGGTTGCGGCACAGCGTTCGGCCGCAGATTTCGAGGCGATGGCTGTCCGTGTGGAAGCTTCGCTGAAGATGATTCGTGAATGGGGCCGCAACGGATTGCTTGACCCTGCCGATATGCAAAGGTCCCGCGATCTCCTGCTGCCCTGCTTTGATGGATTGGCTAAGCTGTCCGGCATTTCTGTTGCGGAGAAAGACGGTCCCTCATTTTACCTGCTGCGTGACGGTACACTGAATGATACGCGCGCGGAGGGCCGTTATAATCCGGAGATCCGGCCGTGGTTCCGTATCGATCCGGAGGCCGCCCGGTGTTTCTGGACCGATGTGTACCGGTTTAAGACCCTGGATGAACCCGGGCTCTCCGTGTCCATTTCCTGGAATGGCCCGCACGGCAGGCCTGTCGTGGCGGCGTTTGATATTCTTTTGGATGACTTCTTCAACAGCGTGGAACAGGTTGCGCCCACCCCTTCGAGCCGGGCATTTATTTTTCTTCCTGACGGCCGGCTGTATGTTCCGGAGTCCGAGGGCATGCATGGCCGATTTCTGTCGACGGTAGCCAGTCATGATGAGCTGCTGCGGGAAGGGCTTGCACTCTGGCAGGACGAGTCGGTCTGGAATGATTCCGAACGCTGGAACGACCATGCAGGGTCGGGGCTGAAAACGACCGTAGCCCGCTTTGGCCGGGATGTATGGTGGTGCGGATTTGTCCCGGTTGAAAAGTCCCGTCGCACGGTTTGGATGGGTATTATGGTTCCGGAATCCGACCTGGTTGGTGACAGGGCCCGTCAGCGCACCCTGTATATTGCAATCGGGAGCATAGTATTTCTCGCGGCATCAGCGGTCTACTGGATTTATGTGAGGCGGCGCGATACAGCCGGTCTGGATCTTGTGCCGGACGAGGCCTCGATTCTTGGCCTCATCGAAAAAGGCGAATCTGAAACGGTTGAATTTAAATCCACGATGCGGATGAATTTGCACAGCAGGAAGCCCGGAAAGGAAATTGAGCAGGCCTGGCTGAAGGGTGTATCGGCTTTCCTGAATACGAACGGCGGGACATTGCTGCTGGGCGTTACGGATGCTGGTGAAATCAATGGCCTGGAGCAGGATGTGTTCGAGAATGCTGATAAATGCCAACTGCATTTCAAGAACCTGATCGCAAAGGGGCTGGGAGTCGATGTCTCGAAGTTTATTCGCTTCAGCGTGGTGCCCATCGGAGGAAAAACCGTGGGCGTGGTTCAGTGTGTTAAAGCTTCCCGACCGGTTTATCTGCGCGACGGCAACAAGGAGAATTTCTACATCCGAAACGGACCTTCTTCTGATGCGCTTCCGGCCAGCCGCATGGTGGACTACATTTCAGAGAACTGGAAATGAAGCTCTTTGACAGCCACAACCATATTCAGGAGGAGCGGATCTATCCGCAGATCGGGGATGTCATGGCGCGGGCGCACGCATCCGGTGTGGTGAAGATGGGCGTCAAGGGCTGTTGCGAAGCGGATTGGCCTCGCGTGGTTGAAATCATGAAGCGCTACGAAGGGATACACCCGTCCTTCGGCCTGCACCCGTGGTTTATTGCCGACCGTTCGCCGGAATGGCTGAAGACACTGGAACATTGGCTCGTTCAATATCCTCAGGCCGGTGTCGGTGAGATCGGGATCGACCATAAATGCGAGGAGTATGATGAACGTGATCAGGAGTCCGTATTCCTTGCACAATTGAAGCTCGCGCAGCGGCTGGAACGCCCGGTATCGATCCATTGCCGCAAGGCCTGGGGCCGGCTGATTGCATTGCTGGATGAAGTCGGCACGCTGCCGCGCGGCATGCTGATCCATTGCTACGGCGGCTCAGCCGAGATCGCGCAGGCATTGGTAAAACGCGGGGCCTACATATCATTTTCCGGCTCGATCACACGGCCCAACAACCGGAAGGCGGGCCCGGCGATCCGAGCCGTTCCGGAAGGGCGCATCCTGATCGAAACCGACGCTCCGGATATCATGCCCTTCGCCGCTGAGGGCGATTTAAATGAGCCGGCGAACCTTCGCTATGTGCTCACCAAAGCGGCCGAGCTGCTCGGCATGACCGAGGCTGCGGTGGCCGAGTTGAGTTATCGAAATGCCTGCCGCTTTTTCGGCATTGCATAGTGTTTAGATTTAGTCTAAACAATGACGATGAGTGAAAAGCGATCCGCATCCTATCAACGTTCCTGTCTGGTTATTGTTTACGTGCTCCTGACCCTCTGGGCCCTGGTCAGTTTTGGCTGCGGCATTCTTTTCCGCGACTGGCTGGACGCCCATGCGCCACGCGTGGGCAATGCCCCGTTCGGCTTCTGGATGGCGCAGCAGGGGTCCATCATCAGCTTTGTTCTTATCCTGGTCACCTATGCGGTTGTGATGAACCGGCTGGACCGCCGCCACGGTTATCGGGAAGGGGATGAGCAGCCATGAGTCAGGATGTCCTCAACTTTATCTTCATTGGGCTCACGTTTATCGTCTATATCATCATTGCGGTTCGCTCCAGGGCGGCTTCAACGTCCGAATACTACACCGCCGGCGGTCATGTCTCGGCGTTTGCCAACGGCATGGCAACCGCTGCGGACTGGATGTCTGCCGCCACTTTTATTTCCATGGCGGGCACTGTGGCCATCAGCGGCTACGATGGCTCACGCTTTCTAATGGGCTGGACCGGTGGATTCGTCCTGCTGACGGTGCTGATGGTTCCGTATCTGCGCAAATTCAGCAAAGCCACGGTGCCGGACTTTATCGGTGACCGCTACTATTCCAAATGGGCCCGTGGCGTGGCGGTTATCTGTGCCATTTTTATCTGTATGACCTACATCATGGGCCAGATGCGCGGTGTCGGCGTCGTGTTTTCACAGCTGTTTGGAATCAGCATCCCCTCCGGCGTTCTGATTGGTGCGGGCATTGTCTTTGTCTATGCCGGGCTCGGCGGCATGAAGGGCATTACCTATACGCAGGTGGCGCAGTACTGCGTCATGGCTTTTTCCTACACCATTCCGGCGATCTTTATCGCCATGACGCTGACCGGCAATGTGATTCCCCAGTTTGGCCTGATCGGCAACTACACCGCGGGCGGTGAAGCCGTTCCGTTTCTTGAAAAGCTGAACAACATCAACACGGAGCTGGGGTTTCAGGAGTTTACCGCCGGCAAGCTGTCCACAATCAACATGTTCTGCATCACGGCTGCGCTCATGTTCGGCACGGCGGGGCTGCCGCACGTGATCGTCCGCTTCTTTACCGTGAAGAATGTGGCGGCGGTTCGGAAATCCGCCTGCTGGACGCTCGCCTTCATTGCAGTTATATATCTGACGGCTCCGGCCATTGGCGCCTTCTCCCGCGTGAACCTGGTTGAACAGCTTCATGACCGGCCCTACAGCGAAGTGCCCGAATGGTTCCAGGATTTTGAAGCCACCGGCCAAATGGCCTGGGTCGATAAGAACGACGATGGAAAAATCCAATACTACGGCCCGTTGCGCTCGCCGGTGAAAACCAGTTCGGTCTTTCTCGGCAAGGCTCCGGAATATCCTGCGTACGACACCCCCGACCGGCAGCGTATCGGAAAGCATGGCGAGCGGTTGCTGATCAACAAAGCCGACGACTCCAATCCGAACGAGCTTTGGTTCGGCAACGATATTATGGTCATGGCCAATCCGTACATGGCCGGGCTGCCCATGTGGGTCATCGCCCTGTTGATGGCCGGATGTATTGCCGCTGCGTTATCGACCGCTGCGGGCCTGTTGCTGGTGTTGTCCACTTCGATATCGCATGACCTGATGAAGCACCTCGTCAAACCGGATCTCTCGGACAGAGAAGAGGTCGGCTATGCCCGTTTTGCTTCGTTTGTCTCCCTGGCGGTTGCGGCCTATTTCGGCATCAACCCGCCTTCTGCTTTTATCGCCAAGACCGTAGCCTTTGCTTTTGGCCTGGCGGCCTCATCCTTTTTCCCGACGCTGCTGGTCGGCATCTTTTCCAAGAGAATGAACCGCGAAGGGGCCATTGCCGGCATGCTGTGTGGAATCACGTTCACGATAGGTTACATCGTCTACTTCCAGTTCCTTGGCGGTAAAAAGGAAAACTATCTGCTGGGGATCACACCCGAGGGGATCGGTTTCGTCGGCATGCTGATCAATTTTGCTGTGGCCTTTGCGGTCAGTCGTTTCACACCGCCGCCTCCGGCGGAGGTGCAGGAGATGGTGGAGAACATTCATATTCCGACCGGTGCCGGCGAAGCGTCGCATCATTAGAGGTAATGCCCAGGTGCAGTCTGCGTTTTTCACCAGCTGATGCTGGCCTTTTAAGCGGCATGTGCTACATTCGCGGCCTTCTTAACCGGAGGTAATCATGAATGTATATGCCCAGCAGCTTTCAGCAGCAGAGTCGCAGCCGGCCGAGCGGGCGGCCTTTATCCGCAGAACCTATGGTCATCTGGCCGGAGCCATTCTGTTATTCGTGGCGCTTGAGACCTATTTGGTCACCCAGACCTCATTGCCGGAAAAGATGCTCAATTTCATCTCCGGCGGACAATATGCATGGTTGATGGTGCTCGGGGCGTTCATCCTTTGCGGATGGCTGGCCCGGGGGCTGGCAGCAGGCGTTGCCTCTCAATCCATGCAGTATGCCGGGCTAACGCTCTACGTCATCGCGCAGGCTGTGATCTTTCTTCCGATGATATACATTGCGGCGTTCTACTCCTCACCGCAGTTGCTGCCCACGGCGGGCATCCTGACGCTGCTGCTCTTTGGCGGGCTGACGGCTGTTGTGTTCACGACCCGCAGGGATTTTTCATTCCTCGGGAGCATTTTGACCATTGGGGGATTCATCGCTCTGGGGTTGATTGCCTGCGGCGCGATCTTCGGCTTCAACCTGGGCCTCGCGTTTTCAGCCGGGATGATTTTCCTGGCCGGCGGCGCCATTCTCTATGACACCTCCAAGGTGCTGCATCACTACCGGACCGACCAGCATGTAGGTGCTGCGCTTGAACTGTTCGCTTCTGTGGCGTTGTTGTTCTGGTACGTGCTCCGCCTACTGATGAGTCTCAACCGCCGATAAGACGGGGTTCTCGAGACCGGAAAAAACCGCGGCCCGTTAACCGGAGGCTGCGGTTTTTTGTTTTCGGGGATTCGCGCCGGATGCCGGTTTAAGGATTGCGGAATTCATCCTGCCAGAACCAGATGATCTCGGTGCCAAGGTGTTTCGTATGGTTGCCGCCATACTGGTTCTTGGTTTTTGGATTGGCATATTTCGGCTCCTCGGTGACGGTGCGGCGAATGCAGCCGGTGGTCCAGAGGCTCAGACAGAAGAGTAAAGCGATCAGAATGGGTGCGGGTCTCATAGGGGCTCCTTTGCAACGACTTTTCTCAGACTGTGGAAAAAATGGAAAGCCAATTTTCAATTGTACCCGGTTTGGTTTATCTTCTGCCTCCATGGACGATGGTGGGAATCAACTGGATTTTAACTTTGCCGCGGATGATCTGCTCGAATTTCCGCGGGATATAGGCGAGGAGGGGTGGTTCCAGTTCCATTCCGAGCAGAAGCAGGCCATACAGGCGCTGGAACGACGGTTTGGAATTTCCCTCAACAAGCGGGTGCGTATTCGTCTGCATGGCGAAAAAAGGGTGATGGAAGGGCGGCTGGTGCTGGAGTCCCTGCTACTCCCTTCCCCGACCGATGAAACAATCCGGTTGCGGCTTGGAAATACGGTTTTTGAAAGCGGTGATATTGAGGACTACGAACGATTGGAATAGATCGGCTATTCCATGTCGCGCTTGAAACGGGCGATAAACATGGCATCGCCCGGACCTTCCCACGGCCAGAGCTGCACGTGTCCATCCGTCTGTTCCCCGGAGAGCGGGTGGGGGAACGGGTCGAGATGGAAGTTGCTGTGGTGGTCCAGGAAGTTCATGACAACCTCCTCGGTTTCGGGCTGGGTCAGGGTGCAGACGGCATAGACCAAAACGCCGCCCGGTTTTACACACCATTTTGCATTGTTGAGAATCTTGAGCTGCCGGTTGGCGCATTGGACCACGTCACGCTTTGATGTGCGCCAGCGGGCATCCGGATTGCGGCCCCAGGTTCCCCAGCCGGAACAGGGCGCATCGGCTAAAACGCCATCGAAGGTTTTGGTGAAGGGTTCATCGGTTGCCGCATTGAAGGGATGTGTGCGAATATTGCGGACTCCATGCCGCCGCGCCCTCTTTTTAAGCTCCTTCAGCGCGTCTGACCGGATATCTGTGGCCAGCACCTTTCCTTGCTGCTGCATCAGGTCCATCAGGTGGAGGGCCTTTCCTCCTGCTCCGGCACAGCAATCCCACCAATCCTGGTCCAGTTCCGGCGCGCATACCTGCCCCACGCATTGGGAGCTGATGTCCTGCACAATGTACTGCCCTCCATGATCTTTCAGCTCATGAGTGAGGCTGATACCGCCTTCAATGGAGATGGCCGCGCTCTGCCGCGCGTGCTGGCCGCAGGCAATGCGGCGGTTAGCCAGGGCTTGGAGCAGCTCGCCCGGTTCGGTGCGTGACCGGATCCAGCTGGGCGGCCGCTGCTGAAAGGCCTCGATGCACGGTTCCAGCACCTTGAGATCCACCACCTGTTCAAAATCAGCCGGCAGCAGGTCGGTCAGTGCCAGGGGCTGTGATTGAGCGGTTCCGGCATACCAATCGCCAACGGAGGCGCATTTTTCACTGATGGTAAGATCGCCGATGGGACGCAGTGCTTCGGGTGCATTGGAGTGCGCTTTGATATACTCGAAACTCTGGTGCAACTCAACCGTGTCGAGCATGGCCCCCAGCAGACAGGCTTCAAGCGGTTCCAGGTTCAGTTTTCCAACGGTCCAGCCGTACCACCGGAAGAATGAAAAAAGCGATTGCGAAAGAAAACGCCGGTCGCGTGATCCAAGTTCCCGATGTGATCTGAGGTAGTGGTTGAGCAGGCTGTCCGCCGGGCGTCCCTCCTCGAAAACGAGTCGGGTAAACTCCGGAAGCAGCTCTTGCAGAAGCTCCCTGTGACGTCGAAGCACCTTTTCGGGGAGGGCTTTCTTTTGGGAATCATTATCCATAAAGTCGCATTTCGATATTGTGCGAGCAATCGCGTGTAGGTATGTAGATTCAATACTTGAGGAGGATGTAGATGTCAAAGGAACTTGGATACGTAATAATCACGCCTTATACGTTGCGAAAATCACGCACCGGTGGGGTGCTGGGGCGTTTACTGAGTCTGACGGGGCTGGACCTGGTTGCTGCCCGTATGTTTGGGCCCAGTAAAGAGCTGGTGAGGCGCTATGCTGAGCTCGTTCGCAACAGTTCGGAAGTCTGGCCGGAAATCAGGGAAATCCTGCCCGAATACATTGAACGCGAATTCTCACCCACGGAAGACGGACAGGTCCATCGGGTGCTGATGCTTCTGTTTGAAGGAGAAAACGCCATTCGCAAACTACGGGATGCCATCGGCGGCTTTGAAGATTCCATTGAGAGTGCAGACACGATCCGCGGAACGTATGGCGACTACATCAAGGCATATGACGGGTCGGTGACGTATTTCGAGCCGGCGGTGCTCGCCGGACCGACCCCTGAATTTGTTCAGGCCACCCTCGGGCTTTGGGCGGAGTTTTCCGATACCGATGGCGGGGTGATCAATAATGCGATCCGTCTTGCGGATGACAAGGATGTCCAGAAGACGCTGGTTATCATTAAGCCGGACAACTTTACGTTCCCGAGTTCGCGGCCGGGTAACATCGTGGACATTTTTTCCCGCTCCGGGTTGCGGATGATCGGGGCCAAGCTGCTGCGGATGAGCCTGGCCGAAGCGCTTGAATTCTATGGACCTGTACAGCCGGTCCTGCGCGAAAAGCTCGGCGGTATGGCCGTTGAACGGGCCTGCAAGGTGTTATCGAAAGAGTTTGGTTTCACGATGCCCTCCAGTGTTGAAAAGGGACTCGCCAAAACCCTCGGTCCGGCCTTCGGCGACCATCAGTTCTACAGCATTATGAACTTCATGACCGGCCAGTGGGCTCCGGATGTTCATGGGGATGCCGTAAACGAAGAGGGCAAGGTGCGTTGTATGACGTTGGTTTACGCCGGCGAAAATGCGGTGCAGAAGATTCGGGAGATACTCGGGCCGACGGATCCCAGCAAAGCCGCTCCGGGCTCGGTGCGCAGAGAGTTTGGTACCGATATCATGGTGAATGCGGCCCATGCATCCGATTCTCCGGAAAATGCATTGCGGGAAATCGGCATTTTGAAGGTGCAGGACGATACCATTGCGCGCTGGTACCAGCAGTATTACAGTTAAAAGAAAGGAAGAGTTTATGTGGAAAGAAGTCGAAGCAGCACCTGCTGACGCAATTCTCGGGCTCACCGAAGCCTTTAAGAAGGATGACAATCCAAACAAGGTTAATCTGGGGGTCGGGGTCTACAAAGACGATCAAGGACAGACCCCGGTGCTCATCTGCATCAAGGCCGCAGAACGCGAGCTGGAACAGACGCAGTCCACCAAGGGCTATCTACCCATGACCGGTGATCCCTCCTACAATGCCAATGTTCAGAAACTGCTCTTTGGTGCTGACAGTGAAGTCATCGCTTCAGGGCGTGCCGTCACTCTGCAAACCCCGGGGGGGACAGGCGCGCTGCGGGTCGGGGGCGACCTGCTGAACAAATTCAAGTCTTCGTCCAGGCTATGGGTCAGCTCACCGACCTGGGCCAATCACAAGGGCGTGTTCAAGGCGGCCGGATTCGAGATCGCCGACTATCCCTACTATAATCCGGAAACCAAGAGCGTAGACTTTGACGGCATGATGGCCTGTCTTGAGCAGGTTCCGGCAGACGATATTGTCCTCATGCACGTATGCTGCCACAACCCCACCGGCGTGGATCTGTCGGCCGAACAGTGGGACCGGGTGGTGGCGACCGCCGCGGATAAGGGATGGATGCCTTTCCTCGACTTTGCCTATCAGGGATTCGGTGACAGTCTTGAGGCGGACCGGCTGGCGGTAGAAAAGTTTGCTGCTGCCGGCATTGATTTCTACGTGGCCAGCTCGTTCTCCAAGAACTTCGGGCTCTACTGTGAGCGAACCGGCGCACTCACCATCGTCAGCCCTTCGGCCGAAGAGGCTGCCGTGGCCGCGAGTCACGTCAAGCTTGTGGTGCGCACTAACTATTCGAATCCTCCCGCACACGGCGGTCAGACTGCGGCAACGGTGCTGAACGACCCGAAGCTCTACGACCTGTGGATCGGGGAGCTGACGGAAATGCGCGAGCGAATCAAGAACATGCGCAAGGCGCTGGTGGATGGACTGACCGCGCGCGGTGTTGAAAAGGATTTTTCCTACATCACCGAACAGCGTGGCATGTTTTCATTCAGTGGACTGTCGAATGATGCTGTACAGTGGCTTCGTGAGAACAAATCGATATACATCGTCAAGGGTGGGCGCATCAATGTGGCCGGCCTGACGGCGGGCAACATTGACTATGTCTGCGATGCCATCGCCGAAGTGCTTAATGCCTGATCCGGATACATAAAGCGCGTTGTGAGCCCGGCTGAACAAGCCGGGCTTTTTCTTTCAGGTTTGGGTTGCACATAAGGCCGCCATTCCGTAAATAGGTACGCTATTGCTTAATTAGGCGGGGTTTCATGGCAGATATTTTAAAAATTTCAGATGCGACGGCGCTGGCGCTGCATTCAATGGTCCATCTGGCCATTGAACCGGAAGGCCAGTCAACAACGGCGGAGATCGCCGAGCTGTTTGATGTATCGCGACACCATTTGGCCAAGGTGCATCAGCGGCTGACGAAGGCGGGCCTGATTGAATCGCATCGGGGACCGGCCGGCGGAGTCAGCCTGGCAAAGGATCCTTCCGATATCCGGCTGCTGCAGATTTATGAAGTGATGGAGGGGTCCATGATCTGCCATCCCTGCCTGTTCGGCAAGGAAACGTGCCCGCGTGTCGATTGTGTGCTGGGGAGCCTGCTGCCGGGGCTGGCAAGGCAGGTTCGGGATTATTTTGAACAAACGACGCTGGCGGCGTTGGCAGCGGAATCAAACTGGGGAAAGAAAGCGTTATGAATATTACGTTGAAGGAAAACATTGAATGGGTTGGGTGCATTGACTGGACCGTGCGTGATTTCCACGGCTACAAAACGGAAAGCGGATCGACCTATAATGCCTACCTTATTCGCGATGAAAAGAATGCAATCATCGACGGTGTAAAAGCGCCGTTTCTTGAAAAATATCTCGATCACATTCGGGCGTTGGCTCCGCTGGAGAGTATCGATTATATTGTCTGCAACCATGCTGAGCCGGATCACTCCGGAGGGCTTCCCGGCGCGATGGAGGCCTGCCCGAATGCGGTGATGGTCTGCAATGCCAAGTGTAAAGATGCCCTGGCAAAACACTATGACACCGCGAACTGGAAATGGCATGTGGTTGAGGACGGCGATTCGCTTTCGCTGGGTAAGCGGACGCTGCAGTTTGTCAATACACCCATGGTGCACTGGCCTGAATCAATGTTCACGTATGTGCCGGACGACAAGCTTCTCTTTTCAATGGATGCGTTCGGACAGCACTATGCTTCGGCGTTTCGATTCGACGACGAGGAGCCGCTGGACGTGATTCTGCACGAAGCCAAAGCCTACTATGCAAACATCGTTATGCTCTATGGCCGCCCGATTTCGCAGACCCTGACGCGCGCCGGCAGTCTGGATATTGAAATGATAGCGCCGAGTCACGGCGTGATCTGGCGCAGTCATTTAAAGGAGGTTTTCGAGGCCTACCAGCGGTATGTTGTCTGCAAGCCGCGGCGCAAGGTGATTGTACTGTATGCGACGATGTGGAAGGCGACGGAGAAGATGGCCGAGGCCATCCTGGAGGGGGTTCACGAATGCGATGTCGAGGCGCGGTTCTACAATGTGGACACTACGCATGCGACGACCATCGCCACAGAGGTGCTTGATTGCGCAGCCATCGCCATTGGCACGCCCACACTGAACAATTCGCTGATGCCCAAGATGGCCGCTGTGCTCACCTACCTCTCGGGGCTGCGTCCCACCAATAAAAAGGGCTTTGCCTTCGGCTCCTACGGCTGGAGCAAACGCGGCGGTGCATCCGCGGTCGAGGATGCGATGAAAGAGATGAAGATTGAGCTTATGCGTGATCCGCTTCGTTCACAGTA
Source organism: Pontiella sp. (assembly GCA_050298955.1). GTDB lineage: Bacteria > Verrucomicrobiota > Kiritimatiellia > Kiritimatiellales > Pontiellaceae > Pontiella. The sequence continues at coordinate 83,888 of JBNKVA010000050.1, forward strand.
TGTTCCCGACCAGGAAGTGCTGGAGGAGTGCCGGGAAGCCGGTCGCATGCTGGGTAGATATGCCGAGCAGCTGGAGGTCTAGGTAATTCGGGGGAAAATCCCCTTGCGGCATCCGCAAAATATCGGAATCATCGTCGGGAATTTTGAAATCAAGGAGTCTGCCATGAAGAAATATATCTGTGACGTATGCGGTTGGATCTATGATCCGGAGGTCGGCGATCCCGATAGCGGTATTGCGCCCGGAACAGCGTTCGAAGATATTCCCGAGGACTGGGAATGCCCGGAATGTGGTGTGGGCAAGGACGACTTCAGTCCGTTGGACTAATAATTTTCCCGCAAGTAAACCGCTCTCAGTTCAGGAGCGGTTTTTTCTTTTATTGAACAATCGCCTGTGTCATTAGGTCTTTCTCCCCATGAAATGGTTGACGCACATAGTAATGATCGGTGTATGGCTCTCGGCATCAACGCCGTGTGCCCACGCCGTCGCGGATACCGGCCATACGCATGCTGATGCGGATGGGATTGTGCTATGTTCTTCTGCCGATCATGAATGCCATTGCCACGGATGTGATGAGGCTCCGTGCTCCGACGGAACGGTCAAAACCTTCCCGCGGTCCGTGGGAGGCCTTGTCGAAATCCAGCCGACTTACACTACATTATTTATTCTGTCCGAAGTCCGACCTGCCTGCGGGTTAAAGCGGCTTAAAAAAACGGATACACTGGATGTTTTGCAGTCCGTCCGTCTCCTGATTTGATTTTTCTTCGCCGCCCGTCCGAACGAAGAATCATCAATCAGGAGTACCAATGAAGCATCTAGCTCTTATGTGTGGCAGCCTGTTGGCTGTTACAGGATTTTCCCAACCCGCAGACCCGCTAACCCTTGAACAGGCACTTGCACTGGCTCGTGCCAACTCACCCGCTTTGCGCGGAGCAGACTTGGAAGTGACTGCCGCCCGCGCTGCCATCGGGGCTGCCGGCTTGTGGGACAACCCCGCACTCAGCATTCAGGCCGAGGGGGTGGGCGGTGACCTTGATCTCTATAAAGACGCCGAATATACAGTCGGTTTGAAGCAGAAATTCCAGCTGGGCGGCAAACGAAGCAAGGAGCGTGCGACGGCTGCACATGCGGTCGGTGTATCCCGGGCCTCGGCGGCCGAAGCGGTGCTGCAGCTTGAAACCGAAGTGCGCCATGCGTTTATAGACCTGTTGGCCCAGCAGGAGATTGGCCAGGTGCGCGACGAACAGATGGAATTGGCACGTGCTTTTGTCGAGGTGGCAAAGCGCCGATTGGAAGCGGGCGTCGGCTCGGAACTCGAAAAGACGCAGGCTGAACTGGCGCTGGAAGAGACCACGCTTGCCCAGACCTGCTGTTTTGGCGATGTTGCTGCCGCCAGGGCCCGTTTGGCGGCACTGCTGGGCTTACCGGCCATTGAGGTCACGCAGGTGACCGGACCCTATTATGCGGTTGAAGCGTACTCGGCTCTCCGTGTGGACCGCAGTCATCCGTCACTTAAACGACTGGAAGCTGAAGAGCAGCGAATTCGAAGCAAGGCGGAACGCGACCGGGCCAAGGATGTCGCCGACATTACCCTGGGTGCCGCTTATCGGTATGAAGCGGCGGGTGACCTTGATACTTTTGTGCTGTCGGCATCAATGCCGTTGAGCTTCAACCGGCAGGGTCGGGCCGAACAGGCCGCCGGGCTGATATACGCCGATGCCGTCCGGGCCGAGCGGGCCGAAGCCCTTCGCCGGCTGCAGCAGAAGCTGGATATCCTTCAGGAGCTTCATAAGGGTGCGGTCATGGAGGTCAATCTAACCCGCGATAAGCTGCTGCCTAAGGCTGAGCAGGCCCATGCGATCAGCCGCGAGGGATATGAAGCCGGCCGCTTCTCCTGGCTGGAACTGATTTCCGCGCAGCAGCATCTGGCAGAAATACGCATCCGATACATCGAGAGCCTGCTGGCCGTTCATCGTATCGAGGCGGAACTGGAACCATTCAGAAAGGAATTCAAATGAAAATAATTTCAACACTGCTGATTATGCTGGTCGCCGTTACCGTTGCCGTTGCGCAGCAGACCACAAATGAAACGCTGACCTGCGATTGTCCGGACTGCCGCGAACAGGCCGCTTCCGGCGAGACCGGCTTTACCTTGTCCGGGCTGGAAGGACTGAACGAAGAAGCGGGAACCCTTTTGCCGGAAACGGCATTATTGGAGCATGCCGAGCATGATGGCGACGGTTTCGACACCCGGACTGAACTTGAGCACGAGGAACATGATCACGAAGAGCATGACCACGAGATGGCTGGGGTGACGGATGTCCATCCAGAAGATGCGGCGGAAGTCGGCATACAGGTCTATGAAGCCGAGGGCGGAACCATTTCGAAATCGTCGGCATTCCCGGCCGAAATTAAACTGAACCGCGACCGTACGGCCGCGGTCTCCCCGCGCTATGCCAGCGTCGTGCGCCAGGTCTTCGCCGAGATCGGCGACGAGGTGAAGAGGGGCGATGTGCTCGCATCACTCGAAAACCGTCAAACCCTGGCGGTGTATACGGTTGCCGCTCCGCTCGACGGTGTTGTAATTGCAAAGGATCTGTCTGTCGGCGAGACGGCTGATGCTGATAAAGTGCTCTACGAAGTGGCCGACCTGTCGACCGTGTGGGCGGACATCAGCATTTTCCCGCAATATCAGCATCTGGTCAGCAAGGGCATGCCGGTGGAATTCATTGCCCACGACGGCCACAGGGTCCGCGGCTCGGTTAAATACATCAGCCCAATCGTTTCCCACGAAACCCGGACTTTCACCGCCCGTTGTGTGTTGGTGGGTGCCGGCGTGGACTTTACGCCTGGAGCATTTGTTAGGGCAGTCATCAGGACTGAGCAGATGGACGTGGCCGTCCGTGTGGAACGTGCTGCAGTGCAATCGATCGATAATGAATCGGTTGTGTTTGTTCCGAGCGGGCACGGGTACGAAGCAGTGCCGGTTAAAACCGGGTTGGCGGACAATAACTTTGTCGAAATCAGGCAGGGACTGAAGGTCGGCGATCCCTATGTCGCTTCGGGCGCCTTCACGCTTAAGGCGGAACTGATAACCAGCGGCATGGACCCTCACGCCGGACACAGCCATTAGGAGCGACTGATGATTGAACGTCTGATTAATGTCATCCTGAAAAACCGTGGCCTGGTGCTGATGGCGTTGGCGGGGATCATCGGCCTTGGCGTGTTTGAATATCGTCGGCTCGAGGTTGAAGCCTTCCCTGATATCTCTCCGATCATGGTGCCTGTATTCGCGGAAGCTGACGGCATGGCTCCGGAAGAGGTGGAGCAGCTTGTGGCCTACCCCATCGAAACGGCGATGAACGGCCTTCCGAATGTTACGCAGATTAAATCGACCTCAGCCTTCGGCATGGCCGTCGTCTATGTCTATTTTAGCGACAGTACGGATATCTACTTTGCCCGGCAGTTGGTGGCCGAGCGGTTGACGGCGGCGATGGCCGATCTTCCCGAGCTGCGCGAGCCGCCTTCGCTGGGCCCCATCTCGACCGGCCTCGGTCAGGTTTTTCTCTACTATCTGGAACTGGAAGAGGGCGCCGATACCGCCGGTCTTGATCCACTGGTCTATCTGCGCGACATCAATGACTGGGTCGTTAAACGGCAGTTACAGACGGTATCCGGAGTAACGGATATTCTCAGCGCGGGCGGCCACCTCCTGCAATTCCAGATCCAGCTCGACCCATACCTGCTGCATCAATATGGACTGAGCATCGAGGATGTGGTGAGTGCTATCCAGAATAACAATCGCAATGTGGGCGGCCAATACCTGCCGATCAATTCGGAGGAGCATCTGGTGCGCGGGATCGGCCTGCTGAATGATCTGGAAGACATTCGCGGAATCACCCTCAAGACGTTTGACGGCACGCCGGTTTCGGTCGGCGATGTGGCCGAAGTGGTGCATGGTAAAGCGTTGCGGCGGGGCGTTGTGGCGAAAGGTGCCGGCGAAGAAGTGGTGTCGGGCATTGTTTTGAAACTGTACGGCGCCAACTCGACCAAGGTAATCGAGCAGCTTTATGACAAGGTCGAACAGGTTCAGGCCGGCTTGCCCGAAGGTGTCCGGTTGGTGCCCTACTACGAGCAGGCCGATCTGGTGGACCATGCGCTCAGTACGGTTCAGACCGCACTGCTTCAGGGGATGGTGCTGGTGCTGTTGGTGCTTTTTGCCTTTCTGGGCAGTATCCGTGCGGCCATCATCGTGTCATTTGCGATGCCGTTTTGTGCATTAGTGGCGTTCATCGGCATGGAACGCTTCGGGATTTCCGCAAACCTGATGTCCCTCGGCGGCATTGCTGTGGCATTGGGCATGCTCGTCGACGGCTCGATTGTGGTAACGGAGAATATTCATCGATTCCTGGGCCTGAAGCACGAAGACAAGTCGCATCGACTCCAATTAATTTTCGAAGCCACACTCGAGGTTGGCCGGCCGATCGCCTTTGCCATTCTGATCGTGATCACCGTCTTTCTTCCGATCCTTTCACTGGAAGCGGTGGAGGGGAAAATGTTCAAGCCGCTGGCCTACACGGTCATGTTGGCACTGGGCGGATCGATCCTGTTTGCGCTGGTCGTGGCCCCGGTGGCGGCCAGCTGGCTGCTCAATGAGAAGCCCTACAAGGAGTCGCGCTTCTACCGCTGGTTCAAGGAAGGGTACCATAGAGCGCTGGTGAAAGCGTTGAAGGTAAAGGTCGTGGTTCTTACCGGCATAATTCTTCTGTCCGTTATAGCCGCGCTGGGGTTGCGCAGCATCGGCACGGAATTTATTCCCGTGTTGGAAGAGGGGGCGATCATGGTGGCGGTCGGTATGGCACCATCCATTTCGCTCGACGAGGCGCAGGAAACCATGAAGCAGGTGGCCGGAAAAGTTATGGTCATAGATGGCGTCGAGACGATCATAACACGCATTGGCCGTCCTGAGGCCGGCAGTCATCCGCATCCGGTCAACTTTGCCGAACTCCATGTGGAGCTCACCCCGGAGGCGGACAAACCCTCTGTCGTGGCGGACATCCGCGATCTGATGGATGCCTATCCCGGTGTTACGGCCAATCTGTCTCAGCCGATCCAGAATCAGTTTGATGAGCTGCTCTCCGGTGTCAAGGCCCAGCTGGCGATCAAGGTGTATGGCGATGACCTGGATCAGATTCACGACACGGCAGGCGATATCCGGGATGCGATTTCCGGAGTAGACGGGTTGGTCGATCTCTCGATTGAACAGAGCCACGGGCAGCCGCAGATTAAGGTGCTGCTTGATCATGAGTCGCTGGCCCGCTATGGCGTGCCTGGAGAAGTGGTGCTGGAACAGGTTGAAACGGCTGTTGGCGGCAGGGTGGTGGACACGCTCTATCGTAATACCCGCCGCTACGGTATCCATGTACGTTATGCTCCGTCGTTCCGCTCAACACCGGAAGACCTGCGGCAACTGTTTATTCGCTCCGCCGACGGCGCACTGCTGCGGCTTGATCAACTGGCAGAGATTGAGATGCTCGAAGGGCCGCTGCAGATAAACCGCGAGCACAATCAGCGACGGTGGATTGTGCAGGGCAACATCGAGGGCCGGGCCCTCAGCAAGGTGTTGGCGGATATACAATCTGCCATCGAAAACAACGTCGACCTTCCCGAAGGTGTCTTCGTCGAATTTGGCGGGCAGTTCGAGCAGCAGCGAAGTGCCATGAAACGACTGGCCATTATTGTGCCGGTGGTGATCATTTCCATCTTTGTGCTGTTGTGGATCACGTTCCACTCCATGCGGCATGCTTCCATGATTATCCTTAACGTACCGCTGGCATTGATCGGCGGGGTGGTGGGGCTTTGGGCGACAGGGCAATATCTTTCGGTGCCGGCCTCGATCGGCTTTATTGCCCTGTTCGGTATTGCGATGCAGGATGCAATGGTGCTGTTGACCGACTTCAATGATCTGCGCCGCGAAGGGCTGGGGGTTCGGGATGCGGTGGTGAACGGCAGCCTGATTCGCTTTCGGCCGGTTATCATGACCACGCTCACTACGCTGCTTGGGTTGACGCCGCTGCTGCTTTCGCATAGTGCCGGTGCAGAAGTCCAGCGGCCGCTAGCCGCCGTGGTGGTGTTCGGCCTGACCACCTCCACCTTCCTCACGCTGTTTGTCCTTCCGGCAATCTATGAGTGGGTGGAGCAACGGCGGCAGGATTAACTCATCCGGGTGTTTCGCCGGGGTAGGTAAAGTTCCACTGCCGGCGAAGCGCGTCCATGGTTTTCATTATTTCGAGGGTTTTTGAAAGCGGAAGGATACTGCTCTGCATCCGGCCAGCGGAGATGCACTCCATGGCATGGGCGATCTCGTACTTGAAGTTTTCGTCTTTTCCATAGGGAAATTCCAATACCTCGGGAGCTGTTCCGGTTCGGTGTACATGCAGTTCCTGCGCTCCCAGGAAATGGGGGACCCGTATGAATCCTTTCGTGCCGCATACGAGTGCATCCACCGGGGCGGCCTGTGAATAGCTCGCCGAAAGAACCGCTTTCGGGCCGTCTTCGTATTCAAAGAGATAATAGGAGTGTTCGTCAACCCCGGTGACTGGATCCATCGTTGCGGAGCTGATGATGCGCCCGGGTTTCCTTCTGAATACGATGTCAGCAAAACTGATGGGGTATATGCCGAGGTCGAGCAGGGCACCGCCGGCCAAGGCTGCATTGCGAAGCCGGTGTTCCGGCGAGACCTCCTTACCCAGGCAGAAGTTGGCGTAGACGGTCTGCACCTCACCTATAACGCCGTCGGTCAGCAGGGCCTGCATGTGTTGAATGGAAGGAAGAAAGCGGGTCCAGACGGCTTCCATTAAGAAACGCTGTTTCCGTGCCGCCAGTTCGGACAGCTCCTGTGCCTGATCGGCATTGATGGTGAACGGTTTTTCACAAAGGACATGCTTGTCGTGTTCGAGGCAAAGCTTGACATTCTCAAAATGAAAGTTATGGGTCGTGGCTACATAGACCGCATCAACTTCGGGATCGGAAACGAGCGATACATAGTCGGTATAGGAACGTGAAACGTGATGTTTCCGGGCAAATGCCGCCGCCCGCCCGGCCGATCGGGATGCGCCTGCAAGCAACACCCCCGAATCAAGTGCTTTCAGGCTGTTTGCGAACGTGGCGGCGATCGAGCCGCATCCCAGAATCCCCCATCGTATTTGCTGCATAGCTTCTCTCCCGGACTGCGGAGAACCATGCAGGAATTACTGCAGCAACGGCAAGCTAATAGGAGGCAACCAGTTCGAGCGTGCGGCGACTTAAGTTCATCTGTTCGCGGAGCTCCATCTGCATCAGATTGAGCAGTACCTCACGGACATGATCCGCCAGTGATTTCGCGGCCATTTCCTTATAGAACCCAGCCAGTTTCTGATCAAAGTACCGGGTGACCTCAATCACCTCCATCGGGCTCATGGTAGCCGGCAGGGTATAGTCGTCGAAGCATTGCATAAACTTTTCGACGATGTACTTGAAGTAGGTATCAAGAATATTGGTGGATACCTCTTCTTCATACTCAGCCATCCGGCGCTCAAGGTTTTCTTCATGCTCGATCAGGGTGCCGATCAGCTGAATGGCTTCCTCCGTCGATCCGCGTTTTAGCATGTCCTGATAAAGATCTCCCATTCGGATGTGGAATTCCCGTGCGACATCCAACAGATCGCGTGTTTGATTGAATGACATATTACCCACCTCCTTCGTTTGTAATTCTAAAACCAAAGGCAGATCTGTCAATGGCTAGCCGTTGCTCGGCCATAATAGGATTTGATCTAAAATCCCCATCTCAATCGTTAGAATATGCATTTTTGGGGTGGACATGGAGGCCCGGCTTGGGTTTACTCCGTACCGAACCTAAAGGTTTGGGGTTCACTTGAGCGGCGTATGGTTTCCCTCCTCTTTTCCATGCGCTGCTCTTTTTTTTATTTCAGGGATGAGGAGCGGGGCGTCTAATCGATCACCTTTTCGAGGCGGATATCGAAGATGAGGGCGGCATAGGGTCCGATCTTATCGCCGGCCCCGCGCTTGCCCCAGGCCAGCTCCGGCGGAACCACGAAGCGGAACTTGCCCCCCTCCTTCATCAGGGGGAGACCTTCTTTCAGCCCGGCGATGGCTTCCTCCATTTTGAATACATCGGTTTCGGTGCCGTGGTAGGTATCCTTGATGACTGTACCGTCCACCAGCAGAATACGCTGATTGACTTCGACCGTGCTCCATTCACTCGGGCGCTGGCCGCTTCCAGGTTCCTTGATCGTATACTGCAGGCCGCTGGCGGTTTCAGTGACATCCGCTTTTTTGCGGTTCTTTTTCAGGAACGCCTCGGTTTCGGCGCGGTTTTGCCCCGCCCCGCCACGTCCGCGTTTCTTTCCGCTGTTTTTTTGTCTTCCCATCGAAAAAAGAATCCGCCGGGTTCACCGGCCGGAAAATCCATGCAGTCCGTACACGCTGCGGATGACAGTATTATGCCAGGGCGGCGTTGACGATTTCCCGGGCTTCGGCCTGGATCTGCTTGAGGTGCTCAGCGCCCTTGAAGCTTTCAGCGTAGATCTTGTAGACATCTTCCGTCCCGGAGGGGCGGGCGGCAAACCAGCCGCTTTCCGTGCAGACCTTCAGTCCCCCGATGGCTGCGCCGTTGGCCGGGGCATGGGTCAGCTTTGCTGTGATGGGATCTCCCGCCAGCATTTCAGCCTTGACCTGTTCCGGTGAGAGGGCGGCGAGCCGGGCCTTTTCTTCGCGGTTGGCCGGGGCATCGATGCGTGCATAGATCGGGTTGCCGTATTGATCAACGAGGTCCTGATAGTGCTCACCCGGATCCTTGCCGGTGACGGCGAGGATTTCACAGGCCAGCAGGGAAAGAATGATGCCGTCCTTGTCGGTGCTCCATACGGTGCCGTCCTTACGCAGGAAGGAGGCGCCCGCCGATTCTTCGCCGCCAAAGCCGTACGAGCCGTCGACGAGACCGTTCACGAACCACTTGAAGCCCACCGGAACCTCCTGCAGCTTGCGGTTCAGTGCACCGGCCACGCGGTCGATCATCGACGAGCTGACCAGTGTTTTGCCGACAGCAGCATCGGATCGCCAGCCGGTGCGGTTGGAAAAAAGATATTGGATGGCTACGGCGAGATAGTGGTTCGGATTAAGCAGTCCGGCCGATTTGGTGACAATACCGTGCCGGTCATAGTCCGGATCGTTGCCGAAGGCGATATCGAAATCATCCTTCAGGTCGATCAGGCTGGCCATGGCGTAGGGAGAAGAGCAGTCCATGCGCACCTTGCCGTCGCCGTCCACGGTCATGAAGCTGAAGGTGTAGTCAACCGTTGCATTGCGGATGGTAATGTCGAGGCCATACGTCTCGGCAATCGGCTTCCAGTACCGCAGACCGGATCCGCCCATGGCATCGGCGCAGATTTTCAGGCCGGCCTGTTTGATCGCCTCCATGTCGATGACGTTTCCGAGGTCGTTGACGTAGGGCGTGATAAAATCGTAGGCAACGGTGGTTTCGGCGGCGAGCGCTTCGGGATAGTAGACACTCTCAACCTCGTCATTGTTTTCTGCCAGCAGCTCGTTGGCGCGTTCGGCAATCCAGCCGGTGGCATCGGTGTCGGCAGGTCCTCCGTGAGGCGGGTTGTATTTGAATCCGCCGTTGTCCGGAGGATTGTGCGAAGGCGTGATCACCACGCCGTCAGCCAGGCCCTCCGTACGGCCTTTGTTGTAGGCGAGGATCGCATGGGAAATAACGGGGGTGGGCGTATAGCCTCCATCCTTGTCGATCATGACGGTCACGCCGTTTGCCGCGAACACCTGCAACGCGGTTTTTTCGGCGGGTATGGAAAGTGCGTGCGTATCTTTGCCCATGAAGAGCGGTCCGGTAATGCCCTGGCCTGCTCGGTATTCGCAGATGGCCTGGGCTATGGCCATGATGTGATCTTCGGTAAAGCTGGTCTTCAGCGAGGTCCCGCGATGGCCGGAGGTTCCGAAAGCGACCCGCTGATCCGGATTGGTCACATCCGGCTGGGTTTCATAATAAAGGCTGATCAGTTCGGCGATATCGGTCAGGTTTTTCCTGGCCACCGGCTTGCCTGCATCTGGATGGACTGACATGGTTTTTCTCCCTTGAATATGTTCGTAAAATCGATCAGGAAACTTAGCAGGCGGGGTCGGCCTGCTCAATGTTAAACGTGAGATGCGGGCCCGGCATCGGGCGGTTATAATTTTCTATACGATTAATAGTGGTCGCCCATATAGGGCATGGTAGTTTTTTAAAGCGTTTAACAACAGGAGAAGGGTATGAGTGATAGCGTTGAATTCAAGCCGCCGAAGGTGCAGCTGAACATTCCACTATTGACATCGGTTCCCGGGATTATCGTCGCCGGGTTGATTGCCGTTTTCATATTTGTCTGGTTTTTCTGCAGGATCGAGCCGCGGCCGGGTGAGATTGCGGTGCTCATACGCAAGACCGGCGAAAACCTGCCCCCGGGCCAGGTGTTGGCCTTGCAGGAAGGACAGAAGGGTATCCAGCTCGCCGTACTGCCTGAGGGCCGCTATTTCCGCAACCCGTACACCTGGGGCTGGAAAATCAAGAAGATTACAGACGTTCCGGCCGGCCGGCTGGCCGTAATGACCCGCCTTTACGGCGCAGAGCTCCCCCCCGGAAAAATTATTGCGGAGAACGGAACGCAAAAGGGCATTGTGAAGGAAATCCTGCGTCCCGGTAAATACCGCATCAACCCTTATGCCTACCACGTGGCGGAATTTAATGCCATTGACATTGAGCCGGGCCACGTGGGCGTGGTTACTGCACTGACCGGCGAAGATGTGCTGAATAACGATCTTGAATCCGCTAAGCGCAATACGTTCATGGTGGATGAGGGGCTGAAAGGCGTGACGGGTATGCTGCTCGATCCGGGGACGCACTATCTCAATCCGTACATCTACAATGTGGTTAAGGTTAATCTGCAGAGCCAGCCGTTCGAGATGACCGGCAATGATGTGATCAGCTTCCTGACACTCGACGGTTTTACCGTTACGGTCGAAGGCTACATCGAGTTTGCGATCAAACGCGATGAGGCCGCGTTTCTCACCCACCGTGTCGGCGACATGGATGACATCATCAAGAAGCTGATCCTGCCTCGTGCCCGCGGATTCAGCCGCATCGAGGGCAGTAAGCACCCGGCGGTGAACTTTATCGTGGGTGAGATGCGCCAGAAGTTCCAGAACGAACTGGAAGCCCATTTGCGCACCAAGGCTACAGGCTGGGGCATTGATATTAAGACCGTGAATGTCCGGAAAATTATTGTGCCGGACGAGATCGCCAGCATCAACCGCGACCGCGAACTGGCGGTGCAGGAGGCAGCGAAATATGAGCAGCAGATTGTTCAGGCCAAATCCAAGGCCGAGCTGACCAAACAGGAAATGCTCGCCATCCAGAATCGGGAAAAAGTGGAGGCGGACACCAAGCGGATCCGGGCGGTGATCGATGCAGAACAGGATCAAAGCGTGCGGTTGATCGCAGCACAGAAGGAGCTGGAGGTGGCGCAGGTTGAATACGAAGCCGCCGAGTTCCAGGCTGAAGCGATTCTGCTGGCGGCCGACGGCGAGAAGGATGCCATCAAGGCGCAGAACGTAGCCGAGGCGGCGGTGCTGGAAAACCGGGTGTCTGCTTTCGGCAGCGGTTCGGCGTTTGCCCGCTATGTGCTCTATGAAAAACTTGGCCCGCAGGTCATGTCGCTGCTGAGTTCCGATTCCCCGGAAGGCGTCGGTGGGATCTTCGGCACGTTTGCTCCCGCGAAAGGAGGCCGCTAATGAAAAAGAGTGTTAAGGCTGTGATCGGTGTCGTTGTTGTTCTGGCCGCATTGGAAGTGATGTGGCTGTGGGGGTTCTGCCGCTTTTACGTGGGGCCGAACCAGATGGCGATCATTACCGCCAAGAACGGGGATCCGCTTGAACCCGGCCAGATTCTGGCCAAGAAGGGGCAGAAGGGTATTTGGGAAGAACCGCTCGGTGAAGGGCGTCATTTTCTGAATCCGATCTTTTATGACCGTGAGGTGGTTCCGGTGGTCATTGTCCCGCCGGGCCGGGTGGGCATCGTGACCTCGAAAGTGGGCGATGAGCTGCCGGAAGGTGAGTTTATTGCCGAGCGTGGACAGAAAGGCATCTGGCGCAGCGTTCTGGGCCCGGGCAAATACCGGATGAATCCCTACGGCTACAATATTCAGATCGCCGATGCCATCAGCATTCCGATCGGCTATGCCGGCGTCATCACCTCGCTTTCCGGCGAGCAGGCGCCCAGCGGGCAATTTGCCATGGACAACCAGAAGGGGGTTCGCAAGGATGTGCTCCAGCCGGGGCTCTATTACGTGAATCCAAAGGAGTACAAGGTAGACGTGCTCGAGATCGGCATCAACCAGGTATCCCTGCTTGGCCGCAGCGGCAGCAAGGTGGTGACCAAGGCCCGTCAGCTCGGCCAGAACCAGGCGTTGAACGTTCTGCAGAACAATCTGCTGGAGCAGCAGGAGGCCAAGCGCGCGGATTACTACTTTCGGAAACAGGGACAGAGCGGACAGCGGAGCCGCGAAACAAGAGCCCAGCAGACGGATAAGGTGACGTTTGACCAGGGCGAAATGACCCTGCAGGAACTGGTGAGCTTTCCGTCGCGCGACGGCTTTACGATCAGCCTCGATATGACGGTGGAGTTTGAATTTGATCCGGCGGATATCGCGGGTATCTACCGCCGCTATGGCGATCTGCCCGCGGTGATTGACAAGATCATCATGCCGCAGATCACCTCGATTTCCCGGAACAAGGGCTCCGAATACCGGGCCAAGGATTTTATTGTCGGCGAAGGGCGTGAAAAGTTTCAGAGCGATCTGACCGCATCGCTGGAGCAGACACTCGGCAGTAAAAAAATCAGGGTCTACAATGCGTTGATCAGGCATGTTGAAGTGCCCGACGATATCCGGGCTCCGATCCAGCAGGCCAGTATTGCGGTGGAGCAGGACCTGACCAACAAGGAGCGGCAGAACACGGCCCGAAAAGAAGCCGAGTTAAACACCGAGGTGTCGTTGATCGAGCAGTATGGCGAGAAGGTTCAACAGGAAACCGAAAAACTTAAGGCCGAGATCCGGGCGGATCTGGAAAAGCAGGTGGCCGAGATTCAGGCCCAAACGCTCAAGAAGGTGGCGGAAATCCGCAAACAGACCGCCGGGATCAACGCCAACAAGGTGAGAGTGCTCGGTGAAGCCCGCGCCGCCGCGCTTAAAAAGGTGGATGGCGAAAAGGCCAACGGGCTGCAGTTGAAGACCGCGGCCTTCGGTGACCCGCTGGCCTATGCCCAATGGCGTTTTGCCGATACACTGAATCCATTAATGAAGTTCAACATCATCCATGCCGGAGACGGCACCCTCTGGACGGATCTTGAAAGCACGGGTTTCGCCACCCTTGGCGGTGCAACCCAATTGAAGAACACGGAAAAGTAGAAGGAGACTTTTATGAGCAAGGCAGCAGCACGACATATCCTGGTGGGAACCGAAGCGGAATGCCTCGACCTGAAGCAGCAGATTGAAAGCGGTGCAGACTTCGCGGAGTTGGCGCGGAAACATTCCAAATGCCCGTCCGGGGCACAAGGCGGTGCGCTGGGCACCTTTGGTCCGGGGCAGATGGTGCGCGAATTCGATGAAGTGGTGTTTTCCGCCCCGGTCGGCGAGATGCAGGGGCCGGTAAAGACCCAGTTTGGCTTCCATCTTGTGGAAGTCACACACCGCACGGATTAATGCGGTTCAGCCGATTCGCATTGCACTGAATACACTGGCGCGAACGGTGGCTCGCGAGAACGTCGGCAGGTTACCGGGCACCCTGTACAGCGGGATGCCCTGGTCGACCAGATAGTCGATGGCCGGCTCGGTTTTGGTTCGGAACTCCTGCAGCCGGGTTATAAGGCTTTCCTCCGTATCGTCACTGCGCTGAATGATGTTGCATTTCGACACTGACCGGCCGCAGTCTCCAGAGTCCGGCGGCGGCTTGTGTTCAATATGAAACACTTCTCCGCATGAATTGCAGATACGGCGTCCGATGGTACGTTGTATAATGCTTTTGTCGTCGTTCTCCACGAGCAGAATCGCATCGAGCTGAACGTGCTCCCGGTCGGCCAGATCCTTGAGAAAACGGGCCTGTTCCGTGGTTCGCGGGTATCCGTCCAGTACGGTGCCGCTGCAACCCATGCCGCGCCATGCCGATTCGAAGAGGGCATTGGTGATTTCATCCGGAACAAACAGGCCCTGTTCGACATAATATTTGGCTTTCAGCCCCAGAACGAGTTCATCCGCATTCTGCCTGTCCGCAATCCCCAGGTGCTCCAAGATGGTTCTGTCATCGATAAAGGAGCCGCTTTCCGAATCGTAAAACGGCTGCAGAGAGCCCGTGTAGCCCAGCTCGTTGAAGTTGCCCAGATAGGTGCGGAAGATGTCGCCGGTGGAAAGCTGCTGAAGCCCAAACGCCTCGCTGAGCACGTCGATACGCGGTTGTTTGCCTGCCCCGCTTTTACCCATGACAATGATGTTGTCATATTTCGCCGTCATACGTGCTTCCTCTTTTAATGCGGATCAAATTTACTTTTCGGGCGGAGCGAGACCGAACTTTCCGTAGGCCCGGCTGGTGGCTACACGCCCCTGCGGCGTACGCTGCAGATAGCCCTCCTGAATGAGGTAGGGTTCGTAGACCTCTTCGAGCGTGTCGGCCTCTTCTCCGACGGACACGGACAGCGAGTTGATGCCGACCGGCCCGCCGCCAAACTTTTCGATGATGCAGGAGAGGATGCGTTTGTCCATCTCCTCCAGTCCGTCTCCGTCGATATCGAGCAGGCTGAGCGCCTGGTCTGCAAGGGCTTTGGTGATGTGGTTATCGGCCATAACCTGCGCATAGTAGCGCGCACGGCGCAGCAGGTTGTTGGCGATACGCGGCGTGCCGCGCGAGCGCGAAGCGATTTCCATCGCGCCTTCCTCATCAATCGCCACCTTCAGGATGCCGGCCGAGCGCTTCACGATGGTGGAAAGGTTGCCGGCATCGTAGTAGTCGAGTCGGTTGACCAACCCAAAGCGTGAGCGCATCGGTGCGGAAAGCATGCCGCTACGGGTAGTCGCCCCGATCAGGGTGAACGGCTGGATGTTGAGCCGCACCGAGCGGGCATTGGGGCCCTGATCGATGACGATATCGATCACGAAATCCTCCATGGCGGAATAGAGGTATTCCTCCACCGAGCGCTGCATGCGGTGAATTTCATCGATGAACAAAACGTCGCCGCGTTCGAGGCCGGTCAGCAGACCGGCGAGATCGGCGGGCTTGTCGATCACCGGGCCGGAGGTGCACTTGATGTTCACATCCATGGCGTCGGCCAGGATGTAGGACAGGGTGGTCTTGCCGAGGCCGGGCGGGCCGGAAAGCAATACATGGTCGAGGACGTCGTCGCGCTGCCGGGCGGCCTTTACGAACAGTTCCAGCCGTTCGCGGATCTTGTCCTGCCCCGTAAAATCCTCAAAGCGCGACGGCCGCAGCTTCTGTTCGAATTCCTTGTCCGGTGTAATGATTTCGTTGTTCATGATTGAGCCGTATCAAACCTGTTTTTCAGACAGGATTACAGGATTATTTGGGTGATTCGGCTCAGCGGTTACAGGGATTGCATGATACGCCATAGCAATTGGCAGGGCAGGATATCCTCACGCCGCCGGAAGCGGACGCATGGAGACATGCATTCCTACGGCCAACCCCTATTTTGTCAGGGCCATTCGGATGAGGTCTTCAACGGTGGTTTTAGCGGTCAGCCGGCCTGCGACGGCCTTGATCATCTTGGCGGCGTCCTCGGGTTTGTGGCCCAGGGCGCCTAGGGCGAGTGCGGCATCGCGCAGTCGGTTGTCGCCGGGAGCGGATTCGAGCGGCGCAAAGGCATCGAGCTGTTCCCCCGTACTGAATTTATCCCGCAGCTCCACCACGATCCGCTCGGCGGTCTTCTTGCCGATACCTGAGATAGAGGAGATGCGCTTGATGTCGCCGTTGACGAGGGCCGCTTTCAGTTCCCGCACCGGCAGGCCGCTCAACACGCTGATCGCGAGCTTGGGGCCGACACCGCTGATGGTCAGCAGGCGGGTGAACATTTCGCGTTCATCTTCGGAGCAGAAACCGAAAAGCCGCTGATCGGCATCGGTAATGTGGTGGTAGGTCAGGATGCGGCAGTTTTCGCCCTGCACCGGGAGCTGGTCATAGCTGCTGAGCGGAATGAAGACCTCGTAGCCGACGCCGCCGACATCGATCACAACGCGCGCGAGTTGCTTCTCATCCAGTTTGCCTTCCAGGAAAGTAATCATAAGCGCACATGTTGCCCGAAGCCGCCGGGGAATAACAGTCCTTTTTCCGGTCTGCGTCCTTCCCCATCATTTGCGCACGTAGGGATTGCTTTTTAGGGGGAAAGCTATATGTTCGCGCCTCATTTTTCACATTGGAGAACCCCCATGGCCCAGGAAATCAGGAATATTGCGATCATCGCGCACGTCGACCACGGCAAAACCACGCTGGTGGATGAGATCATCAAGCAGGTGAAGCTTTTCCGCGACAACGAGGAGATGCAGGAGTGTCTGCTCGACAGCAATGATCTGGAGCGGGAACGCGGTATAACCATTCTCTCCAAAAACATCAGCGTAGAGTACAAGGGCGTGAAGATCAATGTGATCGACACCCCCGGCCACAGTGATTTCGGCGGGCAGGTCGAACGTGTGCTCAATCTGGCTGACGGTGTCCTGCTGCTGGTAGATGCTGCTGAAGGCCCGATGCCGCAAACCCGCTTCGTACTGGACAAGGCGTTGGAGCTGAACCTTAAACCGGTGGTGATTATCAACAAAATCGATAAGCCGGATGCGCGTCCCGACTATGTCCACGACAAGGTCTTCGACCTCTTCGTGGAGCTGGATGCCAATGATGACCAGCTCGATTTCCCGATGCTCTACTGCAGCGGCAAGGATGGCTGGGCCGACACGGTCCTCGATGGATCGCGTGATTCGATGCTTCCGCTGATGGACGCAATTCTTGAATATGTTCCCGCTCCGGAACCGCGCGAAGGACCGGTTCAGATGCAGGTCACCTCCATCGATTACAATGATTATGTCGGTCGTATCGGCGTCGGGCGCGTGTATCGCGGCACGCTGAATACGGCCCAGCCTCTGACGCGCATCCGCCGCGACGGAACGCAGCTGCAAACCAAAATCAAGCAGCTGTTCACGTTTCAGGGCTTAAACCGGGCCGAGGTGGCAGAGGTCCCCTGCGGTGATATATGCGCTATCGTGGGTATTCCGGATATCGATATCGGTGACACCATCGCCAGCTTTGAGCAGCCGGAGGCGCTGCCGCCGATCAGTATTGACGAACCCACCCTTTCAATGACGTTCAGCGTCAATGATTCGCCGTTTTATGGACAGGATGGTCAGTACGTTACCAGCCGCCATCTGCGCGAACGGTTGATGAAGGAGACCGAGCGCGACGTGGCGCTCAGGGTGGAGGAGACCGGTGGTGATTCGTTCAAGGTGAGTGGCCGCGGCGTCCTGCACCTCTCCATTCTCATCGAAAATATGCGGCGCGAAGGTTTTGAAATGTCGGTGGCCCAGCCGCAGGTGATCTTCAAAGAGCGGCACGGCAAGAAGGAGGAGCCGATCGAGATTCTGCATGTCGATGTTCCGGATGAACACGCCGGTAAAATCATTGAGGTGGCCGGCACGCGAAAAGGCGAGATGGTCGATATGGAGCAGCATGGCGTGCGCAAGATGATGCGCTTTGAAATTCCAACCCGGGGTCTGATCGGTCTGCGATCAAAGATGCTGACGGCTTCGGCGGGCGAGGCCATTGTGACGCACCGCTTCCTGCGCTATGAACCCTACAAGGGGCCTATTCAGCAACGGCAGAACGGCGTGCTGGTTTCGCAGGGGAAGGGGTCAGCCGTGCCGTTTGCTATCGATGGCCTTCAGCAGCGCGGTATCTTTTTCGTAGATCCGGGAACGGACTGTTATGAAGGCATGATCGTTGCCGAGCATTGTCTTGATAACGACCTCGTGGTGAATCTGCAAAAGTCAAAGCAGCTGACGAACGTCCGCGCTTCCGGCTCTGACCGCGCAATGAAAATTGCGCCGGCACAGAAGAAAAGCCTGGAAGAGGCGCTCGAATATATCGCTGAAGACGAACTGGTTGAAATTACGCCGCACCATATCCGCATGCGTAAAAAACTCCTGTTGGAGCACGAGCGCAAAAAAGCGAGCCGCCAAAAGGCGACCGATTAGCTTAAATTAGCTTTTTGTAAATAAACCGAATTTGCGTTGCTTTTTTTTTAACGGCTTATAAGGTCGCTTCCGAGTTCACCCATAATGGCTCCATGGATCGTCGCGGGCATCATGGGATGCCCTGCAAGCCGAACGAGTCGGGACAGGCATGGAATACGGTGGGTGACAGAGAGAGATAGTAGAATGGAAAAAAGACTGTATGTAGGAAACCTATCCTACAGCACCACAGAAGATTCGCTTGAAGCGTTGTTCGCGCAAGCCGGAACCGTTGTCAAGTGCGAGCTCATGCTCGACAAATTCACCAGCCGCTCCCGGGGTTTTGCCTTTATTGAAATGGACACACCCGAGGAAGCCAACAAGGCGGTGGATATGTTCAACGACCAGGAACTGGATGGTCGCAATCTGCGTGTGAACATTGCGCGTCCGCGTGAAGAACGCCCCCCCCGTCGGGATGGCGGCGGATACGGTGGCGGTGGCGGCGGCGGGCGAGGCGGCCCGCGTGGCGGCGGATACGGTGGCGGCGGTGGCCGTGATCGTGATCGCGGCG
This sequence comes from Pontiella sp., assembly GCA_050298955.1. Classification (GTDB taxonomy): domain Bacteria; phylum Verrucomicrobiota; class Kiritimatiellia; order Kiritimatiellales; family Pontiellaceae; genus Pontiella. The sequence continues at coordinate 102,780 of JBNKVA010000050.1, forward strand.
GATATCGTGACCGCTACTAGGCATTAAACTGCTTTTCAGATGAAACCCGTGCACCGCACGGGTTTTTTTGTCTCCGGATATGCACGGCTGTTCCCCTTTCTCCGTTGCCTTTGACGGCAGGATGGAAAGTAAAGCCTCTGTTTTCGTGCATCTCTGTGGCTTTTTTGGATATAAGAATGAGATGAACTACAGTCGCATCATCTGGGACTGGAACGGGACATTGTGGGACGACACATGGCTGTGCGTGGAAATCAACAACCACATGCTTAAGCGTCGCAGTCTTCCGCCCATCACAATCAATACCTATCGGGATAAGCTCTGTTTCCCGGTGGACCAGTATTACTGCCAGCTTGGTTTTGACTACGATAAGGATCCGTACCCTGTGCTGGCCGAAGAGTTCATCGATGAGTACACCCGTCGGCGCTTTGAGTGCGATCTGCAGCCGGGTGCCCGTGAACTGATCCGATCGCTGCATGAACGGGCGATTCCCCAGGCGGTGCTCTCCGCCTATCAGCATGATACCCTCCTGCAGGCGGTGGATTATTTCGGGCTGACGAAATACTTCGATGCCATTATCGGCCTGAACGATATCTATGCCGCAGGCAAGGTGGAAAACGGAAAACGGTATATTGCCGGTGCTGATGTGGCCCCGTCGGATATCCTCTTCATCGGGGATACCGTCCACGACTTCGAGGTGGCCGAGGCGATGGAAGTGAAGTGCACCCTTGTGGCCAACGGCCATAACAGCCGAACCCGGCTGGAGCAATGTGGTGTCCCGGTGGTTGATGGAATCAGGGCCATGCACCGCATGTTGCAATAAATCTTAAATTCCGCTTGAAGGCCCGCGCCGCAATCTATATTTAGATAAATAGCTAAATATAAAAACGAGTGGACATGTACCAGCCCCTGGAAATTTTTAAAGCGCTTGCCGATATGAACCGGTTACGGATTGTGGCGGCATTGAGTCAACACGCGGAGTTATGCGCGTGCCAGATTACCGAGCTCCTGCAGGTGACGGGTGCGACGGCATCGCGTCATCTGAGTGTTTTACAGCATGCGGACCTGCTCGCCAGCCGGAAGGAAGGGCGGTGGGTGTATTATCGCCTTAACCCGCCGGGGAACACGAAGGCCCTGGTCAGGTGGTTGCAGTCCACTTTCGATGAGTCGAATCAACTGCAGGCTGATGCGCAGGTCCTGGAGAAAATCGTGGCCATCACACGCGAAGATCTCTGCCGCCAGCAGCGCGGTGAAGCATGCTGCCCGAATTAGAATAACGAAGAGGAATGATCGCATGAGTGAAGCGCACAAACCGGAAGCTGGTATCAGTTTCTTCGAAAAATATCTGACCGTTTGGGTCGCCTTGTGCATGGTGGCCGGTATCCTGATTGGTAAATACCTGCCGGCCATTCCGGAGTTTCTCGGGAAGCTGGAATATGCGAACGTCTCGATTCCCGTGGCCGTATTGATCTGGCTGATGATCTATCCCATGATGATGAAGGTGGACTTCCGGAGTGTTCACAACGTTGGAAGAAATCCGAAAGGTCTGTTCGTTACCTGGATTGCCAACTGGCTCATCAAGCCCTTCACGATGTTTGGCATCGCATGGTTCTTTTTCTATGGCGTGTTCAAAGCGCTGATTCCACCGGACCTCGCGAAAGACTATCTCGCCGGCGCGGTGCTGCTTGGGGCGGCACCCTGCACGGCCATGGTGTTTGTCTGGAGCCATTTGACCAAGGGCAATCCCGCCTACACCGTGGTGCAGGTGGCCACCAACGATCTGATTATTCTGGTTGCCTTCGTTCCGATCGTGAAGTTTCTGCTGGGCGTGAGCGATGTGCATGTTCCCTGGGATACGCTGTTTCTTTCCGTCGTGCTGTTCGTCGTCATTCCGCTCACCGGCGGCGCACTGACCCGCGGCCACATGCTCAAGGCCAAGGGGCAGGACTATTTTCAAAACGTGTTCCTTCCCAAGTTTCACCACACCACGATTGCCGGCCTGCTCCTGACCCTCGTGATCATCTTTTCCTTCCAGGGCAACGTGATTCTGGAAAACCCGCTGCACATCGGACTTATTGCGGTGCCGTTGGTTATCCAGACGGCGCTGATATTCTTCATTGCTTATTTTGCCGCCAGGGCATTGAAACTTCCGCATAACGTGGCCGCCCCTGCCGGGATGATTGGAGCCTCCAATTTTTTTGAGTTAGCCGTCGCTGTCGCCATCGCACTCTTTGGGACCACGTCGCCGGTAGCCCTCGCAACCATCGTGGGTGTACTGGTGGAAGTGCCTGTCATGCTCGCGCTGGTCGGTTTCGCGAACCGGACAACGCATTGGTTTAAAGGAGAATAATCATGGAAAAAATAAGACTGCTCTATCTCTGCACCGGTAATTCATGCCGCAGCCAGATGGCGGAGGGCTGGACGCGCGCACTTAAGGGCGACCGGATCGAGGTTTATTCCGCTGGGGTTGAAACCCATGGACTCAACCCCAATGCCGTGAAGGTGATGGCGGAGGCCGGCGTGGATATCACGACGCAGAAGTCGCAGCACATCGATGAGTTCAGGGATGTGAAACTTGACTATGTGATTACGGTCTGCAACCACGCGCATGAAACCTGTCCCTGGTTTCCGGCCGACTGCGAGGTGCTGCACGTCGGCTTTGAGGATCCGCCGCGCATGGCCAAGGCCGTGGCCGAGACCGGCGGTTCCGATGAGGAACAGCTCGATTGCTACCGCGCGGTCCGGGACCAGATCAAACAATATGTCGAAACCCTGCCGGAATCGCTGAAGAAATAATCCCATCCAGGAGAATCCTACTATGAAGACGCTTAAAATATATGACCCCGCTATGTGCTGTTCGACCGGAATCTGCGGACCCGATGTCGATCCCGTGCTGGTGCAGCTCGCCAGCTTCCTGAAAAACCTCGATGCATCGGTTGTCACGGTGGAGCGCTACAACCTGTCGCAAGAGCCGGCGGCCTACACCGCGAACGAAGCCGTTGCCGCGGCGCTGAAGGAGAAGGGAACCGATGTATTGCCGCTTGTATTTATCGATGACGAGCAAATCAGTTCGGGCGGCTATCCCGATCTGCACAACCTGTCCGCTCTGCTGGGTTCCGCGCAGACCGTGAATCTCGACATGCCCGATTGCAGCGGCTGCTCGGGGTGTAACTAACGGGAGGGACGACCTCCATGCCGACCTTGGGACAGAACCCGTCCCTCCACATCAGCGAGAAAGGATTCCTCTTATGAATGCTCTTTTGGACAAGACCGCCCGCTTTCTTTTCTTCACCGGAAAAGGCGGAGTGGGGAAGACCTCGATGTCATGCGCCGTGGCCGTCGGCCTTGCGAGGAGGGGCAAACGGGTATTGCTGATCAGCACTGATCCGGCCTCCAACCTGCACGAAGTGCTGGAAACCAACCTCGGCTCCAGGCCGGTGGCCGTTAACGGAGTGCCGGGACTGGAGGCGATGAACATAAATCCGATGGTTGCCGCCGAAGAGTACCGCGAACGCATGGTGGGGCCCTATCGCGGCGTATTGCCGGACGAAGCCGTCCAGCAGATGGAAGAGCAGCTTTCCGGTGCCTGCACGGTCGAGATTGCCGGCTTTAACGAGTTTTCCAAGTTTATCGGCGACGCAAACGCCATAGGGGAGTATGACCACGTCGTGCTTGATACCGCACCGACCGGACACACCCTGCGCCTGCTGAACCTGCCGTCGGCGTGGAACGAATTTATTTCCACCAACGAGACCGGCAGTTCCTGTCTGGGCCCGGTCTCCGGCCTGGCCGAACAGAAAGTGCTGTATGAGCAGGTCGTTGCTGCGCTCAGGAATCCGGAGCAAACCCTGCTGATGCTTGTAGCCCGCGCTGAATCCATGAGTCTTGCCGAGGCCGCTCGCGCCAGTGGCGAACTGGGAGAGCTCGGATTGACCAACCAGCATCTGATTCTCAACGGCGTGTTTTCATCCTCGGGCGAAGACGCCATTGCTCAGGCCTTTGCCCGTAAATCCAGGGATGCCCTGGCTCGGCTTCCCGCCATTTTTGAAACGGTTGAAAAGACGCATGTCCCGTTCCGTCCGCACGGGGTGATGGGCATCGCTGCATTAGAGGCGGTGGCCAAGAGTGAAGGCGACCCGGCGTGGCTCGATGCACCGGACGAGCTGCATGCGGCCTTGCCGAACGCGCTGGAGAACGTGCAGGAGTGGGACGCGCTGTTTGAATCGCTCGAAGAGCAAAAGCGGGGCGTAGTCATGACCATGGGCAAAGGCGGGGTTGGCAAGACCGTCATGGCGTCGGCCATCGCTGCCGAGCTGGCCCGGCGCGGTCATTCCGTTCTGCTTTCGACTACCGACCCTGCCGCACACGTTGCCGAGACCATTGGCGCCGGCCTGCCGAACCTGAAGGTCGAGCGCATTGATCCGAAGGCGGAGACGGAAGCCTATTGTACGGCCGTAATTGAAAAGAACCGGGGCCGACTGTCTGAAGATGACATGGCGCTGCTCGAAGAGGAGCTGCGATCGCCCTGCATTGAAGAAATTGCGGTCTTCCACGCCTTCGCACACACGGTGGCAAAGGGCACCGGGCAGTTTATCGTACTTGATACCGCACCGACGGGACATACGCTGCTGTTGCTGGATTCAACCGAAGCCTATCACCGCGAAGTGGCCAAATCGGCCGATGACCTGCCGGATGAAGTAAAGGAACTGCTGCCGCGCATCCGTGATCCTGAGTTTACCAAGGTGCTGATCGTCGCCCTGCCCGAAGCCACGCCGACGCACGAGGCGGCCGACCTGCAGCGCGACCTGCGCCGTGCCGGCATAGCGCCCTATGGCTGGATTATCAACCGCAGCTTTGCGGTCTCCGGCACAACCGATCCCCTGCTCTGCGCCAAAGGACTGCACGAAACGGAGTTCATCAAGGAAATCGCATCCGGCCTGGCTGCAAATCGAACGGTCATTACCCCATGGATCGGCGAGGAGCTGGCAGGCGCGGAGAGCCTCGGTCTGCTGACCAGCGCCAGGCAGTTTGCCCGGCCTGCAGCTGAAGCGATACTGTAGGCCCGGCCACGGACCGGGCGTAACTACGCCCGGAGGGCAGCCGCGGCAAGCAGTATCCAGCCGATAATAAAGGCCAGCCCTCCGATGGGGGTGACGGCACCGAGCCTGGTGACTCCTGTCAGGGCCATGACGTAGAGGCTGCCGGAAAAGACGGCGATACCGATCATGAATGACCAGCCGCTCGCGGTGAGGGGCCGGCTTTCAACGTGAAGGGCCAGCAGGCCGACTGCCAGGATTGCGAAGGTGTGGTAGAAGTGGTATTCAACGCCGGTCATCCAGTTGGCCAGCATCTTTTCGGAGAGCTTCTCCTTGAGAGCGTGGGCACCGAACGCGCCCAGCATGACACCCAGTGCGCCGCTGACGGCACCGATTGATAGAAACAGTTTTGCGATTGTATTCATTGAGTCACCACGGGCTCTTCATCGGTAGAAGGTTTCGGATTTTTCCATTCGAGATCGGAAATCTGGAGGGTGGTTTTGGTACCGGTTTTCTTTTCGCGCAGCTCAAGGTCCTTGGCGACCCACATGCCGTCCATCTTCTTAATGCTGACGATTTTAAGGCGGTTCAGCTCCTGCTGCTTTGCGTTCAGTGTCTTTGCTTCCAGCAGCATGCCCATGTTTTTCTCAATCCACAGCCGCATGGTGTTCTTTGAGTTCGGTACGGGAACGTCGACGACATAGCAGTCGCGATTGATCTTCTTTTCCTCATCGATCAGTTTTGCGTTGGGCCACCACAGCACGGAAAAGCTGAGATCAGCCCAGGTAATCCCGGTGTCGAGAATGTTGGACGCGGGCGTGTTTTTCGGATTGGAAAAGGTATAGGCCGGGCGGTCGTTGTTCCATGTGATGGTGAGCGATTCCTTGTCGATCGTATAGTCCGCCGTGGGGGTATCCGCCCCCCAGTCCAGTTCCATGACCACCGGTCTGCTGGCGCTGGTAAATCCGTTTTTGGCTTTCACCTTCAGGGTACCGGTCAGCTTGAGCGGTTCGTCGGGGAGCTTTGAACGGACAAATTCCAGTATTTGATCCCCGGGAGTCGGGTCCGCGTAACCGCATCCGGCGATAAGGAAAACCATGCAGCCTAACAGGACGTGTTTTAACATATACAGTACCTTGGAGTTTACTTTTCTTCCGACAGCTTCAGCGCATAACGCAACGCCTGATCAATATTCTTAACGGTTTTGAAGGTCAGTTTCTTTTTAATGTCGTCCGGAATTTCCTCGAGGTCGACCTTGTTCTTTTCCGGAAGCATGATGTGCCTGATGCCGGCCCGGGCAGCCGCCAGCACTTTTTCCTTCACGCCGCCAACGGGTATGACGCGGCCTCGGAGGGTGATTTCCCCTGTCATAGCCAGATCCGGGCGAACGGGTTCGTTGCGCAGCATGGAGAGGATGGAAAGCGCGATGGCGACACCGGCCGAGGGACCATCCTTCGGCGTGGCACCGGCAGGAACATGGAGATGGATGTCACTCTTGGCAATCTCATCCTCATCGAGCTTGAAGGCGGCGGCATTGGCCTTGAGGTAGCTGAGGGCGGCGCGGGCCGATTCCTTCATGACGTCGCCGAGCGAACCGGTCAGGATTAATCCGCCCTTTCCGGCCATCCGTGTCGATTCGATAAAGAGGATGTCTCCGCCGTAGGGCGTCCACGCCAGTCCGGTCACCACGCCGGGCATCGCCTGGTTTTCGGCGACATCCTTTTCAATCTTCACCGGTCCAAGGAATCCCTTGAGCTTGCGGGGCGTGACGTCGACCGGACGGGATTTCCCCTCGGCGAACCCGCGCGCCACTTTGCGGCAGATATTGGCAATCTGGCGTTCGAGGTTGCGTACACCGGCCTCGGCGGTGTAGCCGCTGATGACCTTTTCGAGCACGTCCTGCTTAAATTTGATCTGCGAGCGCTTCAGGCCGTGTTCGGCAATGGCCTTCGGTACCAGGTAGCGGCGAGCGATCTGAACTTTTTCCTGCAGGGTATAGCCGGGCAGGCGGATCACTTCCATCCGGTCGCGCAACGGACCGGGGATGGTATCGAGCATGTTGGCCGTGGTGATGAACAGCACCTTGGAGAGATCGAACTGCACGTCGAGATAGTGATCGTTGAACGTAGAGTTCTGTTCCGGATCGAGCACCTCGAGCAGGGCGGAGGCGGGGTCGCCGCGGAAGTCTTTGCCGACTTTGTCGATTTCGTCGAGCATGAACACCGGGTTGTTGGCACCGCAGCGCCGCAGGCTTTCGATGATGCGGCCGGGCATGGCGCCGATATAGGTGCGGCGATGGCCCCGGATCTCGGCCTCGTCGTGCATGCCGCCAAGCGACATCCGGACAAACTCGCGCCCGAGTGCCCGGGCCACCGACTTGCCGAGCGAAGTCTTGCCGACGCCGGGCGGACCGGCGAGGCAGAGGATCGGACCCTTCATGTCCTTCTTCAGTTTGAGTACGGAGAGATATTCAAGGATGCGCTCCTTCACCTTCTCCAGGCCATAGTGATCCTTGTTGAGGATTTTCTGGGCCGCGATGATGTCGAGGTGATCTTCGGTAGATTGGTTCCACGGCAGCTCGGCCATGACATCAAGGTACGTTCGGATGACGCCGTGTTCCGGCGAGGCCGGCGGCACCGCCTTGAGGCGCTGCAGTTCCTTGTCGGCCGCTGCGCGGGCCTCCTTCGGAAGAGCGGCCTCGTCCAGGTTTTTCTCCAGTTCAAGAATCTCGGCGGTCTGCGGGTCGTCCTCGCCCAGTTCATCCTGAATGGTTTTCAACTGTTCGCGCAGGAAGATTTCGCGCTGGGTCTTTGAAAAGGTTTCGTTGACCTTGCTCTGGATCTTGTTGCCGAGCTTGAGCACTTCATGCTCACGGTTCAGGAACTCCATCAGTTGGTTGAGCCGGCTGATGGGATTGTTATCGGCCAGCAGATTCTGCCTGACATCCACGGGCACCGGCAGATTCGTGGCAATCAGGTCGGCCAGCTGCGAGGGTTCACCCATGTTGAAAATGGCAATGGAGAGCTCGTCGGGCATGTTGGGCGAGAGGGTTACGATCTGCTGGAACTTTTCGGACGCATTCCGAGCCAGCGCTTCCAGTTCGATCGACTCATCCTTCACATCTTCAATCATGCGATAGTGCGCGGTCGGATAGTCACCTTCGTTGATCAGGTCCTCCAGCTCACATCGGGACAGGCCCTCCACGAGAATATGCGTCGAGCCGTCTGGAAAATTGAGGGTCTTGATCAGGCGGGCTACGCAGCCGACACGATAGATGTCATCGCGGGTCAGCCGGGTTTCATCGATCTCGTCCTTGCGTTGAAGAGCGGTCACAAAGTGCGGCGTGCGCGTCGACAGATCGGTGACCAGTTTTTTCGATTCATCGGAGGTGATTACCAGCGGAGCCACCATCTGGGGGAAGAGCACAAAATTCTTTAAGGGCATTACCGGCAGGATGTCCGGGACATCCTGTTCGGCGACGATTTCCACTTCGATCGGATCGGTATTTTCATGTGCGCTCATATGATCATTGCATTTCGTTGTTCGCGTGGTCGCGGATTCCCTAATTCGTTATTCGCGTCCGCTGCCCGATCGGGTAGGGGGCTGAATACGGAATAATCAAAGTAAATCGTGGCGCGGGGAGTTTCAACATCAATTGGCAGATCGTATCCCTATCTTCCTTGTCGGAGGTAATACTTTGCAAAAGCCTTTGCTGAAAAACTTGTACCTTTTGGGTTACTTTTGGTATTTAGGATCGATCACTCTACTTGCGTCAAGATGGCGTCTTGGGGGATTTAACGGGGGCTTATTCATGACTGAAATCAATGGAATGGTGGGGCGAAGCACCTATCGCGGCATATGTGCGGCAGCGGTGATGGTTTCCATGCTTTTGGGCGGCACGGTTTTCGGGGCGACGATTCAGCACCGGTATGCATTCACTTCAGACGCTTCGGATTCGGTGGGCGGAGCAGACGGCGTTCTCCGGGCCGGTGCAGTCATCAGCGGCGGTGCGGTGTTTCTGAATGGATCCTCGGCCTATGTCGACCTACCGAACGGGCTGGTTCAGGACAACGATGATATTACCATTGAAACATGGCTGACGGATAGCGGCAGCGGCAACTGGGCCCGCATATTCGACTTTGGCTCCAACCAGAATGTATATATGTTCCTCTCGCCTCAGTCTATTTCCGGCACCATGCGCGGTGCCATTACCCTTACGAGTAACCCAGGTGAGCAGGGTATGGAGTGGTTTAACCGTATGCCGATCGGCACGTCGGTGCATGTGGTCTGGACCTATGACAGCGCAGCAAGAACAGGCAAACTTTATCTGGATGGGGTGCTGATTGCCCAGAACTCATCCATGACGATCAAGCCGTCGGACATGGGTTTTACGGCCAACAACTGGCTGGGCCGTTCGCAGTGGTCCGGCGATTCGTATCTCTTCGGCAGCATCGACGAGTTTCGCATCTGGGACGGGGCGATGACTGCAGCGGAGGTTCAGGGCAGTTACAACGAGGGGCCCGATGCGCCGTTTTTCGGTCCGGTCGCGATCACGAATCAGCCCTCCAACCTGACGGTCGAAGAAACCAAGTCGGCTTCGTTCGAGGTGGGGTATACCGGATCCGAGCCGGTTTATGTTCAGTGGTTCCGCGATGCGGCTCCCGTATACGGCGAGACAAACGATACCTATACGATCGAATCGGTAACACTCGCTGACAGCGGTGTTTCTTTCCATGCACAGGTGGCCAATTTTTTTGCGGAGACGCCATATATCGTAGCCAGCGATACGGCCACGCTGACGGTTATAACGGACACGGATGCTCCCACCTTGATGGAAGCCGCCAGCGTCTATCCGGACGGGGTCCGCGTGATTTTCAGTGAAACCGTTGATGGAGGGACGGCGACGAATCCGGCAAACTATACCATCACGCATGGCGGGGGTGCGCTTGCTGTGACGGGTGCTGCTTTCATGGGCGATACGAAAACGGTTCTGCTCACGACGGATCCCCAGTCACTGGGAACCACCTATACCCTTCATGTATCCAATGTGGAGGATACCTCTGCCGCCGGCAATGTCATAGCACCGGACAGCCAGATCGAGTTTATTGCCACGCAATATACCTTCGATGACATCGGTGCCCCCGCATCGGATAGCACGGTCAGCTGGCTTTCGAGCGGAGCCGAGATTACCACCGTGGCTTCCGGGATCGGAGTGCTGTCCGACCAGCTTTGTTTCAGCCACAAATCCGTCACCGGCGACTTTGATGTGCAGGTCCGCATCGACGGCATGGATGTTTCCAATTCCTGGGCGCGTGTGGGTTTGATGGCGCGCGACGGGCTGGGAACCGGAGCTCGTTTTGCCGCCGCTTTCAGTACGCCCGGGCCGGCGGGCTGTCAGTTTATGGCACGCACCGAGGAGGGACTCAGCGCCGTCTCCGAAGGATTCTTCCCGTCGACTTTTCCAAACATGTGGCTGCGTCTGCGCCGGACCGGCGATCTGTTCGAGGGTTTTGCCGGAATGGATGGAGCTGAGTGGCAGCCGCTCGGCAGTGCCACGATTGCCATGCCGAGCACCATCGATCTGGGGTACGCACTGGGTGCGGGCGATGAATCGACTCCGGTTACGGCGCGTTTCCTGGATGATTCGCCGGGCAGCGGAAACATCGTTTCAAGCATTCAGCTGCCCTTCGAACCGCTCGGTCCAAGCAGTCGCAGAACCGCAATGATCATCAGTGAAATCATGGTGGACACACCTTCTGCATGGGGGGGGACCAACAGCCTTGAGTTTGTTGAAATCTACAATACCGGCCTGATTACGGAGGACCTTACAGGACACCGCTTTACCGGAGAGATCGACTACACGTTCCCGGACGGCACGATGCTGGCTCCCGGCGAATACATGGTGATAGCCAAGGATCCAGCGGCGGCATATTCCTTCTACGGCGTATCCTGCCTGGGGCCGTATGAAGGCAAGCTCAACAATGGAGGCGGCACGCTGCGTTTCCGCAACGAGCTGGACGGTATCCTGCTGGAGGTCGAGTACAACAACAAGGCTCCCTGGCCCGTCGCCCCTTTCGGCAGCGGCCACTCCCTGGTGCTGAGTCATCCGAGCTACGGCGAAAACGATCCTCGCGCCTGGTCGGCCAGCGATCTCATCGGTGGTTCGCCCGGTCTGAACGACAGCTTTAGTGCGGATTCCGCTCGCGGTGTAGTGATCAACGAATATCTGGCGCACACCGATCTGCCGCAGGTGGATTATGTCGAGCTGTTCAACACCGGTTCGTCTCCCGTTGATCTGTCCGGCGCCTGGCTGAGCGACGAGGCCGGCACGAATAAATTCCGGATCTCAAACGGAACGATTATACCGGCCCGTGGTTTCCTTTCATACGATGAGACTGAACTCGGTTTCGCCCTCTCTGCGGATGGGGAAGAAATCTTTCTGGTAAACTCCAACCTTACACGCGTGCTCGATGCGGTGTCTTTCCGGGGACAGGCCAATGGAGTGGCTGAAGGCCGCTATCCCGATGGCGCACCCGGTTTCCAGTCGCTGGATGCAGTGACAGAAGGCAGCGCGAATGCGGCTCCTTTACTCTGGCCGGTGGTGATTAACGAAATTATGTACCACCCCATATCCGAATCGAACAACGATGAGTACATCGAGCTTTACAACCGTACGGGCAGCCCGGTGGATATTTCGAACTGGCGGCTTCAAAGCGCAGTGTCCTACCAGTTCCCGGACGGCACACAGATTCCGGCGAACGGGTATATCGTGGTGGCTGAAAACCTGACCAACCTGGTGGCGAAGTATCCTCAGCTGAATACCGCCAATACCTTCGGGAGCTATACCGGCAGCCTGAATAACGCCAGCGAGACCATCCGTCTCGCCATGCCTGAGGACTTGATCGCCACCAACGAGTTCAATGAGGTTACCACCAACATCTACTATATTCCGGTGGATGAGGTGACCTATCTTGACGGAGGCCGCTGGGGCCAGTGGAGCGATGGCGGCGGCAGCTCACTTGAATTGATCGATCCTGATGCAGACAACCGACAGCCCGCCAACTGGGCCGACAGCGATGAAACGGGCAAGGCGCCCTGGACCGTCATTAATGTCACCAGCGTTCTTGAAAACGGGCAGACCTTTAGTGATCAGGGCCCATTTGTCGTTGATCCCGATCGTATGGAACTTTTCCTTCAGGGCGCCGGGGAGGTGTTGCTCGACGATCTCGAGTTCCAGAACAACGGCGGAGGAAGCCTTGTACTCAACGGTTCGTTCAGCAGTCTGAGCGGCTGGACAAAAGTCGGTACGATGCGCAATTCATACCTGGAAAGCGGCGTCGGTGTGGGGGGCACGTCCGCGCTGCATATTATGTCATCGGGTCGCGGAGACCCCGGTGCAAATAAGATGTGGTCACCCCTGCTGTCCACAGTCAATGTAGCCTCCACCAATACCGGCACCATCAAGGCATCGGCACGGTGGCTTAAGGGGTCGCCATACATTCTGCTGCGTATCAGCGGCAATTGGATCGAGGTTTCCCAACGGCTGAATGTTCCGGATGACTGCGGTACGCCCGGGCAGCCCAATTCGCAGGCCGTGGCGAATGCGGGGCCGGCCATCCATGATGTGACACATTGGCCGATACTGCCTGCGTCGGGCGACAGCGTGTTGGTTACTGCGCGGGCCGAGGATCCCGACGATGTTTCCTCGATGACCCTGAACTACCGGGTTGATCCGTCCGCCTCCTATTCCAGTCTGTCGATGCTGGACAACGGGACCGGTGGCGATGCGGTTGCGGGAGACGGTCTGTATTCGGCCACGCTCGCGGGCCAGGTTAACGGCACGTTGATTGCCTTCTATGTATCCGCTTCCGATGGATCGGATGCCGCACAGTTCCCGGCCGAAGCACCGCAGCGGGAGTGCCTGGTGCGCTGGGGGGAAGCCCAGTTCCCCGGAAGTCTCGGAACCTATCGCCTGTGGTTGACCTCCGCAAAAGTCAACGACTGGATCAGCCGCGAGGAACTTTCAAACGAGCCGATCGACGCAACCTTCGTCTATGGCAACTACCGGGTGGTGTATAATGCGGATACCCAGTACAGCGGAAGCCCGTTTCATTCCAGTGAATACAGTGGCCCGACCGGATTCTTCCCGTGTGATTATGAAATCAACTTCCATCCCGGCGAACGCTTCCTCGGTTCGGAACCCTTTGTTTTGGCTGCGGAGGATACGAGCGGCGGATTCTGGTTTGATACGTCCACCCAGGTGGATTTGACCGGCACCTGGATCGGACGCAAACTGGGATTGCAGTACAACTACCGTCGCCACGTCCACATGGTGGTGAACGGGCTTGAGCGGGGGACCATCTATCTGGACACGCAGCAGCCCAACGGCGAAATGCTCGATGAGTATTTCCCGAATGATTCGCAAACGGAGCTGCGAAAGGTGGAGGACTGGTTTGAGTTCAGTGACGGACTGTCGACCTTCGGCATCACCACAGCTAACATAAGGCAGCATGATAAAACCGGGGGAGGGATCGACACCAAGCGCTACCGATGGAACTGGCGTCCACGCGCTACTCGTGATCCGGACAATTGGTACAACTTCACCAACCTGGTGGACGCAGCGAATGATACAGGAGCTCCAGACCGCGAATCAAGGATTCGGGAATGGATGGATGTGCGCAACTTTCTGCGCCCGATTGTGACGCATCATGTCTGCGGAAGCTGGGACAGCTACGGCTATGAACGCGGCAAGAACATGTATGCCTTTAAACCGGACGGGGAAGGGTGGCGTCTGCTGATGTGGGATATTGAGCTGGCCCTGGGCAGCGGTTCAAACGGCACCTCGGACAGCATCTATTCCAATAATGATTCAATCTTGCGGAACATAATTCTGTCGATCCCGGCATTCCGGCGCGAATACCTTATGGCCTTCCAGGAAGCCGTGGACGGGCCCATGGTTCCGGGGGTGGCCGATGCGATTCTGCTGGAGCGTTACGCGAACCTGTTGGCCAACGGAGTATACGTCGATTCGCCCCAGTTTATCATTGGCTATATTGCTGCGCGACGAAACTATCTGCAGGCTGTGCTGCCGTCCGCATTCGATTTTCAGGTGGATGGTCCCACCTCCTACACTGTGGAAACCAACAGCACGGTCATTACCGGAGCTGCACCGCTGCAGATTTCGGATATACTCGTTAACGATATAGCCTATCCCGTTGAATGGATGACCACGACCACCTGGAGTATGCTCGTTCCGTTACAGCCGGGTACGAATGTTCTGTCTATCGTTGGTATCGACCGCTTTGGAGATCCCGTATCCGGGGCCAATGCCTTGCTTACGGTGACCAGTACCGGCGGAGGCGGGGATCCTCTGGATGCTGTGGTCATCAACGAATGGATGGCAGACAACGACGCCGTGATTGCTGACCCTGCGGACGGCGATTATGAAGATTGGTTTGAGCTGTACAATGCCGGCAGCTCGGCGGTAGATATCGGAGGGTGCTACCTGACCGATGATCTTCTTGATCCGTTTGCTTTCCAGGTTCCGACCAATGGCCATTATTCAATTCCGGCAGGCGGCTATCTGCTGGTATGGGCTGACGGGGAGCCTGAACAGAATTCCGTTTCGCTCGCGGATCTGCACGCCGACTTCTCCCTCGGAAAAGGTGGAGAAGAGATCGGATTGTATGCGCCCGACGGTCGGGAACTCGATACCGTGACATTCGGTCAGCAAATAACGGATCGGTCGGAGGGACGCTATCCCGAAGGCGGGGAATATAATGTGGTGCTTGAATCGCCCACACCCGGTACGGTAAATGCGCTCCCGGAAGGCTTGCCGGTGCTGCAGGATGCCTCGATAGACGGCTCGAATGTTACGTTCGAATATTCATCGGCCACCGGGCACCTATACCAGATATTCTTCAAGAGCAGTCTGACCAATGTCGGATGGGCGCCGCTCGGCTCCCCCGTGCCGGGAACGGGTGGAACGATCAGTTTCTCGCACGACGCGTCCGGCGATAAAGGCTTCTACGTTATTGTATTCGAGTAGCTTCCGTTAGACCGGATCACAGCATCGCTGCAGGCTGCTGCAGCGATGCTTTTTTGTGTCGACCGATCAATCTCTACTTCTTTTCGGTATCCATGTACTGAAAAATGACATACGATTAAAGTATATAAAAGATAAGAAAGGTTAGGTTAATGCTTTCAGAGGTAGAGTCGGGTGCGGTAGTGGGGATCGAGGCATTTCCTGTGGAAATTGAGGTCAATGCCGGTCATGGTGAGCCCAAGGTTATCATCGTCGGCCTGCCCGATGCCGCTGTGAAGGAAAGCTCCGACCGGGTTTGGACGGCACTGATCAATTCGGGTTTCCGGCCGCCCATGGGACGTACCACGATCAACCTTGCGCCGGCTGATATGCGAAAAGAGGGCCCGAGTTTCGACCTGCCGATTGCCATTGGCATCATCGCTGCGCTGGAGGATATCAAGGATGATTTACTATCGCGAATCTGTATTGTGGGTGAGCTGGCACTCAGCGGGTCCGTTCGCAAGGTGCGCGGTATCCTGCCCATCACGCTCATGGCTCGCAAGGCCGGCTGCAGGGCGATTATGGTGCCGGCAGAAAATGCCGAAGAGGCGGCAGTCGTCGGCGGTATCAAGGTGTTTCCCGTTCATACACTGCGCGAGGCCGCCGACTTTCTCAATCAGGACATCACACTTGACCCATACACTCTCGATATTGAATCTGTCTTCGAGGCCAACAGTGTGTATGAAGACGATTTTGCCGATGTGAAAGGGCAGGAATATGCGAAACGCGCACTTGAAGTTGCCGTTAGCGGCGGACACAACCTGCTCATGATCGGTCCGCCCGGTACGGGGAAGAGCATGCTGGCCAAGCGTATTCCTTCCATCCTGCCTTCCATGTCGCTCGACGAGGCATTGGAGACCACCAAGATCCACAGTATCTCGGGTTCCCTGAAGGCACATCAGGCGCTGGTGGCCCGTCGGCCCTTCCATTCACCACACCATACCATTTCCGATGCCGGCCTGCTGGGAGGAGGCACCAATCCGATGCCCGGCTCGGTGAGCCTGGCGCACAACGGGGTACTGTTTCTGGACGAGCTGCCCGAATTTCAGCGAAGCGTGCTCGAAGTCATGCGCCAGCCGCTGGAGGACGGCCAGGTCACCATCGCCCGTGCCGCGGCCAGTGTCACCTATCCCTGCCGCTTCATGCTGGTGGCCGCCATGAATCCCTGTCCCTGCGGCTACCAGACCGATCCCAGACGCGAGTGCCGCTGTTCACCCACGCAGATTGCGCGCTACCGGAGCCGGATATCCGGTCCACTGCTCGACCGCATCGATATCCATGTGGAGGTGCCGGCCATTTCATACGAACTGCTGACCAAACTCGAAAAGGGCGAACCTTCCTCGCGTATTCGCGGGCGGGTGGTGGGTGCCCGTAACCTCCAGCAGAAGCGCTACCGGGCAGAGTCAGGAACCCACTGCAATGCCAACATGCGCAGCAGGATTCTGCATCAGGTCTGCCGTATGGATACAGATGCGGAAGAGATCCTGCGCACCTCCATGTCCGACCTCAATTTCAGTGCCCGCGCCTACGACCGCATCCTCAAGGTGGCCCGCACCATTGCCGATCTTTCCGGTTCAGATTCCATTCTGGCCCCCCACATTGCAGAAGCCGTTCAGTATCGCACACTGGATCGTCAGCTGTGGGTCTGAGTCGTTTCTTGCCATCCGCAGTCCGGTTGCCTAACGTGTTGACTCATCCTTACGGGAGGTCGATGTGTTCAGATATGCGGGAATAGGACTGGCTTGCGGAATTATGATCTCAACGGCGGCGGCGAAACCGCCAACACTCTATATTGTCGGGGATTCGACGGTAGAATCGAGAGAACGCGCGGCCGCGGGTAAGCAGCAGGGGTGGGGCGGCAAGATCGATAAGTATTTCCACAGCAGCAAAATCAAGGTCGAAAACCATGCGATCGGAGGACGGAGCAGCCGGAGCTTCCGCCGGGAAGGCCGCTGGAAGGATATCCTGGATGTGCTGGAGCCGGGCGATTTTGTGCTGATTCAGTTTGGGCATAACGACGGAGGTTCCCTGAGCAAGGACAACGGCCGCACATCGCTCAAAGGAATGGGTGACGAGACGCAGGAGGTGACCAGCAGGGAGACGGGTGAAACGGAGACGGTTCATACATTCGGGTGGTATATGCAACAGTATATCCGGGAAGCCGACGAGAAGGGGGCAATTGTAATCGTCTGTTCGCTGGTTCCACGCTGCCTCTGGGGAGATAACGGAAAGTGCGGACGTTCCGGACATGACGATTATGGCGGCTGGGCCGAAAAGGCTGCGCAGAAGGAAGATGCCTGGTTCATCGATCTGAATGAGATCGTTGCGGATCGCTACGACGACTTCGGTGGCGAGGAGGAGGTCCGGGAGGCATTCTTTGCTGACCACCATACACACACCAACCGCAAAGGGGCGGAGCTCAATGCCGAATGTGTGATCGCCGGCCTGCGCGGCCAGCGAAACTGCCCCCTTTACAAATATCTGAATGCAATGGCGCTTAAAGTCAGGCCTTATCGGGATTGATTTACGGGAGAATACAAATGAATTTCAGCGTACGGTGTGCGGCAGGATTGCTGACTGCATTATACGGTGTTTGTGAGGTGGCAGCAACCGTCAGGCCCGGCGAGGTTTGGGTCGACACCGATGGCAGTGCGATCAATGCCCATGGTGGAGGTATACTGGTTCAGGACGGCACCTACTACTGGTATGGCGAGTTCAAGCGCAAGCATGGTCAGGCAAAGGACGGTATCAGCTGCTATTCCTCCACCAACCTGCTGGATTGGAAGAATGAAGGCATTGCTTTGGCCGTGCAGCATGATCACCGCTCCGAAATTCGTCCCGGTTGCATCATGGAACGCCCGAAAGTCATCCATAACGAAAAGACCGGCAAGTTTGTGATGTGGTTCCATCTGGAACTGAAAGGCGAGGGGTATGCGGCCGCACGAACGGGTGTGGCCGTAAGCGATGAGGTCACCGGTCCATACAAATATCTGCGCTCATACCGGCCCAATGCCGGTACATGGCCGATGAATGTGCCGGAGCAATATAAAGAAAGCGGTGGAGACGAATTTATGCGGTTCCTGCGCCGCGACCTCGACGGGGGCCAGATGTCGCGCGACATGACCGTGTTTGTCGACGACGATGGCACGGCGTATCACATTCATTCCGCCGAGGAAAATTATACGCTTAATATCTCCAGGCTGTCGGAGGATTATCTCTCCTTCACGGATACCTGGACACGGATCATGCCCGGCGGTCATAACGAGGCTCCCGCTGTTTTCAAGCACAACGACAAATACTACATGATCACCTCCGGCTGCACCGGATGGGATCCGAATGCGGCCCGGCTGCACGTTGCCGACTCCATGCTCGGCGAGTGGACGTATCTGGGCAATCCCTGTGTGGGCGAAGGTAAGGAACTGACCTTCCGCTCCCAGAGCACCTATGTGCTGCCCGTTGAGGGAAAGCCGGGCGCCTATATTTTCATGGCTGACCGCTGGAATCCACGCAACCTGGCTGACAGTCGCTATATCTGGCTGCCCATTCAATTTGACGATAACGAGCCTTATCTTGAGTGGCGCGATGAATGGAATCCGGGGGACTTAAACTAACCCGCCATTCGTATTTCGGCCTGCCACAGGCGGTTAACTTCTGCATATCCGCTCTCCCCGGGGCGATGAATCCGCCAATTGAGGCGTACAATCCGGTTGCAGTCCACCTGCATTTACCCTATAAGCCCCAACTTTTGCCACCGTTATGCGCGGGGGGATGCTGTCATTATTGGCACATAATATGCGTAATAATTAAGACATTATATGAAGAAATTATTATCTATTGACGCAAAGCTGGTCTGTTTTTTCGGGGCGCTCTATCTGGCAACGGTAGGGCTTTTTTATCTGGCGGCGACGCGTGAGTATCACGAAATCGTGCGCTTTGATGCCATTCGTCTGACCATGCTGATACTTCTGATGCCGCTGCTGGTAAAGTATGTCCTGCAGCTGGTCTGCAGCCCCTTTTATTCCATCGTCTCCCGCAAACGCTCGAAAAAAGCTGAAAATCAACCAAAGCCCTCGGTATCGGTTATCATTCCGGCCTGGAATGAAGAGGTTGGCCTGGTAAAAACCATCTGGTCGGTGATCAATACCGAATATCCCAACCTGCAGGTTGTCGTGGTAAACGACGGATCCACGGACGGGACGCATGAAGAGGTCACCCGGTTCCTTGCCGACTACAAGCCCGATCCGACCCAGCGAGCCACGGTAAAGTATCTGCACCTTGCCAACGGAGGCAAAGCCCGCGCAATGAACCGCGCACTGATTCATGCGGTAGGGGAGATTATCATCACCATCGATGCCGACAGCGTGATGGATCCTGATGCGATCACGCATATGGTGAAGCATTTTGATGACCCCAAGGTTGGCGGTGTGGCGGGCAACGTCATCGTCGGTAACCGCAGGAAGCCGATCGAGTGGATGCAGCAGATGGAATATCTGTACGGATTCTTTTTCAAGCGCGCAGACTCCCTGTTCAATTCCGTGTATATTATCGGAGGTGCTGCGGCGGCCTATCGCCGTGAGGTATTACAGGAGATGGGCGGATTTGATCATTCCATCATCACCGAGGACATTGAGATGTCCACCCGCATTCTATCCGGCGGCTATAAGACCCGCTATGCCTGCGATGCGGTGATCTACACCGAAGGGCCGTCCGATCTGGGCGGACTGTGCAACCAGCGGCTGCGTTGGAAATATGGCCGGCTCCTTACCTTCATGAAGTACAGAACACTGTTTTTCAGTCTGCGTCCGCAGCACAATCCCTACCTGACCTTTCTGGTGCTGCCGATAGCGGTCTATGCCGAGTTGCTGCTGTTGGCGGAAGCGGTCATGCTGGGGGCTTTTTTCCTCTATACCATTGCTACGAGCGATTACATGCCGCTGGTCTTTGTCATCGGCTTACTCACCGCCGTGGTTTCCATACAGATTCTGGTTGATCCCAAGCAGCGTTTTCACCGCAACCTGCTGTTACTCGCGCCAACGGCCTGGCTATTGTTCTACGCTGTGGATATGGTCGAGTTCCAGGCGCTGGTTCGCAGCCTGAAACGGCTCGCAATGAGGAAGGAACTCAAGTGGCAGAAGTGGGTTCGGGTTGGTGTCGGAGCGAATGCCTGCATCGGCGGTCAGCCGGCCTTCGACTGATGCTCCTTGCTGCAATACGCGGACAGCTTCTCTTCTGCTTCCTCACCAAATAGAATTTCCGCTGCAGTCTTCAGGCCTGGATCGAGCAGCAGCGCTTCCCGTCCGATGGTCAGTTCAAGCATGGTGCGCCGCCGCAGAAAATCTTCGAGATAGACAATCATCTCCTCCTCCGCCATGCGCTGCAGCCGCTTTTTCCCCACGGCGCCGATAATGGGTTCTTCCGAATCGGTATTTGTCTGCTTTCCGCCGAACCACCTTGTTGAATCATTCAGTGCGATGCCGAAAGATGCGATGACTTCAGCGACTTCTTCGCCCACATTGAGGCAGTCCGTCAGCTTTCCTCCATAGATGGTGAGCATTTTCCGGCCGGGATGAACATCGATCTCGTGCTTACGCGAAAGTTCGGTCCAATCGACCTCGCCGATATCCGCGTTTCTGTGGACCACCAATGGGCGAACGCCACAGCGGGTGGCCACCACATCCTGTTTTTTCAAGGGTTGTTTGAGTCCCAGCAGAGCGTTGGCGTTGTCGAGCAGGAACTGGACATCGTCGGCAGCGGGTTCGGTGATGACGGTATCCACGCGCGTGTCGGTGGTGCCGATGCACGTGCGGCTGCCCATCGGGATCATAAAGAAAAGCCGGCCGTCGGATGCAAAGAAGGTGAGTACATGTTCAGTCGCCGTGATCCGGGGTACAATGACGTGTGCCCCCTTTGAAAAGATATGCCGAAAAGGTGATTCGATTCCGGCCATAACGTTGATGGCGTCGGCAAACGGTCCCGCGGCATTCACCAGCGTTCTGGCACGAAGGCCGAAGGCCTCGCCGGTAACCCGGTCGCGCAGGGCACAGTACCAGAGATCGTCGTGCCGGTCCGCTGAAATAAGCTCGAGGTAATTGACGGCATTGCAGCTCTTATGCAATGCCGTTTGGATAAATCCGAACGTGAAGCGCGCATCGTTTTCAACGATATAGCAGTCCGAGTATTCAAGCCCGCCGGACAGGTTGGCCGTGTTTATCATGGGGGCTTCGCGGCGGATCGTTTTCCGCGACAGCAGGCGAGGCGGCCTGGTTTGGCAGCGGCCTATGAACCAGTAGAGCAGGGCGCCGAGGTAGAGCACAATACGCGGCTTGCGAAAGCCTTTGGCAACGCTGGTGAAGAAGCGGATTTCGCGCACCTGATCCGGATAGGCTTTCATCAGCCGGTTGCGGCATTTGCATAGGTTCCACACGAGCCCGAATTCGTAGGACTCCAGATATTTGATCCCGCCCCATGCCAGGTTTGAGCTCTCCTGTGATGTGCATGAAGCAAAATCACCTTTGTCGATCAGGGTCACCTGCGCACCCTTGCCGGCCAGGGCGGCCGCGGCCACGGCACCGTTGATTCCTGCCCCGACTATGAGCGCGTCCTGGATTTCGCCACGTGCCTGTTCAATGCAGTTTTGTCGCAATGCATTCATTCGGTGATTTCCGGAGAATATGTACAGCGTGACATAATCAGCTCGAATTCACCATGCAGATTGGTTAGCAATTAACGGTTTTAAAATATACACAAAGAGACCACCCGCGACAGGCGTATCCTCCATGACGAAACACAAGGAAAAGGACCCGCAGATGATGGATCAGGTTCCAGTGGCCGGAGAGTTGAATCCGGACGGACAGAACATGGAGGGAATAATGAGCCAATACCAAGCCGCCCTTCTTCGATATGCGACAAGGGTGTTGAACAACGAAGATGCAGCTCAGGATGTAGTGCAGGAGGCCTTTATCCGGCTTCACGACAACTGGGACAAAGTGATGAAGCGGCGGGTTCCTGTTAAAGGCTGGCTGTTCCGCACTACACACAACGCGGCCGTCGACTTCATCCGCAGGGAATCGCGCTTAAGATCGCTGCATGAACGGAAGTCGAAACAGGACAACTGCTGTCCGGTCAACCATGAGGAGGAGCGACGCGATCAGGAAGAACGCCTGAATCTGGTGATCGAGCATCTGGACGCCCTGCGTCCCAGAGAGAAAGAGGTGCTTGTGCTACGGCTGCAGGAGGAGATGTCGTATAAGGAGATCGCCGCTGTGATCAGGAAGTCGGAGGGTTACGTAGGTTCCCTCATCCATACCGCAACCCGGAAATTAACCCGAAGCCTGCAACAGGCGGGGGTGGTGTCATGAAAACGTGTAAACCTTTTGAAAAGCAGCTCACGGCCTACATCCATGGTGAGCTTGAAGAAGAGCATGCCCGGTTGCTGGAGCAGCATCTTGAAGACTGTGCATCCTGCCGCTCAGAATATACCGCACAGCAGGCGGCCCTGTCCCTGCTGGGTGACGCCCTGGAAGCCGCCCCGGCCCCGCAGGCACTGCGGGCGGGGCGAAATGTGCGGCGTCATGAAGATGCCCCGAAGCTTTCGTGGGTCAATATCTGGTTCACCCCTCAGTTTAAATCGGCCCTGGCGGCCGGCGTGATTGCGGTGTGTTTCATCGTCTTTTCCGGCATGTTCGTTGTGTTTACGGTCATGCCCAGATATTACCATGTGGCCATGGAGGCGCCTGTGCCGCAGGAGCGTCCGGCTATGCAGCTTAAAAAACCGAAGCTTGCTTTATCAAGGCAGCCCCAGCCCCGGCCGTCGTCCCGCCTCATAGCCCCGGACCAGGGCCGATCCATGCGCGGGATGCAACCGGCGGATTCAGTGCGAATCGGCGATCGGTTCGCGGGGGTGAGCGCAATGGATGAATTCAATACGGAACAGTATGACTGGCTTCAGGAAAATGACTTTCTGACGTCAATGGATAACCCGCTGTCGACCTTCTCCATCGATGTTGATCGTGCGGCCTATGCCAATGTGCGCCGATTCCTGAATGACAATCGGCTGCCGCCGCCGGATGCGGTGCGGATCGAGGAAATGATTAATTATTTCAACTATGACTATCCTGAGCCGGAAGGGGAGGATCCGTTTACCATATCGATGGAAGTGGCCGAGTGTCCATGGAACGGACACCATCAGCTGGCGATGATCGGCCTTCAAGGCTTGAAGATCGACACGGCCGACCTTCCGCCGAACAACCTGGTATTCCTGCTGGATGTGTCCGGGTCGATGAACAGTCCCGATAAACTGCCGTTGTTGAAGTCGGCTTTGCAGCTGCTGGTTGATCAGCTCCGTCCGCAGGACCGGGTGTCCATCGTGGTCTATGCCAGCGCAACCGGACTCGTGCTGCCGCCGACATCCGACAAGGCCAGCATTGAGGATGCCATCAACAATCTTCAGGCCGGGGGCTCAACGGCCGGCGGGGCGGGCCTTGTGCTGGCTTATAAAACCGCGAAGGACAGCTTCATCAAAAACGGCAACAACCGGGTGATTCTGGCAACGGACGGCGACTTCAATGTTGGCGTGAGCTCCGACGGCGAACTGGTGCGAATGATCGAGGAGCGGCGCAGCGACGGGATCTATCTCTCCGTGCTCGGTTTCGGTACCGGCAATCTGAAGGATTCCAAAATGGAAAAACTGGCCGACCGGGGCAACGGAAACTATGCCTATATCGATGATATTCTTGAGGCGAAGAAGACGCTTGTAAATGAAATGGGCGGAACGTTGCTGACCATCGCCAAGGACGTAAAGATACAGGTCGAGTTCAATCCGGCCAAGGTCAAGGCCTATCGTCTGATCGGATACGAAAACCGCATTCTGGCCAATCAGGATTTTGATGACGATAGCAAGGATGCCGGAGAGCTCGGTGCAGGCCATGCCGTAACCGCATTCTATGAGCTTATTCCTGCAGGTGCCCGGGTCGTGGTCCCGTCAGCAGCTGAGCTCAAATACCAGAAGGCTGAGTTGGTCGACAGCGATGAACTCATGACCGTCAAGCTGCGATACAAGCAACCCGACAGCGCGGTCAGCCGGCTGTTGGTGCAGTCCGTCAGTCTGGCGGATTATGAGCAAAGCCGGCCTTCAGAGAATTTCTGTTTTGCCAGTGAGGTCGCGGAGTTCGGGCTCCTGCTGCGGAACTCGGAATTCAAGGGGAATGCCAGCTATGGAAAGATCATCGAGCGAGCGAAGGCCTCCAGGGGGGATGATACAGAGGGCTACCGCGCCGAATTCATCCGCCTCGTCGAAAAAGCCCGGCTGATCGATGCCGCCGGTGAGCGGCAGTGACCACGGTAATTCATTAAGGAGCAGCCTCCCGTACGTTAAGGCGGCCGGGTACACCGCTCGACACCGGGCTGATTTTATGTAAACTCCCTGCCATTCAATACGGAAGAGGGAGTATGAAGGTTTTATTGGTAGGAGATATTGTCGGCAAGCCCGGCCGCAACGCATTCACTCAGATTGCCGCTCAGCTGAAAAATGAAGGCCGCGTCGATTTCATTATAGCCAATGGAGAAAACGCCGCTTCGGGGCGCGGACCGACTCCGGAGATTGCCAACGCCCTGCTGAATGCCGGCGCAGATGTTATTACGCTCGGTGACCATGCCTGGGACAGCCGGGAAATGGTGGCAGGGATTGATATGGAGTCTCGTTTTGTCCGTCCGGCCAACTTTCCGAAAAGTGCGCCCGGCAAGGGATTTGTGCGTGTGGATACGCCGGAAGGGCCGATCACCATTCTGCAGTTGATCGGGCGCGTATTTATGCAGCCCAACTATGACTGCCCGTTCCAGACGGCTGATCGGATGCTCAAGGGAGAGCTGGGCGGCGACAGGGTCATTTTTGTGGATATGCACGGCGAGGCATCGTCCGAACGTATGGCCATGGGCCGCTTTCTGGACGGGCGCGTATCGGCGGTCTTTGGAACGCACACCCATTGCCAGACATCCGATGAAACCGTCTTTGCCAACGGCACGGCCTATATCACAGATCTTGGCATGACCGGTCCGCGTGATTCCGTTCTCGGCCGGGACGTTGAACCGGTCATCAGGAAATTCCTGACCGGCGTCCCGCAAAAATTCGATGTCGCCAAGGGCGATCCCGCTCTCGAAGGGGCGATCGTGGACGTTGACATGAAAACCGGCAAGGCCCGGTCCATTGAGCGACTGCGGATCAGACTTCAGGACTAAACAGCTGCAATGGCCGGTGAGCGCAAAATCTATTCCGTCACGGAGGTGAACCGCAAGGCCCGGATGGTGCTGGAAAGCGGTGTGGGCGAGGTTTGGGTTGAAGGCGAGCTGTCGCGTGTAACCCTCCATTCGAGCGGGCATTGGTACTTCACCCTCAAAGACGAAAGTGCGGCGGTCTCGTGTGCCATGTTCCGCAACGACAATGCGCGCGTCACATTCCGCCCGAAGGATGGCCTGAAGGTGCAGTTGTTTGGTCGTCCCAGTGTGTTTGAATCGTCGGGCCGGTACCAGTTGATTGCCTCTGAGATGGAGGAGGCGGGCAAGGGCACGCTGCAGGAGCAGTTTGAGAAGCTTAAGACCAGGCTGGCGCAAGAAGGCCTGTTTGATGCTGATCGCAAGCAACCGCTGCCGCTTCTGCCGCAAAAGATCGGCGTCGTAACCTCTCCGACGGGTGCGGCCGTGCGCGATATTATCCATGTGCTGACGCGGCGTTTTCCCAATATCCAGATTCTGCTGATCCCTGCAAAGGTGCAGGGCGCCGGAGCCGAGCAGGGGATCGTTAAGGCGATCGACTATCTCAACACCCGTGATGATATTGATGTGATGATCGTCGGGCGCGGCGGAGGCAGCATCGAGGATCTGTGGAATTTCAATGAAGAGGTTGTGGCCCGGGCGATTGCCCGGTCGGAAATTCCGGTCATATCGGCGGTGGGGCACGAGATCGATTTTACCATTGCCGACTTCGTGGCAGATGTCCGTGCGCCGACGCCGTCGGCTGCCGCCGAACTGGCGGTGCGGGAAAAGGCCGACGTGGAAGCAACGATCATGCGGCTGGAGCAAGATCTGAAGGAACGGCTGCTGCAAACGGTAAGGGATTTTCAGCAACGTGTGGATCTGGCCGCCAACAGCTATGTTTTTCGCGAGCCGGCCAATCTGGTCCGGCAGTACCGCCAGCGCGTGCAGTCGATGGAAGTGCGCATGTCGGATTTGCTCAGGATGGAAGCCCAGTATCGGGCACAACGATTGGCTGGTGCGAATGTGCGCATGGGACATCTGCTCCTTGCGGGCCTGCAGCAGGCGCGGCAGAACATCGATGAACTGGACGTCGCTATGCGACATCGGGTGGAGCGAAAGGTTGAGCTCGACAAGCAGAAGATCAGCCAGCTCAAAAGCCAGTTGCGCGCACTCAATCCATTGGCCGTGCTGGGCCGCGGATACAGTCTGACCAGCCGGGCGGATGGCACGCTGGTACGCCAGGCAGATGCCGTTGAGGTCGGGGAAAGAATCTTTACTCGTTTTGCGGATGGTAAAGTGGTTTCAAAAGTTGAGGAAATAGAGTAAACGATTCTCAGGAGGAACGCGACTATGGCGGAAAAGAAGAGTGCGGAGTTCGAACAATCGCTGGAACGACTGGAACAATTGGTCGAGGAAATGGAGAGCGGGGAGCTCAGCCTTGAGGCCATGATCAAGCATTTCGAAGAGGGCTCCCGGTTGGTTGAGCTGTGCTCCCGGAAGCTGAACGAAGTGGAGCAAAAAATCGAAAAGCTTGTAAAGAAGGATGGCGAGCTCGCCGAAGTTCCGTTTGAGGTGGAGGAATGAAAAAGCGTAACAGGTGGCTGCTGATCGCTTTTTGCGCGCTGATGGTGGCCAGTGCACTGCACTCGGCCTGGCGGCGCAGCGGGAGCGATGAGGAAGGGTATTCACAGGGTAAGGCCCCGGTATCTTCTTTTTCCCCTCGCCAGAGGCCGGCTTCCGAAAACACGGTTGCGCGCGAGCTGAATGATGCATTGGGGGATGCTGTGGAAGAGGTGATGCCTTCGGTCGTTGTCATCCGCACGGCAAAAGCGCAACGGGTTTTGAAACTCCAGCGCGATCTCTTTGGTTTCCCGACGGGATACCGGTATGTCCCTGAACCGCTGGTCGGCGAAGGGTCGGGGGTGATCATTGACGAGCGAGGCTACATTATCACCAGTTATCATGTCATTGAAGGGGTGCAGTGGATCGAGGTGGTGCTGAATGACGGCACCAAGTTAACCGCCAAAGAAATCGGGCATGATGCAGCCACCGATCTGGCGGTCCTGAAGATCGATGACGGAGAGACAACGTTTCCTGCTGTGGAATTTGGCGATTCGGATGCGCTCCGGATAGGGGAGATGGTGATTGCAATCGGGTCTCCGTTCAGCCTTCAAAGTTCTGTCACCGTTGGTCATGTCAGCCAAAAGGGTCGCCGCATGCAGGTGCTCCCATATGAAGACTTCATCCAGACCGATGTGGCGATAAACGAAGGTAACAGTGGAGGTCCGCTGGTGGATGTCGATGGACGCCTGGTTGGCATTAATGCAGCGATCCTGTCGGAAGCCCAGGAGCAGGGTATAGGGATCGCGCTGGCTGTTCCGTCAAATCTGGCCATGGTGATTGCCAAGTCGCTCATTGAAAAGGGCAAGCACGAGTGGCCGTGGGTGGGGGCCGCGTTCAGTACATTTGGTGAATCGGGTGACCGGCGGCTCCGCATATCAAGAATATGGGCCGATGCGCCTGCAAGCCGCGCCGGCCTGCAGGTTGGTGATCAGGTTTTGTCGGTGGACGATACGCCGGTAAAAGACGAGTATGATATTCTGCGTGTCATCTTCAACCATTCCGTAGGGGAGAATGTGCGGTTCCAGCTCGTACGGGATGAAAATAAGCAGATCGAAGTCGATCTGCTCTTGGAGGAATTTCCCGGCGCTGTTTTTTAAGATTCTGAATTCAGTCCGCGCACGACGGCCTGCTCAAACCCGAGCGGTACGAGAAATTCAGTCATGAGCCAGGAGGGCGGACTGTTGCCGACTTCCAGATCGGTGCAGTAGGCGGTATAGGCCTTCCATGCATCACGATGGCGTAGTAACGGCGGCAGGTATTCCCGCGCATTGGTTTCGTTGATGATTGCCTTTGACAGGGCAATTTGACTTTCGGCATTCCGGGCATACTGCTCAATAGCGCTCTCCGACAAGCCGGGGTTCAGCAACCAGACCAGATCGAATAAAGACTGCTGGGTCTTGCTCATTTCACCCGGGAAGCTGAATGAGCGGTAGTCCGCTGCCGCCTGGGCGAATCCGTTGTGCTCGAAAAAATCAATGCGCTTATTGGTCTGCGCCGCGGGATCACTCCATGCCTTGCCGAGGTAGACCACTTCGGTCAGGCCCGAGGAAAAGCCGGCCAGCCAGCCCAGGCGTCCGTTTTCAACATCCTGCGGCAGCGTAAACACGCTATGCCCGATCATGATCCGGTGCGTATCGTCATCTGAGTCAAGGACCTCCACATATATCTTGGTCCGGGCGTTGAGATAGTCATTCGCTGCGCGACGCGGATAAAGCGTATTACCGTAAACCGGCCAGGCCAGCGCCATGGTTTTAAGGGCCAGGGCGTTGTCCGGTTCAACAATATAACCGTCGGGCTGATCAGGCTCTACGAGAATACCCTTATGGGAGAATTTGGGCAGCA
The DNA here is from genome assembly GCA_050298955.1 of Pontiella sp. GTDB lineage: Bacteria > Verrucomicrobiota > Kiritimatiellia > Kiritimatiellales > Pontiellaceae > Pontiella. Next base: position 131,610 of record JBNKVA010000050.1, read on the forward strand.
TCAATGCGGTCTGTTCACCGGCCACCGGGAATGAGCCGGGCTCAATGCCGGCTGCCAGCTGCAGAAAATTGTAAGCCGTCAGATCGCATTGCCCATCAAAGGCCTGCCCTTCTCTGGCGGCGGTCTGCCCGTTCTGCACCGCCGTTGCCGAGTTGGCCGATACCGGACTGAACAGGTTGACCATGACAAACGGATCGTTGCCGTACACCGCGCGCTCCATCGCCAGTCGACCGGCGGAGGTTTGCGAATAATCCGCATTCTGCGCCTGGATGTAGAGCCAGGGTCGGGTTGCGCCGCCGCTGAAATGGTTGGGCTCAATATAGACATTAAGCTGCTGAACCACATTCAGTGCCAACACAACTACAAGGGTGATCAGTACAATGACCGTACACAGCACCATGTCCGAGAAGGATTCATAAATACCCTCGGAGCCGGAAGTTGTTTCCTGTCGGGTCGCCGCACGCATTTAGGCCACCTTCTGGGTTTCGTCGTTCTGGGTGTTTTTCTTCCCGAGATACTGTTGGATCGAGTCTGCGGCCAGCGAAAGATGACCGGCAATCTCGTTTGCTTCCGCATCAAGACGCGCCTGGCTAAGTGTCTTCATTTCTCCGGAAGCCTCGCTGATGGCTCCATGCAGCTCCCCGATCGCTTCCCGGAGTTCAATGGCGGTGCCGTCAAGGCTCAGCTTGAAGTCCGCCAGAGATCCGCCCACGACCTCGGTTGATTCCTTGACGGCATCGTTAAGGCTGTCGAAGGACCCGTGCACCCCTTCGCCGGCGACGGCCAGGGTCTCACCCAGCCCGCCAAATGCTTCCTGCAGGCCTTCGCCTGATTGTTCAATGGATGTATTCACGTTTCCAAAGGCATCCAGCACATCGGATCCGGCCTGTTCAATCGATTCGTTCAATGCGCCGAAAGAAGCGCCGATTTCACTGCCGAACACGGCCATCTGGTCGGTCATGCCGGAGATGCACTCCTTGGTGGCGCTCATCGCGTGTTCGCCGGCCTCGGACAGAGCCTGGCCAAAATTGCGCATGGTATGATCAAAGGATTCGGAAATGCGGGTGGTTATAGCCTCGATCTCCTTCTGCATGCCGTCAAAGCTGGCAATGACCTGCGAGACTTTCCGGTTCAGCTCTTCTTCCTTGCTTTCCAGTTTTGCCGTCAAATGCGCATCGGCATATTCCGCTGCCTCGGCGCAGAGCTCAGAGAGGGAGTTTAACTGCGCGACAGCAACCGCCCGCAGAATCAGACCGCCGAGCGCGCCGAAGAATGTGGTATAGAATGCGGTCCCCATCCCGGCGACGGTGGCCTTGAGCGCTTCCATCATGGTCGTGCGTGAAAGACCAATGTTTTCGACCATACCGCCCAGACCCGATATGGACATGATCAGACCGACCACAGTTCCCAGCAGACCCATTGAGATAACCAGTGCTGCCATGATGGATACCGAGCGAACCCGTGAGTTATGCTTGGAGTGGTAGGTTTCAACCGCCGCGTGAACATCGACGGTTTCCCCTTTTTCCTTACAGGAAGCGAGCCGTTTAAAGACGGCCGCCAGGTCGGTTTCGGCTTTGGGTGAGGGAATCGAACCGGTTTCCTCGATGCCTTTCAGGACTTTCCATTCGGTATGAAGCTGGCGGGCTGCCAGAAAAGAGCTTACCAGTCCGGCACCGAAGACCACTGCAATTACGGTGCTCATGCCTGTCGTGTCCGCCTGAAAGCCGTTTATAAGGTGCTCCCGGGTCACAATGCCCATGATCAACGATAGGCCGCCGGCCCATATACTCCATGAAACTATAGGTTTAATTTTGGTGTTCATGCGGATCTGATCCTTTCAGTTAGCGTTCTCCCTTAACAATCGGGGACTCAAAAAGCAGGTCGCATGCCATGAGCCGCTATTTCACTAACACCTTGCTTTGTCTTTTCAAACCATGGGAAACCGATAGAGTGCGGATGCCCTTGCAGAAAGAACCTATGGCTACAAAGAAAAACAGCAGGTTGGTTGCCGCCGAAATCCTTGCCCAGTGGATCACGGATGGCAGCTTTCCGGACCGCCGGCTCGCCTCTGTACGCCATGACCATGCATTTGTGATGGAGGTGGTCAACGGCGTCGTGCGAAATCGCAATGTGTTTGAATGGCTGGAAGCAAACTGGCTGAAAAAGCCGCCGGCGCCTTTTTTCAAAGCCGTTTTGCGGGTAGGGCTTTACCAGATCCTTTTTACGGGGGTTGAAGCTTATGCCGCGATTCACGAAACAGTTGAGGCCGCTAAAAGCCGGCCCGGCGGCGAGGGGGCTGCCAAAATGATCAACGCCGTACTTCGTCGTGCCCAGCGGGAGCACGATGAGGTTCTGCGTAAACTGGAACAGCAGCCTCCGTACATCCGTCTGTCCCATCCGGAATTCCTGCTGGACCGTTGGACGCAGCAGTATGGCGAAGCCGACAGTCTCAGTCTTGCAGCGTGGAACAATCTGCCTCCCGGCACCACGCTGCGGATCGAGCAGAACGCTGTTGATGCGGCTGAGTTTATCGATACATTGCGGAGTGCCGATATCGAACCGTTACTGCATCCCTTTTCCGATCGCGAAATCTTTCTTGTCCTGCCCCGCGGCGTGGCGGTCCGGAATGTGCCCGGCTATGACGAGGGTTGGTTCACCGTACAGGATCCGGCGACATCCCTTTCGGTCAACCTGCTGGCTCCACGCCCCGGTGAGGCGGTGCTTGATGCCTGTGCCGCACCCGGCGGAAAGACCGCGATGATGGCTGGACGGATGAACGGCAAAGGCGAATTGGTGGCCATGGATCTGCACGCCGACCGCATCGCCACCCTGCAGGAAAACCGGAAACGCCTTAAGCTGGACTGGATTGAAATCGTGCAGGGCGATGCCCGCGACCCGCGTAAAGCACTCGGCGAGCGTGCGTTTGATGCGATTCTTCTCGATGTTCCCTGTCTCAACACCGGGGTTTTGCGTCGACGGGCCGATGCCCGCTGGCGTATCGAACCGGAGCGTATTGAAACCATCACCAAGCTGCAGTATGAGATTCTCACCGCCTGCGCCGGCCTGTTGAAGGATAAGGGGCGGATGGTCTACAGCACCTGCAGCCTCGAAGCTGAGGAAAACGAGGAGCTCGTTGGCCGCTGGATCAGCCAGCATCCCGAATTCCGCATGGCCAGCACGGGAAAATGCTTTCCGCCCGAGTCCGAAACCGACGGTGCTTTTGCCGCGCTTATCCGCAGGAGATGATTATCCTTCCGGATCGAGGTGGTCGGCCAGCAGGGTGCGGAGCGTTTCGGCGGCCGTATCGATTTCCTTTTCACGCGCGGCCAGGGCGGTGAGGCGGATTTCAACTTGGCCCATGCCCGGATAAAAACCGAGGGCGATATTCTCCGGGCTGAAACCGGCCGTTTCCAGAATGGTAACGATATCGGACTCACCAATGCCCTTCGTAGGGATAATGCGGACGAGCCTGGGCTGAACATGGGCATAGCGGTTCTTCAGCCACGGAATGATTTCTTCCTGTAGGATGGCATTGAATTCCTTCGGTGGTCCCGGAAGCATAAACAGGATTTTGTTCTCGGGAAGCGCAATACGCTGGCCCGGTGCGCAGCCTGCGGAGTTGGGCAGCACCACGGCTCCTTCGAGTACCAGGGCCTGCCGTTCCGCTGCCGGGGTCATGGTACGGCCACGGGCCGCAAAGCGTTCGGCTATGGCGGTGACACTGGGCCGGTGCAGGATGATCGCGCGGCCGAGCCATTGAGCGATAGCATCGCGCGTAATGTCATCGACGGTCGGGCCCAGCCCGCCGCTGACAAAGACCAGATCTGTGCGCTCAAGCGCTTCCTGCACAGCACCCTGAATCATCGTTAACTCATCGGGAATGGTTGTGTCGCGGATCAACTGCAGCCCGATCGCGGAAAGTACGTTGCCGAGATCCTGTCCATGGGTGTTGAGTGTACGACCGCTAAGCAACTCGTTGCCGATGGAGATCAGTTCTGCTTTAATATCCATTAATTCACTCCTTGAAAGAGGGTCTCATTCTGGTGTCATGAATAATTCGAATCAATCCTTAAGCGTTCTTCCGGAGCAGAAGGGGCGGCGGCTCGATGCCTATATGGCAGAGCAGGTGCGGCAGCTTTCGCGGTCGCAATGGAAAATGCTGATTCAGGATGGTTCGGTGACTGTTAACGGTGCTTCGATCAAGCCGAACCATAAGCTGAACACAGGCGATATCGTCGAATGGTCGATGCCGGCGGAACCATCGGGAGATGTCCTACCGGAGCAGATTCCGCTCAACATTCTGTACGAGGATCAGACGGTGCTGGTGTTGAACAAGCCTCCCGGGCTGGTGGTGCATCCGGCAGCAGGCAATGAGTCAGGCACCCTGGTCAACGCATTGCTCTTCCATGATCCCGTATTCAAGGAAATCGAACGGGCCGGAATTGTTCACCGGCTTGACAAGGATACAAGCGGCGTGATGGTTGTTGCCAAGACAGCCGAAGCGATGCTCGAACTGCAGCGGCAGTTCAAGGCCCGGGAGACGGAAAAGGAATATCTGGCCGTCGTCTGGGGTACGCCTCCGCCGCGCGGCCGTATAGAAACATGGATTGGGAGGCATCCGGTGCATCGGCAGAAAATGGCGGTTTTGAAAGAGGGCGGTCGCAAGGCGGTTTCCAGCTATGAAGCCTTGGAATATTTTGCCGATGTTACCCTGGTTCGGGTGGCGATCGAGACGGGCCGTACCCATCAGATTCGGGTGCATATGGCGCATCTGGGGCATCCGGTGGTCGGCGATACGGTATACGGTCGCGCCCGCAGAATGGCACTGCCTGTCCTGCCGAACCGCCAGATGCTGCACGCTGATCGGCTCACTTTCACCCACCCCGCTTCAGGGAAAAGGCTTTCTTTCGAGGCTCCATTGTTTGATGATATGCGCCTGCTTTTGGATAGCTTGAGGGAAGAGTAATGGCGGAAACCACATTTCATGGCCTGATTGAGGATCTGGAGACCTATCTGGAATACCAGCGCGACCAGGGAATTACCCGGCTGGAAGTGGAGCGTGCCGTTCTGGAGGAGTTGGCCAGGGAGCCGGAAGTTGTCGAACCCGAGGCCGTTCGCGTGGACGCAGCTCCAATCCCGGCGGATTTTGATTCGCTTGACGATATTGCATCGCACATTGCTCAGTGCCGCAACTGCACCTTATGCGAGGGTCGCACCCATACTGTGCCGGGCGAAGGAAATGCCGATGCGCCCGACATGATGTTTATCGGTGAGGGTCCGGGGGCTGATGAGGATGCGCAGGGACGACCCTTTGTCGGCAAGGCGGGTCGGCTGCTCGATAAGATGATCGAGGCCATGGGCTATAAGCGGGAAGAGGTCTTCATTGCCAATGTGGTGAAGTGCCGCCCGCCCAACAACCGCAAGCCCGAGCGCGCGGAGATGGATATGTGCCTGCCGTATCTGCGCCAGCAGATCCGGCTGATACGGCCCAGGGTGATTGTGGGACTGGGTGGAACGGCCATGGAAGGGCTGCTGGGGAAGCCGGTTGGAATTACCCGAATGAGGGGCGTTTGGCAGGAGTACCAGGGCATCAAGCTCATGCCGACCTTTCATCCTTCCTATCTGCTCAGAGATCCATCCAAGAAAAAGGATGCCTGGAACGACCTGCAGGCTGTCCTCGCAGAATTAGGGAAAGAACCGCCGTCTAGGAAATAATTGAACGTTTAGAACTGTTCTTGCGTCTTGTATCTTTTTTTTACTGGCAAGGGGGGCGTTAGTACCTAACATAGCGCGCACAATGGTAGAGAATAGAAAACCAGAGCCGGATGAGCTTCCGGAAGATGAACACGTGGAACAATCGGATGGGCCTGCCGATGATGAACTGGTGCTCAGGGCGCAACAGGGCGATGTGCACGCATTTGACGAACTGGTTGAGCGCTACCACGGCAAGATTTACGGACTGACCTATAACATGACCTCCAACCGGGAGGATGCGGAGGACTTGACCCAGGACGTATTTGTAAAGGCGTATCAGGCCCTGCCGCGCTTCAAGGGAAAATCCTCATTCTACACGTGGCTGTACCGGATTGCCGTCAACAAAACCATTAATTACCGGAAAAAGCGCAACCGTAAACGGGCGATGAGCCTTGACCAGTTCGATAATGAAATCAAGCTGGATGATGTCTACCACGATCTTACATCCAAAGGGTCTCCCTTGAGAAACGTCAGTTTATCGGAGTTGCAAAAAAAATTGAACGAGGTTTTGCAGAACCTGTCTGAGAAGCACAGAACGGTTGTGGTATTGCATGATATGCAGGGGATTCCACATGAAGATATAGCCAAAATGGTAGGTGCCTCGGTGGGTACAATACGTTCAAGACTATTCTATGCAAGAAGGCAAATGCAGGCTGAACTAGCGGAGTTTGTGAAATAATGGCTGAAGAAATCAATATCGATGCGTCTGTTGGCGTAGATGAAGATGTGCTGAGGAAGCTGTTTCATCTCAAGCGCTATGAGGCTCCTGAAACCTCTCGAATGACGCGTAATAAACAAAACATTATGCGCCACGTGCGTGAATCGCACCGTAATCAGCGCAAAAGCCTGGGCGACTGGGCTGAGATCAGTTTCCCGTGGTTTTTTGCTGAGCCGAAATATGGTGTTGCCATGCTGTTTGTTGCATTTGCGGGGCTGCAGTATGTCGGTGTCAACGCGCGCCATGCCGCTCAGAGTGACACCGGAATCTATACCACTTCCACCGACCAAATCGCGGCATATGAACAGGCGGCGGCGGGCGCAACCAATACCGTTCACTATGAAACGGTTTCGCCGAATCTCAGACTTTTCCCGGAGCGGCATAACAGCTCCGACATCAAGTGGGTGACCAATCCCTCTCCGGTCATGCGAAGATAGCTTTCTCCTCCATAAGCAAGAAAGCGCCCGTGCTCTGCATGGGCGCTTTCTTTTTCGACCGGACCGGGGTTACGGGATCGGGAAGGCCTCAGTCAGGGCCAGAACCTCTGAACGTACCTGTTCGAGTACAGCTTCGTCTCCAGCATTGCGCAGTACACGCTTGATGTATCCGGCAATCTTTTCCATTTCCGCTTCTTTCATGCCGCGGGTGGTTACCGCCGGTGTTCCGATCCGAATACCCGAGGTGACAAACGGGCTTTTTGTGTCGAACGGGATTGCATTCTTGTTGACGGTAATGGCGGCCTTGTCGAGTGCGATCGCGGCATCCTTGCCGGTGACGCCGGTTTTCGTCAGGTCGACCAGCATAAGATGGTTGTCCGTACCGCCGGAGACCAGACGGATGTCATCGTCTTCAAGGGCCGCCGCCAGGGTATGGGCGTTTTTTACAACCTGCTGCTGGTATTGCTTAAAGGACGGCTGCAGCGCTTCGTGGAAGCAAACGGCCTTGCCGGCAATCGTATGCATCAGCGGACCGCCCTGAATGCCGGGGAAAACCTGCTTGTCGATGTCGGCCGCAAATTTTTCCTGACAGAGAATCATGCCGCCGCGCGGGCCGCGCAGTGTTTTATGGGTGGTCGTTGTCACAAACTCTGCGTGCGGAACGGGGTTCGGGTGGCAGCCGGCCGCCACGAGTCCGGCGATATGCGCCATATCGACCATCAGATAGGCGCCGACGCTGTCCGCCGTCTTCCGCAGCTTCTTGAAGTCGATGATGCGGGAATAGGCACTGGCGCCGGCCACAATCATTTTGGGTTTGTGCTCATCGGCCAGCCGCTGGAGTTCTTCGTAATCGATCTGTTCGGTTTCCTTATCGACTCCGTACGCAACCACATTGAAGAAACGGCCCGAAAAGTTCATCGGATGACCGTGGGTCAGGTGGCCGCCTTCGGCCAGGCTCATAGCGAGGATGGTGTCACCCGGATTGAGCATGGCAAAATAGACGCCCATGTTGGCCGAACTGCCGCAGTGCGGCTGTACATTCACGTGTTCAGCCCCAAACAGCTCTTTGGCGCGATCGATGGCCAGACGTTCGGCTTCATCGACCCACTCGCAGCCGTTGTACCAACGCTTCGAAGGGTAGCCTTCAGCATACTTGTTGGTCATGCGCGAGCCCTGCACTTCGCGGACGGCCTTGGTGACAATGTTTTCCGATGCAATCAACTCCAGATTCTCTTTCTGGCGCTTATCTTCGGCTTTCAGCACGGCATAGATTTCCGGGTCTGCATCGTAGACAGCAATCGTGCCGGCGTTTTCGGAGGCGTAGTCCTTGATCTTCTTAACGCGTCGTTCATGGCGTCCACCTTCGAACTCGGCCTCCAGCCAGGTTTCGAGAATTTTTTCGGCGTCTGCATCGGTGGTAAACTTGCCGGAGAGGCACAGAACGTTTGCATTATTGTGCTGGCGGGTCATGGCGGCCATTTCCGGATTCATGCAGAGGGCCGCGCGAACGCGCGGGAATTTATTTGCTGTGATGCTCACGCCGACGCCTGTGGTGCATACGATGATGCCCTGATCGACAGCCGCATTGGAGACGGCATCGGCCACGGCAGCGGCATAGTCGGGATAATCCACTGAATCCGCACTGTCCGTGCCCATATCTTCAGTCGTGATGCCCTTTCCCTTCAGAACTTCCACAAGACGGTTTTTCAGGGCAAATCCGCCATGATCGGCACCAATTGCAATCTTCATAAATAGGTCCTTTTTTTATTATTTCCCCGTTCGAATAAAAAGGATCAGGTCCGAAAGGGCCCGATCGATTTCATCCCGAATCCGTTGGTATGTATTCAGCGATCCTCCGTACGGATCGGATACATCGGCGGGCACTTTTGAGGTTCCGAACGACTTTATCAAGCAAACTCTGTCCTCAACGTCGGGGAACGCCTCCAGGATATGCCTCCGGTGGCTTTCCGCCATCACCACGATGAGGTCCGACTCTTCAACCAGTTCGGCTGTAAGCGGTTGGCTTCTGTGGCCGGACAGGTCGATGCCCAGTTCCTGCAGGGCCAGGACGGCGTTATCGCTGGCGGGTAGACCGTAATCGGAATAGGTGCCTGCGGAAGCCGCCTCCCAGCCGGAATCCGCACCCATCCGATGGAGGAAAAGCGCCTCCGCCATCGGGCTGCGGCAAATATTTCCCGTGCAGACAAACAGAATTTTTTTGGTGGAGCCCAGTCCCTTTCTGAAGAGGTCTTCTACAGCGGAAAAGGGCAGGCATCCTTCCCGCAGGCAGCGGATGTCGGAGCCGTCCACCTTCACGACCGTGCTGGGGATGGCGGCTTCCGCCGACGGACCGCTGTCGATGACCAGATCCGCTTCGACGGAGGCCATGGCCTCGGCGGCGGTTTTGGTGTCCGGCTCTCCACTCAGGTTGGCGCTGGTCAGGGCGAGGGAACAACCGCAGGCCTTGGCCAGCTCCAGCGGTACGGCATGGTCGGGAATACGATACCCGATCCACCCCTCGGCGGTCTCCAGTACGATGGTCAAGGGGCCCGGCCAATAGGCCGAAGCCAAAGCCTGGAGTCCGGCATGCCAGTTCCGGGCGGTCCATTCCACCTGTGCCGGATCGGCCGCCAATCGGGCGATCGGCTTGTCGCCGTCGCGGCCCTTCGCAGCAATGAGCTTGTCCATCGCCCCGGGGACGGCCGGATTGCAGGCAATGCCGTAGACCGTCTCCGTCGGGACGATCACCAGTCCGCCGGAATCCAACACTGCCCGGGCTTCCAGAATCAGCTCTGCTTCCGGCTGTTTCCGGTTGATCTGTAAAATCCGAACCATTCGGGGGATAGTACCGCCGGTAGCCGGCAAATCAAGTGGATGGATGTTTTTTCGTGAGTTTGCAGACGGGGCAAACTACTCTCCTCGGCTATGGCATCGATTGCAAAAGTGGTGGTTGAGATATCGCTGGACCGGGAGTTCGACTACGGGATTCCGCCGCATTTGCAATCGGTCATCAAGGTTGGGACCCAGGTGGTTGTTCCATTCAAGTCGCGCGAGCTGCGCGGGTTCGTGGTAGGGCTGGCTCATCATTCGGCCTATGGCGACAAGCTCAAGGAGATTGCCGGAGTGGTTGGCGAAAAGCCGTTGATTCCCGATCCGATCATGAAGCTGGCGTATTGGATCGCGGACTATTACTGCGCGCCGATCGAACACGCCGTCCGCACCGTCCTGCCCAGCGCCGTCCGCAAACGCGGCGCCCAGCACAAGAAGCAGTTGGTGGTTTCGCTGGTTAACGTAGACGCCAAGCATGTAGACGGAGCTTCCAGCTCCGTTCAGGATGAAGGACCCGCGTTGATCGATCCCTTGTTCGCACAGGAAGAGCCAACACGTCTCGCCCAGCCCAACGGAGCTGGAAGCTCCGTCTACGAAGAGAAGCAAATCAACTATTTCGATCCCTGCGAACCGACATCCCATCTGCATGGAAACCTGCCACACTGGCGACAAGATGGGACGACCTATTTTGTGACATTTCGTCTCGGCGATTCGCTGCCGCAATCGAAACTGAACCAGTGGAAGGCCGAGATGGCGGTTTGGGAGCGTGAACATCCTGAACCGCACGACGAGGCCACTAAGCGCGAATATTACGAACTGTTTCCCCAGCGCTTCCAGAACTGGCTCGACCAGGGAATGGGGTCGTGTGTGCTCGCAAAGCCCGAGCTGAAGCAGGTGGTGGAGGATGCGTTAAGGTACTTTGATGAGGATCGCTACCGTTTGCGGGAATTTGTGGTGATGCCGAACCATGTGCACATGCTCGTCAGCCCGTTGGGAGAAAATCTGCTGGCGGATATTTTGCACAGCCTAAAGTCGTATACGGCCAATGAGATCAACAAACGGTTGGAGCCTAAGCTTGAGCCCGTATGGCAGCACGAGTCGTTCGATCATATCGTACGCTCGCCGGAACAGGTTGAGCGCATCCGGCAATATATCCGCGATAATCCGAAGAGTGTAGACGGAGCTTCCAGCTCCGTTCAGGATGAAAGACCGACGCTGATTGATCCCTTGTTTTCACAGAAGGAATCAACGACTACTGCCCAGCCCAACGGAGCTGGAAGCTCCGTCTACGATAAGCTGTCCGCCAAGCAGAAGCTGGTGATTGATGCCTTGCGTGAGCATGGCGCGATGACGCTGACGGAGCTGAAGGAGCGGACGGGGTGCTCGGACTCGCCGGTGCGGACGCTGGAAAAGCACGGGCTGGTGAAGATCGAGGAGTCGACCATCCTGCGCGATCCGCATGCGGGGATGGAGTTGCTGCGTACGAAGCCCTTCAAGCTGATGGCCGAACAACAGACGGCGTTGGAAAAGATCAGTGCGACGATGGATCAGGACAGGCCGGGGACGGTGCTTTTGCACGGGGTTACGGGCAGCGGCAAGACGGAGGTTTATCTGCAGGCCATCCAGCATGCACTGGACAAAGGGCAGGGCGCGATCGTACTGGTGCCGGAAATTTCGCTCACACCGCAGACAGTTGACCGCTTCCGGTCGCGCTTCGGTGACTGCGTTGCTGTATTGCATTCCAGCCTGTCGGAAGGAGAACGTCACGACGAATGGCATCGCATCCGCAACGGCAAGGCGAAGATTGCCATCGGCGCGCGCTCGGCGTTGTTCGCTCCGGTCGAAAATCCCGGGCTCATTGTCGTCGATGAGGAGCATGAACCGACCTACAAACAGGATGAATCGCCGCGTTACAATGCCCGTGATGTTGCCGTCATGCGCGGTCACCTGGAAGGCTGCTGTGTGGTGCTTGGTTCGGCTACGCCTTCACTGGAGTCGTTCAGTAATGTGAAGGCGGGCCGCTATGCACTGGCAGAGATGCTGCAGCGGGTGGATGACCGCTCCATGCCTTTGATGCGGGTGGTCGACATGCGCATCGAGGCGGAGAAGGAGGGCCGCCCGCACATCTTTTCGCGCGAGCTGGTGCAGGGCATCTACGATCGGCTCGACAACCGAGAGCAGGTGATCCTGTTCCTGAACCGTCGCGGGTTTTCCTCGTCGCTGCAGTGCGAGCAGTGCGGCTATGTGGCCGAATGCAAGGAATGCAGCGTTTCAATGACGTACCACAAGCGGGCGCACAAGCTGCTCTGCCATATCTGCGGGCACGAAGAGAAGGTGCCGGACCGTTGTCCCGACTGCAGCGATCCCAACTTCAAGTATGCCGGCATGGGCACGGAAAAGATCGAGGAGGTACTCGAAAAGCTATGCCCGAACGCGCGGATTGCCCGGATGGATTCCGATACCATGCGCAAAAAAGATTCCTACCGCAAGGTGCTCGACCAGTTCCGGGTAGGCAAAATCGATATCCTGCTCGGGACACAGATGATTGCCAAGGGACTGGACTTCCCCAATGTGACTCTGGTCGGCGTGCTGTATGCCGACATGTCGCTGCATGTTCCCGACTTCCGGGCGGGGGAGCGTACATTTCAGCTGCTGACACAGGTTGCCGGCCGGGCCGGCCGCGGCGAAAAGGAGGGCGAAGTGATCGTCCAGGCCTACACCCCTCACCATCCGGCCATCCAGGCCGCCCGAAGTCTCGATTATGACGGGTTCTGCTCACAGGATCTCGAATTCCGTTCCGAGCTTTCCTACCCGCCGTTTTCACATCTGGTACTGCTGACCTTCAAGGGAGAGAGCGAAGTGGATGTGATGGCGGCGGCCGACGGCTTCTTTGAACGGCTCGAAAAAATCCTGCCGGAGTCGGTTCTGCATTCCCCGCCGGTACCCGCGCCGCTCGCCCGCGCCAAGGGGCACTACCGGTACCAGATCATGCTCCGCTGTGAGCATACGGTCAAGATGACCAAACCGATCCGCCACGCACTCGCGGCCTTCAAAATGCCCCGGGGCGTCGGCTGTACCGTGGATGTCGATGCGTTGTCGCTTCTTTAGATCCGGCACATTTCCTTGAAGATTTCGCGTCGGGCTTCGATTTGTTCGCGATCGAGCCGGACCAGGCGCTCGAGGCTGAATTCCTCAACACCGAAGGACGCGACGATGCTTCCATAGACCATGGCCTGCCGGATGGATTCCAAGTCGGTCTTCCCGGAGGCGGCGAGGGCGCCCATGAATCCGCCGGCAAAGGTGTCGCCGGCACCGGTGGGATCTTTGAAGTGGTCGAGCGGATAGGCGTGAAGCAGAAAGATATGGTGCTCGGAAAAGAGCATGGAACCGTTACCGCCTTTCTTGATCAGGACATACTCAGGACCGAGCTGCAGCAGTTTGCGCGCCGCCTTGAGCAGTGTGCGTTCGCCGGTAAAGAGTTCGGCCTCGGATTCATTCAGGGTGAGCATATGGCATTTGCTGACCACCTTCTCGAGGTCGGGACGGTCGATATTGATCCACAGGTCCATGGTGTCGATCAGAATGAACCTGGGATTGCGCACCTGTTCGAGGACATGGAGCTGAAGCGCGGGGTGGATATTGCCGAGGAACAGGTAGGGGGCTTCGCGGTAATCCGCCGGCAGTTCAGGTGAGAAGGTTTCAAAGACGTTGAGTTCGGTGG
>JBNKVA010000051.1:0-20919 GCA_050298955.1 Pontiella sp.
ATCATCAAGACCCTGGTGCTCGGCACGTATCCTGAATTCCTCCATGGCCACTTTTGCTGCTTCTGCATACATAATCTTCCGGTGCAGGACGCTCGCCAGTGCATGCTGTGCATCCATCGTTTCGGGGTAGCCTGCACCCCGGATCTCCATCCACGTTTCAAACAAACTGCGATAAAGCTTCCGGGCCTCATCCAGCCGGCCCAGCCGATCCAACACACCGGCCAGTTCCCGCATGCATTGAAGGGCTTGAGGGTGGTTTGGGCCGAGGCTATCCTGCCGGTATTCCATCAGCCGACGCAAAAGCGGCTCGGCCTCTTCCCAATTGTTTTCAGCGTACAGGGTGTGCGCGAGATCATTAATGGAAGCGAGGGTGTCAGGATGATGCGGGCCCAGAACCTGTTGCCGATATTCCAGCAGGTCGCGTTGCAGATACTCTGCCTTTTCCAACCTTCCCTGACCATAGAGCGCTTGCGCAAGGCCGCGCATGGAACGCAGGGAATCGGGGTGCCGCGTCCCCAGAATCCGGAGTCGGTTTTCGTATACATTTCGATGGATTTTCTTGGCTTCTTCAAATTCCCCTTTGCTGTTCAGGACCGTGGCCAAATCATACTTCGTCTGGAGAAGTTCGTAATGATCCGGATCCAACGACCTTTCCTGTATTTTCAGAATGTCGCGGAACTGCTTTTCAGCCGCTTCATATTGTTCCCGGTCGTTGAGGCATACCGTCAGGCACCGCATCGTTTGCAATGTTTCGGGATGCTCATCCCCCAACAGGCGGCGTCTGGCCTCCAGTACCCTGGTAAACTGTGCCTCCGCCTCGCCGTACAGACCTTCTGCCGCCATCGCTTCGGCCTGGCCATGCAGGCAGGCCAATGTTTTGGGATCGTCCGGCCCCAGTTCGCCCTCAACCAGTCGGACCGCTTCATCGGCATGCATGCGGGCCTTTTTATATTCGGCCAGCCTCAGATAGAGCGTGGCGAGCATCTGGTGGATGCGCCCCTTTTCCAACGGCTGATCGTTCAGGTGATCCTTCAACCGCTCCGCCGCCTGGTCGACGACCGTACGCAGCCTGATATCGCGGTCGGGTTCGGCAGCGGGATCGGCCCGCAGAAACAGTTCATCGGTCAGAAACCCGAAGGTGGCTTCGGCCAACGCCTGCTTTTGTTCTGCGCGTTCGGCTTCCTGTTCCGCCCGCTCGCTCTGGCGCGATGCCACCTGTCGTGATTTCTCGGCCAGCTTCTGCTGCTGCTGTGCCCGCTCGGCGGCCTCTTCGGCCAGGAGTTCCTGCAGTTGCGCCCGCTCGGTGGCGCTCAAGGCCCGTGATTCCTGGATACGGGCCCGTTCGGCTTCGTGGACCGCACGCAGCAGCGAAACCGTGGAAATCCACGCCCCGGCGATCAGAACCAGCAGGATACACAGCGACGTCACAAGTCCTGCACGATGCCGCCGTACGAATTTACGAGAGCGGTAAGCCGCGCTCGGCGGCCCTGCCAAAACGGGATGGTGCTCGAGGTGCCGTTGGATGTCTTCGCAGAGGGCATAGGCCGTTTCATACCGGCGTGTGCGGTCCTTCTCGAGCGTCTTCATTACGATCCAGTCGAGGTCGCCGCGCAACGACCGGTGCAGTCCATCGGGATCCACCTGCCGATGCCTGGCGATTTCCGTAGCGCGCTGCCCCAGCGTGCTGACACGGGTCGAAGGCTTTGGCGGCTCCTCCTGCCGAATGATGCGCAGCATCTCATCAAATGCTGCGGAGCGCAACAGGTCCATTTCGAACGGCGTCGTGCCGGTAAGCAGCTCGTAAAGGAGCACGCCCAGCGAATAGATGTCCGCCCGTGTATCCACGTCCAGCCCGCTGAACTCCGCCTGCTCCGGGCTCATGTATTGCGGGGTGCCGATCAGCCTGCCGTAGGCCGTGAACATGGTCCTTTCCGTCAACGGTTCCTGCAGCGCCTTGGCCGTCCCGAAATCGATCACCTTGGGCACCGGCTTCCCGTCGTGCATCGTCACCAGAATGTTCGAGGGCTTCAGGTCGCGGTGGATAATGCCTTTCTGATGCGCGTGCTGAACCGCCGCGCAGACGTCCATGAATAAATTAAGCCGCTCGAACGGCGTCAGTTCGTTGGTGTCGCAATAATTGGTAATCGGCACCCCGTGGACGAGTTCCATCACAAAGTAGGGCCGACCCGTCTCCGTGGCGCCGGCATCGTAGACCTGCGCAATATTGGGATGCTCCATCATGGCCAGCGCCTGCCGCTCCGCTTCGAAGCGGGCAATGACCTGCTTGGTGTCCATCCCCGGCTTGACCACCTTCAAGGCAACCTTGCGGCGGAACGGTTCAACCTGCTCGGCCATGAACACCACGCCGAATCCGCCTTCGCCGATCTCCTCGAGCAACTTGTAATGGCCGATGATCGTTCCGGGGCCTTCCTGAATGGAATCATTCGGTAGTATGAGCTGCACGGACTCGCCCAGAAAATCGCCGGCGCTTTCATGAGCCTCGAGTAACTTCTCAACTTCCGCGCGGAGCTGCGAATTTTCGCGGCAGGCGTTATCCAGATAAGCATTGCGCTCAGCCCTGCCCGTGATGGCAGCCGCTTCCGCCAGAATTCGCTTCAGCTCTTCGTGTTCCGGAATCATGGGATCTTAGCTCCAAGCCCTCCCTCTCTTCCTAACTATGCGTAAAAGCGGCCCGATATACTTCCCGAACGATTAACTTATTCGAGTATTTCGAGCTGTATCCGATGATAAAGCCATGCCCGTGCGAAGAGCCAGGTGCGGTCCGCCACCGTGCGGCTGAGCCCCAGCACGGAGGCTGCATCCTTATGGGTCAGTCCAATGAAAAAGCGCAGTTTGACCAATTCCGCCGCCAACGGATCCTCCGTTTCCAGTTGATCCAATGCTTCGTGCAGCACAAGGAATTCATCGTCGTTCAACGGGGAAATAATCTGGGACTCCTCCAGATCCACGCGCACCATATCGCCCCCGCCCTTGATACTCTTCTTATGCCGCGCCCGGTCGATGAGGATGCGCCGCATGGCTTCGGCCGCGGCGGCATAGAACTGCCGACGGCTGTTCCAGTGCGAGGAAGGTTCCCTGCCGGAAAGGCGGATCCAGGCTTCGTGGACGAGAGCCGTGGCCTGAAGAGTCTGGCCGGGGCGTTCATTGGCCAGCTTATATGCCGCCAGCCGGCGCAGTTCGTCATAGACCTGAGGCAACAAATCTACTGCCGAAAGTTCCTTATCCCCCCCGGTTTCAGATCGGGTTTTCTCCGGCTCCAACATGCGATTTATCCCCCCCTCTTATCCCCTTCACTCCAGAGAGGAACTATACACCGTTTAATTCAGCTTGCAAAACATAAGACAGCTTTAAAACAGTCTTGGACTAATACTATTAAATATTCATGTACTTCGCGAATAGATGTGAGAACTACCACGATCTTACATATTCTTACCCTGTGCCCGTGAACGCGGCTCCACCGACGCCGATGCTGCTATTCACATCCGCAAACCCGCTATCGATCGTCAACCGGAAGGTCTCCTTCTCGCATCCCGCAAGGCGGGGTGAACCGGTATGATTTCGGTTGACGCTGCAACACCACGGTCGAGCAATCGGCTCCCCGCGATTTAAGAATGCCATCCCGTTGTATCGGATTTCGCGTCGGTTCATGGTGTATTAAGCCCCAAATGATATTCCGTTGTGGGCAGGCTTGACGTGTGAACTGCGCGCTATACCTTGGGCGGTGACGACATGAAACGTTTACTGGTCATACTGTTTTTCATTTATACCGCGACTGGTTCATATGCCGAGCTGACCGTCTTCGCGGCGGCCAGCACAACGGATGTGATGAAGGAGCTTGCCGCCCTGTACAGACATGGCGGCGGCGATACCGTGCGGTTTAATTTTGCGGCTTCGGGTGCACTTGCGCGCCAGATCGATGCCGGCGCACCGGCCGACCTTTTCCTTTCCGCCAACGTGGACTGGATGGACTATCTGCAGGCTCGCAACCTGCTCATGCCGGACTCGCGCATGGATGTCGCGTTCAATTCACTGGTGCTGGCAGCTCCGGCTGACAGCGGCATGACCTTCGAAGGATTTCCCGCCAACCTGTCCGGTCGGCTGGCCGTGGGCGACTTTAAAAGCGTACCCGCGGGCACCTACGCCGAAGCCGCTTTAACATCCATGGGCTGGCTGGATAAGCTGCAGGGCCGGCTGATCAAGGGAACCAACGTTCGCACCGTGCTGATGTATGTGGAGCGGGGTGAGGTCGATGCCGGCATTGTGTATCGCACCGATGCCATGCAATCCGGCAAGGTCAGGATACTCGGTACGTTCCCCGCCGACAGCCACCCGCCGATTGTGTATCCGGCGGCGTGCATGAACACCGGTCACGCGGAAGCGCGAGCGTTTCTCGACTTTCTCCACAGCACGGACGCCGAAGCCGTCTGGAAGAAATATGGCTTTGTACCGGTCTTAAGATAGAATGGCTCCAAGCATGATGGGATTAACAACAGCAGAATGGACAGCGGTAGGGCTTTCACTGAAGGTGGCCCTGGGCGTGGCGGTCATCACGGCAATCCCGGCCGTGCTCCTGGGGTGGCTCCTTGCCAGGCGTGAATTTCGCGGCAAGGTGGCGCTCGAAAGTCTCATTCATGCACCGCTGGTCATGCCGCCGGTCGTGACGGGTTATCTGCTGCTGATCCTGTTCGGGCGCAATGGATGGATCGGTCGCCCGCTCGATGAGTGGTTCGGCATCCGGCTGGTGTTCACCTGGCAGGGCGCGGTGCTGGCATCGGCCATCGTCGCCCTCCCTCTTGCGGTTCGTTCGGTGCGGCTTGCGATTGCCTTGGTGGACCGCCGGCTGGAAGAAGCCGCACAGACCCTGGGCTATCCGCCGCTGCGCGTCTTCGTGCGCATCACCCTGCCGCTGGCCTGGCCGGGCATCCTTGGAGGCGTGCTGCTGGCCTTTTCACGCAGCCTCGGCGAATTCGGCGCCACGATCACTTTTGCCGGCAATGTGGAGGGCATGACCCAGACGCTGCCGCTCGCCATCTACTCCGCTCTGCAGGTGCCGGGAGCCGAACACGCCGCCATGCGCCTGACGGTCTTTTCGCTGATTCTCTGCTTTGCCAGCCTGCTGGTTTCAGAGTGGCTCACGCGCCGGAGCAAGAGGAGGCTTGCCCGTGAATCTTGATGTCGACCTCTATCTGCGGCAGGGCCGGTTCCTGCTCGATGTGCAGTTCCGATGCTTTGATTCGGCGCTGGGTATTTTCGGCCCTTCCGGCTGCGGCAAGACCACGCTCTTCCGCACCCTCGCCGGGTTGATCCGTCCGGACGGCGGACATATTACACTCGATGATGAACCCCTGTTTGATGCCGATCGTCAGCTGTTCATGAAGCCGCATGAACGGCACATCGGTCTCGTTTTCCAGGATGCCCGCCTGTTTCCGCACTGGTCGGTCGAGCAAAACCTGCGGGCCGGAGAATGCATGAAGCAGCGGATTGCCCAGCGGCCCTACAGCTTTGACGACATTGTGGATCTGCTCGATATCGGCTCGCTGATCGGCCGCTCAACCGAACAGCTTTCCGGCGGCGAGAAACAGCGGATTGCCATTGGGCGCACCCTGCTGTCGAATCCGCGCCTCCTGCTGATGGATGAACCGGTGGTTGGACTGGATATGTCGCTCAAGATGCAGATCCTGCCCTTCCTCGCAAGCGTGCACCGGACCCTGAACATTCCCGCCATCCTCATCAGCCACGATCTCGGCGAGGTACAGCAGCTGACCGACTCCCTCCTGCTTATGCGAGACGGCAAGGTCGTGGGAAACGATACACTGGAAAAGCTGACGCAGCACCCTCGTTCTCTCCAGGAGCTGAAGGGGGCCGATCTGACCAACCTGCTCCGGCTGCACATCACCCGGCACAACCCCGACCGGGGAACTACCGTCCTGTCCTGGCCGGGTTATGCCGAGGCCTGCATTGAAGTGGAGTACCTCGCGGA
Source organism: Pontiella sp. (assembly GCA_050298955.1). Classification (GTDB taxonomy): domain Bacteria; phylum Verrucomicrobiota; class Kiritimatiellia; order Kiritimatiellales; family Pontiellaceae; genus Pontiella. The sequence continues at coordinate 6,002 of JBNKVA010000051.1, forward strand.
CCTGTCGGTTGGCGATCAGGTCAACGTGGGAATTGCCGCCAACCAGATCGCCCTTGCATCGAGCCGCATCGAGGGGATCTCAATGCGCAACCAGCTGCCGGGCAGCGTAAGACACATTGTTCATGCACCCGATCGATCCATCTGCCATCTCGATACCCCGCTCGGTACCCTGTTTGCAGAGATCACCCCGGGAACCGAACAGGAAATGGGACTGTCTGACGGCGCACAGGTCTGGGCCCTGTTTAAAAGCCGCTCCATTCAGCGCATCTGAGGGCATCCACCTCCCCCCATCCCCCTGAACACCACCGGCCTGCAGATACATATATGTATTATATTATCAGTTTTATCGCATTTATGTTTTGATGTAAAAATATCGATCCATGTCCGTAACTTCCGGCATCCGCATGTGCATTAACGGGTTATGCACAGCGGGCCGCGTCAAGAACGGGATGGCACAGCCCCTGCATAGACCTCCTTCATTATTTGATTATACGTATTTTGCAGGAGGATGTGACGTGAGTTTGACGAAACACAAAGTGGTCGTCGTGGGCAACGGTATGGTGAGCCACCGTTTCTGCGAGCGGCTGCTGGAATATGATCAGGACCGTAAATTTGAGATCACGGTACTGGGCGAAGAAAACCGCCCGGCCTATGACCGGGTACAGCTGACCTCGTTTTTTGAAAAAGAGTCGGCCGATGAACTGCTGCTGGCCGGAGCGGATTGGTACGAAAAAAACGGCATCGAGCTCTACCTCGGCGATCGGGTGACTGAGATCGACCGCAAGTATAAGACGGTCACCACAGCCAAAGGATCCCAGTTCGGCTATGAACACCTGGTTCTGGCAACCGGCTCGAGTCCGTTTGTCCCCCCCATCAAAGGCACCGACCTTCCCGGGGTATTTGTCTACCGCACCATCGAGGACCTGGAAGCCATCCGCGAGTATGCCGGGCACTCAAAGACAGCAGCGGTGATCGGCGGCGGCCTGCTCGGCCTCGAGGCGGCCAAGGCCGTCTATGACATGGGACTGACCACCACGGTCGTTGAACGCTCCCCTCGCCTGCTGGCGCGGCAGGTGGATACCGGCGGCGGACTGATCCTCCAGCATCTGATTGAAGATCTCGGTGTGAATGTAATGACCAACAAGGTCACCGTGCACTTTGACGGCGAAGAAAAAGTGGAGGGCATCACGTTCGAGGGCGATGAATTTCTTCAGACCGACCTGATCATCATCTCGGCCGGCATCCGCCCCAATGATCAGCTGGGTCGCCAGGCCGACCTCACCGTGGGGGATCGCGGCGGCATCCTGGTGGACCCCCGGATGCGCACCTCTGACCATCATATTTACGCCATCGGCGAAGTCGCCCTGTTCAACGACATGATCTACGGCCTCGTGGCCCCCGGCTACGATATGGCGGATGTAGCGGCGGCCAACCTCTGCCATGAGAAGAAAACCTTCGAAGGGGCGGATATGTCGACCAAGCTCAAGCTCATGGGAGTCGATGTCGCCAGCGTAGGTGAACCGCTGCTGCCGGAGGAACAGAGCAAGGCCGTGGCGGTATTTGACAGCCATCGCGGCATTTACAAAAAGCTTGTGCTGTCGATCGACGGCAAAAAGCTCGAAGGCGCCATCCTCGTCGGCGACACTTCAGAATACGGCCTGCTGACCCAGATCTGCAAGAAAGGCATGGAACTCCCCGAGCAGCCGGAAACCCTGCTGGTGAAGGCCGGCGACCACCACGACGTACAAATCGAATATGACGACGATGAGGTCATCTGCTCGTGCAAGAACGTCACCGCGGGCACCATCAGGAACTCCATCGACGATCACGGTGTCACAAGCTTTGGCGCACTGAAGGATTTAACGCATGTCGGCACAGGGTGCGGCGGATGCGCCACCGTGGCCAAGGATATCTTCGAAGGCGAGCTGGAAAAAAAGGGCGTCGAGATCGACTATTCCCTCTGCGAACACTTCAAGTATTCGCGTCAGGAACTCTTCAACATCATCAAGGTCACCGGCGCAAAATCGTTTGATGAAATCCTGGCCAGTCACGGCCACGGAACCGGCTGCGAAATCTGCAAGCCGGCCGTCGCCTCCATCCTCGCCTCCGTACAGAACGATTATGTGGCCAACCATGCTCAGATCCAGGACACGAACGACAAGTATATGGGCAATATCCAGCGCAACGGTACGTACTCCGTCGTACCGCGCGTGGCCGGAGGAGAGCTCACGCCTGATCAGCTGATTGCCCTGGGCGAGGTGGCAAAGAAATACGACCTGTACACCAAGGTGACCGGCGGCCAGCGGGTCGATCTCTTCGGCGCGCATCTATCCCAGCTGCCGGCCATCTGGCAGGATCTCATCGATGCCGGCTTCGAGACCGGGCATGCCTACGGAAAATCGATCCGGACCGTCAAGAGCTGCGTCGGCAGCACCTGGTGCCGCTTCGGTCTGCAGGACTCGGTCGGCATGGCCATCCGCGTAGAGAACCGCTACAAGGGCCTGCGTGCGCCGCATAAGATCAAACTTGCCGTCTCCGGCTGCGTGCGCGAATGCGCCGAGGCCCAGAGCAAGGATGTCGGGCTTATCGCCACCGAGAAGGGATGGAAGATGTATGTCTGCGGCAACGGCGGGGTGACCCCGCGCCATGCCGACCTGTTTGCATCGGACATCGACGACGAAACCGCCCTCAAGTATATCGACCGCTTCCTGATGTACTATGTCCGCACCGCCGACAAGCTGACCCGCACCGCCACATGGATTGAAAAACTGGAGGGCGGACTCAAGCATGTACAGGACGTGGTGATCAATGATTCGCTCGGCATCAACGACCAGCTTGAAGCCGACATGCAGCACATCGTCGACACCTATAAGTGCGAGTGGGCGGAAACGCTGAAGGATCCGGAAAAACTGAAGATGTTCCACCACTACTCCAACAGCGAAGAGGATGACCCGGTTAAATTCATTGATGTGCGCGGACAGAAGCAGCCGGCTCCGTGGCAGGAGTACCAGCCGCTGAAACCCCAGCCCTCATCGGATATTGAAAAACAGTGGGTCTGTTTCGGCGAGGCCTCGGCCGTACCGGTTGATGGCGGCGAAACGCTGAAGTATGGCCGCCACCAGATTGCGATCTTCAACTTCGCCAAACTGGGCAAATGGTTTGCCTGCCAGAACCTCTGCCCGCACAAGCGCGAGATGGTACTCGCCCGCGGCCTGCTGGGGGATGTCGCCGGGCTGCCGAAGGTGGTCTGCCCGATGCACAAGCGCGCGTTCTCGCTCGAAACCGGTGAAGGCCTGAACGATCCCGAACTGAGCATCACGACATTCCCCGTTGAAATCCGCGAAGGGAAGATCTTCATCGAGCTGCCCAGCGAAACCGATCTAGACAAGCTGAACATCTGCGATCCGGAGAAGGTCTGTTCCTGACGGAAGAGACGAAGCAACAGACTTCCGACTGTAGAGTTTTGCGCAACTTGGTCGCTGATCACTTCCAATTATGGGTCTTGTCGTGGCTGTGAAACGCGCTAGAATGCGCAGCATGAAACGAATGCCGAACATGCTGATGGCGGGCGCCGCCGGCCGCAATCTGGGCAAGACGCAGTTTCTGTGTCAGGCCATTCGCAGGCAAAGCGAACAGTTCCCCGTCGTCGGCATCAAGGTTACGGCCTTTGATGACGTGGAAGGCGAGATACAGCCCGACCGGTTGCGAACCAGGACCTACCGCACCATCAAAGGGGACTTCGTGGTGACCCGCGAAAAGCCCGGCGACGACAACAAGGACACGCACCGGATGTATCGTGCAGGCGCAGAACGGGTCTACTGGCTCCGCGCCAAACGCTCGCATCTTGAGCAGGGACTCGATGCCTTGCTTAAGGCCATGACTGAGGACGAAATCGATCTGGAGACCGCGTGCCTTGTCTGTGAATCGGGCGGCTCGCGCAACTTTATCCACCCCGGACTCTTCTTCATTATCCAGGAACACCACGACGCCATGAAGCCGTCCTGCCATGCCGTTGCGCATCTGGCCGACCGGTTGGTAAACGTCGATGGCGATGGGTGGGATCTCCAGCCGGAAGACCTTGTTTTTGAGAAGGGGCAATGGAGTCTGAAGGAAGAGGCGGCGGCCATCGTGCTCAGCGGGGGTACCAGCCGGCGCATGGGCGAGGACAAAAGCGTCATGCATGTGCACGGCCAACCGCTGGTTTCCACCGTCGCCGGTCAGCTGGCGCCCCACTTTGACCAATTGATCGTGAGTGGTTCCGAGGAAAAGTATGCCTTTACCGGATATAAAGTGGTCGAGGACCTCAAAGCCGGCCAGGGGCCGTTAATGGGTTTGATGTCCGCATTGAAAGCTTCGGATCATGAGCTGAATTTTGTTACCGCCTGTGACATCCCGAATATTCACCTCCCCTTCGTGCGCCGCATGCTGCGCGAGATCGGCGACCATGACGCCGTCGTCCCCGTTCTGCCGGACGGCCATAAGCAGCCGCTGTTTGCCGTGTACCGGAAAGACGTGCATCAAAAGATAGAGGCGTGCCTGACCAATGGCAAACGGGCCGTGCACGCCCTGCTCGATATACTGGACGTTCATTGTATCGACATCGAAGGCGACTGGTACCACAACCTCAACACCCGTGAAGATCTCGAAACCTACCGGGAAAACCGCACCTGAATCCCCAAACCTTGACGCAGATCAAGGTTTTGCCCTCGTCCGGCGACTAACCTCTCCGAATCATGAGTAATATGATTGTTTTAGGAGAGGTTTTCTTATGCCGATTTGCAGTTACGTGATCAACGCCGCCGAAGGCCAGTTCGACGCGCTTACCCGGGAACTTTCCGACACGCAGGGGTGCGAGGTGTATCCATCCGACGGACGCGAGGTGATTGTCCTCGTCACAGACACCCCTACCAAGGAGGCGGACAAGCAGCTTTACAGGGAATTGAAGGACAACCAACGCATTAACTGTATCGCAATCAGTTTTGCGGACATACCGGAAGGGGAGGATGACTGATGGATCGTCGTAGTTTCATGAAAAACGCCGCATTGGCTTCGGCCTGTGCATCGGCCGCGGCCATGGTGCCGGGCGTCAGCTTCGGCATGGTGAATGAAGGCGGTTCGGGGGGAATCGATTGGCATAAGACCCCCTGCCGCTTCTGCGGTGTGGGTTGCGGCCTGTTGGTTGGCGTAGCGAACGGTCGCGCCGTTGCGGTCAAGGGTGACCCGGCCTCGTCGGTCAGCCGCGGGCTCGGATGCGTAAAGGGGCTGCACTCCGTGCAGGTGCTCTATGCCGCCGACCGCTTCAAACAGGCCTACGTCAAGCGCAAGGGCCAAATGGTTCCCGTCCCCATGCAGGAAGCGCTCGATATCGTGGCCGAAAAAATGCAGGAAACGATCGATAAGCATGGCAAGGATTCCGTCGCCCTCTACGGCTCCGGACAGTGGACCATTCCAGACGGCTATGTCGCCAGCAAGTTTATGAAGGGCTGCATCGGCACCAATAATCTCGAAGCCAATGCCCGCCTCTGCATGGCCAGCGCCGTGACCGGCTTCCTCACCACCTTTGGCGCGGACGAACCGATGGGCTGCTACGACGATATCGAAATGACCGATACGTATGTGCTGTGGGGCAACAACATGGCCGAGATGCACCCGGTACTGTTCTCGCGTTGTCTCGACCACCGCCGCCGCAACCCCGGACGCGTCAAAATCATCGATCTGTCTACCCGCGAAACGCGCACCAGCCGTGCGGCCGACCATTCGTTCACCTTCCGTCCGCAGACCGATCTGGCCGTGGCCAACGCCATCTGCTATGAGCTGCTGAAGAACGATCAGGTCGACCGGGACTTTGTCGACAAGCACGTCAACTTCATGGATGGCAAGACCAACATCGGCTACGGACTTGAAGACCACTTCAAGATGACCGATGAAACCCGGCCAATCGACCTCGAGACGTATCGCGCCTTCCTCGCCGAGTACACCCCGGAAAAGGTGGAAAAAATCAGCGGCGTTCCCGCCGCCGCCATCCGCATGCTCGCGAATCTCTACGGAGATCCGAACCGCAAGGTGGTGTCCTTCTGGTGCATGGGTATGAACCAGCACACGCGCGGCACCTGGATCAACAACCTCGTCTACAACATCCATCTGCTCACCGGCAAGATCTCCCAGCCCGGTAACAGCCCGTTTTCACTGACCGGCCAGCCGAGTGCGTGCGGCACCGTGCGTGAAGTCGGCACACTGACCCACAAGCTGCCGCACGGCGTCGTAATGAATCCCGAACACCGGGCACATGCCGCCAGGATCTGGGGCGTCCCGGTCGAACGTATTCCGTCCAAGCCGACCTATCACACCGTCGAGATGTTCCGCGCGCTGGATCGCGGCGAAATCCGCTTCCTCTGGACGCAGGTGACGAACCCGATGCAGACCATGCCGAAGCTCAACCGATATACCCCGGGCTGCCGGAAGGAGGGTCGCTTCATCGTGGTGTCCGATGTCTACCCCACCCCGACCACTGCCGTGGCTGACGTCATCCTGCCGGCCGCCTGCTGGATCGAGCGTGAAGGGATGTACGGCAACTCCGAACGCCGCACCCAGCACTTCGATCAGCTGGTCAACCCGCCCGGCGAAGCGATGAGCGACACATGGCAGCTCATCGAGGTGGCGCGCCGCATGGGTTTCACCAAGGAATTCCCCTACGCCTACGAAACCCACATCAAGGAAATTTACGAGGAATACCGCCTGCACCAGGCCGGCCTGAAGCACGGCATGGCCCCGTACGATGACCTGCGCAGATATCCCGGCCTGCAATGGCCCTATGTCAACGGCAGGGAAACCAAGTGGCGCTACAATGAAAAGTACGATCCTGCCGTGGCCAAGGGCTCCGGCTTCCAGTTCTACGGAAAGCCCGACGGCAGGGCCGTTATCTATGCCCGCCCCTATGAACCTGCAGCGGAGGAACCGGACGCGGATTATCCCTTCTGGCTCTGTACCGGCCGGGTGATCGAGCATTGGCACACCGGCTCCATGACCCGCCGCATCCCCGTCCTCAACAGGGCCGTGCCGGAATCATACGTCGAGATCAACCCCGAGGATGCCCGTCGCCTGGGTATCGTCGACGGCCGCGACGTACGCCTCACGACTCGGCGGGGTACGATGAAGATCAAGGCCCGTATCAACGGCCGCGGCAATCCGCCTGCAATGTCGGTGTTCGTGCCGTTCTTCGATGAGAACCTGCTGATCAACCAGCTTACGCTGGATGCGTTCGACCCCTATTCCAAGCAGCCTGACTACAAGAAGTGTGCGGTAAAGGTGGAGCCGGCATGAGCACGAAATATGCATCCCCGCTCACCGGCGTGCTGATCATCGGCGGCTTCGTCGTGCTGGCCGCCGGCGTGCTCTTCACCGTTCGCAGCAAGCTGGCGGGGAAGCCGCGCACAGCCGAACATGCCCACCCCCCGTGGAAGTCGGAAAAACCCGAGGCTGCTCATCCCGTGCAGGACCCGAACCCGCCCCGGCCCGCAGCTCTTACAGCCTACGGCGAAAATCCCCGCCCCGGGGTAAAGGTCCGCACACTGAAGCAATATTACAGCCGCCGGGCCTACCCCGGCGCACCGCCCGTCATTCCCCACGAAGTACCCAATGATGGCGTGATTGCTGATGACTGCCTATCCTGTCATAAGGATGGCGGCTATGTGCCGGAATACAATGCGTACACGCCGATCACGGGACATCCGGAATACGACAACTGCCGCCAATGTCATGTACCGCAGACCGTCGATACCCTGTTTGTACAGACGGAATGGCAGGTGCCGGATCCGGCAAAGCGAGGTCGGCAGGCCATCCCCGGCGGACCGTTGCAGGTGCCGCACTCGCTGCACTTCCGCTCCAACTGCAAGGCGTGCCATGTCGGACCGCAGACGGTCGTGGAAATCCGCTGCTCGCACCCCGAACGTGAAAACTGCCAGCAGTGTCATGTGCCGCAGGAACATCTTCCGCCGTTTATTTCGCCGTTCGACCCCCGGATCGCCCATGCCGAAAAGTAGCGTCATTGGAATCGTACTGATTGCGGTGCTGGCGGGCTGCAGCAGGAAGCCGGAACCGGCTTTCAGCGAACCGTTGGAACAGGATGACTTCGCGCGGCAGCAGGTGATCGGGAGACTCCGAGCCGAGCCCCTTAACGTGGAGGGCTACGAAGCGGTCTATGTCGCCGGTCCTGAAGCGGAGCGCAAGGATTGCGCCCGGTGCCACAAACCGGGACAGGAACCGTATCGCGACGAAACACTTCCGCCCGGACAGGACGCCCACTGGGACATTGCCATCCACCACGCCTCCGACATGGAATGCTTCTCCTGCCACCGGAAGGAAAATCCCGCCCAGCTCGTATCCGTGGTCAATCGCGAGGCGACACTGGAATCCGGCTACCTGCTCTGCGGCAGTTGCCACAAGGATCAATACCACTCATGGCTCGGCGGGGCACATGGCAAGCGCGTCAGCGGCTGGAACGGCGTGCGCGTCATCAATAATTGCTCGGCGTGCCACAACCCGCACGCGCCCGCCCGCGGTAAATCGATCCCGTTGGCGCAGCCGACGCTGGCTCCCGAACGCGCGAAAGGACACTAGGCATGAAAGACGATTTAGACCAACAGCAATCCGCCTGCGGAGGGTGTCCCTCGTCGGGCGACTGTTTCGCCGACATGGCCCTGAAACGCAAGGGCTCACGGCGCGGCGCGCTGGCGCTTCTGCTGGGCGGGGCCGCCACGGCAGCAGCGGCGGCCAGTCCGGCCAAGGTGCTGGAGTCGGACGAGGAAAAGGAGCTCAAGCGCATCAAGCGCAACGAGATTTTCCAGAAATACTACCGCGTCATGACAGAAGAGGAGCGAGCGGAAACCATTGCCCGCTTCGAACGAAAGGCCCGGCTGCAGCAGGGCGTCGATGTCAGGATCGACAGTACCGACGCGCGGCCCGGCGTGCTGTTCGGCTACGCCTTCAACATTTCCCGTTGCGAAGGTTCACGAAAATGCGTTGAAGCTTGCGTGAAGGAAAACAACCAGGACCGCGCCAGCAACATTCAGTACATCAAGCTGTTCGAGATGGAGGGCGGCGTCGGCAGTGTGCACGAGGGCGACACAGAGTATTCTCATGAAGTTCCGGTGGACGGGAAATACTATCTCGGCACGCAATGCTTCCAATGTGAAAACCCGCCCTGCACCAAAGCGTGCCCCACCGGTGCCACGTGGCGGGAGCCCGACGGCATCGTGGTGGTCGACTACAACTGGTGTATCGGCTGCCGTTACTGTGAGGCGGCCTGCCCCTACTTTGCGCGGCGCTTCAACTGGCAGGAACCGGAGGTGCCGAAAGAAGAGATCAATCCGGATCAACACTACCTCGGCAACCGTATGCGCATGAAGGGCGTCATGGAAAAGTGTACCTTCTGCATCCAGCGCTCGCGCCACGGCAAGCTTCCGGCCTGCGCCGAAGCCTGCCCTACCGGCGCGCGCGTCTTCGGCAACCTGCTCGATCCCGACAGCGAGATCCGCTGGATTCTCGCCAATAAGAAAGTGTTCCGCCTCAAGGAGGATTTGGGCACGGAACCCAAGTTCTGGTACTTCTCGGATTGATCTCATGAAAGCATTCTTCAAATTTGTCATAAACGGCGTGACGGCTGTGTTTACCGGCTCGGTACAATACTACCTCTGGCTGGGAACGCTCCTGGCGCTCATGGTGGTCGGCGCATTCAGCTATTCCGTCCAGTTCCGCGAGGGGCTGGCGGCAACCGGTATGCACGACCATGTCAGCTGGGGCATCTATATCAGCAACTTTATCTTCTTCGTCGGCGTGGCCGCCGGAGGGGTCATGCTGGTGATTCCGGCTTACGTCATGAAGGACCGGGATTTTTCCAAGGTGGTGCTCATTGGGGAAGGCACCGCCGTGGCCGCGCTGGTGATGGCGCTTATGTTCGTGCTGGTTGACCTGGGCGGCATACTCCGCTTCTGGCACATGCTGCCGGTGATCGGCTACTTCCATTTCCCGGAATCGATGATCACCTGGGATGTTCTGGTGCTCAACGGCTACCTCGTGCTCAATCTCTGCATCCCGGCCTACATCCTCCATTGCCACTACAACGGCCGAAAGCCCGACAAGAAAAAATATGTGCCTTTCGTTATTCTTTCCGTCTTCTGGGCCTTCGGCATTCACCTCGTCACCGCCTTCCTGCTGGTGAGCGCCCCCGACAAGAGTTTCTGGAGCTCGGCCGTGCTCGGTCCTCGCTTCCTGGCCTCGGCCTTCGCCGCCGGGCCTGCGCTGATCATTATTATCTTCAGCATCATTCGCCGCAGCTCGGGGTTCCGGATTTCCGACGATACCATCCACAAGCTGTCGCTCATCGTCATGTTTGCCGCTTACGCCAACCTGATCATGTTGTTCTCTGAAATCTTCAAGGAATTCTACTGGCCCTCCGAGCACACGGCCCATGCACGCTATCTCTTCTTCGGGCTCGAAGGCCACCACGCCGTCACCCCCTTCATCTGGGTTTCCGTGGTCTGCAACGTACTCGCTACGGTTTTGATTTCAGTCCGGTCGCTGCGCGAAAACCACGCCGTTCTCGTCCCCGCCTGCATGGCTCTCTTTGCCGCTATCTGGGTCGAGAAGGGACTGGGGCTCGTCATTCCCGGCTTCATTCCCTCCCCTCTGGGCGAGGTGGTGGAATACCTGCCCACCTGGATCGAGATCCTGGTCACACTGGGGATTCTCGCCTTTGGATTGTTCACGCTCACGGCTCTGCTCAAGGTCTTCATCCGCGTGGAGACCGGAGCTATCAGCAGCCGGGGCGGATTCGCAGCCGAACTCGATACCGCCTTCAAGAGGCACCTGGGATCCAGATAGTGGATGCGCTGGAAAATCGGATTGTTTGGAAACCGGTTTTGGGAGACACTACGCACACCGAAAACGAATAAAGACATAAAAACTCCGAGCCCCTGCATCTAAAGGCGATTCCCCACGATGCCCGGGCCGATGGGCGGGTCTGGAAACGGCCCCACCTCCCGTGTTTGGAAAGGAGCTTTAGAGATGGCCATGATTCCCTTTAGGGAGGCCTGCGATATTATTGCCAGCTGTCGGCTCGAATTGGAACACGAGCCCGTGGAACTGACCCGATCCCTGGGACGGATCCTGGCAGAGCATGTCGCGGCCGACATAGACTTCCCTCCGTTCGACAAATCCGCAATGGACGGCTACGCCTGCCGGTCCGACGACGTATTCGATCCGCTGGAGGTGCTTGAGACCATCGCGGCCGGCAGTCCCCCCACCCGGCCCGTCGGCCCCGGACAATGCTCGAAAATCATGACCGGCGCACAGATTCCCGAAGGGGTCGACTGCGTCTTTATGGTGGAACAGGCCGAGATCGATACGGACGGCCGGGTGCGCTACACCGGGAAGAAGGTTCCCGGAAACATTTGCTGGAAGGGTGAGGACATCAGGACCGGCGATATCGTGCTCGAAGCGGGCACCCGCATTGCGCCGGCCCACATCGCGGTGCTTGCCGGCGTCGGATGCGTTGCTCCCCGGGTCGTCAAACCGCCGAAGGTGGGCATCCTGGTAACCGGCAGTGAGCTGGTTGAACCCGGAGAACAACCCCATGAGGCCCAGATCCGCGAAACGAACGGCCACCAGTTGGCGGCCCAGCTGGCCAACATCGGTATCGACTGCAGGTATAGCGGCATCATTCCCGACGATCCTGATCAGATCGAAGCAGCCCTCCTTCAGTTCATGGCGGAAAACGACATGGTGCTGTTGTGCGGCGGCAGCTCGGTCGGTGACTTCGACCACGTGCCCGAACTGCTGAAGAAGCACTGCAGCGAACTGCTGATCGAGAAGGTCGACATCAAACCCGGCAAGCCGCTGATGTTCGCCACCTATCCCGGCGGTGTCTGCTTCGGCATGCCCGGCAATCCGGTCTCCACCTATGTGCTCGCCGAGTTGATGGTCAAGCCCTACGTGCTGGCATCGATGGGGCATCACGCACCCGAGCGCATCGTCCGGATGAAACTCAACCACGACCTGAAGATCCGCTGCGGACGCCGCCAGACCTTCGTCCCCGTACGGTTGGCTGACGGGGGAGTGGAACGCGTCTCCTTCCACGGGTCGGCGCATATCCATGCCATGTGCCATGCCGACGGATTACTGGACCTGCCCAAGGGCGAAATCTTCATGGAGGAAGGGAGTCTGGTCGATGTTCGACTGCTTTAACCGGCGTATCGACTACCTGCGCATTTCGATCACCGATCGATGCAACCTGCGCTGCGAATACTGCATGCCCGCCGACGGCATCCCGTGGATTCCGCGCGAACGCATGCTGTCGTTCGACGAGATCGAAGCCTTCACCCGCACCGCCGTCCGCATGGGCGTCAGTAAGATCCGCCTGACCGGCGGCGAACCGCTCGTTCGTCGCAACGTGGTCGACCTGGTCGCCCGCCTCGCCCGCCTCCCCGGCGTCCGGGATTTCGGCATGACCACCAACGGCGCTGCCCTTTCCCGACTGGCCGTTCCCCTGCGCGAAGCCGGCCTGCATCGCATCAACGTCAGCCTTGACACCATCGACCCGCACCGATTCCGCCAACTGACGCGTTGCGGCAACCTGGATGACACGCTGGCCGGAATCGAAGCTGCTGCGGCCGCCGGCTTCCAGCCCGTCAAACTTAACTGTGTGGTCAAAAAGTCGGCTGACGAGCCCGATGCGCGCGGCGTGGCCGCATTCGCGAGGGAGCACGGATATCCGGTCCGCTTCATCCGCACCATGGATCTGGCCAAGGGTGAGTTCTGGCCGGTCGAAGGCGGCGAGGGAGGAAAGTGCGCCACCTGCAACCGGTTGCGCCTATCATGCGACGGCAGGCTCTACCCCTGTCTGTTCAGCGATTTGAGCTATGATGTCCGCGAGCTCGGTTTCGAACGGGCGCTACGCGCCACTCTGGAGAACAAACCCCGAAGCGGCCATACAGCCACCCGAAAATTTGCAACCCTTGGAGGATAGTATGGATAAACTTACCCACATTGGAGACGACAACCGGCCATCCATGGTGGACGTCAGCGGAAAGCCGCCGCAAAAACGGACGGCGACTGCGCGAGGGATCATCAAACTGCAACCCGCAACACTGGCGCTGGTCAACGACAACAAAATCAAAAAGGGCAACGTCCTGCTCACCGCCGAGCTGGCCGGGGTGCAGTCTGCAAAAAAAACGAGCGAACTCATTCCGCTGTGCCATCCGTTGCTGCTGTCGAAGATCGATGTTAAAGCCGTTGCGGAAAAAGACGGAGTAAGCGTGGAAGCCACCGTGGTCTGCACGGGGCAGACCGGCGTCGAGATGGAAGCCCTGACCGCCGTGAGTGCGGCACTGCTGACGGTGTACGACATGTGCAAGGCCGTCGACAAGCACATGCTCATTGGCGGAATCGTATTGGTGGATAAGGTTAAGGAAGACGTCTGATGGGTGAAATGCTGACAGTTAAGTCGCTGAATATTTCCGAGAGCAAAGGTACCAGGAAAACACCGGTGCCTGAAATCGAACTAGACGAACGCGGACTCGTGGGCGATTCACACGCGGGTAACTGGCATCGCCAGGTGAGCCTGCTGGGAATGGAAAGCTATAGGCGTTTTGTTGATACCGCGGGCCGCATGCTCGATCCCGGAGACTTTGCCGAAAACATCACCACCGAAGGCATAGAACTGAAGGATGCCAAGATCCTCGATCGGTTTGTATCGGATTCGGTTGAGCTTGAGGTGACACAGATCGGGAAAAAATGCCATTTCGGGTGCGAAATCATCAAGGAAGCAGGTGCCTGCATCATGCCCAAAGAGGGCATCTTCTGTCGCGTTATCCGCGGCGGAAAACTGCAGACCGGCCGGACATTTACCTACCAACCGCGATCCATCCGCTTTCGTATAATTACGCTGAGCGACCGCGCCTTTGCCGGGGAATATGAGGATCGCAGCGGCCCCGAAATCGGAATGCTGGTTGACGATGGCTTCCGCAACACCCATTGGCGCGCCGCCATCGAACGGGCCTTGATTCCCGACGACGCAACAACACTGAAAGAACAGATAGAATCAACCATCGCCGACGGCGTAGACGTTCTAATCACCACGGGCGGTACCGGTATCGGTCCGCGCGATATCACACCCGACGTCGTGAATCCCATGCTTGATCGCGAGATTCCCGGCATCATGGAATTCATCCGCACGAAGCATGGGGAACGCCTGCCCTCGGCACTGCTCTCACGTTCCGTGGCCGGTATGATCGGGACCACCCTCGTCTACACATTGCCCGGCAGCGTCAAGGCCGTGCGCGAATACATGCATGAAATCCTGCGTACCCTGCCCCACAGCCTGCTGATGATCCACGGCATCAATGCGCACTGATCATCGGCACGCGTCGCGACTGCTCCCGCTCAGTTCATAACGGGGCTCTGATACCCGGTTTGCCTCCTTCTTGCGGCACTCGCCCATTTAAACATTCAAATTAGATGAATATTTATTTGACCGCCTGCGCATTTTAAATATTCTACCCACCTGAATATTTAAACCATTAAGGAGATACAACCATGAGTACAAAGAAACATTGGATTGCTCTGACCCTGTGCGTCACGGTGGCCTTTTCGATTCTCGGCTTCTTCGGAATCGACATCTATCGTCAGGCTCCGCCCCGGCCTACGCAAATTGTGAGCGAATCCGGCGAGGTCCTGTACACGCAAGATGACCTTGAAGTCGGCCAGTTGGTTTGGCAGTCCACCGGCGGCCAGCAAATGGGTTCCATCTGGGGGCACGGCGCTTACCAGGCTCCGGATTGGTCAGCCGATTGGCTGCACCGCGAATGCATGGCTCTTCTGGATGTTTGGAGCCAGCGCGATTTTCGCCATCCGTATACCGAAGC
>JBNKVA010000052.1:0-21679 GCA_050298955.1 Pontiella sp.
ACCTGCGTGGCAATGGAGCGCAGATAGGGATGCCCCGCCATCACCTGGGCCCAGCTCCACTGGCGGCCCATGTGGGTATCGTCCGGTTCGATAAAATAACTGTGTGAACCGACCTTTTCGGAATACCAGGCCCCGAATGCGCCCGCATGGTTATACTGCTGCGTGTGCTGCCGCACATCCTGAATGCCGCAGGAGAGGCCGTCCCTGGCCGAATCCACCCACAGATGCTGATCGTGGAATTCCTGCGTATGACCGAAAGCCCAGTTGTTCCAGCCCCACACAAACTGATAGCGCATCTGGCCACCCTGCTCGATGAACTTTTCCGCTGCCGGGAGTACATGGTAGTCCATCTGCACATCCATGCCTTCAAGCCAGCCTTCGCCTTTATGAATGCCCAGGAAGGTGTTCGGCGCATTGCTGATCGCATAATCGATGGTGTCCATCGAGAGCGCCAGCTTATCGGTATGTTCCCCCCAGATAAAGGAGACGCCTTCCGACTCGAACAGATCGATGATATCCTTGATATCCTGCTGGCTGATGGTCGTGTTGCTGTTGGCCGGATTCCACGGGTCTCCCGTGACCGGGTTCGTGTAATAGGAGCTCATGTCCTCGCCCCAATTGACCCAGCAGGCAAAGCGCAGACGGTCGGGATACGGATAACGGTCCATGTAATCAGACTTGCAGTGGTTGATCATTTGCTGGGCCTGTACAATGGGTGCGGCGTTCTGGTTGATTACACCGTGCAGCATACCGACGATAACAATCAGCGGATCCTCCTGACCGTCGGCCGGCACACCGTTCCAGGCCATCACCTCGTTCAGCAGATCCTGTCCGTTCTGTACATGCTGCGCGGCCGTTCCACTGGGAAAAAGATTGCTGAAGGCATCCTGCACCGAGTCGGTGCCGGCACCCAGCTCCACGATATAGAGCGCCTCATCGCCGTTCGGCGTGCTGCCGAGCACCACGCAGTCCTTGCCGTTGCGGCGCACCGTCTGGCAGTCGGTGAACGAAACATTGGCCCGGCCTTCCACATAAACCATGCCGCTGACGGGATCGATCAGCGAAAAATCCATTCCGGTCGTCGCGGCCAGCAGGGGCCGGTCCTGCTCCAGGTAGTCGCCGACTGCACCCTGGACATGGCGGTAGTTGTGGGCAATGGTGAACCCGCCCAGTCCTTCCACCAGAATCGGGTGAACATCCTCGTTGGTCACATTCCAGTCCAGCTCGTGGACATGGCCGCCCGGACCGAAGCAGAACACCTCGTCATCGCCGTTTTTATCAACATCCAGCAGCACCAGATCGCGGCCATAGGCATCGGCGCTGTCCACCCGGCTGCTCCAGACCGGCGAGAAATCGGAAAGGTTGAACAGATGAAAGATGGACTCGCCTGCATTGGGATGCGCGTTGATGAAAACTTCCTTTGATCCATTACCGTCATAGTCGCCAACCGCAATGGAATGCATCCACAGGGCACCCGGCCAGCCGTCGGCCCCGCATGCCACATGCATATCCTTATAAAGGAGTTCGTTTCCGTCGGCATCGAGTTTGATGAGTTTCCCATCCATGGTGGCCGCGACCACCACCACGTTGCTTCCCTCATACGCAGCGTTCACCGCCATCACGCCGGGCGGTTTGGGAAGCGCCTGTCCATGCGAGCTGTCATACGCCCACAACACGGATCCATCCTGGTCAAAAGCATACAGGTTGGCGTCGGTCGAGGTGGCCAGCACCTCCTCATGTCCGTCTTC
Organism: Pontiella sp.; assembly: GCA_050298955.1. Taxonomy (GTDB): domain Bacteria; phylum Verrucomicrobiota; class Kiritimatiellia; order Kiritimatiellales; family Pontiellaceae; genus Pontiella. Next base: position 1,749 of record JBNKVA010000052.1, read on the forward strand.
ATCGATGTCATAGACAAACAGCTCAAAACAGAACCCGCCGGTCTCGTAGGACCAGAGCGGCGTGCCGTCGTTCTCATAGGCGCATACCTTGCCCTCGATCGAGCTGGCCACGATGCATTCGTTATCCGGCGTGCCGTGGAGGTCGGCCCCGATCACCCGGTACATGTTTTCGCCGGAATCGAATACATCAATGGTGGCATTGACGGATGCCATCAGGCTTGAGTTGAACGTTTTCTGTATTTCATAAGACGTAGCCCAGGAATACGGATTGCTGAAGTCGGTATAGAACCACCAGACCGGACCGGTCAGCAGCTCATGCGTGACCGTGTTGTAGAAATCGACTCGCCAGTAGTAATAGGTACTCGCATTCAGGGAGGGCGGCGCGGGAAACCGGTTGAGGCTGTAGCGCCCCTGATATTCCGGGGAGTTGGTGGTTGCGTTCTGTACAGGCGTGTTCCCGGTGCCGAGATATACATCATACGACCAGTTGGTGCTGTTGACGATACCCAGGTCCGGCAGCCAGGCCAGATATCCGGCAGGCTCAACCAGTTTACCGCTGTTCAGGCTGGGAAACGGGCGTGTGTTGCCCGTACCGGCACCAAATGCCTGGGTGGCACTCAGCCCGAAACCCAACGCAATTATGGGCGCGATTATACGTATATTCATCGCGTTCATCTTTCCTTCCTAAATGCACGTCTGGCTTTCAAATCAGAACCCCTCACTAAACTAGTATACAGCGCCCGGACCGCATCTCTTACGCCGGTAACGGCGCGATCATGCATCTTCGACTCGCAGGATGCGTATATACGGGACGCCTGCGGTCCAAGAAACCGGCTATGGTACATAAAAACACGCTCCCGGTGAAGAGAGCGTGCTGTTGAATCCCGTTAAATCGTCGATATTTACATCATGAGCCGACGGCGGATAAACAGAGTACCCAGACCGGCAAATCCAATCAGCCCCAGACTAGCAGGTTCCGGAATGGCGGCGCTGCCCAGAATGGCAAAGTTATCAAGGTAGAATTCATTACCAGTATCGCCACCAGCATAGAGACGGAAGGTCGCAGATTGTCCAGCAGCCAGATCCGCGTCCGCGAATTGCGTAAGGTCGATGATATTAGCACCGGGGGTTGATGTGGTTTGTACGTTGACGCCACCATCATAAACCATAGCCTGCGTTAGGGTCGTACCTGCGTCTACGTTAACGAGGTCGCCACCGGTGTATTCCAAACCAATTCCTGCCGAGTTCCAGCCCCAGTTCTTATATGCATCAAAAACAAGGCTTGAAAGGTTCAGAGCATTTCCACCGGCGGTAATAGTGATATCAAATGTATTCAAGTCCAGGTAGGAACCTACAGCTCCACTATTGTTACTACTTCTGATAACATAGTTTCCAGTACCGTCAGACAGTTGTGTAGAAGCACCGGCCTCAAGTCCTCCCCATGTGCCGGATGATGATCCGGTGCCTGTAGACCAACTGACTGTAGACAGGTCACCGCCACTGGCTCCGACACCATAGGCAACCGTCATGGAACCAGAGGCTCCTCCAGAAGTTGCTGGTGCAGCACCGGTCCCGCCACCCCAGGAGATTCCATCAAATGAATCCCATCCGACCAGTACATCCGCCTGCGCCAGTCCCACGAACGAGCTGAGCAGAGCGGCAGTAATAAACATACTCTTTTTCATCTTCTCTCCTTTTTTCCGGCGGAACTTCCGCCGTTGATCTTCTCCTTAATGTCAAGCGCTGCATATACCTGTCGCTACAGGCAACTGCAGACACTCCATGATAAGATACAGCGGAGCTTCAGATAATATTTCACAGCGGAACAAAAAAATGGGTCATGACCCAATTACCTGAATTCTGCAAACGCTGCGTGCTGTCGCTCGTGAACGGTCAACAGCAGTACCCTTGACTGTTACGGCCCGATGCCACGCCTGCAGAAGCGTGTGGCGTATCAGCGGTATTGTTCAGACGCCGCCTGGATCGGAGTGCAAGGCCCTATGGCTGCTGGGCCCGGAAACGGAAGAAGGCATTGGTGGTCAACGGCACACTGACCTGCACCCCGTTGGTTGTTCCGGGTGTATCCTGAACCACCGTCGCACCGTTTTGCGTTGTGACGACTGCTCCGCCCTGGCTCATCGCAATCGTCAGCCACTGCGTAGAAGTCAGATCATCAATCATTTCCAGGTAGAGGTCCGCATCGGTGGCCGCAGCATTCCGATCAAACCCGATGATCCAGTCCGCCGCCTCCGGCCAGCCGGGCTCAATTCCGCCCGCAGTCCATGGATCCAGATTCAGCAAATACTTCACCAGGTTCTGAATCCCGTCGTTCATCGGCGTGGCGTCATCTCCGGAGACTGCGGGGTCGCCCAGCTCAGCGGGGGTGAAGTTTTCGCTCTTCCAGGCGATCAGCGGAGAGACGCTGCCGGCCGCCGTTCCGAGAATGGCAAAGTTGTCCAGATAAAATCCATTAGCTTCTTCAGTACCGGCGTAGAGACGGAATGTTGCGGTTTCTCCAGCTGCCAGTTCATGGTCCCCAAATGCCCTAAGGTCGAAGGTGTTAACACCAGGAGTGGATGTCGATTTAAGATTTTCCGAAGGATAAACCGCATCTTGAACTATAGAATTGGTGTTAGTGACACCAAGATCTCCACCCTGGTATTTCAAGCCAAACCCTACATTGTTATTACTCCACTCTTTCCAGGCATCAACCACGAGGCTTGAAAGAACGAGTCCATTGGTCCCTGCATTAATTGTGATGTCAAATGTATTCAGGTCCTCGTATGAAGTACCACTGCCGTTACTACTTCTGATAAGATAGTTACCTGAACCGTCAGTCCCTTGAGTAGAAGGCGCGGGCCCGACAGTCGTTCCGCCCCATGAACCGGATGTAGAACCCATTCCGTTAGTATCCCAACTTACAGTACTCAGGGAGCCGCCAGATGCACCATTGCCATAGGTTGCGGTCATGGAGCCGGAAGCTCCCCCACCGGTTACAGGTGCCGCGGCGGTTCCACCACCCCAGGAGATTCCATCAAATGAATCCCATCCAACGAGCAGTTCTAAAGAACCGGAGGCGGCCGGATACACCGTAACCTGTAAATCAGCAGTGCTGCTGCCTCCTTGATCATCTGCCACCTGTATTATGCAACGGTCCGTTCCCATATCCTCAGCTGAAGGCGTGCCGGACAGTGTTCCGTCGCCGGCCACGGCCAGCCACGGCAGCCCGGTATCCGCCTTGGAATAGGTAAGCGGATCCTCGTCGATATCGGTTGCACTGCCGGCAAGGGTAGCGCTGTAAGCTCGACCAACGGTTGCATTCAATCCGCTGATCGGATCGGTGTTGAATACCGGAGCCGAGTTGCCGGCCCGGACGACAATCTTCAACGTCGCGCTGTCGCTTGCACCGTTACCGTCATCCACGACGACCGTAAACGCGTTGGTGCCAACATCTGCGATCTGGGGCGTTCCGCCCAGGGTTCCATCCGGGCCGATCGTCAGCCAGCCACCCGTGGAATTCGTATATGTCAGCACATCGTGCTCCGGATCGGTCGCCGACCCGGCGATGGTTCCTGAATAGGCCTGGTCCACATAGGCCGCCGCCGCAAAGAAAGGGTCGGCAGTGAACGCCGGCGGATCATTGATTCCATTCACCTCTAGTACAAGAACACTGCTGGCGGTGGCTCCGGAACTGTCGACCGCGGCCACCTTGAAACGGTTGAGCCCGTCATGCCCTTCTCCGGGCGTACCGGAAAGCGACCCATCCGGGGCAATGGTCAGCCAGGAAGGCCCGTCCAGCTTTACATAGCTTACGACATCGCCGGAATTCAGATCCACGGCACTTCCACTGATGGTTCCGGCATAGGGACCGTTGGTGGCATCCGGGGCCGTGATATAATTCGCAGTAAACAGCGGCGGAAGATTGCCCTTCGTTCCCTGCGTGGAAAACCGGATCATCACATTGTCCATGAAGAACGCGGACCATGGTATCTGGTTTGTCGCGAACTGCTTCAGTTCCAGATCCATGATGAACGTAGCAGACTCCCCACCGGCCAGCGTATTGTCCGTCAACTTGCCGTTAAATGATGCATTGTGGTTTCCCCACGTTCCAGAGCTGATATTTCCACTGTAGATCAATGTATTCGTCGGGTCGGTCAGATCCCCATCTGCATACAGCAGTTCAAGGCTTTTCATGTTGCCGAATCTGGAATTGCTGTCGAAATAAATGCCGTCCAGGACCAGATCCGCACCGGTATTATTCGTTATGCTGAACACGGCACTGACATCATCCTTTATCGGTGACCAGACAGCGCCGTTGGTATAAAAACCGGTGGTAATATCGACCTTGGAAACCAGTCCGTGTGCCTGCGCGGGGGGATTCATGCTTTGGCCGCCCCAGGTTCCGTCGGTCGGATTGGATACATAGTCCTCGTGGTGCGTACCGCCGAGAAATACGGCATCCACGCCGGCAACCTTGTGATGGGCCGGTCCACACAGCCCGCGGTCCCAGCCGACCATCAACGGTGAACCGACCGCCACGACCGCGATATTCAGCGCAGCCGAGACCACCCGTCCGGCACCGTCATCCAGCTCGACCGTGCAGCTATTCGCTCCAAGATCGGAACTGTCCGGGGTTCCGTACAGCATGCCGGACTCAGTCACGTGCAGCCAGCCGGGTGCTCCGACCAGACGGAAGGTGAAGCTCTTATCCAGATAATACGGCACGGTTACTTCATCCGAGAGATCCGCCTGATATGGCGTATCGACCTGGGCATCCTGTTCGGTGATGGCTGACGCATAAAAATCCTGAATCACCGCCATGCGGAAGAGTGTTAATGGATGGTTTTCCGAGTTGACCACATTCGGCTGGGCATCCCCGCGTGTCGCCCAGGCATGCTCAACCATTACGGCCGGGTTGCCTGCGCTGATATTGGCTGAGCTCAACCAGATCTGCGTCAGATCAGGCGATATCTGCGCCGTGCAGTCATACACCTGATCATCCGCACACCGGACCCTGAATTCTTCCGGAGCCGTGCCTTTATTGAGGCCCAGGCCGCCGCCGATATATTCAAAGTCGATCACGACCCGGCTGTTCGAATCATCCCAGCGGGCTTTGATCGGATTGGGCCCCTGTTCCAAATTGCCCTGTTCATACACTTCGGAGCGCGCCCACGCAGCGTAGCGTTCGCCGGTGGCCAGTTTATTCTGCGGATGGATGTCTCCCAGCGTGCCGTGGTCATTCAGCACGATGCTTCCGGACAGCGGAATCTGCTGTCCGGCGCGGTATTGCCCCCAGGAGGTCCTTACCCAGCTATAGTCGTCACCATAATTTGCCGTATACGGATAGAGTTGTCCGACGCCCATATACAGGGTTTCATCGTCCCAGATTTTTCGCCAGCCTTTGGCAAGCGCCCGGAGCTTATCGTTATACCGCTCGCAGTCCCCCTGATTACCTTCGCCCTGATGCCAGATAAATCCGCGCATCGTGAAGCCTTGTATGGGGTGAATAAAGGATTCATACAATCCCATTTCAGCGGCATGGCTGCCCATCGGGATTGCCGAGCCGGCCGGATCGAGCCGTTTTTGCAGGTAGGTCCATTCGTTCGGTTCCTCGGCGAGGCCTTCCGGAGCGCACCAGGGCTCAATGCTGCTGCCGCCCAGGGAGACATCAATCATACCGACCGGCACGCCGAGCTCCAGCTGCAGGCGGCGGGCAAAGAAATAGCCCGGTCCGGAGAAGCTGGATAGCGGATCATTATTCCCCCATGGGATGACATCGGTCGTCGCACTCACCCACTGCGGCGCAGGGCTCAGATTAGGCTGAAAATCATCGAGAGGATCCAGTGAAAACAGGAAGTCACCCTGCGGGTCCGGATTGCCGTTTGCATCATATCGCTGGTCGCATTTGACGAAGAACAGGCGCAGATTCGGTAGATTATCCGCATTGGCCGTGGCAATCGAGTTGGCATCGCATTTATAGAGCGCCCAGTTCATGTTGGACTGGCCGCTGTCGAGCCAGACCTCGCCGACCAGGACATTGCTGATGGTTCTGCTGTCCCCTAAAGCGGTGGTAATGGTCATGTTCTGGTTTACAGCATTGGCCGGCATGGGATCCAGCTCAACATCCCAGCGCCCGGCCGCATCGGCGACCGCCTGTTGCACCTGCCCGTCGAAGGTCACCGTGACCGTATCCCCGGCCGCGCACCAGCCCCAGATTTTCACGGACTTGTTGCGCTGCAGGACCATGTTATCATTAAAAATTTTCGGCATGGTCAGTGTCGCATGGGCAGCCGTACCCAAACCAAGCAGTGCTAAAAGCAGCAGTTGCCGCGCCCTGTTTCTCCCCCGCACCCGTCCAGCTTTGCTCCTGTATATCATTATTAATCGTCCCGTTTTCTGGTTGTATGAATTTTAACTAAGATACACGCCTGCACCCCCGAAACTTTCGCCAAACTCCGAGAAATGTGTAAAACGGCCTGATATCACGGCCGCAGAAGAATGCGGCGCTTCAATGGTATTGCTCAGTAGCGTCTGACGTGGGCGTGCAAGGCCCTATGGCTGCCGGGCCCGGAAACGGAAGAAGGCATTCGTGGTCGACGGCACACTGACCTGCACCCCGTTGGTTGTTCCGGGAGAATCCAGCACGACCGTCGCACCGTTTTGGGCGGTCACGCCGGCACCTCCCACGCTCATTGCGATCGTCAGCCACTGCGTTGAAGCCAGCTCATGAATCATTTCCAGATAGAAATCCGCATCCGTCGCAGCAGCATTCCGGTCAAACCCGATGATCCAATCCGCCGCCTCCGGCCAGCCGGGCCCGATGCCGCCCGCATTCCAGGGATCCAGATTGAGTACATACTTCACCAGGTTCGGAATGCCGTCGTTCATCGGCGTAGCTGTCGGTCCGGAAATGGCGGGATCAGCCAGCTCTCCTGCATCGAAATAAGCATTCCGCCAGCCGTCGAACGGCCGGACGGTTTGCGCGGCCATGCCGAGAACCGCAATGTTGTCGAAGCGCAATTCGCCACCGCCGGCCGATCCCCCGTACAGGCGGAACGTAGCCGTTCCACCGGCCGCCAGGATATTGTTGGTTGCAAGCGCCGAACCGATATCCATTCTGTTGACCCCGGGATTCGCCGTCGATCCAACATTGTCATCCGGAGACGGCATCAGCGTGTACGTGAGAACCTTGGTACCATTGGAAATTCCCGTTAAATCGCCCCCCTGATAATACACCGTGACGTCATTGTTGTAATCGCCCCAGTTCAACCAGCAGTCGAAAACAATCGCATCGAGTGCGATTTTCCCGCTTCCGCCGTTTGATATCAGAAGGTCCATGTAGGGCATGGCCGTACCGGCAGCGCCATTGGCCCGCAGCATGGCGCTGGACGCCGTATCAACCGGTGACGGTGACAACCCCGCGTCGCCGCCCCATTTACCGGTCAGGGAGCTTCCGCTTTTGTTCGAGGCATCGCCGCCGCCCGTACCGTTGTTGAGCGTCAGGGTTCCCGTAAAACCCGATGCCGCGGCGGTCTGCCCGCCCGCACCGGCATCCCAGCCCACCAGCAGCTCGGGCGTGCCCGTGGAAGGAGCTGTCACCGTAATCCGGAGCGTGGCCGTGTCGCTTCCACCCTGGCCGTCATCCACCTGAACCGTAAAGCTGTTCAGGCCCAGATCGGTACTCGAGGGCGTGCCGGACAGTACGCCATTGCTCGCAACATTCAGCCATTCCGGTCCGAAGGTTTTAAAAAAAAACAGCGTGTCGTAGTTTACGTCAAACGCATCATCGGCAAGAGTACTGCTGTAAAGCGCACCCTGGGTTGCATTCACTTCCACGACCGGATCGGAAGTGAAGGCCGGCGCGCTGTTCCCGGGAGCGGCCGTGGTCGTCCCCAGCATCGCGATGTTGTCATAGCGCATTTCTCCGCCGCTCGCGTTACCGTGATAAATCCGGAACGTGGCGCTCTCCGAGGGGGCCAGCACATTATCGCCCAGGACAGAGCCTATATCGAGGCCGTTGACCCCCACCAGCTCCGTAGACGCATAGTTGCCGGCCGCGCCCGGCACCTCGGCCTGGGTGAACAGGTATGTATTGTCCGGATCGTCCAGGTTTCCGCTCTGGTAGTAGACCAGGATGTCTTTTCCATAGGAGCCGAAGTAATTGTATTGGTCAAACACGATGGCCGTGAGCGTCAGCGTTTCGGAACCGGCTGTAATGGTCAGGTCCATGTAGGGCATATCCGTTCCGGTCGCGCTGTTGGCCCGCATCATGGTGCAGGTGTTCGTGTCGGCGGGCGCCGGCATCAGCGCAGCATCCCCGCCCCATTTACCGGTCAGGGAGCTTCCGCTTTTGTTCGAAGCATCGCCGTCACCCGTGCCGTTGTGCAGCGTCATGGCAGCTGAAGAAACACCCGCTCCCCTAACGGTCGCCGAACCCGCTCCGGCATCCCAACCGGCCAGCACCACACCGATCTCATCGGTTACGACGATTTGCATGGTAGCCGTATCGGTTCCGTTCTTCCCGTCGAACACCTGCACCGTGAAGCTGTTGGTGCCGATGTCGGCCATGGACGGGAAACCGGAAAGAGTGCCGCCTGCGGCTATGTCCAGCCAGTCCGGACCGGAGAGCTTGGTGTACATCAACCCATCGCCGTCCGCATCCGTCGCACTGTTGGTAATCGTGCCGATGTAGCCGCAAGGCAAAACGGCGTCGTGTGCACTGAAAGGATCGCTGGTAAAGACCGGAAATGCGTTGGGAGGATTGAGCAGGATGTTGAGTGTGGCCGTATCGCTTCCGCCGTTCCCGTCACTGACCTGCACCTGGCAGCTGTTCGTGCCCTGATCGCCGCTTCCCGGTGTGCCGTACAAGGTGCCGTTCGTTTCGATATTCAGCCACGTCGGACCGGAAAGGATGGAAAAGCTCAACACATCGCCGGCATCCACATCCGTTGCCGAATCGGCAATGCTTTCGGAGTAGGCCTGCCCTGCGTAGGCATCATGGGCGGAAAACGGATCATTGAGAAAGACGGGAGCATCGTTGACGTTGTTCACCGTGATCTGCAGCAGCGCTCGATCCGTCTTTCCATCACTGTCCGAGACCGCGATCATGAACTGGTTGATTCCGACATGCCGGTTCACCGGCGTTCCAGACACCGAACCGTCGAGCGCAATCGTCAGCCACGAAGGTCCATCCAGTTTTTCGTACGTCAACGTGTCGCCGGCATTGGCATCCACCGCGCTGCCGGCGAGGGAGGCTGTATACGGACTGTCCTCCGTCGCGACGGCGGTTTCAACCACGCGCACGGGAAAGACCGGTGGCAGGTTGCCGGAGGTTCCGGCCGTGATGAACCGGATCATGGCGTTATCCATATAGCACGAAGACCATGAATTCGCAGTATAGAAGGTCAACCGGAAGGTGGCGTGTTCGCCGTTGGCCAGCGTGAGGTCCGACAGCGCTCCCGATAGCGGTGCATCATAATTGGCCCAGGCTCCTGCGGTGATCGCCGAGCTGAATACCAGCGTGTTGGTGGCATCCGCAAGGTCGCCTTCCGCATAGCGCATCTCCATGCTGGTCATGTTTCCGAACGTGGAAATATAATCGAAATAGATGCCGTCCAGCACCATATCCGCCCCGGTGTTGTTGGTAATGGAAAACTCCGCCGAGTGTTCAATCTTGATGAACAGGCCCTTCGTCCGGGCCGGCGGGTTGACCGCCTGGCTGCCCCAGGTGCCGTCCTGAGAAAACCCGGCCGGCGCGTATTGCTGGGAATTCATGCCGTTGAGGTAGAGCGCGGCATGGAAAACGGCATCCGCGCCCGCCACCTTGCGATCGGGTGAACCGAACGCTCCCCGTTCCCAACCGATCATCAGCGGCGAACCAACCGGAACGACATTGATCTGAAGCGGTGCCTGTACCACGCGCCCGTCTCCATCATCCAGTTCGACCGTGCAGGTGTTGAGCCCCAGATCGCCATTGCCCGGCGTCCCGTAAAGCATGCCGTCTTCGCTCACCGAAAGCCAGGCCGGGGCACCGACCAACCGGAACGTAAAGCTGTCGTCAAAAAAGTACGCCTCGGTCACGTTCTCCGTCAGGTCCGCCTGAAAGGCCGTATTCACCTGCGCGTCCTGCTCGACAACGGTCGCGGTCGTAAAATCCTCGCGAACCGCGATTTTGCACAGCGTCAGCGGATGATCATCGGAGTTGACCACATTCGGCGTATCGGAGGAGGATTGCCAGGCATGTTCAACCATCAGCGCCGGGTTGCTCCCGGTGATCTCCGGGCAGGTCAGCCAGACCTGGGTCTGGTCCGGTGAAATCTGGCCGGTGCATGGATAGACGTTGTCATCCGCACAGCGCACGCGGAATTCTTCCGGCGCCGTACCGGAGTTCAGGTGCAGTCCCTCGCCGACATAATCGAAATCGATAACGATGCGGTTATTCGCGGCATCCCAGCGGGCCTTGCGCGGGTGCGGGCCCTGGGGAAGGTTGCCCTGCTCGTACACCTCGGACAATGCCCAGGCCGCAAAACGCTTGCCGGTGGCATATTTATTCCGTGGATGAATATCATCCAGGTTGCCATGGTCGTTCAGCACAATGCTCCCGGCCCGGGGGATGCGCTGTCCGGCTCGGTATTGCCCCCAGGAAGTCGGCGGCCAGCGCTCGCCGCCGGGTGTATAAGGATACAACTGGCCGACGCCGGCATAGAGCTCCGGATCGCCCCAGACGATGCGCCAGCCATTGATCAACGCCCGGAACTGGTTTTCGTAGAGCAGGCAGTTGGCACTGGATTCACCCTGGTGCCAGATCATGCCGCGCATGGCGAAACCGCGGATCGGGTAGATGAAGGTTTCATACAGCCCGACCTCCCCGTTCAGGTGCCCCATCTGGAGGCCGGATCCCACCGGATCCAGCCGATCCAGATAATAATCCCACTCGAGTGGCTCGGTGGCCAAACCTTCCGGTGCAATCCAAGGCTCGATACTGCTGCCGCCCAGCGAACTGTCGATCATCCCGACCGGCACGCCCAGTTTCAGCTGAAGCTGCCGGGCAAAGAAATACGCAGGACCGGAGAATTGATTCAGCGAAGGTACGCCATACAGATCGCCGTTTGCATAAATCCACTGAGGGGCGGGATTCAGGGTATCCGGCAGATCGTCCTGGGGCTCGACTTCAAAATGAAAATCACCGCTCGAATCCGGGTATCGCTGGTCGCATTTGATAAAAAACAGACGCAGAAAGGGCAGGTTATCGCCGGTCGCAATGGCTACGTTGTCGGGCTGGCATTTGGCAATGGACCAGTTCATGTTGGACTGTCCGCTGGACAGCCAGACTTCGCCCACCAGGATATGGGTGATGCTTCTGGAATCGCCTAAGGCGGTTGAAATGGTCATGGTGCGGTTTTCAAAGCTGGCTTCCATGGGATCGAGCACCACGATCCAGCGTCCCGACGCATCGGCAACCGCCTGCTTCACCTGCCCGGCAAAGGTCACCGTTACGGTATCGACAGGCGCGCACCAGCCCCAGACCTTCACGGGTTTTTCACGCTGCAGCACCATGTAGTCGTTGAAAATCTTCGGCATGGTCAGTGTCGCATGGGCGACCGATCCCAGACCCAGCAGTAAAATTAAAATTGCCCGCATCACCCTGCCGGAACGTCGTACATTCCTCATAATTCCTTTACTCCCATCCATATGTTAGCCCTTTGAAGGCTTCTGCATCCACTCCTCAGATACATCCCGGTTTTGCGGAATCTTACATCCGTGGGCGTATGGGTGTGGCTGACAGAGCATGCGGGACTGCCGCGTCGTCAAGCGTCACGGCAGGAGATGCCGGCGGAAGGGAACTGTTTCTAAACAACTGACGAGCCGGAATTATTCCTCCAGTTGCAACGGCTCGTTTCCGGAGATTCCCGCCTGCTGCAGCCGGGGGAAACCGGCCGGCAACTGCTTGCGCAGTTTGTCGATCAACGCCTTGTATTCCGGATTGGATGCCAGGTTGGTGGTTTCGAGCGGATCCTTTGAATGATCATACAGCTCGATGAATGCGATCTGGGCAACCGCATTGGCTTTGCGCCATTCGGTATAGCGGAAACGCTCGGTATTCATGGAAAAGGCCGTATGCCCCTTGCGGTCGCACTGGGAGTAGGCGATCTGCTTTTCGGAGCGTGTTTTTCCCGCCAGCAACGGATAGAGGCTCAGCCCCTCGAGATGGGACGGTTTCTCCAGCCCAAACCAGTCGCATACCGTGGGATAGATATCGATGGTTTCCGCCATGTCTTCCGCCACATAGCCATTAGCCATTCCGGGAAAATCCATAAGCAGCGGAGAACGGAAGTCGGCGCTGAACTGCGAATTCTTGGCCCAATGCCCCTGGTCCCCCAAATGAAACCCATGGTCGGACCAGATGATGACGGCGGTATCTTCCCGCAGGCCCAATTCGTCAAGCTTGGCAAGCAGCTTGCCGATATGCTCGTCGGTATAGGAGCAGGCGGCATAGTAGGCCCGCGTCATGTCCTTCTTTTCCTGCTCAGTCGGACGGTGCTTATAAGACCACAGTTCCCCGTGCTGGTCGCCATAGGCAAAGAATTCCTGGTTGCCCTGGTAGAGGAAGGGAGCCGACGTGTTGTTTTTGGCCTGCGGACCGACCAGCTCGATTTCCGTGTTTTCATAGAGATCCCACATCCGCTTCGGCGCCACGAACGGCAGATGGGGTTTCCAGAAGCCGACCGCGATGCAGAACGGACCATCCTTTAATTGTTCCATTGCTTCCAGCGCGGCGTTGAGCCCCTGAATATCGGAATGCGCCGACTCGTCACCGTCGAATATCTCATAGGTAGGCCGGTAGTCCCCCTTGGTTTCAACGCCCTTGAAATCCACCCAGCATTGCCAATCACCGGTTCGTTGATACGGAATCGTTGGATTCATCCACCCGGCCGAACCGTGCGAAACCTTTCCGAATACAGCGGTTTTAACACCATTCTCCGTCAGATAGGTCATGAACGGCTTGAAAGCGTCCCCACCCTTGTGGTCATAGGTCGCTTTCATGTTATATTTTTTGGCCGAACCGAGCTCCATGGCCTCAAGTGCATTGGTGTCCGGACGAACGCCGCGCAGCAAGGCGTTGCGCGACGGGCCGCATACCGGATACTGCACATAATGATTATCGAACCTCACGCCCTGCAGAGCCAGGGCATCGAGATTCGGAGTAATAGCCTGCCCGCCGTAGCAGCCGGCCACCGTCTTGAAATCGTCGATACAGATGAACAGCATGTTCTTCGGCCTGGCCGTCACCGCCGGAGAAACCATCAGCCAACATCCACAGAGTGTGATCAGTATTCGTTTCATAAGTCATTCCTGGTTCGTTAATGCGTTCTAAATTATTCCGTGGTATGGGACGCACTAAGCGGCCTCCGTACCTCTACCACCCCTGAATCGTGGGTTTACCATCCACCAGCGGATTGTCCGCACTGACCGGCAGTGAGCCCCTTTCCATGCCTTTTTCGACCAGCGGCACCTCCTTTTCAGGAAGATAGGCCGCGAGCTTTTTCTTAATGTCGGCAAACTCCGGATTGTTGGCCTGATTGGTCCACTCATCTGGATCGTTTACATGCGAATAGAGCTCCTCCGTACCATCGTAATAGCGGATATAGCGCCAGTCCTTCGTCCGGACCGAATGGCACCCCCGCCCCCAGGTGCAGATGGCCGGCTCCGTTATCGGCGATTTGGAATCCTTCAACTGCGGCACCAGGCTGAAGCCGTCTACATAATCGGGCGCTTCCACTCCCGCCAGCTCGGCCAGGGTGCGGTAGATGTTGATTAACGACACCCCGTCCGTAACCGAGCGCCCCTTCGGAGCGCTCTTTTCGCGTGCATCCCAAATAATGAAGGGCACCCGGGTCGTCTCTTCCCAAAGGGCAAACTTGGTAAAATGCTGCTTTTCACCCAGCGCAAACCCGTGGTCCGACCACAGCACAACCACGGTGTTGTCGGCATAGGGACTCGCTGCCAGGGCGTCGAGCAGACGTCCGACATTGTAGTCCGTCCACGAAATACAGGCCAGGTAGGCACGGCGGATATCGTTCCATTTGTTTGCCTGGGTGAAGTATTTGTCCTTGTCCTTTTTGGCCCAGATGTTTCCTACAGGCGGAATGTCATCGTGGTCGTCCGGGTTGATGCGCGGCGGTTTGACTTCCACCGGATAGAGATCAAAGAAGCGCTCGGGCGCGTAGAACGGGAGATGCGGCTTGATCAGCCCGACCGCCAGGAAGAAGGGCTTATCGTGTCTGCGGCCGAGGACATCCACCCCGAAGGTCGTGTTCTGGTAATCCTTGTGGTCCTCCAACGGATTCAATGTAGGACGAAAGCCCATTTTACCGCTTCCAAAGCCGACGTTTTCGTCATAACGGATTTTTTCCTGATCAAACCGACTCTTGTAAAATTCGGTCCATTCCGACGGCGGGTTGGAGCCGCGATGATGCACCTTACCCGACCCGAAGGTTTCATAGCCGTTTTGCTTGAGCAGGGAGGGCAACGAGGTGAATCGGTTCAGAAAGTCCGTCGCAAACTTTCCCTGATTGTAGAATGCATACAGTCCCGAATTGAAGGGCTCCACCCCGTACATCAGCGAACAGCGGCTCGGTGAACAGCCGGGCGCCGAACAGTGCGCATTACTGAAGTTTACCCCGTTTTCGGCTAAATTATCCATGTTCGGCGTCATCGCCTGGGGATGACCGCCAAGAAAACCGGTCCAGTCGTTCATGTCATCTATGGCGATAAAGAGAAAATTGGGTCGTACATCACTTGCCGCCATCACGTGCAGTGCTGACAGTCCGGCCAGGAACGTCGTGACTAACATTCGTTTCCTCGTTCTTCCGTCCATGTGCATATCTATATCCTTTCCAATCGCCGTAAACAGATCAGATTATCCATGCTGAGTCAAACTGTTTTATCTTTTTTGTGATTATTTTATTGAAATGCCTTCCTATTCACTGCTATCTTCACGTCGTAAATTGTAATAGCCTTTCGCAATACTGCGGGATTGGAACCATTGTATGACAAAGACAAAAGCTCAGGACAAAGTACCGTTTCTTACCAAGCTGATTCTGGGAGCCGGTTCGCTGCCGTTGTTCCTGGGCTGGGCCACCTTCAATACGGTAGCCTATCGTATTTTCAACATGAAACTCGAGATCAATCCGGTCCTCGTATCGGTGGCCCTGGTGCTGCCCCGCATCTGGGATGCGTTCACCGATCCGTTCATGGGACAGATTTCCGACAACCACCACGGCTCGAAATGGGGTCGGCGGCGCCCCTTCATCTTCTGGGGCTCCGTATTTAATGCTCTGACGTTCGGGTGCATGTGGCTGTTTTCCCAGGAGTGGAGCGGTCCCGCGATTATTTCCTATTTCATTGTGTTCGAACTGCTCTTTTTCACAGCATTCACGGTCTATTCCGTGCCCTACACCGCCCTGACCTACGAAATGACGCCGGATTACAACGAGCGCACGCGCGTTATGGCCTTCACCGCCTTCTTCAACAAGCTGGGCGAATTCTTCAACGGCTGGATCATCTACCTGTGCACGGCGGTCAGCGTGGCCTATTTCGCGGCCGAAGGACTCACCATGTCAGGCATACGGGCGGTATGCGGCATCATTGCCCTGGTGGTCTTTTTCGGCATCGGTATCCAGTCCTCCTTCTTCGTGAAGGAGCGTTTTGCCGAAAAGAGCCGGGATCAGGAGAAAGTCAGTCTCATCGAAAGCTGCCGCAGCGCCTTCCGGAGCCGGCCGTTCCTTATTCTCGTACTGATCATCGTCTTCAACATGCTGGCCGGAACGCTGGCCATGAGCATGGATTATTATCTCATCATGTACTACATGGCCGACGGCAACGAGCTCCTCGCCGACGGCCTCAAAGCCACACTCACCTCGGGCTATGCCATCGTCGGCTTCGCCTCCATTCCGGTGCTCACCTGGATCGCCACTCGCATCGGCAAGACCAAAACCCTGTACAGCGTCTATGCACTGATGATCATCGGCGGCATCGCCAAATGGTTTGTATTCACGCCCGGACATACCCTGCTCGACCTGAATATACTCGGCTGGCAGTTCCAGTTTGATCCAGTCCTCATGATCGACCCGCTCCTGTGCGGCCCCATGTGGGTGGCGGTCAACATCCTGCTCAACGCCATGATGGCCGACATCTGTGACGACGACGAGCTCAAGAGCGGCAAGCGCCGCGAGGGCATCTTCGGTGCCATCTACTCCTGGCTGCAGAAGGCCATTTTTGCTGTAGGCACCATGTTCACCGGTATTGCTGTGGCCGTTTCCGGTTTCGATGCCGCACTCAAAACCGCCCAGACTCCGGAAACCTTCACCAAGATGCGGCTGTTCCTTGCCGGCGCGCCCGCCGCGGCGGCCGTGCTCGCCATTATCGCCCTGGCCTTCTACCCCATCACCGCACAGCGCGCGGCCGAAACCCGCCGCAAGTTGGAGGAACGCCGCGGCGTCGTCTGATGAAATCGGCTCCGCCGTGTCGTCTATTGACCTGAACATATATGACACCTACAATGTAAAACCCATTTCCGGAGAACAACCTATGCGCTTCTACGTTCAGCTTAAACATACCGTTTTAGCCCTGCTGCTCGCGGCGTCGGTCGCTCCGGCCTTCGGCATGGAAGAAGACCAAGAACACCCCGAGGGCTTCAAACCTTCGGCCGATCTGGAGGCCTTCTATGCCGCCCCAGAACGGCAGGCCCGGATCACGGTATCCACGAGCAACCTTCTGCACACCGTGTCGTCCTGCTTCCTCGGCATCAACACCAGCTACTTCAACGACACCGACGACATCTGGAAAAAATACGACATTCCGGCCAAGCTGAAGAATGCGGGCGTTCATGCCCTGCGCTATCCCGGCGGCGAAGAGGCCTCCTTTTTCCACTGGGAGCACCCCGGCGTCAACGGTTACGAGGATCTGTGGGACGATTCGAAGCAGCATGGCTACAGCCGCAAGCGGGGCCCCTTCCAGGCGACCTGGATCGATCCCTCCAAATGGGCGAACAACGAGGATTTCATGAACTTTGATGAGTTCATGGCACACTGCAAGAACATCGGCGCCGAGCCGGTCGTCGGCCTCAACCTCTCCTCGGGGGCCCGTAACGACCGGCAGGATGAGGGCGTAGAAGAAGCCCTGCGCTGGATGCGCTACTGTAAGAAAAAGGGCTACAAGGTCACCTACTGGTTCCTCGACAACGAACCGTGGAACTTCGAGGCCGCCCACGTGATGTACGTGAAACCCTACGCTGCCGAATGCGTACGCTACGGCAAGGCTATCAAGGCGGAATTCCCCGATGCGAAACTGATCGCCAATCCGTTCTCCTCTGAAACCTACAACGCCTGGGAAGAAGTGGAATATTTTGTCCGCGAAACGGGCGACTATGTCGATTACATCGACATTCATTTCTACTGGGAGTGGGGTCGCTCCACCTTCCTTCGCTGGCAGGAAACAACGCCCCTGGAGACCGGCGACAAGTGGAAGCATAAAGACCTCATCCGCACTTATCAGGAAGATTTCGCCCTGCTGCGTAAGGCTTTTGCCAGTGCAGGGCATCCGGAAATGGGCCTCATGGTGCTGGAATGGAACATTGCGCCGAGCGACGAAAGCCTCGTCTTCTCGCAGGCCGCCAATGCATTGATCCATGCCGACCTGCTCATGGAATTCATGCGCGCCGATGTCCACATCACCTGCCTTTGGCCGCTGCTGTGGCGCACCTCGCGCGATGTATGGGCCGAACAGGACCCCTTCCCTTCCATCATCACGCAGGACGCTCCTTATCATGAAACGCTCTCGCTGGAACTCTTCCGCATGGCCTCTCCCATACAGGGAATGCAGCTGGTGGCAAGCAGCGCATCGCAAAAGGATCTCGTGACCCTCGCCGCAAAATCGGGCGATCAATGGAAACTGCTGGTCCTGAACAAGAACCCGCTGCGCAGGAAGATCACCATCGCCTTTGACAAACCGCTGAAGGAAAGCCGCATGCAGATCGATTACATTGCCGTGCGCAACCAGGAGCCCCTTCAGCGCGAGAATCGAACCGTACAGGGTGCCGAGCAGGACTTCTTTGCAGAACCCTTCTCCTTCAACGTCATCACCCTTACCCCTGAGAAATAACATGAAGACCAGACTCGCTCTCCTGCTGCTGACCGCTCTGACCGGCAGCGCCTTCGCCCAGTCCACCTATGTCGACAAAAAGGGCACCTGGCGCTATTCCGGCTCCGACAACGAAGTCTGCGTCTTCGGCGTCAACCATGCCCCGATGTTTGCGCACAGCTACCGGCGCATGCAGCAGCTGGGCCTCGACCATAAGGAAGCCATCCGACAGGACACCTACCACTTTTCGCGCATGGGACTGGATGCCTTCCGCGTCCATGTCTGGGAAACCGAAATCACCGATCACGAAGGCAACCTGCTCGAAAACGAACATCTCGACCTGTTCGACTATCTGGTGGCCGAATTGCGCAAGCACCATATTCAGATCTTCATTACCCCGCTGGGCATTCTGCCGAACGGCTATCCCGACGGCGCCACCGAGACCCCCGGCTTCCAGAATATCTACGACAAGCAGGCGTGCTCGCACGACCCGAAAGCCTTCGCGATCCAGGCGAACTATCTGAAGCAGTTCATGCAGCACACCAATCCCTATACAGGCATGGCCTACAAGGACGACCCGGCGATTATCGGCGTCGAGCTCAATAACGAGCCGTTCCACCAGGGAACCGAGGAGCAGACCCGCGAATACATCCAGACGCTGATCAAGTCCCTGCGCGATGCCGGCTTCAAGAATCCGCTGTTCTACAATATGTCGCAAAACCCCTACCTGCGCGAGACCTACTACACCACCGATATCGACGGCTTCACGTTTCAATTCTATCCCACGGGACTTGGCGGGAGCGAACCGATCAATCTCAACCTGCTGCCTTACGCGAACGAATATCCGCTCTATACGCCTCAGTTTAATTTCGGAGAGGAGAAGGAATTCAAGCGTCGTGCCCGCGTAGTGTATGAAGTCGGGCTCTCCAACACCCGCAGCTCGTATGCCTATGCCCCCGTTGCCGAGGCCCTGCGCAATGCCGGCTTCCAACTGGCCGCCTACTTTTCCTACGACCCCATGGCGATCGGGGCGTGGAACACGGAATATCCGAAGCACTTCATCAACCTGGCCTACACACCGCAGTCCGCCATGGGCCTGATGATTGCCGCCGAAGCCTTCCGCGGCGCTGGGGGCATCTCGTACGATGCGCAGCTCGATCGGGCCCTGCTCAACGATGGCTCCCGCTTCCTCCACAGCAACGGGACGGATACCATGCCGAAACAGCCGAATATGATGAAGCAGGTGGCCGGGACCGGTTCTTCCCCGCTGGTTCGCTACGAAGGGGCCGGCGCCTACTTTCTCGACCGGTTGAGTGACAACGCATGGCGACTGGAAGTCATGCCGGATGCCATGCCATTGCGGAACCCCTTCGCCTATCGCCCGAATGTACGGGCCGTGGGCATTGCTTGGAAACAGCATGACATGCAGCTCAGGCTGCCTGGACTGGGCACAGGCTTTGCGGTTACCCCGCTCACGAATCCCGATCAGGCATCGGGCGCATCCGTTGAGGGTCGATTCAGCGTCGAACCCGGCGTCTACCTGCTCGGCGATTTTCCTGCGGATCAGGTCTCTACAGAATACTTCGCCCCGGCCCCGGACCAGGGCCTGCCGGATACGGCATGGAGCGAAGTTAACAATCGGGCGGAGCATGTGCTGGTGGATGAAAGCAACGCGGGCCGGATCTTCTTCAGCCAGGGATCAAAATCGAAGGCCGACATTGAATGGGGACGGAATCCCACCATCACGGCCCAGGCCGACTGCTATGGATGGGATCCGAAGTTCGTGCAGT
>JBNKVA010000053.1:0-22008 GCA_050298955.1 Pontiella sp.
TATCACCCTCGACCTCTTTTTTCACCGTGGTCACCAGCAGCTGGTCACACTGCGGAATCATCAGGTCATAAATCGCCGCGCCGCCGCAGACCATCGCATCAGCCGGAACATCAACGGGATTGGAAACGGCGGTTGCCCCTTCAAAATATGCGTCTGGATTGCGGGTCAGCACAAAAATATCGCGCCCTTTCAGCGGCGGAAGACCTTCAAAGGTGGCACGGCCGACAACGATTTTCCGCCCCATCGTGGTGCGCTTGAAAAACTGCAGATCGCCTTTGCAGCGCCACGGCAGCCCACCGTCTTTACCGATGACGCCGTTTTCAGACCGGGCAACAATCGCAATCATTATGCTTCTCCGAACTAATTGTTTTCTGAGGTCGTATTTAAACACCCGCTGCGCTCAAGACACGAAGAACACCAAGCTTCGAGT
This sequence comes from Pontiella sp., assembly GCA_050298955.1. GTDB lineage: Bacteria > Verrucomicrobiota > Kiritimatiellia > Kiritimatiellales > Pontiellaceae > Pontiella. Next base: position 431 of record JBNKVA010000053.1, read on the forward strand.
ACTTTTAGCCTTAGTGTTTATGTTGGTTGTCGCAACTTTATACCGCCACCTCGCCTTTGATGGCGGGATGGCATTCATAGCCCTCGAGTGCGGCATGCTGCCACTCCCAGTCGAAGATCGAGTCGTAGCCTTCCAGTGTCAGCGTCGGCGGGGCAAAGGGTTCGCGTCTCATCTGCTCATCCAGCTGAGCCTGATGGTTTACATAAATATGGGCATCGCCGAGGAAGCCGATCAGCTTGCCGCTTTTCATGCCGCACTCCTTGGCGACCAGCTCCAGCAGCAGGGCGTACGATGCAATATTGAAGGGGATTCCGAGAAAGATGTCGCACGACCGCTGGTTCCAGAGCAGATCCAGCACACCATCGTTGCAGAGCAGCTGATAGGAATAGTGGCACGGGACCAGCGCCATCTGGTCGAGCTGCTGCGGATTCCAGGCATTCACCAGGATGCGGCGGCTGTTCGGATTGGTCTTGAGGGTCTCAATCGCATGGGCCAACTGATCGATGCCACCGGTAAAGTTTTCGGCTCCGAAGTCATACTGCCCGTTAAAGTTACGCCACTGGAAGCCGTAGATCGGGCCGAGATCCCGTTCCTCAGCCATGGCTTGCAGAGTGGCCTCGTCGTGGCCGTAGGGCACTTTGGCCGGCGTGCACCACTCGTTCCAGATTTTGCAGCCGCGCTCCTGAAACCACGATTTATCGGTCACACCTTTAATAAAGCCCTCTAATTCGACCCGAATGGTCTTCCACGCCATTTTCTTGGTTGTGAGCAACGGAAAGCCATTGGACATGTCGTACTCGATCATGCAGCCACTGACGGAAATAGCATCTGTGGCCGTCCGGTTGGTTTTCTTTTTTCCCTCCCGGAGGACTTTTTCAACAATCTGTTTGTATACCTGATCAATATTCATGCTTCAGCGGCTTCATCGTTTGCATTTCCCAAAAGAGGGCTGAAATCTAGCACGCCCGGTTGATGGTTTAAAATTCCAAACATTGGAAATGCACCGCGAATACGTCAACCGCCCCCCTCTCCACCTATACCAAGTGGTTATGATGATATCACCTACTTTATCTTTACGCACTTTACGCAATGCACCACTCTCTCTGGAGAGGAATAGTCCATCCTGTTTCAGCCTGCGAAAGGCTGCACGTAACGTTCAACAACCATGGCTCTGATCAGACAGATTAAACCCGAGGAATGGCCCTTGCTGAAGCAGGCACGGCTGGCGGCTCTGAGCGATACCCCGAGCGCGTATGTCTCCACGTGGGCACAGGACAATCAGCTGCCGGATTCGGTTTGGCGCAAACGGACCGCCGCAGAACGGTCCTGCACGGTGCTGGCGCTGGATCAGGGCGAACCGGTCGGCATGGCCATCGGACTCCATGACCCCACGGACGACACGCTCGCCTATCTGGTTTCAATGTGGGTGGCGCCGACGCTCCGGGGGACCGGCACCGCAGCGGCCCTGGTTGAGCAAATCGAGAGATGGGCCAGAGAACGGGGCGCGACCATACTATCCCTTGGGGTTCAGTTGCCCAACGACCGGGCGACGGCATTCTATCTCAAGTACGGATTCACCGCCTGTCCGGGCAACGCTCCGTCAGAACACCCCGCAGTTACGGGATGTGGTTTGGTATTGACCAAGAACCTGTAGCGTTCGCTTGCATATGCACCGGGGGGAGGCACTTAAGCGTTTGACAAGACGCTGGCCGAACCGCATCTTTCCTACTATCTGTCGAGGGAAGGAGAAGAGAGATGAAACGGTTCATGAGTGTTGTTGCGGTTGCTGGAATCTTCCTCAGCGGAGCGCATGCAAATCCCACCATCACGGTTGATGCATCCAAACCGGGCGAAGCCATCAGCCCCACCATGTATGGCGTCTTTTTCGAAGACATCAACTTTGCCGCCGACGGCGGGATCTATGCGGAGCTGGTGAAGAACCGTTCCTTCGAATTTGACAAACCGCTGCGCGGATGGACGGTGCTCAAGGATGAAGGCATTGATGTGCGTACCCTTCCGATGCGCAATAAGAAAAACCCGCGCAACCCGCGCTATATGCGGATCCAGATCGACAAAGAGGGTTCAGGCGCAGGCCTGAACAACGAAGGCTTTCGCGGCATGGGGGTTAAGGAAGGCGTCCCCTGCAGGTTCAACATCGAGGTCCGCAAAGCCGGCGGCGATATTTCGGCCATGCGCATAGAACTGGTCGATCCGGAAGACAAGGTGCTGGCCAGCAATAAAATCGATATCGTGCTGGATGAATGGCAGCATCTGACCTGCACACTGACCCCCGAACGAACGGAACCCAAGGCGACCCTGAACATCTGGTTCGTAGGCGAAGGCACAATCGACATCGATATGGTTTCCCTCTTCCCGGGCGACACCTGGAAAGGGCGTGAGAACGGATTGCGCGCGGATCTGGTTCAACTGCTGGCCGACATGAAGCCGGGCTTCCTGCGGTTTCCCGGAGGGTGCATCGTGGAAGGCTTCGACCTTTCACAGCGCTACCAGTGGAAAAACACGGTCGGACCCATCGAAGAACGCGTCGTCACCATCAACCGCTGGAACTTCGAGTTCGACCACCGCCCCACCCCCGATTACTACCAGAGCTTCGGACTGGGTTTCTTCGAATACTTCCAGCTGGCGGAGGACCTTGGTGCCGAACCGATGCCGATCATCAACTGCGGCATGGCCTGTCAGTTCAACACCTCTGAACTGGTTCCGCTTGAACACCTGGAACCCTATATCCAGGATGCGCTGGATCTGATTGCGTTCGCCAACGGACCCATTGAAGACAAGTGGGGCAAACTGCGGGCCGATATGGGCCACCCGGAACCGTTTGGGCTGAAGATGATCGGTGTCGGCAACGAACAATGGGGTCCGCAGTACATCGAACGCTATCTGCCGATGGTCAAGGCCATCAAAGAGATCTACCCCGACATGCAGATTATTGCCGCAACCGGATCGGATGCATCCATCTTTCCCAACGGCGAAGCCGAGGTCGAACTCCTGTGGGATGAATGGCGGCGCCTGCAGCCCGAGTTTGTTGACGAACATTTTTACCGCGTCCCGGAATGGTTTATCGAAAACACCCATTGGTACGACGACTATGACCGTGACGGCCCGAAGCTTTTCGTCGGTGAGTATGCTTCGCAGAGCGTCGGCGTGGCCAGCCCCGACAACCGCAACAGCCTCAAGTGCGCGCTCTACGAGGCCGCCTTTATGACCGGCATGGAACGGAATGCCGATCTCGTGCGGATGACCTGCTACGCCCCGCTCTTCGGCCATGAGGAAGCCTGGCAGTGGCGACCGGACATGATCTGGTTCGACAACCTCAACGCCTACGGGTCGATCAACTATCATGTTCAGAAACTCTTCAGCCTGAATCCCGGCACCCATATGCTCACGAGCTCGGTTTCCGATGAGCCGATGCTCGATGAAAAAAGTGCTGTGCTGAACGCCAGCGCCACAATCGACCAGGATGCGAATGAAGTCATCGTCAAGGCTGTCAACGTCGGCGATCAGCCGCTGAACGCAACCATAGACCTGCAGGGCGTCAAGGTGGGCGATGCCATGAAAGTTATCACGCTTTCTTCCGGCAGCCTCGATGATGAAAACACGATCGAGGATCCGACCGGGATCGTGCCGGAGGAATCAACGGCCAAGGTGGCCGGCGCCGAGTTCGATTATGAATTCAAGCCCTACTCGTTCACGATCCTGCGCATTCCGGTGAAGTAGTTCAGGTCGGGTGTGCTAGACGAGCGCACCGATGTGTTCTTTCGGACGGATCATCGATCCGTCCCTGCCTTATGCATTCACGAGATGACCGACTTCAAAGCCGGCGTCTTCGATCATTTGCCTGTCGGCTGCAAAATCCTGCCCACCGGTGGTGAGATAGCCGTTGGTAAACATGGAGTTGGCCGGATAGAGCGAGAGCGGCTGAAGATCGCGCAGGCAGGTCTCGCGGCCGCCGGCGATACGGACTTCGGCATGGGTCAGCACGAAGCGGAACATACAGAGCGTACGCAGACAATCATTGGGCGTAACCTGCGCAGCCCCTTCAAGTTTGGTTCCTTCCCGCGGATCAAGAAAGTTGATCGGTGCCGAATCGGCATCCAATTCCTTGAGCGCCAGCGCCAGGTCGACGCGGTCCTCGAGGGTTTCGCCCATTCCGATCAACCCGCCGCAGCACAGATCGAGCCCGACCTTCTTGACGGTTCTGGCGGTTTCGACACGGTCTTCATACTGGTGTGTCGAACAGATGGACGGATAAAAACTGGCTGAGGTTTCCAGGTTGTGGTTGAACCGGTCTACGCCTGATTCCTTCAGGCGGCGCGCCTTTTCCTCGGTCAGGAATCCCATGGAGGCGCAAAGTTCAAGCTGCGGATACTGCTGTTTGATGCGCCCGGCCGCCTCGGTAATGACTTTCATCTCATTTTCGGACGGCGCACGCGCGCTGGTCACCACGCAGTAGCGCAGCGCCTGCATGTCGGCCGCATCCTGCGCGCCGGCGACGATCTCGTCGGCCGACTGCATCTCGTATTCCTCCACATCGGCCGTGGCGCTTTTGGACTGGCTGCAGAACGAGCAGTCCTCCGGACAGACCCCGCTTTTGGCATTGCGTAAAACATGCAGGCTGACCTTTTTTCCGAACCAGTTTTTCCGGATCAGATAGGCTGCCTGCAGCACTTCGAGCAGCTCATCATCCGATGACTCCAGCACCGCCAAAGCTTCTTCGCGTGTAATCGGCTCCCCGCCATCCAGAATTCTGTTTGCCAATGCGTTCCAATCCATTGCACTTCCTCGTTTCAAATGAGCGGCAGAGAGTAGAGAGCATCGGATCCGAAGTAAACCGAGACCGTGTCTAAATTAGCGGTTACCAGACCGTCTTGATGGAGCCGCCGTCGACGGCAATGGTCTGCCCTGTGATGTAACCGGCCGCATCAGAAAGCAGGAAGGCGCCCAGCCGGCCGAATTCCTCGATGGTTCCATAGCGGCCCAGTGGAATGCCCAATTCATTCGCGGCCTTGACGGCATCGGAGGAAAGATCGCGTTTTTCGGCATTCATGGCATCGAGCGCCCGCACGCGATCGGTATCGATCCGGCCCGGCATGAGGTTATTGATGCGGATGTTTTCCGGCGCAAGCTGCTGCGAGAGGCTCTTGGCCAGACTCGTGACGCCGGAACGCATGACATTGGACAGCAGCAGAAAATCAATCGGTTCCTTAACGGAGCAGGAGGTGATGGTCAGGATCGATCCGCCACCCGCCTTGCGCATGGATGGAAGCGCGGCCCGGACCATGCGAACGGCGCTCATCAGCGTCAGCTCGAAGGCATACTGCCAGTCATCGTCATTAAAATCATCGAAACCGCCCGCCGGCGGCCCGCCGGCGTTGACCACCAGCATATCCACCCCACCAAACGTATTGACGGTGTTTTCAAGCCACTGAAGGATTGAACCGGCATCGGACGCGTCCAGCACATTGGCCAGGATTTCCGACCCGGTTTCTTCGGTTAGCTGGTCGGCGGCATCAAACACATCGGACTCCGTTCGGCTTCCGATCGAGACCAGCGCACCTTCCCGGGCCAGCTCCCGGGCAATGCCGAAGCCCAGCCCCTTGCTGGAAGCCGCTACCATTGCCACCTTACCACGCAGTCCGAGGTCCATTTGTCTATTCCGACTTTCCTTCCATCCAATCTGCAATCGCATGAAGTTCTTCGGATGAATACTCGCCCTTCAGCTTCACGAAATCAGCACCGCTTACATACTCAATATACGGATCATCAAGCTCCAAGCAGCCGCAGGGGCCCTTCGCTTGCTGTATCAAATCCTTGGGGGATCTTCTCATGACAACGCTCCTCTCTAAAAAGCATACCTTAGTCGCATTACGCCCGTTGTCAAAGCGTTGTTGCATCGTTCAACCGACTCCGCCAAAGTGCCCCCATGCAGGAAGACTGGATACAACCGATACTGGATGAGGCAAAAGACCTTGGACTGGAAAGAACGGCCCGGATCTATCCCGAAGCCGGAGGAAAAATCGTGATTGATGGCCGGGAGGTGCTCAACTTTTCGAGCAACGACTATCTCGACCTTTCTCGGCACCGGCATGTCATGGAGCGGTCCCGGGAAGCGCTGGATCAATATGGCGTGGGGTCCACGGCCTCGCGGCTGGTGACCGGCACCCTGCCGATTCACGAAGAGCTGGAAGCACGGCTGGCCAAAGAAAAGGGGTACCCCGCGGCTCTTGTCTTCGGCGCGGGCTACATGGCCAACGCCGGCACGATTCCCGTGCTCGCCGGGCGCGACGACCTGATCTTCGCCGACAAACTCGTCCATGCCAGCATGATCGACGCCTGCAGGCTGAGCGGAGCAAAACTGGTCCGCTTTGCCCATAACGATACGGATGCGCTCGCAGCTCGACTGGAGCAACAGGCTGGTGCCGAGGTCCGCAAACTGATTATTACCGAGTCCGTATTCAGCATGGACGGTGACATCGCACCGTTAAAAGAGATTGCGGTGCTGGCCGAAAAACACGGAGCCATGTTCATGGTCGACGAAGCCCACTCGTCGGGAACATTCGGCCCCAATGGCGCAGGGCTGGTACGCGAACACGGGCTGGAGAGCGCCGTCACGGTTTCAATGGGCACGATGAGCAAGGCGCTCGCGGGCTTTGGCGGCTTTGTGGCCTGCTCCGGAAATCTGCGTAAGCTGCTGGTTAATTCCGCCCGCGCCTTTATTTACACCACGGCCCCGCCGCCGGCTGTCATCGGTGCAGCGCTCGGTGCACTGGATGTTCTAGACGCCTCTCCCAACCTCGGAAACATCCTGCAGGCCAACGCCGACTATTTCCGATCCATGCTGCACGATGCCGGACTCGATACGCTGAAGAGCCAAAGCCAGATCATCCCCATCGTGCTCGGTGACAATGAAAAGACAATGGCCGTATCGCATAAACTACGCGAAGAAGGGATCATCGCCGCCGCCATTCGTCCGCCCACCGTTCCATCCGGCTCGGCGCGCCTGCGCATCTCGATTACCCTCGCGCATCATGTCGACGATCTCGAACGCGCTGCCAAAACAATAATCAGCGTTGTTAAAAAATGAAATCAGTGCTGATCATTTCAGGCTGGGCGCATGGCGTTGAAGCCATACATCCGATAGGTGAGGCGCTCGCGGACCAGTTCGGCGTGCAGCTGATGACCGGCGCTCAGGTGCTGAGCGAACGAACGATCCCCGGCGCCGACTATATCGTCACCGGCTCCATGGGCGGCCTGCTGGCCATGGAGTTGCTGCCCCCTTCCTGCCGGAAGCTGGTGCTGATTTCCTCCACCGCCAAATTCTGCAGCACGGAAGGTTATCCATGCGGCACGAGTGAAAAAGTGCTCCGTCGAATGATTCTGCAACTGAAACGGAATCCCGATGCCGTGCTCGATGAGTTTTTCAGGAATGTGCATTACCCGTTCCGCGAAAGCCGGCAGTCGGTGTCGATGCGAAAGAGCCAACCCCTGAAACTGGACGAACTCGTATCGGGACTCGAATACCTATTGGAATCGGATCTTCGCACAAAAGTCCCGGAGATCGGAATTCCCGTCCTCTTGCTGCATGGAAACGAAGACCGGATCATACCTTCGGCCGCCTCGGAATGGCTGCATGCACACCTGCCGGACAATTGCCTGAAGCTGATTGAAAACGATGGCCATGCCCTGCCCGCCCATCACTTTGATACGGTCATGAAGACCGTTCGTTCATTTCTGTCGGTGGACTAGATCTATTTCAACGTATCGCTGATGGCGGCGCTCATCGAGGCGGGGAAAGCAACAATCAGGATGCGTTTGATCGCAACCATCAGGTCGTAATCCCAAGGACAGCGCTGGATAATGGTCAGCAGCAGGGCCACTACCAACAGCGAAAAGAGATAGATGGACACCACGCGCTTGATGAAGCTGAACACGTTCCCCTTCATATGGAGGCGATAAAAGTTGAAGTAGACGAACAGGGCGATGAACAGAATGGAAAGGGCGCTTAATGCCAGCACATTGGGCATGGCCAGCTCCGCGCCCAGCTTCCAGGTCTCTTCCGTGAACGCCACCGGTACTGCCAGCAGCGAGGCCCCGACAATCACCTGCATCAGGTCACGAACATTGAACTCAACCATGAACGGCTTCAGGACATGCTGCACAACCTTGCCGGTTTCATCGAAAACCGGTATCACCTGGTGCAGATAGCCCTCGATCCGCTTGATGGTTTCTTTGCCCTGTTGGTTAAAGTAGTCCGGCCCGCGCATGAATCAGCCTTCCTTTTCGGAGGCAGCCTCCGGATTCGACGGTGCATGTTCCTGAATGGAGTAGAAGCGCGTGGTCGGGTAGGCCAGATCGATGTCCGCCTCCTTCACAAAGGCATCAAGAATATCTTCCCATATCTTCTGCTCCGTGCCGCGGCGCTGACGGGGATCGACGAGGTATCGAATGGTCAGCATAACCCCGCTGTCCTTAACGGTGGTATAGACGGTGGGCGTCAACTTTCCGGCGACTATCAGGTATTTTCGCGCCGCGTTGCGGATCTGTGCCTGGGCGCCTTGCGATAGGTATTCCGCGTTTTCGCGCCCGATTCCCAGCAGCAGCTCCTTGGCCTTCTTCCAGTTGCTTTCAAAGGTGATCAAAACCGGTATCTCGTTCCAGATATATTCGAAGCCGATGTGATAGTTGGAGAGCGGGGCTCGTAAAACCATGCTGTTGGGAACATGAATGATGCGGCCCGTGCTCTGATCCGCATCGACCCAGTTCCCGACCTCGACGAGACTGAACTGAAACAGACGGATATCGATGACATCGCCCTTGAACCCTTCCAACTGGATCCGGTCACCCACTTTGAACGGCTTGCGTGCTTCGATGAAAAAGAAGCCGGCCATATTGGCAATCGTATCATGCATCGCGACTGCGAGGCCGGCGGATGCCAGTCCGAGGAAGGTGCTCAACGAGGCAATCCCCTGAAACCAGAACGAGCCGATCATGATCACCATGACAAAAGTAAAGATATAGCTTACGGTGCGGCGGATGTGGTAACGCCGCTTGTCGTCTTCGACCTTGCGGCAGATCACCTTCGACGTAACAGTCTTCAAGACATAGAACACCACAAGCGCAATAAACGTTATGGCCAGCTTTTTCGCCATGTCTGTGCCCAGCCACACAACTATTTCATCAATCATTTCTCTCTCCGAAGAAGCTCATTGTCATTTGATGACCAATACCCCGAACGGTCGCTGATGTAAAGCAGATCAGCCGGCTCAGCGTATATAGAATACAGCGTCGCTTTTCCTTGCCGTGGCCCGTTTGAATAAAGCAAAGATAGAGTATGACCTATTATACACGCTATCTTCTGATTCTCCTTCTGCTCCCGGTGACGGCGGGCAGTGCCGTGGCCGACCGCCAATCCGCCACTACGCTGGCTCAGCGCCTGAACGGGACAGTGACTGACATGGAAATCCACCCTGTATGGGCTCCTGACGACTCGGCTTTATACATCCACGAGGCCGACCAGATCCTGCGCATCGATACCGCTACGGGCCAAAGCAAAGCCATGATTGATTTTGAAGCGATCTCAACGTTCGTCGGCGGATCAGATCCACGCATTGAACGTTTCTCCATTACGGAAAAGGGAGATTTCATCTGCCTGGTGCGTAGTGGCACGACCTATTCAACCCTCCAGCTCGATGATTCCAGGGTCATCCCCATCGCCCGAGAAGACGACCCATTCGCTCTCCGGCCGCAGAGCCGCGAGCGCGTGAACCGAAGCGGCGACAACGGGCGGGAAACCGCCATCATTTTCATCAATGATACATCCGAACCGGTTCAGCTCTTCTGGGCCGACAGTGCCGGCATTCCTCAACCGTACAACACCGTCGAACCCGGCGAAACCTATCAACAGCACACCTACGCCACTCATGTGTGGATTGCCGGAGAGCTCGCATTCACGGCTGAACCCGACCCGGCTCTGGCCTATCTGGGCATGGAACCTTCAGAGCCGCAAAACAAGATCAATCGCCCCGCTATCACCACCGAAAAATGGCAGCCGTTCTTTCAGGAGCACAACCTCTTTGTCCGGCACCGCGAGAGCAGCAAGGAAAGCCAATTGACCACCGATGGTAGCGCCGACTGGAAATACAGCGGGCCGACCTTTGAATCCCCGGATGGCCGCTATCTGGTCGCGATCCGCGAAAAGGCGGGCGATGACCGGCATATAGATCTGATTGAGGCCGCCCCGGCTGACCGGCTGCAGCCGCGCACCCGATCGATTCCCTACCCCAAGCCCGGGGACCGGATTGCTCTGCGCAAGCCCTGCCTTTTCGACCTGCAGACGATGAAACAGATTCCGCTCGACGACCATCTGTTTTCCAACCCCTGGAGTGTTGACGGATTTCACTGGTCGTCCGACAGCAAAAAGCTGTTCTTTATCTACAACGAGCGCGGGCACCAGACCGCCCGTCTGCTGGCGGTTCAGTCCGGAAGCGGCAAGGTGGCCGTGGTGGCTGAGGAAAAAAGCGAGACCTTCATCGACTGGACCAACAAACTGAAGGTTCGCCATCTGGACGAGACCGATGAGGCCATCTGGATGTCGGAGCGCTCGGGCTGGAACCATCTCTATCTGGTAGACCGAAGAACCGGAGCTATCAGCCCCATAACGTCGGGCGACTGGGTGGTCCGAAGCATTGAATCGATTGATGAAGATAAGCGTGAAATTCTTTTCCGCGCCGGTGGCGTTTTCCCGAATATGGACCCCTACTATATTCAGTACGGCCGGGTATCCTTCGACGGATCAAAGCTGACCTGGCTGACCGATGGGAACGGCACACATTCGGTCAGCTTCTCCCCTGAACACGGATATTATGTGGACACCTGGTCGCGCATCGATCAGCCGCCGATCCATGAACTTCGGCGGTATGCCGACGGAAAGATAATCATGCCGCTCGGACGGGCGGACGCCTCCGCCCTGCTCGCCATCCATCCGCACCTGCCCGAGCCGTTCATCGCCAAAGGGCGCAACGGAGAGACGGATATTTATGGCGCCATTTTCCGCCCGTCCGATTTTGACCCTCAGAAAAAGTATCCCGTGATCGAAGACATCTATGCCGGTCCGCAGGACTTCTTTGTGCCGAAGGCATTCCGGCCCTATCACAGCAAGCAGCGCCTCGCCGAGCTGGGATTCATTGTCGTTCAGATCGACGGCATGGGGACCAACTGGCGGTCGAAAGAGTTCCATGATGTGTGTTTTAAAAACCTGAAGGATGCCGGGTTCCCCGACCGCATTGCATGGATAAAGGCCGCGGCGGCCGAATATCCGTACATGGACCTGGACCGGGTTGGAATCTTCGGCACCTCCGCCGGAGGGCAGAGCGCCATGCGCGCGGTACTCGACCATGCCGACTTCTACAAAGCGGCGGCCTCCGACTGCGGCTGTCATGACAACCGGATGGACAAGATCTGGTGGAACGAGCAGTGGATGGGATGGCCGGTTGACGAAAGTTATACTGAAAGCTCCAATATGGAGGATGCCCACAAGCTGGGGGGCAAGCTGCTGCTCACCGTCGGGGCGATGGACAGCAACGTAGACCCGTCCTCAACGATGCAGGTGGTCGATGAACTGATCAAGGCCGACAAGGATTTTGAGCTGATGGTCTTCCCCTCCTCCGGGCATGGCGCAGGCATGAGTGAGTATGGAACGCGGTTGCGCGAAAACTTTTTTATCCGGCACCTGCAATAGCCTGAAATCTGCCGTTGCCTATGGTTGCATTGCCCGGATAAATGAAGCAATGTCCGCGCCTGAAACAAGGAATCAGACCATGCTTTCAAGACGTTTTTCAGCCGCAGCAGAAACCTACGACCGCCATGCCCGCCCGCAGCTGGCCTTGGCACAGTCGGTTGTTTCAATGCTGCCGGAAATGTATCCGGAGCAGATTCTTGAGCTTGGCGCCGGCACCGGGCAGCTGACCCGACTGCTGACCGACCGTTTCCCTGACGTGTTGATCGATGCGATCGATTTGGCCGAAAAGATGGTGTTACACAGCCGCGACCGGTTCAGTCGTTTCCCGCAAATCAACTGGATCATCGGCGATGCGCAAAGCTGGCGTGGGGACGACCTGTATCCGCTGATTGTTTCCAGCGCCGCTCTGCATTGGACCACAGACCTGAAGGCCACCTGTGAAAACATTTACGCCAACCTTGAAGCCGGCGGCACCTTCGCCCTTGGTATGATGCTCAAGGGTACGCTCAAGGAACTCCACGAGCTGCGCAACGAGATTGCCCCGGAGAAAACACCCCGGATCACCCTTCCGACCTACCAGGAAACCAAAGCCTGTCTGCAGGCCGCCGGCTTCACGCTCGAGCGCTGCAGGCATAGCGAGGAGGAAATCCTCTACGAAACCGCCTCGGCATTCCTCAAAGCCATCCATGAACAAGGCGTTACCGGTGGAAAGATCAGTGCAGGCAATGCCCCGCTCACCCGAACTGAAATCGGCCAGCTCATCGCCGACTACCAGGAAAACTATGCGTCCGATGGCGGTGTTTACGCCACCTACGAAACCGCTACGTTCTTGCTGAGCAAATAGTTTTCAGGCAAAGTGCGCCTGTTATGAAAGGACTATTTGTTACAGGAACCGATACGGGCATCGGGAAAACCGTGCTCAGCGCGCTCTTACTGGCCGAACTGCGCCGGCGCAGCATCAATGCCGCTCCCTTCAAACCGGTTCAGACCGGTTGCGCAGGCGATGTCCCCGATCTCGACTATGCACTTACCATGGCAGGCATGCAGGTGTCAGACGAGGATTTCAGCAGCATGGCGCCGTATACCTATGAGCCCGCCTGCTCGCCGCACCTCGCTGCCGAAATGGCCGGCGCGGAAATCGACATCGCCGAAATGGTGATTGCAGCCCGAACGCTGGCTTCGGACTATGACTGCATTATTGCGGAAGGGGCCGGTGGAATCATGGTTCCGCTCAACCGGCGCGAAACCACGCTCGATCTGATGCAGGCGCTCAGATTTCCCGTGCTTATCGCCGCCCGGCCGGGCCTGGGAACGATTAACCATACCCTGCTCTCCATTCGCGCACTGCGCTCCGACGACCTCGACATTGCCGGCATCGTTTTTGTAGCCGGCGATGACAGCAAACCCGGCTTCATCGAGGAGGACAATGCGGTCACAATCGAGCAGTTCGGCAAAGTGCCGATCCTCGGCTCGATTCCCCATTGCCACCAACTCGACGCCTCCGCGCCCTGCTATTCCGACCTTCCCATTCCGGTCGTCACCGAGGTCGAAAAAATCGTCAATAAACTCGCTCTATGAAAAACTGTATTTTCCATCCCTACACGCCGTTTTCCGCACTGAAGAATGAACTGCCCAACATCGTACGGGGCGAAGGCATTTACCTCTATGATGACCGGGGCAACCCGTATGTTGACATCGTCTCAAGCTGGTGGGCCTGCGCGTTGGGGCACAGCCACCCCAAAGTGGTGAAAGCCATTCAGGATCAGGCCGCTGTACTCCAGCACAGCATCACGGGAAGCATGACCCACCCGAATGTGCTGGCGCTTGCCGACCGCCTGGCCCAGCTCATGCCGACGCCGGAACGCCATTCCGTATTTGCCAGCGACGGCTGCAGCGCGGTGGAGGCCGCGCTGAAAATCGCGGTGCAGTATTGGTACAACATCGGCCGGCCGGAAAAAAACTGGCTGATTGGGATGGATCAAGGTTACCACGGTGATTCGCTGGGCGCACTTTCCGTCGGATTTGTTGATGGCTTCCATGAACCTTATAAAAAAACGGTTAAGCATCCGGCCAAACTGCCTTTTCCTGTTCCAACGGATGAAGATCCCGACGGATTTCTGCCGAGCTGCAAAGTCATCGAGCAGCACGCGGATAAACTGGCTGCCGTGATTGTCGAGCCGCTCTGCCTCGGATCCGCGGGTATGAAAATCTATTCTGCAGGGTATCTGAAAAAACTGGCCGACTGCTGCGCAGCCAACGATGTGCTGCTGATTATCGATGAAGTCGCGATGGGCTTTGGCCGCACGGGCAAGCGCTTTGCGTTCAACCATGCCGGCATCGATCCGGACATGGTCTGCATCGGCAAGGCACTGACAGCAGGGTATATGCCGTTGAGCGCCTGTATCGTGAAGGATAATATCTACAACACCTTTTCCGACGAAGATGAAAAGGACTGCACCTTTTACCATGGCAACACCTATGCAGGACACCCGATCGGCTGTGCCGCCGCGCTGGCCGCACTGGATATTTACGAAGCGGAGGACACCGTTGCACGTGCTGCCGAAATGGCGGAAAAAATGAAGCAGTGGATGCTGCCGATGGCAGAGCTGGATTGTGTCAAGGAACTGCGTTTTCTCGGCATGATCGGCGTGGCCGAGCTCAAGGCAGAAACGAAACCACTCATTCCAGAGATCAAGCAGTCCCTGAAAGATCAGGGCTACCTCTTCCGGCCTCTTGGAACGACCTTCTACCTCATGGCTCCGCTGGTCATCCACGATGACGAGCTGCGCGGAGCGGTCTACGCCCTCCAGCAAACCATTGAGGAGTTCTGCGAATGAGAGCAGTCCGATGGTTGACCCTGATGAGTCTGATCGGGTCTTTTACAGCCCTTGCCGGAACGCCGGAAGTGCTGACTAACGCCCAGGGATTAGCCCAGCAGGATCTCTCGATCCGAGGCAGCAGTTACAGCGGGGCTGGAATTTCAATTAACGGGCTCAATCTGAAGGTACCTTACTCCGCCCACTTTAATTCCGAGCTGCCCCGGTTCGGATCAGCGTATTCCACGGCGGAAATTCAATCAGGGCCGAAGAATGTATCCGGTCATCTGGTTGGCACGGCCGCACTGCAGATCCCCATGCTTGACCGGGGCTCAAGCATGGCTGTCGGTATAGGCACGGATGAGCGATACAGGGCATCACTTTTCGGGAGTTCAACCAATATCGGAGGATTCATCGACTGGGAGAAAGCGCGTCTGATTGACTATGATGCCAACGACCTTGAGCGGTTCTCGAGCGGGGCGTTTGTCCAGTTTTCCCAAAACGACTGGCAGTTTGACATTCTGGCTCTGAGCCAATCCAAGAAGTATGGCGCACAAGGCTACTATGGCATTCCTTCATCGGTATATGCCGAAGAGCGCACTTATGACGACCTGATATACGCGGGCGCAACCAGGGGAGATCTGTACGGCTCCTATCTGCGCGGCGGATTCGCCTACCGGGAGTTCGATCAGAAATACCGCATTCCCACCGATACGTTTGCAAACGATGTTCTTTCCCGATACGGATCCCTGATGCTGGAGGGCCGCACGCTGGAAGTTCAGAATATCGCACTCAACCTGCATGGTGACCTGGAGCATGAACGTGTCAATGGCGACATCGGGGCCCACCATCGAACACGGGGCTCAGTGCTGATCCTGCCCGAGCTCCGGCTTGAGCGGGTGACCATTACAGCCGGCTTGAACAGTGTTTTTCAAACCGATGAATCCCCGGAATGGCTGCCGCAGGCCGGCATCGACTTTTTCGCCACGGACAACGTCCGGCTGTTTGCTGCTTATTCGGAAACGGTCCAGCAGCCGGACTATCAGATGCTCTACTACAGCGACCCTTATCACATCAATAACACCGGCCTTGATCTGCAGCATTCACAGAATATCGAGATGGGCCTGCACCAGTTTATCTCCGCCAAGCTGGACTGGCAGATTGCGGCATTCCGGCGGCAGCATAAAAACACTATCGACTGGACCAAGGCCACAGCTGCAGATACCGAGTGGACGGCGACTGATCTTGGTACGCTGGACGTGAGCGGGATCGATGCAAAACTTAACTATCTGGCCACCGACACACTGAACATACAGCTTTATTACCAATGGATCACCAAAGACGACATTGATGTGTATGCCGGACTCTATGAACTGGACTATCCGGAGCATCTGCTGGCCCTGTCCGGGATTTGGCAGCTTACACCGGAACTCCGGCTGTTCGGATTCCAGACGTTGCGGCATCAGACCGATAATAACGCACGTTCCGGCAACGACTTCGGAGCCGAGGCTTCGCTGGGCTTGCATTACGACCCCCGCTTCGCCAACAATGTGCGCCTTTCGTTCCTGGTGGAAAATCTATGGGACACCGACTTTCAAGCCATTCCCGGCCTGAATCCGCGGCCACGTTCCATCGCCACCGGAATCACTGTAAATTGGTAGCACGATTCCCCGCCGGGATGCCGAGAAGGTAAAGGAGTTGCAATCGCTTCGTTCCCGCCCCCGGCTAGGGTGAACAACATTTAATCGAAGAGGATTTAACATGGGATTTGAGAAGGGATCACTGAGTTTCCGTGTGTTTTTTGCATCGCGGGATTTGAACAGGGATGACGTAGAAAGGTTTGCCGCAGCAGCTCTTCCACCGCTGAACACGCTGATTGAGGAAGAAGTCCATGGCTGGGTTGCCGGCCGGCACCTGTTGGAGCGTAATATTACGGAAGACAGCGCGTTCCTTGGCGGCTACCTGCGACTGACCCTTACGCAGGCGCAGAAGAAGGTGCCTGCCTCTCTGCTCGCCGCTGAATGCGCTGTCGAAGAAATGGCCGTGATGGAGGCCGAAGACAAGCAATACCTCAACCAACAGGCGCGTGCTGAAATCAAAAAACAGGTTAAGGAGCGCCTGCTGCCCGACATGCCGCCCCAGCTGAAAGGCATTGACTTTGTTTTCGATAAGCGCTCGCACATGATCTATGCATCGGCAACTTCCGAGAAACAGGTCGATGCCTTTGTGCTGAGCCTGATGCAGACCACCGGCTGCTCCGCACAGGCCGCTGATCCGGAAGCCATCGCCTCCAAGACTGAAGGGATCGATGTGCAGGGGTGGGCGCCGTCCAGCTTTTCCGGTGAAATTGAGGACGGCATGGTCGACGGCACAGCCGGACGCGAGTTCCTGATGTGGTTATGGTATTGCTCCGAAAAACGCGGAGGCCTGACCCTCATTCCGGATGTGGGCGAAATCGCATTCATGGTTGAAGATCCGCTCACCTTCGTAATGGAGGGCAAGGGCGCACATGAGATAACACTGCGCAAAGGCGAACCGATGCTTAGCGCCGAAACCCGCACCGCCCTGCTCAGCGGTAAAAAGCTGAAGAAGGCCAAAGTGCAGTTTGTGCGGGGCGAGGAGGTCTGGGCTTTCACCTTTGATGCCGACGAGTTCATTTTCCGCAGCCTCAAGCTGCCGCAGACAGAAACCTACGACCGTGTTGGAAAATTCCAGGAGCGGATGGTACTGCTCGAAACCTTCCGGCAGTGCTTCTTCACCCTGTACCGTGAATTCATCAAGGAGCGCAACGAATCTGCAAACTGGAACAAGACCAAGGACGCCATGCGCCAATGGGTTGCGGAACGCCCGGTATCAGCGTAGAATCAGACGCTGTTGTAACGACCAGGAGCGATAATATTGTTGGGATCCAGTGCAGCCTTTAGACACCCAACCGAATGCCAGAAAGGATCGTCAGCCCGCACGACGTGGTGCATGGAATTGATGCCTACCCGGTATGGAGGGTATCCCTGTTCCATATAGCGTGACTCCATTTCCTGAACACACGCGTGCGCCGCATTTGCCTGGGATTTGCTGCGCCGGTCAAAGGCGAGGCTGACCACGCCTTCCATGGCTTTCGTCCCGATGAGGTTGACTGTGATAGCCGCCTCGAATCCATGCCGGGAGAAGGTTTGGCGGGTGTCGCGTACAACATCCAGCACGCTGGATCCATCAGCCGGAAGGATCGGAAGGCAGAAAAGCACACCGCTATCTGACTGGTCGGGATCGAGCTCGTTCAACCGTTCAAAATCCCCGGCCGCCCAGTATACCGACTTCAGCGACTTATCGGTAGCCCTGCCGGCGGTAAATCCATAAATCGGCTCGATGGCTTTCAGCATGATCCGTTGATTTCTGATTGCACGCATAAAGGACAGCGCTCCGGCAACCGCCTTGGCCTGCGCAATCAATCGATCATTGAGAAACATGGTTTTGCCAAATCCGCTGACAGCCTTTTTGATTTCCCGTTTAGCCAGTTTTAACTGAGCCTTTGCACCCAAAAGACCAATGGCGGCGCTCCATGGCCCGAACCCTCCGTTTTCAAGCATCTGCACCGCTTTAGCACGGGTAGCTTCACCCTCAGGATCACCCGAGTTAACAAGCTGTTCATAGACTAAAGGTGCGAGTGTAATATAGGTGCGCTCGCGGTTTCCAACATGCGCGACGGTCGTAAAAATCCCGCGGGCACGGAGGGACACGAGCGTATCTATCAGCAGGGGCAGTTTGCTCTCGTCGTCGATCTTGATGATTGCCGACATGTGATCATCGGGTTTGGGCATGAGATCGATGCAGGCCGACGTTACTATTCCGAAATTGCCTTGAGGGAAAAGGCCATCCAGAGATGGCCCCACTCCGTATGGATAAAGATTCTTTGTCTTGGCGTTTTCATAGTGCCCGAAACCGGTCTGAATAATTGCTCCGCTTCCAAGGACAACCTTCATGTTGGAAATACCGTGCGCTCGCGAGTCGAAGTATCCAATGCCGCGATCCATAGCATTTCCGATCAGGCTGGTGTTTGATGTAGAGCCTGTTACGTTGAGTATCAGAGGCAGGTTGTGTTCATCAATGTAGTCCAGCAGCTGCCCTTGCGTCACCCCGGGCTCGACTACAGCATAATGGAACTGCGCGTTTACCTCGACAATCCGATTCATTTGCGACAGGTCGACTATCGCAGCGCCGTCTCTTACCGGGAGTCGGGAACCCATGCCCCACTGCTTGCCGCAGCTTACAGGATACAAAGGAACCTTATGGGCATTGGCCGTCGCAACAATTTGCTGGACCATCGACACCGATGTAGGTTGAAGAACCGCGACGATCTGCCGCTCCGAGGCGCAGGCGCTGCGAGTATACGCCTCAAGCTGTTCTGGTGTATCGAGTACCGCGTGCTCGCCGACATCCCTTTTCCAGGCGGCTATCGCAGAGGCTACTGAAGCGGAGGCCATTACATCGCCACCATCAGGCCTGGATCATGGATTCGGGACTGGAAAAATATCCCAATGCAGTGTGAGCCTGGGGCACTCGGACCGTTACAATGGATCCCTCTCCAACACGACTTTCAAACTCCAGAGCCCCGCGGTGTTCCTCGAGGACTTTCTTGGTTATGAACAAGCCCAGTCCAGAGCCTTTCTCTATGGTGGCCGTATTATCGAACGGCTCGAAAATCCAGCGCAAGGTCTTGGTGTCTACACCGCAGCCATTATCCTTGAGCTTGACCGTCATGTCCGCGTTATTCATCGCGAAGAAAACCGTGATGCTCGGTGAAGGCTGATGAGCAACCGCTTCAACTGCGTTGTCTACGAGGTTCTGGAATGCCCGTTTCACCTGCAGGCGCTCGCCCAGCATTTCATATTGCTCCTCCGCGCCTTCCACCTGAAGGGAGAAGGAGATCTCAGAATGAGCCGCTGCATCCCGAAAACAATCGTTCAGCAACTTGGGAAGATTGAGCCGCTGCAACTGAGAAAAGTCAAAGCGCCCCAGTGAACGCCAGGATTCCACCAACTCGGCACATCGCTCCACATTGCGCTCAATTTGATCCAGATACTCATTCATCTCGGAAGACGTTGATTCCTGCTTCTCCTTCAATTCGTAGTTAAGAAGATCCAGATAACCCCGGATGATGGTCAGTGGATTGCGCAAATCATGCACCAGTTCCGACGAGGCGGCTCCGAGGGAGGTAAGCTTGTTGGTTTTTCCCACCTCACGGCTGAGCGATTGCGTCATTTTCTGAAGTTCTTCCTGCGCCTGTCGCTTGCGGGAAAAGAGCTTGCTGCGGTTAACATATTTCCTGACGACTTCCTGAATTTCATTGGCATCAAAGGGTTTTTGCAGATAGTCGTTTGCTCCAAAGCGAATCGCCTGTTGGGCTGTTTCAAGATCCCCGTAGCCGGTCAGCATGACAATGGAGACGTTGGGGTCGATCTCGCGAATTTCCTGCAGACCTTCGATGCCGCTCTTCTCCGGCATGCGGATGTCCATGATGACAAGGTCCGGGCGCTCATCCCGCAGAAGCTCGACCCCGCCATCCACCCGGTCGGCGAGAACAATATCATAATCGTACTTCAGCACCATCCGAAGGCTCTCGCGGGGTCCCCGCTCATCGTCAATGACCAGAATCTTTCCTAATATCTGCTTGGAATCCACGGGTTATGCCTCCTTTAAAACGAATAGGAATATGTCACACCAACCAAGTCGGAATCAATATCATATGAACCAGAGGCCGCGTTGTCCCTGTCGTCATAAATACTGAATGTGTAGGCTACATCAACCTTATGTGCACCTGCTCTATATCCCGCACCCAGGCTCAATGCATGACGATCCGCATCCGGCAGAAGGGGTGTAATAGTAGAGTCCGGAATGGGCGTTTCAATAAACGCATATCCGGCACGAATCACCCAGTTTTCGTCCAACATCCAGTCACCGCCAACACCAATCGTAAAGGTATCATCCCAATCATTCTCGATGGTGGACGGCGGCAAGCCTTCAATTTCCAGCGTCTGCTTATCGTTGCTGGACCATTGAAGCCACTCAACCATGGTTTCCACTCGAATGTCATCGGTCAACTGAAGCCCGTAACCCAATGTAAAGATATTGGGAAATTTGATCTTCGTGTCGAAATCCGCATCAGGAAATCCTCCTACTTTAAAGTCTCCTGAATAGTCAATCTCGAATGCGCTTCGGTACGTTGCCGCTAAACGCTGCATTTCATTAATCTCCCAGGTAACGCCCAGATTACCACCAATTCCGACACCATATGCTTCAGCCTCGGAATCATAGTATATTTGAGTAGGGCCAGGAACCAACAGGCCATTCACTGCTTTCAGATCCAGCCTAGATACATACAAATCCAAGCCTACTCCGATGCTCACCTCTTCAGCGACCTTAAATGCTACCGTCGGATTTATGTCGACAAGAGCCAGTCGGGCTTCATACGGCACCGCATTTGTCGGGGTCGCAGCGGGAACAAAATCAGACCTGTCCCAGGATATTCCCTGTCCAAAGGGTGTTTCAACACCCAGCCCTACAGCAATTCCAGAATCACCCAACGGCTGGGAATAATAGAAATTGGGCAGAATGTTCCAGTCGCCTTCGGATTCGACGGATACCCCCGGTACAGGAGAGTAGGTATTTTCCGTGCGTGCCAATGTTGTAGCGACCACGACGGACGCGTTCGTCTGGAACGTAAGATTGGCAGGGTTGTAGGATATCGCCGAAGCATCATCTACAAATACACTGTTGACCCCTGATTTTCCTATACCAGTTGCAGTCGGGGGCGGGTTTCGATATCCATCAGCGAAAACTGCATTGGACATGGCCAGCGCCCCCGAAAGAAACAGTGAACCCGTAACCATCCGTTTGCATTGCGTACTCATAGGTGATACCCCTTAGTTTTTATTGATTTTAATCTTGTAGTTATTAGCAACAGATATGCCATCTGTCACGCAGTTTCTGTCCACAGGTTGTGTAATAAT
>JBNKVA010000054.1:0-98872 GCA_050298955.1 Pontiella sp.
GTCTGCCCCAGGGCATTGGATACGCCATAGGTAAAGGTGCGGCCCACCGGCAGTCGGAGGAACAACCCGTTCGTCAAGCAGGTCACCCGGTAAAACATGGGCACATCGACCGTCATGGTGTCACTGGTGCATTGGATGTTCTGCAGGTTGAGCCAGTTTTGCCGCCATACCCCGGATGTGAGCGAGCTGGTCCATTCCACCGTGAAGTCCGCATTGGATGGAGCGCTTACCGTCAACTGTCCATTCCCGTCGAGCGAGTCGATATAGACCTGCTGTGCCTGTAACCGGCTTGTGCAAGCGAGGATCAGTCCCACCGCGATTGCTGTTTTTGTTTTCATGGGAGACCTCCCGTTGTTATTGGCTTATGATGCGATAAAACGCGCGATCCCATGCGTTTGAAACCATCTCATTGATGTTCGTTTGAGTTGTCGATGAGATGAACGAAGTCGCCGTGTGCCATCCGTTGCTGTCCATCAGGTCGAAGGTGCGCTCAAGAGTGTTCGATGCTTCGAGAGCAAGATTGCTTATAGAGAGATGAAAGAGCTGATTACTGAATAGGGTGGCTTTAAAGATGGCAGGTGTTGTTGGATGGGTATGGACCTCGAAATTGTCGAAATACATTTCTCCAGAATGAATTAGATAGCTGCCTTCAGTCGAACCACTCAGGCCAATCAGCATTGATTTATCAAGGCTGTTCACGCCTTCTATACTTCGATTGGTCAGGCTGATGTAGCCATTGCCAAGGTCTGCAAATGCCGAGAGCCTCATTTCCATGGCATCATATTCAACTTTGAACCTGGCTTGGACGTTGGTTGTTAAGAATCCATTATGATATTCAGCTTCGCCCTCGTTCCACCCAGCATACACATAGCGCCCAGTCTCGTTTCCGACCGCTATTCCCGTAAAAAGCAGTGGATCCTCAGAAGGCCTAACAACAGCCAAAGCGCTAAAGCTCCACTGATTTGTGGAGATCGAATCATTGTATGCGTCCACAGCTGCCGACCAGTCCTGAGTATAGCTTCCTGCATTCTTTATCCAAACCCACGTTCCGTTTTCATCGCCAATGCCACGGCTTGTGAATTCAAGCCGATTGTTGGTTTCGGTGAGCATAGGTTCGGCTTTAAGCCATTTTCTGCTGTCATATCTATTATCATTGAAGTCGTCGAAGCCATTGAGTGGGCCTGAATAGATCGTCGCTTGAAAATCATCGAAATAGAGATTGTCGGCGAGCGTAATGGGTCGGCCTTTGGATGCAGCATATAATGTGCAAACAAAATCATCCGCGCTGGTCATGTTGAAGGGATTGTTGAGAGGACTCCAATAATTGGTCCATGTTGTGCCTCCATCATCAGAGACTTCCGAATAGAGATTGCTGGATGCGGCATCCCACCGAATCCGGAGGATGGTTGCATCCATGGATCGGTTAAAGTCAACGTCGCGTATTTCGGCGTTGTTCAACACAAAGTTTTCCATGAATTTTTTTTGGTTGGATTCGTTATTAGATGCGGTAAATGAGACGCGGTTGCTGTAGAGCTCTCCAACGTTATTGACCGATATATTGAATCCGACATCATATTGCTGGGTTGCATCGTTTACAAAATCCGGCATGACTGTAGATACTTGTGCTTCCCAATCTTCACTAAACGGACCTGTCACTTTCCAAGGCAGCACCGCATGATACGCGTTGGTGCCGGGATCATCCTGCGTATAGAAATGCAGATGTCCGTTGGTCTCGGCGAAACCGGGATTGCCTATGTATATGGGGTTGTCCCATTGGTCGGTGTCGATCGCGCTGTCATTGAAGTCGTCGGTTCCGGTTACATGGGCCATAACCACGCTGCAAATAAGTAGCATACAGTAAAATAAAACGGTCCAGATTTTCATCTCGCACCTCCCTTTAAGAAGAGATCTTAATGCATTTCCACCTCCACCCGGTAGAACCCGCCGACCGTCGCACCGTGGACAGTATCGGTGAAGCTGTTGCGGGGGTAGGGGATGTCGGATTCCAATTCCTGGTAGATGTTCGTGAGGCTGTCGGTCCAGAGCGTACGGTAGACGCGCCCTGTCATCGATGGATGCCACTCGAACATGAAACCGCTCCCTACCGGCGCGCAACTGGTAATCATGAGACAGGACTCCGGATTGGTCGGGCACGTGCCAGCAATGTATTCCTCGAGATTGTTCTGTCCGTCATCATCGGTATCCAACGACGCGATAGCGTTGGTTGGTCCACCGAAATAGAGTGATTCCCACCAGTTAAGGAGTCTATCTCCGTCTTCGTCTTCAATTGCAGCTAAAACTACGAACTGATATTCGGAAAGCGCAGCGTTCATCGTCACGCAGAACACTCCGTCGATATTGTCGACGAATGATGCGTTATAGAACCAGTTTTCGATCCCCCACTGTCCGGGAGCGAAGGCCAGGGGACCAATGCTTCTGGTTGCGAGCGGTCCCGCTGCATTAAGCAGCACGTCGGAGAAAAGGCCAAGGCTTTCCCAGTCATCAAAGCCCACGTGGTGGCGATGAAAATCAAGGATGTTTGCATTCGGGTCGATGTTTTCCCATGCAAGTGTGATCCATGCATTTGTGGAAGGTGCGCCAGTTGAACTAAAAAGCGCACCATGTAGAGGCGCCGGTGCCGTGAAGAGTGGTTGCATGGTGACCGCTGCAAGGGCGGGAAACGGTACGATCGTTGACTGCTGGACAGCGTTCGTATAGATGACGGTAACCGTATAGTCACCGTTGCCAAAATCATTGGTTGGCGGACTGCTTGCCGAGCTGCTGATCCGCCACGTCTGCATGCCTTCTTCCACACCATCGCTTACGGCCACGAGCGTAGCATTGGAAGGTGAGTATAGTATGATGTTGGTGATGCTTGCGTCGGTGTCGGCGGTGAAGTCGAATTCGTAAACATCGTCGGCACTCATGTTAGGGTTGCCGAAGTCATGCAGGTGCGATAAAATGATATTGTCTAGATGGTTGGAAATACCCGGCAGGGTAACAGCCTCGAAATTATCGGCATAAACCTGACCGGAGGAAACAACAATTCCTTCCGACTCACAAATAATCACCGGCGTAAAGCCATGGTCGGGATCTATGTTCCAGTCGCTGACATTCACACGGTTCAGCGTTGTGTAACCACTTCCCGCATCATAGGAACTGATGAGGGTCTTTGTGGTTGAATCGAATGCGATCTGAAATGACACATCAGTCGTATTGCCGATCGAGACATCAGTCCAGATACCATCAACGTTGTTCGTTTCCCACCCGCTTTCAATGATGTACGGGGTGCTGTCCTCAATTTCGAGGTCAATGTCAAAAGAATCATCATAGTCAGTGCTATTGATGACCATGAGGCATACCTCACCATATTCTCCGGGCCCTGCCGGGGAGATGGAATTGTGGGCATCTATGCGAACAACCCAGTCCTGTTCATAGCTTGCGTAGTTGAGGGTCCAGAGCCAAATCCCGGCCTCGGCTTCGGTTCCTGTGCTGACAAATTCCAGCCGGTTATTGGTCTCGCTCAAGCGGCCTTCAAAAACGGTCCACTTGTTTGTGTTCATGGCATTGTCATTAAAGTCATCGGTTCCGTTGAGTTCAGCGAGAACGGTACTGCAGCATGCCAGCATGCAGAAACAGAACGCGCTTGGTTTTTTCATTGTGCACCTCCATTGAGGAATGAGTCGTTATTGCAGTTCCACCTCCACCTGGTAAAACCCGCCGACTGTCACCTCGTGAACAGTGTCGGTGCAGCTGTTGCGGGGGTAGAGGATGTCGGTTTCCAATGTCTGGAAGCCGTTTGTGAGATTATCGGTCCAGAGCGTACGGTAGACGCGCCCTGTCATCGATGGATGCCACTCGATCATGAAACCGCTCCCGACCGCGGTACAGTTGGTTATCATAAAATAAGAGGAGGGATTTGTCGGATCGGTTCCGGCAATGTGTTCCTGTTCATTGTTCTGCCCATCCTCATCTTCATCACCGGATGCATCCAGGACGGTAAAATAATAATCTGATTCAACAGCCTTTGAAACCCCGTAAAGCACTCCCGCGTTATTAGTGCCCAACGTAACGTTACCAACCCAGAACTCAATGTCCCACTCGCCGGCATCGAAGTATTCCGGGGCAAGGCTGCGCGTCGATAGCGGGCCGTCAGCAAACCAAAGAAAGTCGCTGTAGAGCCCCAGGTTTCTGTAGTCATAATCATTGAGGTATGCATCGATGAAAAACGCATTGGCGTGGGCGTCTATGGTATCCCATTCGAGCGTGATCGGTAATGTATTCACGAAAAAAGCACCCTGCAAAGGCGATGGAGAGCTGAAGAGAGGCTGCATGGTGACGTCAGCCAGGGGCGTGATCCCGTCGTCTTCGGCAAACGGTATGATTGTGGATTCCGAGCTGCCGTTGGTATAGGTAACTTCAATCCGGTAATTACCATCTGCAAAGCGGTCGGAAAGTGAATTGGAACTGCTTTCAATGTATATCCAGGTGCGATAATCATATACAGTGAAGTTGTTGGTTATTGCGATGACCTCGCTGTCAGGGGTGATCAGGAACATGTTGGTCACGCTGCTGTCCGTATCTGCATCAAATTGAAATTCGTAAATATCATCTTCGCTGTCTGTGGGATCGCCAAATTGGCGAATGAGATCAAGTGCAGCAAATTCCAGATGATTAGAGATGTCCGTGACAGAGGATGCCATGAAGTTGTCGGCATAGACCTGGCCGGAAGAAACCGCGACACTGTTTTCCGTCCATTCGGAAATGGCAAGCCGGAATGTATTGGTGGATTCCATAGACCAGCCGCTGACCGGGAAATTTGTCAACACCGTGAATCCGCTTCCCGTATTGTAAAGGCATGAAAGTTCCGCCGTTGCGGCATCATAGTTGATCCGTAGGTTGGCTGAACTCGATCCTGTGTATATCCCATCGAAATGATCCACGCCATCAACATCCCATCCACCACCAATTCCCCGCCCGTATTCCTGGGCCACGAGCATGATGCCAAATACATCAGCGTCGTCGGCGCTGTTGACAACAAAAATCCCTACCGCGCAGAGTTGATTGGATAATGTTGGAGCAGAGGTGTTATACGCATCGATCGTCGCCGTCCAACTTTCATATTGAGTCCCCTCGTTTGCGATCCAGATCCAGATGCCGTCTTCATCTCCGCTTCCTGTGGTCGTGAGCTCAAGTCGCCCGTTGGTTTCCGTAAGATTCGGCTCAGCGATCACCCACTTGCCTGTATCCCGGCTGTTGTCATTAAAGTCATCTGATCCGGATAGAGTGGCCATAGCGGAGCCGCTACAAAACAGCATGCAGGAACAGAACAGCTTGAATTTTTTCATTTTTTACCCCCAATTCTCCAAAACCCCTGAACGGGGTATACTCCTGTGAGAAAAGAGAGCAAGTCAAAATACCTATGGTCACATAGGTATTATTATTAGTATGTTTTACTATCGATTTTGGAGGGGCGATTTTGCTTTGTGTTCATCACTTGGAGGGAAGGATTCACGTGTCATTCCGCAAAAGAAACCATTGCAGCATCGATCCTGTGCGAGTGGTCTATCCGATCAAATATAGCCTACAACTATATTCGCAGCAGGTGGATACGAGGCCCTTAAATTTCCCTTAGGGGAGTGGGTGTTGGTAAACGGCTAGCCGGTATTCTTCATGGCGGCGGCGATACCTGCAATGGTGACCATCAAGGCATCTTCGAGGGTCTCCAGATCATCAGCCTCGTGACGTTTGATGCGGCGGAGGACTTCGCCCTGGAGCAGGTTCAGCGGATCCGCATACGGGTTGCGGACGAAAACCGATGCACGCAGGACCTGCCGCTCCTCCTTGATGGGCAGGCCGTTCACGATGTGGTCGGCGACATCAATGGTCATCTGCAGTTTATCCCGCAGCAACCTGCCCAGCGCCTTGACCGAGTCGTCAGCCAGGCATTCATCGTAGTAGGCGGCGACACGCAGGTCGGCCTTGGCAAGCACCATATCGAGCATATCCATGAAGAAGTAGAAAAAGGGCCAGTCCTTGATCATCTCCTGAAGCATGGGTTCGTGCCCATGGTCCACCGCCTGTTTCAGTGCGGCCCCGGTACCGAGCCAGGCCGGCAGCATAAGCCGCGTCTGCGTCCAGGCAAAGACCCAGGGAATAGCGCGCAGATGTTCAATGCCCGCTCCCGGTTTCCGCTTGGCGGGCCGGCTGCCGATATACAGGCGGCCCAATTCCTGTTCAGGTGTGACCTGCCGAAAATAATCGACGAAGTTTTCATGTCCGCGGACGATGCCCCGATACTCATCGCAGGCGGTGGCAGACATGGTATCCATGAGCGCCCGCCACTCTTGTTCGGGCTCCGGGGGCGGGGCCAGGGTGGCTTCCGTCACGGCGGAGGTGTACTGCATCAGGTTGTAGACGGCCAGTTCCGGTATGGCATACTTCTGCCAGATGACCTCGCCCTGTTCGGTGACGCGCATGCGTCCGTCCACGGTGCGCGGGGGCTGTGCAAGCAGGGCGTGCTCGACCGGCCCGCCGCCGCGGCCCACGGAACCGCCGCGGCCGTGAAACAGGTTGATTCGTATCCCGTGCTTCTCCGCCGTAGACAGCAGCGCTTCCTGTGCGCGGTATTGCGCCCAGCTGGCGGCCAGTTTCCCGGCATCCTTGCCGGAGTCGGAATAGCCGATCATGATTTCCTGATCGCCCTGAATGTCCTCCTTGTACCATGGGATGGAGAACAGGCGATCCATGATGGCTGCACTGTTGTCCAGGTCGGATAGCGTCTCGAAAAGGGGAACGACCCGCAGGGGGTTGCTGAAGCCCGCCTCCTTCTGCAGCAGGCGCACGGCCAGAACATCCGAGGGCTGGCTGGACATGGAGATCACATAGGCCCCCAGACTGTCGGAAGGCAGTTTCGCGCAGGTGCGCAGCGTATCCATCAATTCCTGCTGCTCCGCATTGAGCGGCAGATCGATCGGTATCAGCGGGCGCCGGTTCCGGCATTCGTTAACGAGAAACGCCTGCCGCTTATCCTCGTCCCAATCGTGGTAGGAACCCAGGTCCAGATATTCCGTAATGGTGGTTAGTAAATCCGCGTGACGGGAGGCTTCCTGCCGGATATCGAGGCGGGCCAGGCTGAGTCCGAAGCAGACCACCCGGCGGATCAGCGGCAGAATGCTTTGAGCAGCAATCAACTCACCGCCGGTTTCATTAAAGGAGCGGTAGCATACATTCAGTTCTTCCAGAAGGTCAGACGCATCGGTGTAGATGTCGGCGGGCACGGCTCCGGCCTGTCCCTCCAGTTGCGCCTCATACCATTCTCTGGTGTTCTTCAGCCGGTTCCGCATACCTCGCAGATAGACGCGGTAGGGTTCGCGCACATCGCCGACGATCGCACGCAGCTCGTCGCTGCATTCCTCCATGGAGAGGCGCTGGACGAGCTTGTCTACATTGCGGAAATAGAGATCCGAAGCCATCCAGCGGGAGAGCAGGGATACTTCATGCGTCACCTCAGCTGTAACATTGGGATTGCCGTCGCGATCGCCACCCATCCACGATGCAATCCGGATCGGACAGCATTCAACCGGCAGAGGAGCGCCCAGGATGGAATCCGAGATGCGGTCGAGGGTCTGCATATAGCGCGGAACCGCGTGCCAAAGCACCTCTTCGATGATCGCAAATCCCCACTTGGCCTCTTCGACGGGGGTCGGGCGCACCCGGCGTATTTCATCCGTTTGCCAGATACTGGTGATTAACGTTTCAAGGTGTCTGGATACCTCTTCCTGTTCAAAGGGCGTTAAGCTGAACCGATCCCGTTTGGCCAACAGTTCCGAGACCCGCCCATGCTTCTGGATCAACGTGCGGCGCTTGACTTCGGTCGGGTGGGCCGTCAATACCAGCTCGATCTCCATGCTGGTGAGGGTTTGCAGAATGGTCGCTGAATCGATGCCTTGAGCCATGAGCGCAGGCAGCAGCTCCTCAAACTCGTTTAACTGCTGGGATAGCGCATGTTCAGCCGTATTCCTGTGCGATCGGATCGTGTGATAGTTTTCCGCAATATTGGCCAGGTTCAGGAAATGGCCGAACGCACGGGCCAGCAGCAGCGTCTCCCCGTCGTCCAGGGAACGGATCAATGCATGCAGGCGGTTTTCGGCCTCCTGGTCCTGCTGCTTGCGGGAGGCTTTCGACAGGGCGCGGATTTCTTCAACCCGTTCATAGAAGGCCTCGCCAACCTGCTCCTTGAGCGTTTGACCCAGCAGGTCGCCCAACAGGCGGACATCCTCGCGCAATGGAGCTTGATCTTCTATTTTTTCAACCATCGTTTTTCTCGGGTGGGTAATTGATCAGAAGGCAACCGTATTGAGCTTTTCGGGAATATCCAGAAAATAATACAGCAATAGTGCTATATTGGATTAATCTAAAAAAAACGGGCCTTCGGGCTTGGTTCGGCTTTGAAGGCTAGGGTATGTTTCGTCACTTTGCTTAACAGATAGGTACATGATCATGAGTGCGGAAAACAAAGTCTTTATATATGATACGACACTGCGGGACGGCGCCCAGGCCGAGGGGGTTAATTTTTCTCCCGTGGCCAAGATCCACGTAGCCAAGATGCTCGACTCGTTCGGCGTGGACTACATCGAGGGCGGATATGCGGCTTCGAACCCCAAAGACATGGCTTTTTTCAAGGACATCAAGAAAGAAGACCTCAAGCATGCCAAGATCGCAGCGTTCGGCAGCACTCGCCGGGCGAACGTCAAGGTCGAGGAAGACAAGGGATCGCTGGCCCTGTTGGAGGCCGATACCGACGTCTGCACCATTTTCGGCAAGACCTGGCTGCTGCATGTGCTGGAGGTGCTCAAGACCACACCCGAAGAAAACCTGGCCATGATCGAAGATACCTGCCGCTTTCTGAAAGAAAACGGCAAGGAGGTCGTCTACGATGCAGAGCATTTTTTCGATGGTTATCTCGACAGCCCCGAATATGCCCTTCAGACGCTGGAAGCCGCCGTCCGGGGCGGGGCGGATATCCTGGTGCTTTGCGATACCAACGGCGGCCGCATGCCGCACGAAGTTTATGAGATCACGACGTTAGTGCGTGAAAAGTTTGATATGCCGGTAGGTATTCATACCCACAACGATTCGGAATTCGGGGTGGCCAACGCCATGGAATCGGTTCGTGCCGGTGCTGTCCAGGTACAGGGAACCATCAATGGGTTCGGCGAGCGTTGCGGCAACTGCAACCTCGTGTCCGTGGTGGCCAACATTAACCTGAAAACCGATAAGACCTGCCTGGCGGATCCGGAGCAGTTGAAGAATCTGAAACTGGTTTCGCAGTTTGTGAACGAGCAGGCCAACCTGCGCGACAACCAGCGCGCGGCATTCGTGGGCGACAGCGCCTTTGCACACAAAGCCGGCATGCACGTTGACGGCGTCCGCAAAGTGTCGCACAGCTTCGAGCATGTGCCGCCGGATTCGGTCGGTAATACCCGCCGCATCCTGATCTCCGAACTTTCCGGAGCGAGCAACGTGATGGAAAAACTGATCGAGATGGGATTGGACAATATTGACCGCAAGTCGCCTGAGGTGCGCGACATCCTGCAGACGATGGAAACGATGGAGAAGGGCGGCTATGTCTACGAAGCGGCTGACGCCTCGTTCAAGATGCTGATCAAGAAGGTCCTCAAGGAACACAAGAGCTTCTTTGAGCTCGAAGGCTTCCGCGTCATCGTCGAGAAGCGAAGCAAGGACGAGCCCTGTGTTTCGGAGGCCACCCTTAAGCTCAAATTGAACGGCGACAAGAAGGCCTTCACGGTGGGCGAGGGCGACGGCCCCGTTGATGCACTCAACATGGCGCTGCGCAATGCGCTGGCTGAATTTTATCCGAGCATCGCCGGCGTGCAGCTGGCGGACTACCGTGTGAGCATCCTTGATCCCGAGGAAGCCACGGCGGCCAAGACCCGTGTGCATATCGAATCCACCGACGGCGATCAGTCGTGGGGCACGGTCGGCGTCTCTGAAAATATTATCGAAGCCTCGTGGGAAGCCCTCGTCGACGGCGTGGAATACAAGTTATTCCTGGACGAAGAAAAGTAGCGATGGATTGCCCTTTCTGCCCTGCGCTTGAAAGGCGGTATTAAACGCTTCGTTCATGGATGCAGTGAATATCAACCTCTGCGCGCTCGGCGCCTCTGCGAGGAATGTTTGGAGAAGTTATGAGTGAGTTATCAAAAACGTACGAACCGAAGGACGTTGAGGACAAGTGGTACCGGAAATGGATGGCCGACGGACGCTTTCATAATGAGAGCGCCAACGGGGGTGATCCGTTTTGTATTGTGATACCCCCTCCGAACGTAACCGGCATCCTGCACATGGGCCATGCGCTCAATAACAATATCCAGGATGTACTCACCCGCGTGGCCCGCATGCAGGGTAAGAACACGGTCTGGGTTCCCGGCACCGACCACGCGGGCATTGCCACGCAGAATGTCGTCGAGCGCGCGTTGAAAAAAGAAGGAAAAAGCCGCGATGACCTCGGTCGGGAAAAGTTTCTGGAACGGGTGTGGGAGTGGAAAGAGCAGTACGGCGGAACCATCCAGAACCAGCTGAAAAAGCTGGGCGCATCATGCGACTGGGACCGTGAGCGCTTTACCATGGACGATGGCCTCAGCGATGCCGTTCTGGAGATGTTCTGCCGCCTCTACGACAAGGGGTTGATCTACCGCGGAAGCCGCATCATCAACTGGTGCCCGCGCTGTGAAACCGCGCTGTCCGACGAAGAGAGTGAGCACATCGAGGTCGAGGGAGCACTCTACCACCTGAAGTATGCCATCAAGGGCAGGAAGCAGAAGATTGTTGTCGCAACCACCCGTCCCGAAACGATGCTTGGCGACACGGCCGTTGCGGTCAATCCGCGCGACGAACGCTATCAGGATCTGATCGGCGAGATGGTGGTGCTGCCGATCCTCAACCGCGAGATTCCGATCATTGCCGACGACTATGTCGATCCGGAATTCGGTACGGGTCTGGTGAAGGTCACCCCCGCGCACGACCCGAACGACTTTGAGATGGGCCTGCGCCATGATCTGCCGCAGATCAATGTCATGACCGATACCGGCATCATGAACGAGCATGCCGGACCGTATGAAGGCCTGGATCGCTTTGAGTGCCGAAAGCAGCTGATGGAGGATCTCAAATCCGGCGGCCTGGTTGAGAAGGTCGATACGCATTTGCACGCCGTTGGACACTGCTACCGCTGCGATACCGTGGTTGAACCGCGTCTGTCCCCGCAGTGGTTCGTCAAGATGAAGCCGCTGGCCCGCCCGGCTATCGAAGCGGTTCATGACGGTCGGATCAAGTTTGTGCCCGAACGGTGGAGCAAGACCTACATGGGGTGGATGGAAAACATCCGCGACTGGTGCATCTCCCGCCAGATCTGGTGGGGCCACCGCATTCCGATCTTCTACTGCGATGACTGCGGCCACGAGTGGGCGTCCAAGATTGCGGAGAGCAGCTGCCCGAAATGTTCGGCAACCAACATTCGGCAGGACGAGGATGTCCTGGACACCTGGTTCTCCTCATGGCTATGGCCGTTCAGTGTTTTCGGCTGGCCGGAAAAAAATGAAGACCTGAAGTTTTATTATCCCTCGGCAACCCTGAGCACCGCCAGTGAGATTATCTTTTTCTGGGTGGCCCGCATGGTCATGGCCGGTTTTGAGGTCATGGGGGATATTCCGTTCGATACGGTCTATATCCACGGTACAGTCCGCGATGACCAGGGCCGCAAGATGTCCAAGAGCCTGGGTAACTCCATTGATCCGCTCGACATCATTGAAAAGTACAGTTCGGATGCCTTGCGGTTCTCGCTGCTGATGCTTACGGCGACCGGACAGGACGTCTATATCAATGACGAAAAGTTTGAAATCGGACGTAACTTCGGAACCAAGATCTGGAATGCAGCCCGCTTCATGGAGATGCATTCATCGGATTTCGATGTCAGGGACCTGGTCTTCAGCCAGGACCACCTGACGCCGGACGATCAGCATCTGCTGGCCAAACTCAACGAAACGATCGCGTCGGTCAATGACAACCTGCAGCGCTACCGCTTCAACGATGCAACCCTGGCCCTGTATGACTTCTTCTGGCACAGCTACTGCGACTGGTATCTGGAATATGCCAAGCCGATCCTTTACAAAGGCTCGCCCGAAGAGAAGAAACACACCCTGCAGATTATGCACTTTTCTTTCTCGACCGCGCTGAAGCTGCTGCATCCCTTCATGCCCTTTATCACTGAAGAACTGTGGCATGGCCTGGGATACAACCATGCCGAAGAAAGTATCATGATTGCCGCGTGGCCGGAAAAATCGATCGCGAAGGGCATTGATCCGAAGATCGTTAAGTATGTTGACGGCAAGCACGACCTGATTCGCGTCGGCCGCATCCTGCGGGCGGAATACAATCTGACGAATAAGCAGGAGGCCAGATTCTGCGTGCGTCCGGTCAATGCCGGATATGCCGAACAAATCGAGGCCGACAAAGGATCCATCATAGCCGCATTGAAGGCTGAGAGCATTGATGTCGCCGTAGACTTTGCACCCAAGGGCGCGATGCCCAGCGGCATCAGTACACTCGGAACGGTCTATATGTCGGTTGAAGGCCTTGTCGATGTTGATGCTGAAATCGAGAAGCTGTCAAAGGAGCTCGCGGAGGTTAACGGACACCTGGCCAATGTGAAGAAGAAACTGTCCAACGCTAACTTTGTGGATAAGGCTCCCCGCGATGTCGTGGCCATCCAGGAAAAGCGTCAGGATGAGTTGCTGGAAAAGAGCGAGAAGCTTCAGAAGATGCTCGATACCCTGCGCGGCTAGGGATCGGAAGCGCTGTATTTGAGATGAAGGAACCGGAGCAATGGACTGGGTTGCAGTAGCGATCAATGTCTTGGTTGGCACGCTGATTCCCAGCATTGTGCTGTGGATAATCGGCAAGAAGATCCAGTATGATTTTGAATTCTGGAAGCTGCTGATCATCACGGGTGCCGCGTCGCTGACCGGGCAGATTCCATACGGCGGCATGTGGATCAGCCTTCCGGTCTACTATGGTCTGTTCTGCTTTCTGACCGGCATTAACTATATAGAAGCCATGTGGATGTCGTTTCTCGCATTCCTGGTCTATGCCGCGGTGGGCTTCGTGCTCATGATGTATGCGGGATCGCTGTTCGCCTCCTCCCTGGAATCCGACTCCCCGGAACCGGTCCGCGCGGCGGCCGAGCAGCCTGCCGGAAACCCTTCAGGATTGGAGGAGCCGGCCTCGGAAGAGCCCGCTCCGCCGGCGATACCAGCAGACCGCAGTGAGACAACAGCGGACCGGATCGGAGAGAAATACCGGGTCAACGGCATTGCGAAGCGCGGCGGCAGGATGATCGCAATCATCAACGATAAAATTGTCTCCGAAGGGGAATTGCTTGAGGACAACCTGAGTGTGCACCGCATTGAACCCAGCGGTGTGATCCTGCGGTCGGCTGACACCAGCTATCGATTGCCATACGGAACCGCTCCCGCCTCCCAATAACACCGGACCCTGTTCAGTCCGCCTTGTTCAGTTCGCCGGCCTTACCCAGGGCATATTTGGCGAGGATGGGGCCGATAATTTCGAAAACAATGCAGGTCGCGGTAATGGTGGTGATCACTTTGGCGCCGATGCTGGCCCCGTGGGTTACACCCTCGGCGTTCACGGTTCCCAATTCGGCAAACTCGGCGCTGACAATCAGCGCAAGGCCGATCGCGACGCCGGCCTGAGAAAGAATGCCGAGTCCGACATACTTCTTAATCTTTTCTTCGACGTGGCCGAAGATGGCGCCCAGCCGCGCACCGCCGATCAGGCCGCCGCTGCGCCCCAGAATATAGACCAGTCCCAGGGCGCCCAGACTCGGCAGCGCGGCCAGCTCAAGATGGGCGCCGGCCAGACAGAAAAAGAGAACAAAGATCAGCGGCATGATTTCAAGCAGCGGTGCGGTGACCTTATGAACGAGTGCTTCCCTCCGCGTGTTGATCAGAAAAAAGCCGATGACCATGTTGGTCAGGATCAGCGAGAGATGCCAGTACATGGAAAGTCCGGTGCCGAGGGTGATTACGCCGAATACAATAATCAGCATATCGCGGGAATTCCTGATAAATCGCACCAGTTGCGCCATCACGAATCCGAGGGCGGTGCCAACGATGATGCTGAAGATGATTTCCAGCGTCGGGGCCTTGAGCATCTGGAAGAACCCTTCGGAGACATGACCGGGAGCTTCGGCCAGCAGCAGGCTTTTTGCGAAGGCCGCAGCGAAGCCGAAGATGATAATGGCCAGTCCGTCATCGAAGCCGACCACGGCGTAGAGCGCCTGAGTCAGGCTGCCCTTCGCCTTGTATTCCTGAATGATGGCTACGGTGCCGGCGGGCGCGCTGGCAGGGGCCATAGAGCCGAAGATCAGGGCCATGGGAAGGTCCCGGGTAAAGGCATAAATGAGTCCGGTCACCACGATGAAGGCGGTGAACGATTCAGAGAAGATGATCCAGACGATGCCGGAGCCCAGCCGCTTGAGTGATTTCATGCTCAGCTCGCAGCCGATGCTGAATGCAACAAAGCCGAGTGCCACCTGGGTCACGAATGACAGACTGTGCAGCACCGGCTCGGTAAACAGCTCCAAGCCGAACTTCCTGAATGACGGTCCAAACAAGGCCCCTACCACCATGTAGCCGATCAGCGACGGCAGCGCGGTCCGCTTCACCAGCTTGCCGACATAAAAGCAGGCAATGAGCATGGCGCCCACCAGCGTGAAAAGCTGGGGCAGGCTGGCGGCGGCTTCGGCGGCGTGTTCTAGGGCTGGCTCGGTCATGCGGGAATCAGATATTCAGGTTGCCGGCGCAGTAAAACAGTTCCTGGACGGTCAGCAGGATATCGGACCGGTCGTCCAGCGATCCAATCTTCTGTTCAATGCGGCGGATGGTTTCGTTGGTGTCCTTTTTGTCCACCGAGGCCAGAATCACCTTGCAGAAGTCCGCGGCCTTGTCGCTCCAGAATCCGGCAAACAAGGGCATTTTCTGGATATAGTTGGCCGCCGGCTCGGCTTCGCTGACCATCACCGTTGTGGTGCTGAAGCCCGTGAATACCTTCAGGACCGTATGAAAAAGTTCTTCATCCTGAATCTGCACCCGAAACAGGGTCTTGCTGTCGTGCTTTTTGGGGTCGGCCTCTTCGCGGACGTGGCGCAGAAATCCCTCCAGCAGCAGTTCGGCAGAGGGGGCTTTCAGCATTTCCTCCACATACCCGGGTACGTTGAGCACCTGTGAAATGGCGGATAGGATCTTGATGTGGATGTTCGAGCTGGTTGAG
Organism: Pontiella sp.; assembly: GCA_050298955.1. Classification (GTDB taxonomy): domain Bacteria; phylum Verrucomicrobiota; class Kiritimatiellia; order Kiritimatiellales; family Pontiellaceae; genus Pontiella. The sequence goes on from JBNKVA010000054.1 coordinate 15,370, forward strand.
GGGGCGACAATGAAGACCAGCAGCCTGACCGGCTGGTCATCCATGGCGTCGAAATCGACGCCGTTCGGCACACTGACAATACCCGCTACAAAATCGTCGACGCCGTCCAGCCGGCAGTGGGGGATCGCGATACCGTTACCGAAGCCGGTTGTGCTTAGATTTTCGCGTTCAATGAGGGCTTCACGGATCGTTGACTCCGCGATGTCGGAAAGGACGGGCGATTTCTTGGCCAGGCGGGCCATGGCGGCCAGCACCTCGTCGCGGGAGTTAAATTGGGCCTGGGCCTCAACGCATTCACTCTTCAATACATCGATCAGGTTCATGCCGTTTCCCCTTTGCGTTCAAACTTTGGTGTATCCAAAGATTCAACCTTAATCTAAGCGCAAGAGGGGAGGTCGTCCAGATTCGATTGTCATGCGTTACGCAGGGCTGACCGCAGGGGCTCAGGATTTGTCTTTGTACCACTCGTGTTTTCCGCCCTGAGCCTCATCGTAGGTCTTTTCCAGCAGCTTGGCGATCTCGGCCTCGGTCATGGGTTTGAAGGTTTTGGCGATAGCGATGTTCTGCTCCAGATGTTCCATGGTGCTGATTCCCGATACCACCGTGGCCACGGGCATGCCCATGGCAAAGCGCAGGCACTCTTCGACGGTGGCAATGTTGTTCTTCACGATCGAGCCCGAAGCCATCGATTTCATGCCGATGATGCCGATGTTCCTGTCTGTCAGGAGCGGGATGATTTCCTGTGTGAAGCTGCGGTAATGGTGGTCGAGCACGTTGATGGGCATCTGGACGGTTTCCCAGTCGAATCCTTTTTCGATCATCGCACGGTGAATGGATGGAAGGGTATGGCCCGTAAACCCTATGTGCCCGATGACGCCCTCATCCTTTTTCCTCTGCACATACTCCAGCACACCGCTTGAGTAAATCTTTTCAACGGCTTCCATCGATTCAATTTCATGGAACTGCCACAGGTCGATATGATCAACCTGCAACCGTTTCAGGCTGGCTTCGAGGTGTTCCTGTGCGGTCTTGGGATCGCGCCCATGATGCTTGGTCATGAGGAAGGCCTTCTCGCGATAGCCGTCTTTGAGGGCCTTACCCATCATCTCCTCGCTGCGGCCATTGTTGTAGTGCCAGGCGTTGTCCATGAAATTGACGCCCCGGTCGATTGCGCCCCGAATGACCGCCATGGAGGTTTCATCCGATGTAAACCGGTCGCCGATGTGGTAGCCGCCGATCCCGATCAGCGAAACCTTTACGCCTGTTTTTCCAAGCATCCGATAGGGCATGCCGTTGGTGTTTTCGGTTTCGGCCCACCCCCGGTTCGTCAGTGCGGCCAATGCGGCAGCTGTGGTTGCGATGAATTCCCGGCGTTCCATAATCCCTCCTGCGCTTGGTGTTTGCAAATCGTTCGCTGCATGGCTGTTGCTTGTCATTGGATTCTTTTGATGAATCGCCATTCTGTCAAATCCTAATAGTGTGAAAGGACTGCGGCTTGCAGAACTCTAACGTTTGCGCTAAATAGTTCAGGAATGGATTTTAAATTGAAAGGAGTCCGGCAATGAGGCGTTATCTTTCCGTCCTTCCACGTATGCTTGCGGTGGTTTGCATGCTGTCCGCGATCGATGCTGCTGCGGCAAACATGACCGATGTCAGCCTGATGTGGAAAGATGCTGCGAAACAGGAGTCTGAAATTTACTCCGAGAGTGGGGATCTATACCAGCAGGTTGCACATCACGGACCGGCGATTGAAAACGAATGGATGGGCGTGCGTATCTATTTCGACAAGAAATGCGCCCTGGATGTCTACAACAAGACGCGCCCGGGCCTGGAGCTTGCCGCCGCCGCCTGGTATCCGACCGAAGAGCAGCAGAAGGAGGGATGGGGCGCCGACCAGTACAAGGTGGGGTCGACCATCGGACTAGGGGGTATCCGCCTCTGGGACGGGGCGCACGTGGTGCCGCTCGATCCGGTGTCCATGCGGACGGCACGCGTGAATAAGGAAGCGGGGTATTCGCAGATTGAAATGCTTTCGCAGGACGTTCCGTATAAAGATCGCACTGTGGATATCCTGATCCGGGTGACCGCCTTCAGCGGCATGCGTGAAATGAAAGTGGAAGGCTTCGCCCTGTGTGACGATCCGGTGGAGTTTATCACGGGAATCAACTACTGGCCGACAACGGAAACCTTTGAGGGCGAAGGCTGCATGGGCAGCTGGGGGGTACACCCGGAAGACGTGGCGGCCATCCAGTTCGAGATCGGTGCCGGGTTGATCTACAACCCCGCCGACTTTGCCGTGACGAAGAAAACCGACAGCGAGATCCTGCTGCTTACCAAACCCACGAAATACATTTCCACCTGGATCACCAGTGCCTGCGAAAAGGAGAAGGGTTTCGCCGCATCGAATGACTTTGAACAGTACGTCAGGCAGGTGCAGCTGTGACAGGAGCGAGGAGCGGAAGGGCATTGACCTATTTCCTGCTGGCCCTGATTGTCTCGCCGGCACATGGCGAGGGCTGGCAGTCGGATCTCGGTAATGACCGGTATAAAACGCGATCATCCATGCCGACTATTCCGATCCGCTGTGGTGTTTCCCGACGGCAATGGGATATCTGCGCATCAATCCGGTAATTGCGTCGAATGAATGGAAGAATCTTTGGGACGCTCCCAATCTGCTGTTGCAGAAGATGCCTACTGCAGAATTCAGCACTACGACCAAACTCACCTTTCAGCATCGCCATGATGGGGAGCGGACGGGCCTCGTTGTTGTGGGCCGCGACTATGCCGACCTCATTGTAGAACGGGATCATGGAACGCTCGTCCTGAAACAGATCACCTGCTACGGGGCAGAAAAGGGAAAGCCGGAAAAAATCGTTGAAAGCCTGCCTGTCGAAGACCGTACCGTATATCTGAGGGTTACGGTGTCGGACGGTGGAGAATGCCGGTTCGCCTATAGCCTCGATGGAGCAACATTCAAGGCGATCGGCGAGGTCTTCCGGGCCCGAGAAGGCAAGTGGATCGGAGCCAAGATCGGCATCTTCACCACATGCGATGATCTCAAAACTACGGCGGCTACGTCGAATACGATTGGTTCCGGCTTCAGGGATCATGCGAGTGTGCTCAGCCGAACCGGCCGGGGCTATTCGGTTAGCTGTGTTCCATTCACTACGACGTTGTCGAGGGTCAGTCCATCAAACAGTCTCTGGTCGAGCTGGCCGTCATCCGCAGTAATGTTCAGATTCCTGAAGGCAAAGTCGCTCAGGCTGTCATGTTCCGTAAGCGCCAGGTCCGCGAAGATCCGGCACTGGAGGTCAATGTGGCGGAACTCAAAGTGCCGGCCGATGGATTTCGGAACCTCTTCCCGGCCCTGCAGGTCGAAAAACTGCGTCCATGGCTTGATGTACATGAAGCGATCCGCCGATCCGGTTAGGCCGTCGAGCAGGACATATTCATAGGTCTGGGGCGTATCCGGCCGCATTTTCAGGCGCAGGACGCGCGCCGCGCCGTCCATTATACAGTTCCGCATGACGATGTTGCGGTCATAGACGGATTCACTGCCGAAACAGAGGGCGGCGTGGCAGTAACCGAAAGTGGAGTTCTGGATGATAATGTTGGTGTTCGGGCCGTTGTCCGGATCTTCGTCCGCCCAGGGACCTTTGCCGCCCTTGAGTGCAATAGCATCGTCGTTGACCGACATGTAGCATCCGTCGATCAGAATATTTGAACAGACATCGAGATCGATGGCATCGGTGCTGGGGGCCTTTACCGGTTGAGACGGAGAGGTGATGTGCAGGTTCAGCAGCTTGGCGAAGTTGCACTTGTACAGGTGGGTGGTCCAGAACCCGGAATCCTTCAGTTTTACATCCTGCAACTGCACGTTATCGCTGTCGCGGATAAAGATCAGGCGCGGACGCGATACCTCGAGATTGGTGCAGTCCGGTTTTTCTTCTCTCCGCTGCCAAAATGCTTTCCAGTAGTTGAGGCCGTTGCCGTCAATCGTACCCGTGCCGCTGATGGTGAATCCGTCGACGTCATAGGCATTGACGACGGCCGCGTAGTAATCCAGGTTCCGCCCTTCCATGCGCGATGGGAGAAGCGGAAAATCCGCGATGTTGTCGGACCCGAGCAGCACACCGCCTTCTTCCACATACAGATGAGTGCCCGGCTTGAAAAACAGCGCCCCCGTCAGGTAACGGCCCTCGGGAATCACGACAATGCCGCCCCCCTGGCTTGATGCCGTGTCGATGGCTTGCTGGATGGCTGCGGTATTCAGGGTCGTTCCATCAGCCAAGGCTCCGAAGTCTGTAATGACCACCCGGCGGCCAAGCTCGCCGATCTCCACTCGGTTCGTATGGTTGAACCAGGCGGGAATAGGGGTGCCGTCCGGAAACGCGGCCGGGATCACGCTGCTCCGAACCGAGACTCTCGCCTCAGGATATATGTTCACATTTTCAAGCTGGATAGATCCCGCATTTTTCAGCACCTCAGTGTGCGTCACGCCTTGGAAGGTGGAATCACTGATGCGGATATCGTCGATAATGGCGCCTTCAAATCCGCGGATGTACATGACCCGCGGACTCGCGGAGCTGGTGATGCGTTCCATCTGTACGTTCCGGACGATCGGTTGGTGGTCGCCATTCGATCCTTCTTCATAAAGCAGATCGATGGTGAGTACCGCCTCGGATACCTGGCCAACCTCGACATCGCGCATGAACACATTCTCGAGGATGCCGCCGCGAACCGCGTTGTTCTTGAAACGGAGTGCCCGGTCGAGATTGGGGCTGTCCATTTTGCAGTTTTCCACCCAGACATTGCGAATGTGGCCGGAGCATTCAGAGCCCAAAACCACACCGCCGTGACCATCTTTCATGACGCAGTTGCGAATGATGATGTTCTCCGATGGTACATTCACGCGCCGGCCGTCGTTGTTGCGGCCCGACTTGATGGCGATGCAATCATCACCGGTATCAAACAGGCAGTTCTCGATGAGTACGTCACGCGAAGATTCGGGATTGCAACCATCGTTGTTGGGGCCGTGGGAAGTAACGGTCACACCGCGGACCGTGATATTCGTTGAAAGCACGGGATGGATTTCCCACATGGGCGAGCGCAGAATGGTTACATCCTCGATGAGAATGTTTTTACACTTGTAGGGCTGGATAAAATTGGGCCGCAGGTAATGCCCCTTGCCGAACACGCGTTCCTCGACCGGTGTACCCCGGTTGCCCATCTCGATCAGGGCAAGTCGGTCCTCGTGCTGCAGGGAGTGCGTTCCCGTGACGAGGCTTTTGTCCTCGGGGTTCCACAGCCACCAGGTTTCATTGCTACCGCCTCCGTCCAGCGTGCCTTTTCCGGTAATGGCAATGTTTTCCTGCTGATAGGCATAGATGAGCGGTGAAAAGTTCCGGCACTCCACCCCTTCCCAGCGCGTGAGCACCACAGGATAGTCATCCAGATTGAAGGTCCATTCGAGCGTTGCGCCCACCTCGAGATGAAGGTTGACGTTGCTGCGCAGAAAGAGTGCGCCGGTGAGCCAGCGACCTGCCGGCACGACAACGCGCCCGCCGCCGGCTTCATGGCAGGCTTCAATTGCTGCACGAATGGCTGTGGTGGAATCCTCGCCTTGCGTGGCGCCATACTCGCTGATCACAAAATTCCGGTCCGGAAAGGTCGGCGGCTGGATCCGTTCCAGGACACTGTCGACACGGATCCAGCCATTGGTCCGGCCGGTCGTATCAGCTATGCTCAGGCATGCGGTTGAAGCAAGCAGGATGCAGCAGGAGATCGTCAGGGTGATCGGTTTCATTCGGTTAAATCTCGATATCATCACTTTAACTCCTCTTTAGTCGGGGCCGATTCCACACTATGTTCGCCCGATCAGGTGCCCGGACCTGGGTGGCATCCGTAATCTGCAGGCCGCCTGACCGCACGCGACGAAGCTTCTACGGCAGCGGTTTCCACCCTTCGGCTTTAATGGTCCAGCTCCCGTCATCAGGGAATCCGGGATAGTTGCGTTCCGCGCCATCCCAGCCGCCCAGCATGAGCGACACGGCGGAAAGAAAGGAGCCGTTGGCCGGCAGGTAGACCGCAACGTCGTAGCGCGATTTGTCGGGGTCGTTGAGCGGCCGCACCGGGCAATGCCCGTTGGGCAGGTAGCGGTTGTTCGGACCATCGCGCAACAACACCTCGATTGCATCCTGCGGTCGGCCCAGCCGGGCAGCAGTCATTGCGATCATCGGGTAGTCCCATCCCCAGATTTTGACCTCCCAGTCCCAGTGCGCGAGCACGGCATCGAGGGTGCGGTTCATGGTGTCGTGGTCGACGGCCGCCGTCCGGGGTATCATGCCCAGTGCCATCAGCATACCGGGGTGGTCGTGGCGGCTGTCGATGTTGTCCCACGTGTCCGGATTGGATTCAATTGCAACATACTTGCCATCCTTTTCAGGCAATGTCGCGATGCGGGCGATCATATCGTCCCACAGCGGTTCGCGCTTGAGCCCGCGTCGCTCGCGCCACTGCTGGGCAAGCTGCAGGGTCCAACGCCAGTAGGCCAGTTCGAACGCGGGGTTCTGGGCCCTGGACTGATCGTAGATCTCCTGCACGATCCAGAGCGGCGGTCCGAGCACATACTGATTCCGTTCGGGATCGAGCCAAAGCATGGAGGCCAGGCAATCGGCGGTTTCCTGCACCAACGGCCCATAGCGTTCCAGTGTGGCTGCGTCCGGCGATGCGCGATAGAGCAGTTCACTGAGGTAGATCGGGTGGGGCTGGTTCCAGACAATCAGCGGATTGCCGCCGGGGCTTTCGCGCAGGTCGGGGCCGACCATCTTCGCCCACCGGGCTCCACGGAGGTTGCGGCCTTCGGCAATCTTCCGAGCCTCGGGCAGGCGGGATACATACCAATCCAGATTGCGTGCGAGCAGTTCGGGATGTCCCCAGAGCGGAAAATGTGCCGCGTGCCACCAGATCATTTCGGTATGATGCTTGCCATACCAGGTGTTGCAGGTAAGTCCGCTCTCCTGCGGAGGCACGTCGCCGGCCATCTGGATCGCGGTCAGATACTGCGAAAGCACGATGCGGTTTTCCAGCTTCGGGGCCAAAGGATTGCTGCTGCCGGAAAAATCGGCGACCGCGCTGCTTTGCCAGAATGCCGGCCAATAGGCTTCGGTGCAGTTGAAGTCGGGCTGTACGTCTGTTCGTGGTTCGACTGCAAAATTGACGGCCAGCTCGAGGACGCGTTCACCCGGTCCGGCATGGACAACAAAGGTATGGGGTGTTTCCGTTTTTTCTGCCGGACGGTTTAGATTTACGTAGTATTCAAGCCCATTCACAACACGCCGGATTTGTTTTGGTTTGATCAGTCCGGAACGGTGCAGCTCCGGGTGCGACCAGTCGAAGCCGGGAGTGTTTTTTACCGAGATGTCGTGTCCGCGCGGGAAGGCGAGTCTGATTCCCAGGTCGCCGGAGGCGATCAGGTCGGATTCAATGTGTACAATGACGGTGTCTTCATCGGGCCTGCAGGCGGTTTTTACCGTCACCGGTTTTCCACTAAGGGTGTAGTGACTGTTGATGATGCCATGCCATAGATCGAGGGTTTGGTCGATCACCCTGACATCGTCGGGGACAAACGGGGTGCCGCCGGGTTTGTTCCATTCCAGTGCAATCTGTCCGAGTGGGTGGGTCCGTGGATTGCGCCTTAGCCACTGACCGGCGGGCGTTCCGCTATGGGTCGGATAGGACATGATGGATCCGTCCGCCTGCGTGTATTCGACATTCGCGTCGGAGAGGGTGTAGCCTTCGGGATTGTCTTCGCAAACCCACGCCCATCGCGAAAGCGTCTCTATGGGAATGCCGTTCTTACGGTAGGGCTCAGGAAAAGTCTGTAATCCCGTCACGTCGGCGGTAAATGCAAACCCGCCGTTGCCGACGGTTAGCGGCGAATAGGCATCCACGGAGTCATAGTGAATAGAGTGGCGCGTAATCAGAGACTGGCGGTCAATCGCTGTGTCAGCAAAGGTCACTGAAGCGATAAGCCCAAGCAGGGTGAGGATAAGAGCTTTTTTCATGTGCATGGACTCCAGATTGTGTCCGCCAGCAGCCAGTTGCTGACCTGATGATTAACACCAAATCATGGCTGATTGCTCAGAGCAAATCAATGACGATGTCTTTGTGTTCGACGTTTGAGATCTGTTTTTGTAGTGTAAGATTCATTAACGAAGGGAAGCGTAATGAACAGATGGAGCGGGATACTTTCGGCAGTGCTGCTGTTATCAGGAAGCACGTGGGGTGATCCTCCGAAACGTGTCGGAAAGATCAGTTTTGATCCGGAAGTGGTAGGGTATCAGGTGGTGGAAAATCTACTGGATCGCACACCGCGGCTGTACGATGAAAAAAAACACGGCGGCGGCCTGCACTACGCCGAGATCTGTTCCGGCGTCGGTGCCTTGCGGTGGGCCGAAGCCATGGAAGATGAGAGGCTTATTGACCGCATCGTGGACCATTACAAGGCCCTGCTGGACGGCGAGCACGACAATCCGATGATCACCCGCAAGGCGCATGTGGATCACAATGTGATGGGCAGCCTGCCCCTGGAGATCTATCTGGTTACCGGAGACAAGCGTTATCTGGAACTGGGCCTCACCTTTGCCGATGCCCAGTGGAAAAATCCCCGCGAGGACGGATTGACGGATCAGACGCGCTGGTGGATCGACGATATGTATATGGTGGGCATGCTGCAGATGCAGGCCTATCGCGCCACCAAGGAGCGGAAATATGCCGACCGGGCCGCACGTCAGATCGTGGCCTACAACGAAAAGCTCCAGCAGCCTGACGGCCTATACTTCCACGGGCCCGACTATCCGTTCTGCTGGGGGCGCGGCAACGGCTGGGTGGCCGCCTCCATGGCCGAGCTGTTGCGCTCCATGCCGGAAGATCACGAATTGCGCCCGGAGATCATGGCCAGCTACAGCAGGATGATGGCAGCGCTGTTGAAATACCAGACCGAGAACGGAATGTGGCGGCAGGTAATCGATTATGAATATTCCTGGGTCGAGAGCTCCTGTACAGCCATGTTCGCCTATGCGATGACCGTGGGATTCGATCATGGCTGGCTGGATCAGGACGAATACGGCCCTGCGGTCGAAAAGGCTTGGAAGGCGCTGTGCGCGCATGTAGATCCGGAAGGCAATGTTCGGGAAATCTGCAAGGGAACTGGTCAGCGGGATTATCTCGAATACTATCTCAAGCGCCCGCGGATCCTGGGGGATCTGCACGGTCAGGCCCCGTTCCTGTGGCTGGCTGCGGAACGGGTGGAGATGATGCAGAAGAGCAGTTTCTAACCGGCGGTTCCGGCCGCCCGATGGGGGGAGCGCGTGAACTATCCATTCTGGGATGTGGAAGCAGGCTACGGGATACTCATGGCGGTCATTTCCGTCGTGCATGTTTTTATATCCCACTTTGCGATCGGTGGGGGCTTGTATCTGGTTTTGGCCGAGCGCTCTGCACGCCGCCATGCTGACGAGCGGCGACTCGATTTCGTGAAACGCCTCAGCAAGTTCTTCGCGTTGACCACGGTTGTATTCGGTGCGCTTACCGGCGTGGGCATCTGGTTTATCATCGGCCTGCTCAATCCGGCCGCCACCGAGATTCTCATCCATATTTTTGTGTGGGCGTGGGCGATCGAATGGTGTTTTTTCATTATCGAGATTCTGGCCGCCATTCTCTACTACAACGGATGGAATCAGATGACGGCCCGCAAGCATATGGTGATCGGCTGGATCTATTTTGTTTCGGCCTGGATGTCGCTGGCCGTTATCAACGGCATCATCGCGTTCATGCTCACGCCGGGGCGCTGGCTTGATGTCGGCAGTTTCTGGTCCGGTTTCTTCAATCCGACCTACTGGTCGTCGCTGGTGCTGCGGACGGGGATCTGCATCATGTTGGCAGGACTCTACGCCCTGATGGTCGCTTCGCGGGAGAAGGATGCCCGCTTTCGGGCCGGTCTGGTTCGCCAATCTGCCGGTTGGGGGCTGGTCGGGCTGGCGGTTGTTGTCGGCTCAATGTTCTGGTTCCTCTCTGATATTCCGCTGGCCGTCATGGATACAGCGGTTGAAACGATGTCGATTCCGATGACTGCGATCGCTCTGATGTGGCGGCTGGCCGCAGTGTTGGGGGTGGTACTGGTGCTGTTCGGGTTGGTCTTGCCGAAGGCGTACCATCCCGCCGTGGGTGTCGCCGTGCTGACATTGGGGCTGGTCTGGTTCGGTTCCTATGAATGGTTCCGTGAATCGGTTCGCAAGCCGTATGTGATCAGCGGCTACATGTATGCCAATGCGGTCGAGGTGAGCAAGGCCGGGCAATATAACGCCGATGGACTGCTGGCTCATATGGCGTACCGCACCGGCGACGACGGGGCGGACCTGTTCCGGCGCGCCTGCCGGACATGCCATACGATGGCGGGATACAATGCGCTGAAGCCGGTGTTTGACGGCACGGACCGCGATTACATTGCGGCAGCCGTCAGAGGTGCGGAAGTGATGATCGGCAATATGCCGCCGTTTCCGGGAACCGAGGCGGAGGCGGAACTGATTGCCGATCACATCTTCGCGCAGATTGACCAGCGGCCCGTTGCCGAGATCTACGATCTGAGTGGAATCGCTCTCGGCGAACAGGTCTATGCGCTGCGATGCGGCTCCTGTCATGTCCCCGGGGGACATGGCAGCAATGTCGAATCATTCGCCGATCTGGAGCCTGTGGATTTGGAGGACATGCTCGATATGGCGGAAGACTACGACGACAGCATGCCGGCGTTCACCGGTTCGGTCGAGGAGCGGGATGCACTCGTCGCATACCTGATGCACCTGGGGAAAGGAGGTGCCCAGTGAATCTGCCCGACGCCTATTTTCTATCGGCTCCGCTGTGGATGATCACGGTACTGCATATACTGACTTTGACCCTTCATTTTGTGGCGATGAATTGTCTGGTAGGGGGCACGGTTGTTGTTCTTGCCGGCCGGTTCGAAGATAAGTGGACCCATCCGGTGGTGCGGAACATCATCAAGCTCCTGCCGGTCTGCATGGCGGCAACCGTGACGCTCGGGGTTGCACCGCTGCTGTTTATCCAGCTGGTCTTCCCCCGGCAGATGTATTCGGCGGCAATTGTAGGAGGCTGGTTCTTCCTCATGATTGTATTTGTCGTCATCGCCGCCTACTATCTGCTTTACGGCAGCAGTTTTGCGAAGTCGGGAAGCAGGCGGGTGCCGGGCATGTTGCTGCCGGCGCTGGCGGGGATGCTGTATGTATCGATGGTCTACAGCAATGTCTTCTCACTGACCGAGCACCCCGGGCTGGTCAAGGCGCTCTATGCAGAAAGCCAGTCGGGTCTGCTGCTGAATCCAAATGTCGGAGAGTGGATCTATCGCTGGCTGCACATGCTGCTGGGGGCAATCACGGTTGGCGGCTTTTTTGTGGGTCTTCTGGGCCGCGAGCACGACGACGCCTTCAAGGTGGGAAAGACCTTCTTTGTATGGGGCATGGCCGCCGCCTTTGTTTCCGGATTTGCCTATCTGTTCAGCTTGATGGATCTTTTGAAGGCGTTCATGCACTCCGCGGCACCCTGGTGGCTTTTGGTATCGATTATCCTGTCGCTCGGCTCGCTCCATTTCTTCTTCAAAAAGAAGTTCAGCGCATCCGGAGCCATGCTGTTTGTGTCATTACTGGGCATGGTGGTGATTCGCCATATTGTGCGTCTGCTTCGGCTGGAAGGGGTATACGATCCTGCCTCGGTTCCCGTTCATCCCCAGTGGAGCGTTTTTCTCCTGTTCCTGGTTCTGTTTGTTGTGGCGATCGGCGTATCCGGGTACATGCTGAAGCTCTATTTCGGTTCGCAGCGGTCCGGTTCAACCGACTAATCAAGTATGCGCACGGCGCGCGCAGCCTCAATTCCGTTGTTTTTTGTTTTGCCTGCCCGGAGTTCTGCTATGTTCGCCGCTGATTTGCCAAGAAATGGAGATTTTTCATGAGCACAGAGACTGATGTAAGGCCGGCACGGATTCCGGATTGGATGCGCCGTCCGATCCAGACCGATAAGGATTACGCGGAGACGCACAATGCCCTTAAGAAGAACGGGCTGCATACGGTCTGCGAGGACGCCAAGTGCCCGAATCGTCATGAATGCTGGAACCATGGAACCGCGACGGTGATGATTCTCGGCAATATCTGCACCCGCGACTGCCGTTTCTGCTCCATTGCAACCGGCAAGCCGGAGGGCCTGGATACGGATGAACCGCGGCGCGTGGCTGAAGCCGTGGAAACCATGGGCCTCAGGCATGTGGTCATCACCAGCGTAACGCGCGATGATGTGCTGGACGGCGGCGCGGAAATCTTTGCCCAGACCATTACGGCGGTGAAGGAACGTGTTCCGGGAATCACGGTCGAAGTGCTGACGCCCGATTTCTGGGGCCGCAAAGAGAGCCTCTACAAGGTGCTCGATGCCGGGCCGATTGTATTTAACCACAACATCGAAACGGTAAAGCGGCTTCAGCGCTCGATCCGGTCCGGCGCCACCTATGACCGTTCCATGTCGATCCTGCGCTATGCCTCTGAATACGGCGACGGATCGATCAAGGTTAAGTCGGGTATCATGCTCGGGCTCGGTGAGGAAAACGAAGAGGTGTCGCAGACCATGCAGGATCTGTACGACAACGGGGTGCGGCTGCTGACGATCGGGCAGTACATGGCGCCGACACGCGACCACGCGCACACCAAACGCTTTGTTACGCCGCGCGAATTTGTTGATTTCGAAGACGAAGCATACAGAATCGGCTTTGATGCCGTTGCGTCGGGTCCGCTGGTGCGTTCGTCCTACCGCGCCGATAAGATGCTGAAGGTTTAGAGCGGTGCATGATCGCCGGGTGAGGGCACCCGGCCTACAGGGTTGAGTTGTAGGCCCGATGCCCACATCGGGCGCTAGTCGCTCTTGAGCTTCCCGGCCATGGTCTCCACGAGGGCGATGGCGGCGACGCCCGCGAGCATGATCGCGACGGCAATGAAGGTTTCGGCGTTCATCTCAGGGAGGTTATAGTCGTAACCCACCACCTTTTCCTTGATCTCTTCACCTTTCCGGAATGTTTGCAGGATCGCGTCCTTCCATGGCCAGAGGATGGCGAGGGAGCCGAAGATAAAGCCGGAGAGCAGGGCGATGGTCTGGTCGTGGAATTTCCTGAAGATCCAAGAGAGCAGACGGGCGAAGGCGGCCAGGCCGGCGACGGCGCCGATGGCGACGGGGATGAGTATGCCGAGGTCGAAGGTGTTCACCGCCTTGATCATGACCAGCTCATAGTTGCCCATGAGCAGCAGGACATAGGAGCCGGAGAGCCCCGGCAGGATCATGCTGCACATGGCGACGGCGCCGCAGAGCAGCAGGTAGGGGATCGATGTGTTTTCTTCGGCGGGCTCGAGGAAGGCGATGCCGGCGGCAATAGCGATACCCAGGACATACAGCAGGATAACCGACAGGCGGGCGCGGCTGATTTTTTTACTGACGAAATAAACGGAGGCAAGAATCAGACCGAAGAAGAATGACCATACGTAGAGCGCGTGATGTTCGAATAGATATTCGAGCAGACGGGCAAAGCTGAGGATGCTGACCAGTACGCCGATGCCGACCGCACAGAGGAAAGGCAGGTCGATGTGAAGAAACAGTTCCTTGAACCGGAATTTCGCAGCGAGCTTAAGGGCCCTCAGATCGAAGGCTTTGATTGCATTGATAAGTCGTTCAAAGATGCCGGTCAGCAGCGCCATGGTTCCGCCGGATACGCCGGGAATAACGTTTGCTGCACCCATCAGGGCGCCTTTGAATATGTTGAGTAGGTGTTGGGTCATGAAATGCCTGTCCTGTGCTTGTGAAAGATGGGGAAAAGTAGTACGGGTAAATAAAGACGAAGTCAATTTCACGCGAAACAAAAGGATGATATCATGACCGATCAGGAAATTCTGGATGCAGTCAACACCGTTATGGACGAGGAAATCTCGCCGGCGCTGGCCTCCCATGGCGGGGGTGGAGCCGTCACCAAGGTGGAGAATGGAGTCGTTTTTATTGAGTTGGAAGGCGGTTGCAAGGGATGCCCCGGTGCCCGTATGACCATGAAGAACGGGATCGAGGCTCTGCTTAAGGAACGCGTTCCGGAGGTAAAGGAAGTCATTGACGACACCGACCACATGTACAGCTAGTCTGAATCCTCTGCTTCTGTAGATGTACGCACCGACAGACGTTTGTTGTCGGTGCTTTTTTGTTCAGGGCTTGGCTGTGAAATAAATTGAATCAACTAGACCTATCTGCAACCATGCGAAAACGAGGCCTGGTATAAATCTGTTGTCTGGTTCGGCCGGCCCTTGTGGAGAATTGTTCATGAAGATTCTGATTGCTGAAGACAATGCGTTTTCCAGGACCCTGCTTAAAAAGACCCTGGTCAAGGCCGGCTACGAGGCTGTGGTTGCCGAAAACGGGGACGTCGCCTGGGAGATTATCCAGCAGGACGATCCGCCCAAGCTGGCGCTGGTCGACTGGATGATGCCGGGGCTCAGCGGGGTCGAGCTGTGCCGCAAGATCCGGGATCTCGACAGCCCGCTCCCGATTTATGTTATTCTGCTGACGGCCAAGACGGACAAGGAAGACGTCCTTGAAGGTTTTGCGGCCGGGGCCGACGACTTTATCAAGAAGCCGTTTGACAGCGGAGAGCTGCTGGCCCGGATTCAGGTGGGGCGGCGGCTGGTGGAGCAGCAGGCCCTGATGCATTGCCTGATCGACTCAATTCCCGACCCCATCTACGTGAAAGACAACCGGGGGTTGTATCTGGGGTGCAACAAGGCGTATGCGGCCCATGTGGGCAAGGAGCCGGAGGAGATCTATGGCCGCTCGGTTTCCGACGTACTGCCTGCTGATCGCACGCAGGAGTCGCACATGGAGGATCTGCGGGTACTGGCGAATGGCCAAACCCTTGAGTCGGAAGGGTGGGTGGACAGCGCCGACGGCGGCAAGCGATACCTCAACACCGTCAAGATACCCTACCTCGAGTCTTCAGCGGGGTCATCCGGAATGATCGGTATCAGCCGGGATCTTACCAAGCGCATAGAGATGGAGCAGGAGATGCGCCGGCTGGCCGTGGCGGTTGAGCAGTCTACCGAATCAATCATGATTTCTGATGTGGACGGAGCCATCCTCTATGTGAATTCAGCTTTTGAGGCGCTTTCAGGTTATTCCTCCAGCGAGGTCATCGGGCAGGACCCCTCTCTTTTGCAGAGCGGCCAGCACGACGATGTCTTTTACAAGGAGTTGTGGGAAACCATTTCAGCAGGAAAAACGTGGGAAGGCCGCTTCACAAACCGCAGAAAGAACGGCGAAATCTACCATGTGGACGGCGTCATCTATCCCATTCGCAACGGTGATGGCGACGTTGTGAACTTTGTGGAAATAAGCCGCGATATCACAGATGAAATGGCGATAGAAAAGCATCTGCGCCAGCAGCAGAAAATGAATGCCGTCGGGGAACTCGCCGGCGGCGTGTCCCACGATTTCAACAATATCCTGACCGCGATTCTGGGATATGTGGCCCTCTGCCTTAACACGGTTGAGGAAGACAGCAAGACCTATAAATATCTCGAGGAAATCCTGAAGGCCGGAGACCGTGCCGCCAAGCTCGTACGCCAGATATTAACGTTCAGCCGGCAGGAGGAGCAGCAGTTTCATTCCCTGGAGCTCCAGCCTATCATCGAGGATTCGCTCAGCCTGGTGCAGACCACCATGAAGAAAAACATCTCTCTCGTGAAGGAGATTGATCCGGACTGTGGTGCGGTGCACGGCGATACGACCCAGCTGCAGCAGGTCATCGTTAATCTGTGCACCAACGCGGTACACGCCTTGGGGAAAGACACACCGGGTACGGTTACCGTAACGCTCCGCAAGGTGGCCGTTTCGGAAGAGGATTTGATCTCGCAGGCGATCGACCTGCCGGTTGGACCTTATGCCTGCCTCACGGTCAGCGACACCGGATGCGGCATGTCGCCGGAGATTCAGGAACGTATTTTCGAGCCGTATTTCACCACGAAAAAGGCGGGCGAGGGAACCGGTTTCGGGCTTTCCATTGTACACGGTATCGTCCGGAAGCATCGCGGTGCGATAACGGTAGATAGTGAGGAAGGGCGCGGCACCACCTTTAAACTTTATTTTCCGCTGATCGTGGAAGGAGCCGGGGCCGTGGCCGCCGGTTCAGGGAAGGCCAATGCCGATAACGCCGAGGAAAAGGGACAGGGGCGTATCCTCTTTGTTGATGACGACCAGACCATCCTGTCGATGGGGCGTGAAATCCTCGAGTCCTTCGGATACGAAGTCGTAACCGCTACCAACGGCCGTCGCGCAATTGAAACCTTTAAGATGGATCCTGAGAGCTTTGATGTGCTGGTGACTGACTACAGCATGCCGGAGATGAACGGACATGAGCTCATCAAGGAAGCTATAGCGGTTCGCAGCGGAATGCCCTCCATTCTGTGCAGTGGCTACATGGAAAAGGTTGAAGGCGAGGATCTTTCGAGTCTGGGGCATATGGCATATATGTCCAAGCCAATCGACTGGCGGGCCCTCAGCCGGACCATCCGGGAGGGTGTCGGACAGGGGAAATAGCGTGATTCTTTAATGTTATTTATAAAATGGCATTGTAGTTGCTACAATCCTCTCCAACCAAGAGGTGCTCATGAATAAAATAGACGAACTCCTTGAAGAGATGCTTGAGAAGGGTGCGAGTGACATCCACCTGTCGACAAATCACCAGCCCTGCTTCCGTATCGACGGTGAGATGCAGTTTCAACGGGGTACGGAAAAGCTTACTGATGAGGAGCTTAGAGATATTATCTACGCGTTTGCTCCGGAGCGCAATATTGAGGAGTTGGAGGCTACGTGGGATACCGACTTTGCCTATGAGCTGCCGGGAGCCGCCCGTTTTCGTGTTAACATCTTTCTCGATCACGAGGGGATCGGGTGCGTCATGCGTCAGATTCCTTCCCGAATTCCGACGTTTGAAGAACTCAATATTCCCGAGGGAATCCGCTCATTCTGTTTCCTGAACAAGGGGTTGGTTATTGTCACCGGTCCGACCGGCAGCGGTAAGTCGACTACGCTGGCAGCCATGGTTGATTTGATCAACCGCACGCGCCGGCAGCACCTCATCACCATTGAGGACCCGATCGAATTCAAGCACCGCTCGCTCGGCTGTCTGGTCAATCAGCGCGAAGTGCATGTGCACACCAAGAGTTTTGCCAACGCGTTGCGCGCGGCCTTGCGTGAAGATCCGGATATCGTGCTGGTTGGTGAAATGCGCGACCTTGAAACCATGGAAATCGCCATTGAAACGGCAGAAACCGGTCACCTCGTGTTTGGTACGCTGCACACCAATACGGCGGCAACTACCGTGGACCGCATTATTGATAAGTTCCCGGCCGACCGGCAGAACCAGATCCGAACCATGCTGGCCGATGCGTTGAAAGGGGTTATTGCCCAGACGCTCTGCAAACGGATCGGCGGGGGACGTATTGCCTCGGCCGAAATCCTGGTGGTAACGCCGGCGGTTGCGGCGAATATTCGCGAAGGGAAGACGCATCAGATTCCTTCCCTCATGCAGACCGGCCGGAATGTGGGGATGTGCACCTTTGCCGATGACCTGCTCAGCCTCGTCAAACGCGGCGTCATTACGCCGGAAGAGGCCTATGCCAATGCCATCGATAAGCCCTTCCTTCAGAAAAAATTTGATGAAGAAGGCATTCCTATCGATCTTGAGCACAGCGCCCTGGATGACATGGATTACAATATGGAGTCCGTCGAGAATGCTTCGAAGAGCGAGCGGGCCCGCAAGAAGCTCCACGTCAATCCCCGCGATACGGCTGCGCTTCGCGAACTGATCCTGGTTCTGGCCACCGACGAAAATCCGGATGAGCGCAATGGCCATGAGGCCCTTGAGTTTGCCCAGAAGCTACTGGATATCACCGGACAGAATGATGCCTTGACCCTGGTGCTCATCAGCGCGGCATACGCCGAGCTCCAGCACTTCACCGAGGCCATGGAGTGGGCCAAGAAATCGCTTAAGGTTGCCAAGTCGAACAAGCAGAAAGATCTTGTTACGCGGATCCAGCGATACATCAATCTGTACAAGCGCAATATTCCGTTGCGTGGTGAAGGCGAGTGATTCTTCCTCCGGGGGGAGACGGCGCGTAGCCTCAATGCAATCTGATCGCGGGCTCCGTTTTCTTCCCGCGGCGGGTGATGTCCGCGGAGGTAGTCTCTTTCTGCGTGCTTTCCGGTTGTGATCAAACGCGTATAAGCATCTCCGCCTGCACGTTTAATAATCAAACAAAGAAACTGTTTACACAAAAGATGACCATTCCTATAATGTATTTTTGTTTTTAAAACGGAGGTATATGGTCATGGCCGATGAAAACAGTGCTGAGTTAATCTTTGATCCCCCGAAACGGGTTAGTGACGGAGCCTTTTTCCCTGATATGGACAGCTATCAGGAAATGTATCGGCGCAGTTTGGATGATTCCGACGGTTTTTGGGCCGAACAGGCCCGGAACAACCTTCAATGGTTTCACGAGTTTTCCCAGGTGAGCGATTGCGATATGACCCAGGCGATGTCTGCCTGGTTTCTCGGCGGAAAGCTCAATGTCTGCTATAATTGTGTAGACCGTCACCTCAAAGATAAAAGCGACAAGGTCGCCATTCTGTGGGAAGGCGATGAGCCGGGGGATGTGCGTCGCATCACGTATCGCGAGCTGCAGCGCGAAGTCTGTCGGCTGGCCAACGTGCTTCGCCACAACGGAATTCGCAAGGGAGACCGGGTGGCGATCTATATGCCGATGATACCCGAAGCGGCATTTGCCATGTTGGCGTGTGCGCGTATCGGAGCGGTTCACAGCGTGGTTTTTGCCGGCTTCAGTGCCGAAGCCTTGCGGGACCGCATCCAGGATGCACGCTGCAAAGCCGTCATTACAGCGGATGAAGGCCGCCGGGGCCGGAAGATTATTCCGCTCAAACGTCCTGTGGACGAAGCGGTCATGGCCTGCCCGACGGTTCAGCATGTCTTCATGATCCGGCATACGGGAAGCAAGGTTCCGTTCTACGAGCCGCGCGATATCGATCTGGGCGAGGCGATGAAGAACGAGCGGCCCTATTGCCCGGTCGAGCATATGGACAGCGAAGAAACTCTGTTCCTGCTTTACACGTCCGGTTCCACCGGAAAACCGAAGGGGATTTCCCATACGAGCGCCGGATACCTGCTATATGCCATGCTGACCCATCGCTATGTGTTCGACTATCGCGACGACGATATCTTTGCCTGCGTGGCGGATATCGGCTGGATCACCGGGCACAGCTATGTGGTCTATGGGCCACTGGCCAACGGGGCCACCACGGTCATGTTTGAATCGATTCCGACCTACCCGGATGCGGGGCGCTACTGGGACATGGTGGAAAGGCTGAAAATCACCCAGTTCTATACTGCACCGACCGCGATCCGCGCCATTGCCCGTATGGGCGACGAATTCGTGAAGAAGTATGATCGGTCGAGTTTGCGGGTGCTGGGTTCCGTGGGCGAGCCGATTAATCCGGAAAGCTGGCAATGGTACTACAATGTGGTGGGTGAAGGCCGGTGCAACATTGTCGATACCTGGTGGCAGACCGAAACCGGCGGGATTATGATTACGCCCATTCCCGGTGCCACCAGCACTAAGCCGGGATCGGCGACCTTCCCATTCTTCGGCATTGAACCGGTGCTGCTGGATGAACAGGGCCATGAGCTGGAAGGCAATGGGGTGTCGGGCTTGCTGGCGATCAAACGCCCATGGCCATCGATGGCGCGAACCATTCAGGGCGACCATGTGCGTTTCGCGCAGACCTACCTCGATCCATTTCCCGGATATTACTTCACGGGCGATGGCTGCCGCCGGGACGAAGATGGCTACTACTGGATCACAGGCCGAGTCGATGATGTGCTCAATGTGTCAGGCCATCGGATGGGGACGGCAGAAGTGGAAAGTGCACTGGTCAGTCATCCAGGTTGTGCTGAAGCGGCTGTGGTCGGCTTCCCGCATGAAATCAAGGGACAGGGTATTTTTGCCTACGTGATCATTAAAGATGGATTTGACGCCGATGCCGAACTGATCGGTGAATTGCGCAACGAGGTCCGGACGCATATCGGCCCCATTGCCGTGCCCGACCAGATCCTGATTGTTCCCGGCCTGCCGAAGACGCGCTCCGGTAAGATCATGCGCCGAATACTGCGCAAGATTGCCAGTCAGGAAAGCGACAGCCTGGGGGACATCTCAACCCTGGCCGACCCGGCGATTGTCGATCTGCTGATTGAAAAACGAAATGCATTGGTATCGCAGTAATGCGGTAACAGTTAGGGTTGCAAAGCCTTTCCAACCGTGTAGCATGCTCCTTTCATTTTTTGGAAGGAGCAGGTATGGCAAAAGAAGATGTAATCGAAGCTGAAGGCGTGGTGAAAAAGGTGCTGCCGGCGACCATGTACCGGGTTGAGTTGGAAAACGGACACGAAATCCTGGCGCACATTTCCGGTAAAATGCGCAAGCACTTTATCCGTATTGCCGTAGGCGACCGGGTTACGGTTGAGATTTCGCCCTATGATCTGGAAAAAGGACGCATCACCTTCCGGCATCGCAACTAGCACGTAACGATTATGGCTAAGCGGAGTGTATGGGGCAGCAAGGTCGGATTCCTGCTGGCCGCGATTGGTTCGGCGGTCGGGCTGGGCAATATCTGGCGTTTTGGCTACATGGCTTATGAAAATGGCGGAGGCGCTTTTCTGGTTCCCTACGTGGTAGCGCTTGTGGTTGCCGGTGTTCCGCTGATGATTCTCGAATATGCGCTAGGCCACCGTGAAAAATCCTCTCCGCCGCTCGCCTTTGCGCGGGTCAATCCCCTCTGGGAACCGCTGGGGTGGTGGATGCCGGTCGTTGCCTTTTTCGGCATAAACCTGTTTTACGCCGCCGTCATCGGCTGGTGCATGAACTATTTCTGCTTCTCTCTCGACCTTTCATGGGGGAGTGATACCGGCGCCTTCTTTATGGGCGAATTCCTGCAGACCAGCGGTGGACCGTTCGAGCTCGCCGGCATCCGCTGGCCCATTCTGGGTTCCACGGTGTTAACCTGGCTGATCGTCTGGTTTATCTGTTATCGCGAAGTTCACCACGGCATTGAGAAAGCCAGCATGATCTTCATGCCGCTGCTGTTTGTGATGACCCTCGTGCTGGTGGGTTGGTCCCTGCAACTGCCGGGTGCGCTAAAAGCGATCAGGGAGAATTATCTCTACTGCGATTTTTCCAAGATCAGTCTCGCGACCGACTCGGGACGCGCGGTCTGGGTGGCCGCCTTCGGGCAGATTTTCTTCACCCTGTCGCTGGGATTCGGGATCATGATCACCTATGCGAGCTATCTGCCGAAGAAAACCGATATCGTGGGAAATGCGCTGACCACCTGCGTGCTCAACTGCCTATACTCCTTTATTACCGGCTTTGCCGTTTTCGGGACAATCGGTTACATGGCCCAGGCCAAAGGCGTTGATTTTTCCGAGGCAATTACAGGTGGTCCGGGGCTCGCTTTCGTGGTCTATCCGGAGGCCATCAATCAGCTGCCGGCCGGTAACCGCATCTTCGGTGCGCTCTTCTTCCTTGTCCTCATTGTCGCCGGCCTCTCTTCGGCCATCTCCCTGACCGAAGCCTTCTCCTGCTCGATTTGCGACAAGTTCAAGATGTCCCGCAAGAAGGCCACCTCGATCATCTGCGGAATCGGCCTGCTGGGCAGCGTTGTCTTCTGTACGCGGGCCGGACTGTTTATTCTCGATATCGTCGACCATTTCATCAACAACTACGCACTGATCATCGGCGGTATCCTTGAATGCCTGCTGGTGGGCTGGATCCTGAAGGCGAGCGTCATGCGCAGGCATGTCGACAGCGTATCAAGTGTAAAGCTTCCGGCGGTTTGGGACTATGTCATACGATTTGTCACACCGCTCATGCTGTTGATTATTGTGGGCGGCGCGCTCAAGAATGAGTTCAGTCAGGCCTATGAAAACTATCCGGTGATCGCGCTGCTCTGCATTGGCGGCGGTATCCTGTTTGCCACCCGCCTGATTTCATTTGTACTCAGCCACTTCGGATGGGATCCGGTTCAGCTGAAAGAACGTCACCATGAACCGGAAGAGGATGATCTGCTGGTTTAGACCAGGGGCGGGTCTTCGCTGTCCGATGTGCCCGTGACCGGATCAAAGGCATCCTGGAAGTTTTCAATGCTTTCCGCCGCTTCCGTCGGTTCCGAAAACCGGGCAATATGTGAGACGGCTTCCCCTTCGTGCACCAACGGCAGGCGACTGCGTCCAATCACGATGCCTGAAGTGGTACTGATAAGCGCTTCTTCATTTTCACCAAACGGATCGCTGATGTATGCGATGGTCTGCCCTGCGGAAACCTCTTCACCCAGACTTACCAAAGAGCGAACCACGCCGCTTTGGGACGCGCGGATCCATTGGGTGCTTTTAGCAATAATGGGTTGGTGGCCTTTCGTGGCGATGCGCTTTCGGATCATGCCCAGATGCGACATGACGTTGAGGATGCCGGCGACACCGGCCCGGATGGATACCTCGTCGAAACGAAGCGCTTCGCCGGCTTCATAGACGAGACTGGGAATGTTGTGTTTATGCCCGGCTTCCCGGAACGTGCCGGGGCGCAGCCCAAGGTCGAGTATGACGGGGGTGTTGAACGCCTTCGCCATATCCATCAGATCCTGGTTCCCATTGAAGCAGCCCCGGATCTGCGGCAGGTTTTCGCGACCGATGGCTCCCGTGTGCAGATCAATCATGTGGGAGGAGTGCGGCAGGATTTCCGTGGTCAGGAGGTTGGCCAACCGTGCGGCCAGAGAGCCCCTGGATGATCCGGGAAACGAGCGGTTGAGGTCGCGCCGGTCGGGCAGGTAGCGGGATTGTCCTACAAACCCGAAGACATTGACCACCGGAATCAGAATCAGCGTGCCCTTCATGCGGTTAAGCGATTTGTTGGATTGCAGCCGGCGAAGAATTTCAATCCCGTTGAGCTCGTCGCCATGAAGCGCGGAAGTCACGAGCAGGCTGGATCCGGGCTGGCGACCATGCACAACATGGATCGGCATGGTCGTCGGCGAATGCGTATACAGGACAGGGAGGGGGAGGTGAATGGTCGTGCGCGATCCCGCTTCAACGCGTTCGCCGCCGATGGTCAGGGGCGGTTGCATGGTTCAGCCCTGCCCCCTGGTTTTGGTTTTACCCACCTTTGCATTCTTTTCGATATACTCAACGATTTGACCGGCGATATCCTTGCCCGTGGCCGTCTCAATACCTTCGAGCCCGGGGCTGGAATTCACCTCCATCACCACGGGGCCGTGATTGGAACGCAGCAGATCAACCCCGGCCACGTTAAGTCCCATGATTTTTGCGGCACGCACGGCTGTTGACCGCTCTTCCGGGGTGATTTTAATCAGGGATGCTGTTCCGCCGCGATGCAGGTTGGATCGGAATTCCCCCGGGGGGGCCTTGCGCTGCATCGAGGCCACCACCTTGCCGCCGATCACCAGGCAGCGTATGTCGGCGCCTTTGGCCTCCTTGATGTATTCCTGCACCAGAATGTTGGCTTTCACGCCCATGAACCCTTCGATCACGCTTTCCGCGGCCTTCTGCGTTTCGGCCAGTACAACCCCGATGCCCTGCGTGCCCTCGAGCAGTTTGACCACCAGCGGCGCACCGCCGACCATTTTAATCACATCTTTGATATCGTCCGGTTTCCGGGCAAATCCGGTGACCGGCAGGCCGATGCCTTTTCGCGAGAGCAGCTGCAGCGAGCGAAGCTTATCGCGTGAGCGGGTGATGGCCACCGATTCGTTCAGCGGATAAACCCCCATCATTTCAAACTGCCGGAGCACGGCTGCGCCATAGAACGTGACGGATGCCCCGATCCGCGGAATAACGGCGTCGAACCCCAGCAACGGCTCCCCCTTGTAGTGGATGGTGGGATTATGCGATGCGATATTCATGTACGCGCGTAATACATCAATGATCTGGATTTCATGCCCGCGCTCCTCGGCGGCCTCCTTAAGGCGCCGGGTCGAATAGAGCTTGGGGTTTCTCGATAAAATGGCAATCTTCATTCGTCTGTCTCCCGTAAATCAAATCAGGTCATAGAGGTGTTTGGCTCTTAGCCGGCCATTGACATAGGACGAGGAAGGATCCACCAAAACACCTTCTTGCATGGCACGGCGGCCGAGCAGCATGCGGAAGCGCATGGTGTCCCGGTTGGTCAGCGACATCTCGATGGGCCAGAGCTTATCTCCGATCCGCACCGGTGTTTCAATAATATAGCGCATCTCTTTGTGCCCCCCGGAATCGCTGACAACCCGCTCGTCCTTGATGGGTGCAGCACATTCGCGAACCAGCGTTTCATTCCGTTGAAGCGGATGCACCCAGAACCGGACATAATCAATCCCGTTGGAGGAAAACGGTTCAATCCGGAAGGTGTGCAGTGCAGACGTTTTTGCGCCGGTGTCCACCTTGGCCTTGATGGCGGGTATTCCGAGTTCCGGTAACGCGCACCATTCTCTCCATCCCAATGTAAACGGATTTGTCATAAGGCATCTACTTGATGGTGATGCGCCGGCCGTCCAGCTGTATGCGCTCTTCTGCTATCCATTGAAGGGC
This sequence comes from Pontiella sp., assembly GCA_050298955.1. Taxonomy (GTDB): domain Bacteria; phylum Verrucomicrobiota; class Kiritimatiellia; order Kiritimatiellales; family Pontiellaceae; genus Pontiella. Next base: position 40,151 of record JBNKVA010000054.1, read on the forward strand.
TTCCGGATAGGCGATGTGTTCCTGCGCGTGGATCTTTTCCATGAGAGTGTCCAGCGTATCGGAATCTTCGATGGCGACGCATTTCTGGTTGATGATCGCACCGGTATCGACGTTTGCATCCACGAAATGAACCGTGCATCCGGCAAACTTGACGCCATAATCAAACGCCTGCTTCCCGCCGTCGAGCCCCGGAAAGCTTGGCAGGAGCGACGGGTGAATGTTGATGATTCGCCCGGCAAAGGCATTGAGCAGGCCGTCTTTCACGATCCGCATGAATCCCGCCAGCGCGATGAAGTCGACACCGTGTTCCTGAAGAATCGCCAGCACCTTCTGTTCGCCTTCGCCATCGAGCTTGGTCCTGAACGGGGCACAGTCAAAATAGATGGCCGGAATGCTGTGATTGCGGGCGCGCTCGAGAATATAGGCATCCTCAACATCAGACAAAACGCATTTAATCTCCGCGTTCAGCGTGCCCGCTTCCACGGCATCGATGATCGCCTGGCAGTTTGTACCTGATCCCGATCCGAAAATCGCCAACTTCAACATCCATCTACTCCTTGTTGTTAAGCATGGATGAGGCTACTATGATTCCCTCTTTTAAAACAACTCAAGACAGGAACTATACGATGCATCTGAAAATAAAACCGCTGAACGAAACCGCACGCGAAATCTATTCCGATCACGGTCATTTCCACGAGGGGGACGCGGGCCTTGATCTGTACGTGCTCGAAGAGGTAACCATCCATCCGGGGCAGACCCTGGCCATCCATCTGGGTATTGCCTGTGAGCCGGAGGACGGCCGCGCCTATTTCCTCATGCCCCGTTCGAGTATCTCCAAAACGCCGCTGCGCATGGCCAACTCCATTGGCCTGATTGACGGTGGCTATCGCGGTGAGCTGATTGCCATGTGCGACAACATCAAGGATTTTGCCTATACGGCTGAAAAAGGGCAGCGCCTCTTTCAGGTGGTGGCCTGCGACTGCTCCCCGATCTACTATGAAATGACGGATGACCTCTCCGATACCACCCGAGGCGCCGGCGGTTTTGGTTCGACCGGAAAATAAGCTGCATTTTTCGTGACCATTTCTGTATATCGATGTACTTATAAAGTATGTCGAATAAAATAAAAGATACAGCCAATCCGTATGGGATAAATCGGCAGGTGCTGCGCGTATGCGACATGCCGGCCCGGTTGCGCCCCAGAGAAGAATTCGAACGCGTTGGAGCCGAAAACGTCTCCGATGCCGTCTTGCTGGCGCTCCTCCTTCGGACCGGGTCGAGCGGGGTGAACGTCGTCGAGGTTGCCCAGCGTCTCCTGTCCGCCTTCGGGTCATTGACGGCCATGGCGAGGGCTTCGGTTAAGGATCTGCAAAGGATTGAAAGCATCGGGCCGGTCAAGGCGCAGATGATCAAGGCCGCGATGGAGCTCGCACAGCGTCTGACGCGGGAGAGTGTGGGTTCCAATCCGTTGATCACTACCCCCGAACAGGCGGCAACTGTATTGCGCGAGCGTGCACGCCTGCTTCAGCATGAAGTGTTCTGGGCGCTCATGCTCGATACCAAGAACCGCCTGATGGGTGAGCCGCAGCAGATCAGTGAAGGAACGCTGAACAGCAGTCTGGTGCATCCGCGCGAGCTCTTTAAAATGGCAGTTCATCACGCATGTGCCGCAATCATTCTGGCGCACAATCATCCGTCCGGGGATCCGACGCCGTCGGCAGAGGATATCAAGGTCACCCGGCAGCTGATCAGTGCCGGCGAGCTGATGGGTATCAAGGTGCTGGATCACATTGTCGTCGGACACCGCAGACAGCATGCCGATACGGACTTCATCAGTCTGCGCGAGGCCGGTCTGGTTCATTTCGGCTGAGAGGGTTGGCATTCGTATGAACCGTGGTTGACATGATAGCCTTATCAGTTTCGCGTCCTTTTACAAAATTCTTGTTTTATTCTAATGGAATGTTATTCATGTGTGCTTATATAAAGTGGCTTGAACAAACAGGGGAGTGTAAGATGAAAAAGGGTTTAATCGTACTGTGTTCAGTAGCTGTGGGGATCGTTCTGTCTGCGTTGGGACAGACCAGCCTGGTCATCAGCTCGTTTGACAGAACATCCGGGCAGTTGGTTTTCAACGAGATTGAAAATGCCACCAACTATTATGTGATGCGGTCTACCGACCTCAGTGCAGGCTGGACTCCGGCCGGCGGGGCATTGGATGATATTCCGACGAATGGATTGGGCTCGATCACCTGTTGGGTTCCGGTGGCTGATCCGGCCTGTTTTTACAGGGTGGCGGCGAACATCAATACCAACACCACTCCCCCCGCGCTGCCTCCTTTTATTGAATTAGCTTCAATTCCATCCGGTACATACTACATGGGTGATTATCTATGGATATGGGATGATGCAACCACTGAACATCCGGTGGATATCAATGCTTTTGAAATGGGGAAGTATGAAGTGACCAAGGCGGAGTGGGATACGGCCGCCTCATGGGCCTCGGATCATGGATACGATATCGATATCTATGATGCGGCGGGGAAGGGCACCAATCATCCAGCGTACTACATTACGTGGTATGAAGCGGTCAAATGGTGCAATGCTCTGAGCGAAAGGGAAGGGCGCACCCCATGTTATGAGCTGATCGGCAACGTCTACCGAGCCGGCATTCCCGCGAATCCATCAGCAGATCTTACCTGCGATTGGGATGCAAACGGCTATCGCCTGCCCACCGAGGCGGAGTGGGAATGGGCGGCACAGGCGGGTGTAGACGGGAGATGGTTCCCCTGGGATGGACTTATTCTGCACGGAAATGCAAACTACATGGCTAACACACACGCGCCTCATGATGCTACGACGTATACCGACTCCACGTATCACCCGACGTATGCGGTAGGTGCTTTTCCCTATACCAGTCCAGTCGGCGACTTTGCAGCCAACAGTTATGGTTTATATGACATGGCCGGCAATGTTTACGAGTGGTGCTGGGATTGGTACGACGCAGGCTATTATGCAGTTTCCGGGCGAGACAATCCCAAAGGGCCTGGTGCGGGAACGTATCGTGTCGCGCGCGGAGGAGCCTTCAACTCGCTTTCATATTATTGCCATGTTTACGGGCGAGGTAACGCAAGCCCCACTTATGACTTCTATGATGAACTCGGATTCCGCGTTGTGCGGGCTCCCGATCCTGCAGAATAGATAGTTGTTTTGGCGTTGGGTAGACTGAAAGCGCGCCGTTCCAGGGCGTGCCTTCTTTCGTTTTTGGCGCCTTGGCGCACGGCTGAAAACCTGTCATGCTCCGGGGTATTATGAATAAACGAGTCTTGCATTTTGAAAGCATCGGCGGCGCGAGCGGGGATATGATTCTTGGAGCGCTGATCGGGTTGGGTGTCCCGGTTCAGGAGCTGAACGAGGAGCTTAAATCCCTGCAGGTGGATCCCTTCGAGATCGTGGCCGATGATGTGGTTGAGCAGGGCATGAGCGGGGTGCGGGCCCGGGTGGAGGTTCATGATCATCATCACCATCCGCACCACCATGGCGAACATCATCACGAACATGGGCGGCACCTGAGCACGATTCTCAAACTGATCGGCTCCAGCGACCTGCCTGCCGATGTTATAGCTATGGCGTCCACCGTATTTCAGCGCATCGGGGAAGCCGAGGCGGCCATTCATAACATCGACATCGAAAAAATCCACTTCCACGAAGTGGGCGCCATGGATTCCATCATTGATATTGTCGGCTGCTGTCTTGCCTTGAATAAGCTTGGCGTGGATGCGGTGTCGATCCGGAGCCTGCCGCAGGGGCATGGAACCATTGAATGTGCCCATGGAACCTACCCGAATCCGGCGCCGGCCACCCTGCGCCTGCTGGAAGGCATTCCGGTGGATCAGGTTGACGAACCATTCGAGCTGGTGACGCCGACCGGCGCGGCACTCCTCTCGGTTTGGCGGAAAACCGGTATGCCGCCTTCCGGCAGTACATCGGTGAACATGAGTTACAGTTTCGGACATCGCCAGCTTCGGCATCGGCCAAACCTGCTGCGCGCCACGCTTTATGAGCTGGCTGAAAATCAATCGGCCGATGAAGTTCTCGTACTGGAATGCAACCTGGATGACACCACGCCGGAATTGATCGGGTGTCTGTTCGATCAGTTGGTGGAGGCCGGCGCGCTCGATGTTTTCACGGCGCCCGTTTCGATGAAAAAACAGCGGACGGGCATCCTGCTGACCGTGCTGTGCCTGCCGGAGGATCGGGAACGGATGCTGGATCTTATTTTCCGCGAATCAACGACCTTCGGCATTCGGGAGCGCCTGAGTAAACGGGTCGTGCTGGATCGCAGCTTCGAGCAGATCGAAACACCGTTCGGTGTGGTCCGTATGAAGATCGGCCGGCGCAAGGGCGAGGTGGTGACCGCTTCTCCGGAAATCGAGGATTGCAGGAAATGCGCCGCGGAGGGTGGCGTGCCGGTCAGGAATGTGTATGATGCCGCTTTGTCAATTTTTCAGAAGGATGGATAGATGCTGGCGAAACGAATCATACCCTGTCTCGATGTGACCGGCGGGCGGGTCGTAAAGGGCGTAAACTTTGTGGATCTGCGCGATGCCGGTGATCCCGTCGAGTGTGCCAAGGCCTATGAAGAACAGGGTGCGGACGAGCTCACCTTTCTCGATATCACGGCATCGAGTGACGGGCGCGAGACGATGGTCGACATCGTGCGCCGCTGTGCCGAACAGGTCTTTATGCCGCTCACGGTCGGCGGCGGCATTCGTACCTCCGCGGATGTGCGGCGCATGCTCAATGCCGGCGCGGACAAGGTTTCGTTCAATACGGCGGCCATCCACAATCCTGATATTCTGAACGAATGTTCGGACATGTTCGGCTCGCAATGCACCGTGCTGGCGATTGATGCGCGGCGCAAGGGTGACGGAACCTGGGGGGTCTATACCCATGGCGGCCGCAATCCGACCGAGCTGGATGCCGTTGAATGGGCGGTCGAGGGGACAAAGCGCGGGGCGGGGGAGATCCTCCTGACCAGCATGGATGCCGATGGCACCAAAGACGGTTATGATCTGGAATTAACGCGCACAATCTCAGAGTCCGTTAATGTACCGGTGATTGCCTCCGGCGGCGCCGGTACACTCGACCATATGGTTGATGCCGTCACGCTGGGCAAGGCCGATGCCGTACTGGCGGCCTCCATTTTCCACTTTGGCGAGTTCACTATTCGCGAAGTGAAGGAATATATGAAATCAAAGAACATTGAGGTGCGACTATGAGTAAGGAACTGGAAGAGGGGCTGGAACTCGCCCTGGATTGGAACAAGCTGGAGAAGGCGGTTGAAGGTACGAAGGGAATTATTCCCGTCGCAGTGCAGAATGCGGACACCAAGGAAGTTATTCTTGTGGCCTACATCAATCAGCTGGCCTTCGAGGAGTCGCTGAAGCGCAGGATGCTGGTGCTGTGGAGCTCGTCGCGGCAGGAGCTGTGGGTCAAGGGGCTGACTTCGGGGGAAACCTTTGAACTGCTGGAGGCCTATGTCAACTGCGAGCAGAATTCGCTGCTGTTCATCGTGCGCCCCAATCGCGGCGGTATCTGCCACACGAAGAACAAAAAAGGCGAGCCGCGCAACTGCTACTACCGCCGTATTGATCTGGACAACCCCGGCCGGCTGGTAAACATAGACGAATAGAGAAACTCGCGGTCATCAGCGAGCTGAACGTGGAGTGTGTATGAAAATCAAGATCAACGACCTGATGCAGCAGAGCGGCGTGAAATTCGGCACAAGCGGTGCTCGCGGGCTGGCCGTGGAGATGACCGATCAGGTCTGCTATACCTATACCAAGGGGTTTCTTCAGTATCTTGAAGAAGACGGCGAACTGAAAAAAAGGGGCGAATCGGTGGCGATTGCGGGCGATCTGCGCCCCAGCACGGGCCGTATCATGGGAGCTGTAGCCAAAGCGGTTGCCGATATGGGATATACTCCGGTCAACTGCGGACGCATCCCGTCCCCGGCCGTGGCGCTGTACGGCATCGAAAATGGCTGTCCGGCGGTCATGGTGACCGGAAGCCACATTCCTGATGACCGCAACGGAATCAAGTTCAATAAGTGTACGGGCGAAATCCTCAAGTATGATGAGGAGCAGATCCGCGAGCAGGTGGTCGAGGTGGATGAGTCTGTATTCGGCGAAGCCGGTTTTGATCTGCCGGAAGAAGACATTGATGCCCGGATCAACTATGTGCGCCGCTATATTCGCACGTTTCCTGATGGCTGCCTGCAGGGCAAGCAGATCGGGATCTATCAGCATTCGGCTGTGGGCCGCGATATGCTGATCGAGATCTTTTCCGGTCTTGGAGCGGATGTCACCCCGCTGGGCTTTTCCAACACCTTTATTCCGGTCGATACGGAAGCGATTCGGGATGCTGATGTGGAGCTCGCTCTCGAGTGGTCCCGGGAAAACAATTTCGATTCTATTATCTCAACGGACGGCGACAGTGACCGGCCTTTAATCAGTGATGAACACGGGGTGTGGCTGCGCGGTGATGTGGCCGGTATTCTTGCCGCGAAATATCTGGAGGCTGATTCCATCAGCACGCCGGTCAGCTGCAATTCGGCCGTCGATAAATGCGGGTGGTTCAAAGAGGTACGCCGCACAAAAATCGGTTCACCCTTTGTCGTGGCATCCATGATTGATGCGTCGATTGCCGGCAGTAAACGCGTGGTGGGCTACGAAGCCAACGGCGGGTTTCTGACCAACAGTGATTTTCCAGTGGGCGCCAAGGAACTGCGGGCGCTGCCGACGCGCGATGCCGTGTTGCCGGTGCTCAGTATCATTCTCCTGTCCGAGCAGGAGAAGAAACCGATTTCCGCCCTGCTGGCCGACCTGCCGCAACGGTTTACCGCCAGTGACCGTATTCAGGACTTCCCGACCGAGGAGAGCCGCAGGATTCTTGAACGCTTTGATGACGTGTCCGAGATTGATCGCGTTTTCGGGGAGGTCTTCGGGCCCGTGGCATCCGTCGATCTGACGGACGGGCTGCGGGTTACGTTTGAAAGCGCGGAAGTGCTGCACATGCGCCCTTCGGGCAATGCCCCCGAGTTCCGCTGCTACAACGAAGCGGACAGCGAGGAGCGGGTGCAGGAAATGCAAAAGGTCAGTATGGACATCCTGATGCGCATGAAGGACGAGGCGTAGCGAGTAAGCAGGCAGCGTGCGGTTCACACCTGTATGTGCGCCCTGTCACGTTTTTATTTGCGATGCCCGGTTTAATGGCTACACTTCAGCCTTTTAAATACGAGATAAACCATGGCCTTTTTACCCGATAGACAAACCTTCCTGGAGCAAGCAAAGAAGGGGAACCTGGTGCCGGTATGGGAAGAACTCCTCGCCGATCAGGAGACCCCCGTTTCGGCATATGAGCGTGTACGCACCTATCTGAGGCAGAAGGAGAACGCATCGCATACCTATCTGCTGGAGAGTGTGGAGGGGGGCGAGCACATCGGACGCTATTCCTTCATCGGAGGTACGCCCCGCGCCATCATTCGCGCATATGGCCGCCGTGTGGAAATCGATCACATGGATGGAAGTCCGTGGGTGATCGAGGATACCGACCCGCTGGATGCCCTGAAAACCTATATGTCCAAGTTTAAGCCGGTTCTGGACGATCCGTCGCTGCCGCGGTTTGTCGGCGGCGCCGTCGGTTTTCTCGGCTATGATGTGGTCTCCCAGTTTGAGCCTCGCGTCCCGGTAATCGAGAACGATGAAATCGGCAATCCCGACATGGTGTTCATGGTCACGGATGGTCTGATCGTGTTTGACCGCGTCCAGCACCGGATGAAGGTGGTCGTCAATGCCCATATCGATGATGACCCGAACGAGGCCTATGACCGGGCCGTCACCCAGATCAATGAGCTGACCGAGGCGCTGCAGACGCCGATTAAGCGGGTGATGATCGATGCACACGTGGATGCCGAACCACTTGAGCCAAAGTCGAATACGACGAAGGAAGAGTACATGGCCATGGTGGAAAAGGCCAAGGAGTACATTCGGGCCGGCGACGTGATTCAGACGGTGCTCTCGCAGCGGTTTGAGGTGGAGAATGAAACGGACTCCCTGGACGTCTATCGCGCCCTGCGGACGATCAATCCGTCACCCTACATGTTCTGCCTGGACATGGGGGAGAGCGCGATCGTCGGCACCTCGCCGGAAATTCATGTCCGCTGCGAGGACAAGCGGGTGGAGGTGCGTCCGATTGCCGGCACCCGACCGCGCGGTGTGACGGTCGAAGAGGATCTGGCCTTCGAAAAGGACCTGCTGGCCGATCCCAAGGAGCTGGCCGAACATATTATGCTGGTGGACCTCGGCCGCAATGATATCGGACGGGTCTGTGATTTTAATTCTGTAGAGGTTCCGGATCTGATGGTGATCGAGCGCTACAGTCATGTGATGCATATCGTCTCCGACGTGACGGGACATCTGTCGGACGACCACGACGAGTATGATGTGATGCGGGTGACGTTCCCGGCAGGCACGGTGAGCGGAGCCCCGAAGATCCGGGCCATGGAAATCATCGCCGAACACGAAAAGAGCAAACGCGGCCCCTATGCCGGCGCCGTGGGCTATTTCAACTACAACGGCAATTTTGATTCCTGCATCACGATCCGCACGGTGATTCTGGATAAGAACAAGGCCTATGTTCAGGCCGGTGCCGGGATTGTGGCCGACTCTGTTCCGATCAATGAATACGAGGAAACGCGCAACAAGGCGCGCGGTATGATGAAGGCGCTCGCCCTGGCGAAGCACTATCACGCGAGCCGAACGGCGGGAGAGTAAAATGATTCTGGTCATCGATAATTATGATTCGTTCACCTTCAACCTGGTTCAATATCTGGGCGAGCTGGGCGCTCAAATGCAGGTCTTCCGCAACGACAAGATCACCGTTCAGGAAGCTGTGGCGTTGAAACCGGAAAAAATTCTGGTGAGTCCGGGCCCCTGCACGCCCAGGGAGGCCGGCATCTCGTGCGACATCATTCGCGAGTTCGGGCCGCGCCTTCCCGTGTTCGGAGTCTGTCTGGGCCATCAGTCAATCGGTGATGTCTATGGCGGTAATGTGATTCGGGCCGACCGTCTGATGCACGGAAAAACCTCTCCGATGATTCACGAGGGGAAGAGTGTATTCAAGGGGCTGCCCAGTCCGTTCGACGCCACCCGCTATCACTCACTGATCATTGAGCGGGAAACCCTTCCTGATTGCCTTGAAATTACAGCGTGGACGGCCGAGGGCGAAATTATGGGGGTTCAGCACACGGAATATCCCGTTCACGGAGTCCAGTTTCACCCGGAATCCATCCTGACGCTGGAAGGCAAGAAGCTGTTGCAGAACTTCCTCGACCTCTAACGCTTCAGTTCCTGTAGCGGTTGACAATCGGCATTCGGCGGTCGCGATCGAATGACTTGGGTGTAATCTTGATTCCGGGGGGCGACTGCCGGCGCTTGTATTCGCTCAATTCAACGGCATGAACGACGCGTCGCACAAGGGCCTCGTCATACCCCTTGGCCAGCAGGCCATCAATGCCCATGTCGTTTTCCACGTAATCCAGCAGGATGGGATCGAGTATCTCGTAGGGCGGGAGCGAATCCGTATCCTTCTGGTCGGCGCGCAGCTCGGCTGATGGCGGGCGCTCAATAATGCTGGGCGGGATAACCGGCGTATCGCCCCGCGCATTTCGCCAGCGGCAGAGGTCGAACACGAGCGTCTTCGGCACATCCTTGATGACCGCGAAGCCGCCGGCCATGTCACCATAGATCGTGCAGTAGCCCATCGCCATTTCACTCTTGTTTCCGGTGGTAAGTACGAGCCATCCAAATTCATTGGAAAGCGCCATGATCAGGTTTCCGCGGATGCGCGCCTGCAGATTTTCTTCGGCCAGTCCGGGCTGCTTGGATGTTCCCCAGACTTCGCTCAGCACATGATCGAACTCTTCGTACAGCGGTTTGATCGGCAGCGTGTGAAATTCGATGTCCAGAATGCGTGCCATCTCGCAGGCGTCGTTCAGGGTTCCGGAAGAGGAAAATTGCGATGGCATGGTGATCGAAGCCACGCGATCTCTGCCCAGGGCATCCACCGCAATGGCCAGTACCAATGCGGAATCGATTCCGCCGCTGAGTGCCACGACGACACGTTTAAAACCGATCTTGTCCACATAGTCGCGCACGCCCAGCTTGAGTGCTTCGTACACTTCGTCAAGCGCGGGCAGGGGCGCTTCCTTCCGAAACGAGGATGGGGCTCCGTCCAGATGGAAGTAAAGGATGTCCTCCTGAAACTGCTTGGCGCGGGCCAGTCGATTCCCGTCTGGAGAAAAAACCATGCTGGCTCCGTCGAAAACCAGCTCATCCTGGCCTCCGACCATGTTGCAATACAGCAGTGTGGTTCCCAGTTTCTGCGCCGTTTCCGACAGTACGGCTATTCGATGATCGAGCTTGCCGCGATGATAGGGTGAAGCCGAGAGATTGATCAGTACATCGACATTCAAGTTGGACAGCATGGCGACGGCCGCGCCGTTTGGATCCCAGGAATCCTCGCAGATATGGAGGGCCGCCCGCTTGCCCCCAAGGTCTATCACAACGGGAGCGGTGCCCTCATGGAAAAGCCTTTCCTCATCAAAGACGCCATAATTAGGGAGCAGCATTTTGTGATATTCGCCGATAATCCGGCCCCCATGGAATACCACGGCGGCGTTGTATTTCCTGCCGGCTCTGACAAGGGGGGCGCCCACCACAATATAAGGTTCCGTGGGGAGTTCCGTCTTAAGGCGGTTCAACTGCGCTTCACAGTCGGCACAGAAGTGATCCTTGAGGATCAGATCCTCCGGGGGATAGCCTGAAATGGTCAGCTCCGGAAAGAGAATGAGCTGCGCACCCGATTCAAATGCTGTGCGGGCCCGCTCGATCACCATATCCGCATTCTGTTGCAATGCCCCGACCGTAGGGTTCATCTGGATCAGTGCAGTATTCAATGCATCGTTCCTGTTTCTTCCGAGTCCGAACCGTCTGCCACTTAAAAGGCAGCGCATTCGCCGGCACCCGCTGTTTGAAGTCCGGTGGATATTGCGCTGCCCGCGAGCTTACAGGACGTTATCCATACACATCCATCCTTCAGATGCGCATGCGTCACAGCCGGTGATGGACAGATCCTGGTCTGCATGGATTGCTTCCGTCTAGCGCCGGTAGTTCGGCGCTTCCTTGGTAATCTTAATGTCGTGGGCGTGCGCTTCGATTGTTCCCGCATGGGAAACGCGTATCAACTGGCCGTTGGCTTTGAGTGCTGCAATGGTTTTCGTTCCGCAGTAACCCAGACTGGCCTGCAGGCCGCCGCAGTACTGCTTCATCACTTTATTCACCGTGCCGGCGTAGGGAACCATGCCTTCGATGCCCTGGGGTACGAGATCATCATCATCGCTGAGCCCATAACGCTGGCGGCTGCCTTCGCGCGATTTCATCGCATCGAGGCTGCCCATGCCCCGGTAGATGACAAACTGGCGGCCTTCATAAATGATTTTTTCACCGGGGCTTTCCTCGGTGCCCGCGAGTACCGAGCCCATCATGACCGTATCAGCGCCGGCTACCAGGCCCTTGGCAATATCGCCCGAGTTGCGGATCCCGCCGTCGGCGATTACCGGTATCTCGCCCTGGAGGGCGTTGGATGCCGCATAGATGGCCGATATCTGCGGTATACCTACGCCGGCCACCACGCGGGTCGTGCAGATCGAACCCGGCCCAATGCCGACCTTGACGGCATCGGCCCCGGCATCGCGCAGGGCAATCGCAGCGTCGCCGGTGGCAATGTTTCCGCCGATCACATCGATATGAGGAAACTTTTTCTTCACCCAGGCAACCATGTCGATTACACCCTTGGAATGCCCGTGAGCCGTGTCGACCACCATGACGTCGACATCTTCAGAATCGAGGATTTCAGCACGTTCAAAATCGCCGGGACCCACGCCGGCAGCCACGCGAAGGCGGTATTTGTCGTCTCGGTTGAAGAGCGGTTCCTCGTTTTCAATCAGGCGGCGCACATCGGCATAGCTGTACAGACCGACCAGCTTTCCCTTTTCGAGGAGAGGGAGTTTTCCGATTTTGTGCTGCTGCATGATGTCGTACGCCTGCCGCAGGTTGGTGTCGGGCTTGGCTGTGATGACATTGGTGGTCATCACATCCGTGACCCGTGCCCGTTTGGATCGGGAAAAACGAATATCCTTGGATGTGAGGATGCCGACCAGTTTTCCGTCATTGTCGAGAATCGGAAACCCGCTGAAGCTGTAGCCTTTTTCAGACCGCTTGATGGCAATGGTTTCGAGGGTGTCGTTGATATTGAACGTGACCGGGTCGGAAATCAGCCCGTTCAGGTGGTGTTTGACCCGGCTGACATGCTGGGCCTGCACTTCGGGGTCCAGGTTTTTGTGAATGACGCCGATGCCGCCCAGCATGGCCATGGAAATCGCCATTCGTGCTTCGGTGACCGTATCCATGGCCGCGCTCAGGAAGGGGATCTTCATGCTGATGTTGCGGGTGAGCCTGGTGGAGATGTCGGTATCGCCAGGCAGAAAGTCGGCATACTGGGTGATCAACGACACATCGTCGAAGGTTAAGCCCTCAAACGGGAAGTTTTTCATGAAGTCATTGATGTATTGATTCTGGCTCATCTTTTGCATCCTTTTGCCGACCCATTCTGTGCACATTCTGAGGGCGAGTCAAGTGCTGTATTTAAGATTGCGCCTTGAGTTGGAAGGATTCAGGGCAAGACGCCTGTTTTCTGTGTTCCTTCCGGCATTCAGCCTGTGGTACAAACCTGCTTTTGGAGGCAGCAATGAGTCAGTTGATCAAATGGATTGCGGTGGGCTTTGGTACGGGCTGGAGCCCGGTGATGCCCGGAACGGTCGGTACATTGGTGGGCTTGCCATTGGCCTGGGGCGTAATGCAGATGGAGCATGCGGGCGTGCAGATCATGGTCTGCGCCGGTCTTGCCCTGGTCGCAATCCCGGTCTGCGGCGCTGCCGAGCGGATGATTGGCGGCAAGGATCCGGGATGCATCGTGGCCGATGAATACCTTACGCTGCCGATTACCGTGATCGGATTGACGTCGCCGTGGGCGTTGCTGAGCGGGTTTGTGCTCCACCGGATTTTCGACATCACCAAGCCGCCGCCGATTCGACAGCTGCAGCATATTCACGGCGGCTTCGGTATTGTGGTGGACGATTTTCTGGCGGCCCTGATCGGTCTCGGTCTGAACCATCTGATCTTCAGGCTGGTTTGATCAGGGATTCTCTTTCGCTTCCTGCTGAACGTATTTCATCAGTTCCTGGAATTCAGGGGTGTTGCGCAGCTGGTCGAACTCCTCGTCATCCATCCACGCAATGGCCAGAGACGGGTCGGCCAGCTGGAATGCGCGACGCAGGGCCTTGATCGAAGCATCGGTGTTCCCCAGCTTGCTTTCCGCCCGTGCCAGCAGGGAGTAGATCACATGGTCATCGGTCTCCTCGGCGGCCAGCATGCGCAGCTGCTCGGCCGCCAGTTCCCACTCACTGACCTTGGTCAGAAAGAGGGCAAAGTCATAGCGGGTTGCTGAATCGAGCGGACGCTGGTCGAGGTAGCCTTCATAGGCCTTGGTGGCTTCTGCCGCCCGGTCGAGCTTTTTGTATAGCTGTGCCAGGTTTTTCAAGGCTTCAGGGTAGGCCGGTTTAAGGTCCAGTGACCGCTTGAGATATTCCTCGGCGCGGTCGTAGGCTTTCGCCTGGATGCAGGCCAGTCCAAGATTGTTGAGAATGTCGTAGGTGAGGTCGCTTTCAGGCGCGTCCTGAAGCAGATCAAGCGCCTTGTCGAGTTCGTTCATTTTGAAATAAACGAGGCCCAGCGGAACCTTAATGCCCTCAAGATCCGGGAGAATTTCCAATGCCTGCTCATAGTAGCGGGCGGCATCAGCGAGCGCAGCCTCGTCGGCCATGCCCAGCTCAACCGCCTGTTCCGCCAGAATGATGTTATAGGCCGCTTTTTTCACCCACATGGCATCGAATGGGCGGTCTCCTTCGCCACTCCAGGTGGGATCGGCAAATCGCCGGTTGAGATCCAGCACCCACTGGTCTTCGGTCGGCAGGGAGTGTCTCGGGATATATTGCCGCGCAATCGGGGTCGGGGCGGACGTGTCTTTGCGGGTGTCGATAAACTTCTGAACCACGACGAAGGCCAGCCAAAGCAAAACCGCCAAAACGGTCATGCCGAGCAGAAAACTGGTAAACTGGTGGCGTCGGATTTCGCGTTTGCGTTCTTCTATGATCTCGGCTGAAACCTGTGGTGTATAATCGTCCCTTTCAGATTGATCCGTTGCGTAGATATCCTGCAGGTGCTGCCGTTTTCCTGGTTCCATATAAATCCGTTCCTGTTGTTAAGGCGTGGAGGATGGGATTGTCCACAACAGGGTTTGGATTGCAATCCAAATATGGTGACGGCTTTGTGCCCGGGGAGCTGCCATGCAGGAAGATTCCTTAAGTTTTTCGTCCAAATCCCGAAGCGGGTGATGTTATAAGGTGACGCTTTAAGCACGGTTTTAATCCGGGACCCGTTTGCGGGGACCAACCTGAAAGAAGGAAGCAGCATGTCGAGTACGATTGGAACACTTTACAAGGTATCAACATTCGGTGAGTCGCACGGCAAGGCTGTGGGAGCGATCGTGGATGGCTGCCCCGCCAATCTCGAACTGAGTGAAGCCGATATTCAGCCGCAGCTGACCCGTCGGCGGCCGGGTCAGAGCGATATGACCACGCCCCGCGAAGAGGCCGACCTCGTCACGATCCTCTCCGGGGTGGAAAACGGAAAAACGCTGGGTACGCCGATCGGGCTGATGGTCAACAATAAGGATCAGCGCCCCGGCGACTATGGCGAAATGAGCAATGTGCCGCGGCCTTCCCATGCCGACTACACCTACCAGATGAAATACGGGAACCGCGCGGCCAGCGGTGGCGGCCGTTCCAGTGCGCGCGAAACCATCGGTCGTGTGGCGGCCGGCGCCATTGCCGAAAAGTGGCTCTTTGAGCAGTTTGGTACTAAAATCACATCGTGGGTCAGTACCGTTGGCGACATCGATGCGCGGGATCTGTCTGCTGATGTGCCCACCCGCGAGCAGATTGACGCCAACATTATCCGCTGTCCTGATGAGGCCGCGGCCGCAAAGATGATCGAATTGGTGGCGGCCACGCGCGATCGCAAGGACTCTGTCGGCGGCATACTGACCTGCGTGGCGGAAAATATTCCGGTGGGTTTGGGCGAACCTGTATTTGAGCGGGTGGAAGCCAAACTCGGGCAGGCTATGCTGTCCATCCCGGCCACCAAGGGATTTGAACTCGGCTCCGGGTTTTCCGGTGCCCGCATGTTCGGCTCAGCGCATAACGATCCCTTTGAACGGAAGACCGACGGACGCCTGGGAACGATAACCAACTACAGCGGTGGTGTGCAGGGAGGGATATCCAACGGCGAACCGATCGTGTTCCGTATTGCTTTCAAGCCGCCGGCCACGATTGGTCTGGCGCAGGAAACATCCACCTTTGATGGCGAAGCCACGGTACTCGAAGCCAAGGGACGCCATGATCCCTGTGTGGTGCCGCGGGCTGTGCCTATCGTTGAAACCATGACCGCACTGGTGCTGATGGATTTTGTTCTTCGCCAGAGCTATCGCAACGCATTTAAATGATCACCGGTTTATTCCACCTTGCTTTTGTCGGTCCGGGAGGCCCCGAGATCCTCGTGGTCATGCTGGCCCTGCTGGTCATGTTCGGTGCCAAGGATGCGCCGCGCATTTTCCGAAAGCTCAACGATATCCTTACGCAGATCCGCAGCACGGCGGAAAACTTCAAGCGTGAGGTGATGTACGGTGATATCCATGCCGAGACCTCGCAGGACGAACCGGTCGGCGAGTATGACGACTATGGTCTTTCGGCCGACGAGGAGGAAAAAGACGAGCCGGTAAACCATGCGGAGGCGGACGAAGGGGAGGATGATGAAAAACCCCTTTAAGTCGCTGAAGAATCGCTTGCGCTATGACGACAGCGAGATGCCTTTCCTCGAACATCTTGAGGAATTCCGAAAGATGATCATCCGGTCATTCCTGGCACTCATGCTCGGTATGGTGGTCTGTCTGCCCTTTTCAGATCAGCTCATCATGCTGCTGCGGGCCCCTGCTGAACCCTACATTGAGAAGCCCGCTCAGGAAGCGCCGGACAGCATTTCGCTCCGGATCCCGGCCGATGCGTTTGAACATCCGGCGGAGGGGGAAACCTATCAGGTGAAGGCCGAACTGCTGCCGCCTGAAGACCGGGTCGGTCGCGGTGTTATCCGACTGCAGTTTGCCGAGCCGGCGGCGGCCTTCAAGATGTGGATGACGGCATCCTTCTTCGGCGGATTGCTTCTGAGTCTCCCGTTTCTCGTCTTCTTTATCGGTTCGTTTGTGTTGCCGGGCGTCAGGGATGTCGAGCGAAAGGCGATGACGCGCATCGCTGTTTTCTCCGGCGGCCTGTTTCTGCTGGGAACAGCCATGGGGTATAAAATCACCCTGCCGTTGGCGTTGGGGCTGATGCTGAAAATCGGGGGTGCGCTCGGCGGCGAGTCGATCTGGTTTTACAGCAAGTATATCGGGTTCGCCCTCCAGTTGCTGCTCGGCTTCGGATTGGCCTTTCAGCTGCCCGTGGTCATTCTGGTGCTCGGAAAGATGGGGCTCGTCAATGCAACGCAGCTGCGTGAAAAGCGCAGGCACGTCATCGTGGGCCTCCTGATTACGGCCATGCTGCTGACCCCGCCCGACATCATGACTCAGCTCTTGATGGCGGCCCCCTTGATTTTACTCTATGAGTTCTGTATATGGTTCCTTTACTTCAGCGGGAACCGGGGCGAGGTCTCCTGTTCGGAGGAGAAAACGAAAGACCTAAACGAGGAATAGAACAATGCATACATTGGGATGGGGCATGCCGGGCCAGTCGGAAGTACTGTTGATCATTTTTATCATTCTGCTGCTGTTCGGCGCCAAGAAACTGCCCGAACTCTCGCGCTCACTCGGCAAGAGCCTCGGCGAGTTCAAGAAAGGTCAGAAGGAGGGCTCGGAGCCTGATGAGGCGGAAGGGGAAGAGTCCGAACCGACCGCCAACCTGGACGAGCCGGAAAAGAAAGACAACTAGCATCCCGCGTTGGAGGCTATGCACCGGGACGGGGCATGCAATGAGTGAGCGAACACATGTCGAATTGACACCGGAGGAGCAGCGGGAAAACTCGCAGGCGGTGGTGGCCCATGTCCTTCCGTTCGCCATCTGGCTCACCATGATGGTCTATACCGAGAACTATTTGTTCCGCACCATAGGCGGTCTTGCTCTTCTCGCCGTTTTTCGGCCCTGGCGCTGGTATCCGAAACTCAACTGGAAAAACATTCCCGCCGCCATCGGGGTGGGGGTGCTGATTTTCTTTGTCTGGGTCGGGTTTGAAACACCATGGATGATGGAAAAGGCGCCCGCCGTCAGCGAATGGTACGATCGTCTATTTGTTGACCTGACCCATCCCTTCAAAACCCGCGAACTGTATGAAGTCCCGCTGTCGGCGGAGTCAACCGAAGTCAAGGAAGCCCTCGCCCTCGGTGAAGACATACAACGCACCAGACTTCCGTTTGAGGTCATTGAGAGCGGCGAGCATGCCGGCCGGCATATCTACGATCCGCGTGTTACCGGACCTTTCACCTTCTGGATTCATATGTTCGGAACATCGGTGGTCATTGCCATCATCGAGGAGTTTTTCTTCCGCGGTTTTCTCTACCGCTGGATGCAGGGCAGCCCGTTTTTCAGGATCGATGCCGGCAAGCTCCACTGGCCGATGCTCCTCGTCATTTCCGCATTTTTTGCCGTCGAGCATTTTGAATGGATGGCCGGCTTTATCTGCGGCATCGCCTTCGGCCTGCTCTACATTAAAACCCAGGACATCTGGGCCACCATCATCGCCCACGGTACCACCAACTTTATTCTCGGTCTCTACGTCGTCCAATACAACGCCTACCACTTCTGGTAAACTGAATCCTGATCTTCGTTTCCGCCGCTCATGTTTGCCCGCACGCCATTCTGCTGGAATCTGCGTCTGTCTGCGTTAATCTGCGGATCAACTACCGGAGAGAAATGTTCTAATGGCTGAAAATCTGTGGGAGTTCTGGATCGATGTGGGCGGCACCTTTACCGACTGTATCGCGCGCGCGCCGTCAAACGAACTCGTCACCTGCAAGGTGCTCAGCTCCGGGATCACCAAGGGCAGGGGTGCCGTCGAGGATGCCATGGTCCGCGATCCTGCCCGCTGTTCGGATCCCGCAGGTTTCTGGGTCGGCTATACCCTGTGTCTATTGGATGACTCCGGGGCCGCGATCCATTCAGCCACCGTCACCGATTTCAATCCGGAATCCGGTGTGTTAAGCTTCGATCCGCCGATGCCGAAGGAAGGATCTGCGGAGCGGTCCTATGAACTGGCTGGCGGTGAGGAATCCCCGCTACTTGGCATTCGTAAGATTCTCGGTCTGCGGCTCGACCAGTCCATTCCTCAATGCAGCGTGCGGCTGGGTACTACGCGCGGCACCAACGCATTGCTGGAGCGTCGCGGGGCCCGCACCGTGTTCGTCACCACCAAGGGCTTCGGCGATGTTCTCCTGATTGGAAACCAGGACCGCCCGCGCCTCTTCGACCTGGCCATCCGGAAGCCGCCGCCGCTGTTCGAACAGGTGATCGAGGTGAATGAACGGGTGTCCGCCGACGGCACGCTGCAAACGGTGCCGGATGAAGAACGACTCCGCAAACAACTGCTCGCAGCCAGGGAGGCGGGGATCGAGTCGGTCGCGATCTGTCTGCTGCACTCCTTCGCCAATCCGTCCAACGAGGAAACGGTTGAACGGGTTGTCCGTGCGGCGGGCTTCCAGGAGGTCAGTACATCGAGCCGCCTGTCGCCGCTCATCAAGATTGTCTCACGCGGCGATACCACCGTGATGGATGCCTACCTCAATCCGATTCTCCGCGACTATGTCAGCAACCTGCGACGCGCTCTGCCGGACAGCCGCCTCAAGATGATGACCTCTGCAGGCGGGCTGGTGGATGCCGATTACTTTGTCGGAAAAGACAGCATTTTGTCCGGACCGGCCGGCGGTGTGATCGGTTTTTCCCGTGTCGCCCAGCGCGCGGGATTCGAGCGGTCGATCGGCTTTGACATGGGCGGTACCAGTACCGATGTTTCGCGCTTCGACGGCACCTACGAGCGCGAGTTTGAAACGAAGAAGGCCGGCGTGCGCATCGTGGCTCCCATGCTGGCCATTGAAACCGTGGCGGCCGGCGGGGGCAGCCTTTGCGGGTTCGATGGCGTTAAGCTGCATGTGGGGCCACAGAGTGCTGGCGCCGATCCCGGACCGGCCTGCTACGGTCGCGGCGGTCCGCTTACCGTCACCGACGTCAACCTGTTTCTCGGCCGCATCATTTCTGAACGTTTTCCTTTTCCGCTCGATCGCAGGGCGGTGGAAGCGCGGCTGCAGGAGCTGTGCGACCGGATTGCCGATTCTCCGCTGGGCAGATGCTACACGCCGGTTGAGCTGGCGGAAGGATTCAGGCAGATCGCCAACGCCAACATGGTGCGTGCCATCCGCAAGATATCCGTCGCGAAGGGTTATGACCCGGCCGACTATGCCCTGGTCACTTTTGGCGGCGCCGGTGCCCAGCATGCCTGCGAAATTGCCCGTGCACTCGGCATCCATCGCATTCTGATCCATCCGTTTGCGGGCATCCTCAGCGCCTACGGTATCGGCCTCGCCGACGTGCGCCGCTTTCGCGAGCATTCCGTTCTGGAGGACTATTCTCCGGAAGCACTCGATAGATTGGAACGCGGGTTTGTGCAGATGGAAGCTGCCGCACGCGAAGAGGTCCGGCGCGAGGGAATTGCCGATGCCGATATCGCCCCTGCCTGCCGTTCGCTTGATATGCGTTATGTGGGTGTCGACACCTCCATCAATGTCACAATCAGTTGTGATCCCGTAGGATGCTTTCGTGGAGGGACGCCGGCCTCGGCGTCCGCGGACAGCGAAGCCGCTGTCCCTCCATTCGGAATTTCAGCCACGCCCGCTCTACAAACCATTCGCGCCGAATACGAAAAGCTCCATCGCCAGCTCTACGGCTACATTCATGAAGGGCGCGGCATGGAGATCGTTGCGGCGCGCGTCGAGGTGGTGGGGCGGACGCCCGATCCAATTGAACCCTCTGAGAACGCCCGACTGCGTAAGCCGGAACCGACCACAACCGTTGATGCGGTATTTGGAGGAAAGAGCTGCAAAACCAAGGTGTTCTATCGGGAAGATCTGCGGCCCGGCGATCGGTTTGAAGGACCGGCGATTGTCTGCGAGTCCACTTCCACGGTCGTGGTCGATCCCGGGTTTTCCGCCGAGCTCGGCAATCGCGGGGAACTGGTACTCTCTGATGTTGCTGCTGCGGCTGAGCCGTCGGAACAGGTGGACGCGACGCCCGACCCGGTCCATCTGGAAATCTTTAACAGCCTGTTCGCCTCCATTGCCGAACAGATGGGGATTACGCTGCAACAGACGTCCATCTCCACCAATGTGAAGGAACGGCTCGATTTCAGCTGCGCTATCTTCGATCCCGAGGGCGGCCTCGTGGTCAACGCACCGCATATTCCCGTTCATCTCGGTGCCATGGGCGAAACCGTCAAACGCATCCTGGCCGACAACCCCGGGATGGCACCCGGAGACGTGTATGTTGCCAACGATCCCTATCGCGGCGGCTCGCACCTGCCGGACATCACCGTCGTCACGCCCGTGCACAACGAGGCGACCGGCGAACTTCTGTTCTTTACCGCCAGCCGGGCACACCACGCAGAGATCGGCGGGATCGTGCCGGGCAGCATGCCGCCGTTCTCACGCAATCTTGCCGAGGAAGGCATACTCATTCGCAACTTTAAGCTGGTCGACCGTGGCACATCCCGAGAGGACGAACTGAAGAAGCTGCTGCTCTCGGGGCCCTTTCCCACGCGCTCGGTGCACGACAATCTGTCGGACATTGCCGCGCAGGTGGCCGCTAACAACTGCGGAGTCCGGCAACTGAGCCTGTTGGTGGAGCGCTATTCGCTGCGTGTGGTTCAGGCCTATATGTGCCACATCCAACAGGCCGCTGAAGAAAAGATGCGCCTGGTCCTTCGCGCCATGCCCGACGGCGAATACGCCCTGACTGATCATCTGGACTCCGGTGCGGTCATCCAGGCCTGCATCCGGATTAAAGGCGATTCGGCCACCGTCGATTTTACCGGTACTGATGCGCCGCTCGGGCCGGTGATCGATCCGGATGCTGATCCCGCCGGCTCAAATCTCAATGCCAACCGCGCCATTACCACCGCAGCGGTGCTCTACGTCTTCCGCTGCCTGATTGACGAGGAGATCCCGCTCAACAGCGGCGTGCTGCATCCCGTCAAAATCATCCTGCCCGAATGCCTGCTCAATCCGCCGGAACGGGATGATCCAACCGACTGCGCCGCTGTCGTCGGAGGCAACGTAGAAACCTCGCAGCGCGTAGTCGATGTTCTGCTCGGCGCCCTGCGGGTCGCCGCCGCCAGCCAGGGAACTATGAACAATCTTTCGTTTGGCGATGATACTTTCGGCTATTATGAAACCATCTGCGGCGGTAGCGGAGCCACGCGTGATGCCGACGGCGCCGACGCCGTTCATACCCACATGACCAACACACGCCTTACTGATGTTGAAGTGCTCGAGCGGCGCTATCCGGTTCTCGTCCGTGAGTTTTCGGTCCGTCGCGGTTCCGGCGGGGCAGGGGCTCATCGCGGCGGCGACGGCGTGGTCCGCCGCCTGGAGTTCCTGCGTCCGCTGAAGGTATCGATCCTCTCCGAACGCCGTGGCGACTGCCCGCCCTTCGGTCTCGAAGGCGGTGCCCCCGCCCGGCCCGGTCTCAACCAGCTCCTCCGTTCCGGTCAGTCGGATGTGGAGCTCCTGAATTCCAAGGTCCAGCTTTCTGTCGAAGCCGGTGACCAGCTCATCATCCGGACGCCCGGAGGAGGAGGATTTGGTTATGAACCATGAGTCATCAGGATGGATCAAGGGCGCGTCACCGGCACTTTATGCCGGGATTGCGTTTCTGTCCGCGCGGTCATTCCGCTGATCAGGCCTTGGTGAAGCGCAGGCCGTAGTGATAGGGCGGGAGATCGATGATGCCCGGTTTTTCAAGCCGGAAGCCAACGGATTCGGCCCATGCGATACATTGCTGCGGTGTGGGGCGGATCTGCATCGGTGGACCGCGCGGCGTGGCGGGATCATACTTCCAATGGATGACGCCGAGGTGGCCGCCGGGAGTGAGAATGCGATGTGCTTCCTGCAGCAGGATCTCCGGGCATTCGCCGTGCAGGATGTTGAACAGCATGACATAGGCGACCACGGCATCACCCAAGCCGGTGCCGGCTTGAATGAAATCCCGCAAGCGGGTTTGAACATTTTCCAGTCCGGCTGCCAGCGCCCCGGTCTGCGTGGTTTCGACCATTTCGGCCTCAAGATCCAGCGCGTGGACGCATCCGTGAATCACCCTGGCTGCGGCGAGCGTAAAGGTTCCGTAGCCGCAGCCGAATTCCGCGATATCGCCATCCAAACCCTTGATTCCCATCTGTGCGATGATGGTGCCGGGATCGAAAAAACCATTCCATGTGGCTTCGTCCGGCATGCCGCTCTCGCGAATCTTCATGGAGATATCATTGTTTAGGGCTAATGTTTTGCGCGGCGGACGAACGAGAACACGACGTCCGCCTTGACGGGCCGGCCGTCCACTTCGAGAAGGGGGTAGGCCAGAAAACTGATGGGTCCCGAGGCCGGCATGGGATCGACGATGAGATCGCGACCGCGGCTAAGCTCGAACCGGTTGGCCGGATGATGACCGAAGTAATAAGTCGACAGGCTGGAAAATTTGTCGCCTTCACTTATGTCGACGGGCCACCATTTACCATCGGCATGGAATTCCGCCCAGCAGTGATAGCCGTCGATGGCCCCGTCGCTACGTTCGGAAGGGATGGCTGCGCCGATGGCGAAACGGGCGGGAATGCCGACGGATCGGGCCAGCGCGATAAAATAAGAGTGGAAATCGGTACAGTTTCCCGACTGCGCATCGCAGGCATAAACGGCGTCGCCCTGGCCCCATCCGGTTCCATATTTCATGTAGCGCATGTGGTCGATCACATGGTCGTAAAGTGCCCGTGCGCGTTCCAGATCCGTATTCTTTCCCTGAACGGACTTCCTGGCGATGCTGATGAACTCGTCGTTGATCGGTGTCAGGCGATCCGGTTTCAGGTAGGGCTTCAGCGATGTATCAGGGGCTTCGTAAATTGCCTTTTCGCGCCGGTGAACCCGGAACCGCAGTTCCACGGTCTGGTTGCCGTCCTCCGGTTCAAGTTCGAGGAAGAGCAGCCGGTTCCCGAAGTTCTTGTCATGTATGATGCGCTGCCTTCCCGGGGCCTCTACAGACAGCACCTCGACCGTTTGGAACCGATCCGTTTCGGGAAGGGGAAGCCACATGCGTGCCGGGGCGTCCAGATGCGGCAGTTTCGCCTGATAACGAAATTCAAAGTCATCGTGGCCGCGGATGACGCCGAAGAGCCCTTCGCTGGCTTGGTCGACGGCAACCCGCTGCCACGTGCCATCTTCCTTCTGGGCCCACACATAGTAGGGCTGTCCGTTGATTTTGTGCACCGTTGTCTCTGTGACGTTCATCGCTCCGGGGTCGCCGGCAAGAAAGAAGTCGACGTCGAATACGTCGCCACTGATATCGACCAGGTCGACGCACGCAAAAAAACGGTTTGTTTCGAGGATGGCGAGATATTCGGTGTGAATGCGCACCAGTTTGAGTTTCAGCTCCCGGTCTTCATGGGGCAACCTGAAATAGCCGTTTCCTTTTTGAATCTCCTGTTTAATATGGGTATCGATGCCGGCCTGTACATCTTCGGTCACGATGTGCGGAACGGGATCTTCAGCGGCGTTCATCCGAGTCGCGGGCATCCCGACCATAACCGCACACAGGATCAGTGTACGACGTGCTCTTGCTGAGAGCCTGTGGAGATTTCGGGTCATGATCGGGTTTGCCATGTCGGGTTATTGCGGATGCTCGGAGGACGGGTGCTCCGGCTTCTTATCCTTGGCCTTGCGTTTGCCTTTATATGTATATTCGGTTTTACCTGACTCGGATGTGTTGATCGCGGTGGCATTTAACTGTTTGCCTTCAACGACACCGCTCCAGCTCATCGTTTCACCCGCCTCATTCTGTACTTCAGCGGTGAACGTGATTTTTCCGTCATCGGCCTTTTCAGCCTTGTATGGCGCCTTCATGAAGCCGTACTCCGTGCACGCCGTCGAGACGAAGGTGCCTTTCTTGAAGATCAACGTATCTGCGTTGCCCTCTTCTCCGGTTATGCCCATGGTGCCGACAAACTTCTGTCCATCCAGCATGCCGGAACCCTTGGGTGCTTTTTCCTTGCTTGCGGGATGTTCTGCGGCGAATACGCCGCCCGCCAGCAACAAAACCGCCGCCAGTGCAATCACGTGCTTTACCATTGTCATGTTGGCTTTCCTTTCCTGTGTTTGTGTTTGTTCTGGATTGCCTATTACTCGAACCGCGTCCGGTGTCCATCACCTCCTTTTAAACCCACTGTACATTTCTTTCATTGCATACCTCGGACGGCTGCCGATTATCCGTATTTGGAATAGTGCACCATTTCCTGTGGTGACACCTCCCTATAACACGCAACCTCTTCCGTGTCGAATCTAATTCAACATCAAGACCTTACACTGCAGATCTGCTTTAGGATCCGCGGGCGGTGGTGTATCATGTGCTTATTAAGGAGATCAAACCATGAGTCGGAGTACAGTGTTTAGATTGGTATTGCCGGCGGTGATATCGCTGTGCATGGGTGTGTTGCCAAGAGCGATCGGCCGCGTGTGATTGTCACGACGGACCGGGTGGCGGATGACCGATGTTCGATGGTGCGGTTTCTGCTGTATGCCAATGAGTTTGAGATCGAAGGGATCGTCAACAGCAGTTCCCAGTTCCATTGGGTGGGCGGCGAGGGCTGGAACGCCTTTCACCCGGTTGACTGGGTTCGCGATTATATCCCGCTCTACGCCGGAGTATACGACAACCTGGTGCTGCATGATCCGGATTATCCGCCGCCGGATGATTTGTTGAACAAATGGAAGGTGGGCAACATCGATGGCGTGGGTGAGATAGATAAACGAACCGATGGGGCCGTTCATATTGCTAATGTGCTGCTGGATGATTCGGATCCCCGGCCCATCTGGCTTCAGGCGTGGGGCGGCTGCAATACGATCGCGCGTGCTCTCATAATCATTCAGGAAGATCGTCCGGATCGGATGGAGGAAGTTGCCGGACGGATCCGTCTCTACCTGATCTGGGAGCAGGGCGGAACCTACCAAAGCTATATACGGCCCAACTGGGAATCATTCAACATCCCCACCATCATTTCCGACCAGTTTGACTGCATGGCCTACATCTGGAACAAAGTGCTGCCCGATCCGCCGAAAAACTGTTTTGAAGCGGAGTTCATGTCGCAGATCGTGTCCGGCCACGGCCCCCTGTGCGATGCCTATGAAGATATTAACGTTGTTTCCACGCCGAAGGCGACACCCCCGCTTTTCTATACAATATTTCCACCGGACTGCGCAGTATGGAATCGCCGGGGTGGGACGGCTGGGGCGGCCGCTATGTGATGGTCCGGAACAATGTCTGGATCGACCCTTTCCCGGCAGCTACCTACACGTATCCGGATGGACAGCGGTCAATTCACAACAGCTGGTCAAAGTAGCTGGAGAACCGGACCGATGAAGAGGGTGTGCAGATTCGGACCGCCTACTTCAAGCCCATGTGGCGCTGGCTGTTGTGCAGCATGATTTTGCGGCACGGGCTGCCTGGTGTGTCAAACCCTATACCGAAGCCAATCACCCGCCGGATGTCGTGCTCGACCACGCTGCCGACCTGACGGCACTGCCCGGAGCCATCGTGCGGTTAAGTGCAAAGGGAACCGCTGATCCGGATGGCGACAGTCTCTCCTGTCGCTGGTGGCAATACGAGGAAGCCGACATACCTATACCGGAACCGTTGCGCTCCGGGATGTTGCCGCACTGGAAGCATCGTTTATCGTACCGAACGATGCCAAACCGGGTGACACCATTCACGTGGTGTGCGAGGTGACGGATGATGGTACACCATCCCTGACGCGTTACCGGCGGGTGGTCGTTACGGTCTCCGGGGAGTAAAGCCCACAGATAGGCGCTATACCGTTCAGCGGCTTTCCGAATCAGAGCAAAACCAGAGCTTGTTACCTTCGCTGTCGAGAAAGGCGCCGACCGGATTCTTGTCGTAGACCGTGGCCGCATCGGAAATGGTCACACCGCGCTCGCTCAACGCTTTTTCCGCCGCATAGGCATCCTTCACCTCCAGGGTGATGCGGGCGTTCAACTCGTCGGAGGGCTTCCCGTACCATTCCTCCTGCGGTTTCAGCAACAGGTAAACGTTACCGATCAGAAAGGCATTTTCTATGCCGGGCGCTTCGGCGGGCTGGAGCCCGAGCGTTTCGCCGTAAAACCGCGAGGCCCGCTCCACATCCGTTACGGCCAGGGCCACCGCCTTGACCTGCATAATCTGTAGATCTGTGCTCATGCGTTGGATCATCCCTCCGGTTTAATGTTATGGTTGATGTGGAAAACATTGTCCGGATCGTACTTCTTCTTGATCTGAGCGAGCCGGGCATAGTTCGCTCCGTAGGCCGTGGCTTCGGTGTTGCCCTCGTCTCCGGTCATGAAGTTGACGTAGGCGCCGGATGATGCATAGGGTTCGGATGCCTTGAAGAAGGCGCGGGCCCAATCGCGGCAGGCGTCGTCGTCCTTCGGTTCATCCCATCGGGCATGCACGTTCATCACAAACGTTGCATTGCGGTGGGCATAGGCCATCGCTTCCGGGGCAACGCGGTTGGCGGCGCCTTCGAGATGCGCAATGAAGATTTCACATTGCGGCGAGGGCAGCTTGCCCGTGTATTCGAGGGCGGTCTCCAGCGCACCGGCGCTCAACTCCTCAAAGTTGTGGGATTTCCAGTAGTTGCGCGCACCGGGGGTGAGGAGTGGGTCAAAGGCCTGCTGCCAGTCGACATAAGGCTGCACACCGATAAACTCGCCATGAGCAGTGCCGAACTGACGCAGGGGCTCGATCAGTTTTTTTCCTTCTTCCGGATCGCCGCCATAGAAGAGGGCGAACACCACCACTTCGCTGCCATGCACCTCTTCGGGAAGGAAGGGCAGCGGCGGCGCCTGGCGCAGTACGGCCCATACGCTGAGTTCTTCCGGGGCGGTCTGTGCAAACGAACGATATTTATCCAGCACCTGCTTTGCCTCTGCAAACGGGTATACGACGAGGCCGGACAGCACGTCCGGTCCCACCGGATAAAGCTGGAATTCAAACTTCGTGACGACCCCGAAGTTGCCGCCGCCGCGAATGGCCCAGAACAAATCGGCATTCTCGCTTTCGCTGGCCTTCATCTTCCGGCCGTCGGCGGTAACCACGTCCGCAGAAACCAGATTGTCGATGGTCATGCCGTACTTTCGTGTCAGCCATCCGAATCCGCCGCCCAACGTCAGACCTGCAATGCCGGTTGTGGAGTTGATGCCGACCGGTGTGGTCAGACCATGGGCCTGGACGGCCGCGTCAAAGTCGCCCAGTGAAGCGCCGGGATCGACATAGGCACGTCGTTGTTCTGCATCGACGGTCACCGTCTTCATCGTCGAGAGGTCGATCAGAAGTCCGTCATCGCAAAGGGAGTTTCCGGCAATGTTGTGACCGACACCGCGAATGGAGATCTCAAGATCATTTGCACGGGCGAAGGTGATGCTCTGAACAACATCTTCCGCATCCGCACATTGCACGATCACGGCGGGTTTCCTGTCGATCATCGCATTCCAGATCTGACGGACTTCGTCGTAGTTTGGGTCGCTCGGAAGAACGATACTGCCTTTCAAGGCAGCACGAAACGGATCAACCGTGTCGTTGGATAGTTCCTTCATGGATCTCCTCCTCATGCCAAGGGTTGAATTGAGTTACCTACTTTACTTCCTGCTGTCTGACACAGCTTTTACCAGTCAAGAACTGATTTTGCAACAGTGGTTAATATATAATCCAAAAAGAGTAGAAATGTTATGCTTTTCCAATGTTGTGGTGGTTTTGAAGCGGGGAATATACAAACATTATCGGGCAAACCTTTCCGCGTATGGTTCAGATCTTAAGATCTTTTAACCCGCACACCATCCTCGATGTACGAAGCATTGCGGTATTACTCATGGTGGTTTGCGATCAATTCATACGACAACCGAAGGAAGCGGGTAATTGTACCAATCTTTACTGCACCGTAACCATGCCGCTGACCCGGATATCGGTGCTGGAGGCGCCGATCTGAATCTCGAATTCCCCGGGCTCTACCCGGTATTGCTGTTCAGCAGCATCGTAGTAGCGCAGATCGTTTTCAGCATTGAGCTTGAAGGTCACGGTTTTCTGTTCGCCTTTGCCGAGGGCGATGCGCTCGAAGCCGCGCAGCTGCTTGATCGGCATGAGCCGTCTTGATTTCACATCGCGTACATAAAGCTGCACGACTTCTTCACCTGCACGATCACCGGTGTTCCGGATATCTACAGATATCGTGATGTCGCCGTCGGAATCGATCTGCTCCGGAGTCACCCCTAAGTTTGAGTATTTAAACGTGGTATAGCTGAGCCCGTGGCCAAACGGATAGAGCGGCGCGCCCTGGAAGTAGCGGTAGGTCTTCCCTGGTCCGCCCGCCATGGCATAGTCCGCAAACTCGCCAATATCATCCGTGGATCGGTAGAAGGTTACCGGCAGACGTCCGGCCGGATTGTAATCGCCGAAAAGCACATCCGCCACGGCATCGCCGCCGCGTTGTCCCGGATACCAGCCCATGAGGATCGCCGGCAGTTCATTTTCGAGCCCGTCCAGGGCAACAGAACTTCCCGCCAGTTGGACATACACCACCGGCGTGCCCGTGTTCAGCATCGCCCGCAGGGTTTCAAGCTGGGTGTCCGGCAGTTCAATGAGCGTGCGGTCGCCGCGATCAAAGCCTTTGGTCTCCAGGCTCATCTCCTCGCCTTCGACATCGGCCGTGAGGCCGCCGACAAAAATGGCCGCATCCGCCCTGGCTACCTGTTCAAGCATATTCCGGCTGATCAGCGCATCCTCTTCTTCCGATTTCGGAAGTTCCCACACAAAGTGAATCCCCGCATCCTTGGTTGTTTCGTAATACTCGATGGTGATCGCGTAGCGTTTCCCCTTCTTGAGGTCTAGTTCTGCGGTAAAGGCCTGCATGCCATGTACCGTCCAGCCATCGGCAATTTGATGTCCGTCCACATACAGCCGGCAGCCATCGTCCGACACAACGCCCAGCGTGTAGATTCCGCTGGCGGGCGGGACCAGCTGCCCGGTCCAGCGAACGGAGAAATCATCCGCCGGAATTTCCTGGTCGGGAGAGAGGATGCCCTGGGCAATCGCGGTGGTCGTGGGGGAGGAACGTCCCCAGTCCATTTTGATCGTTGGATCAATGCGCGTGAGCATCGGTTCGCCCTGCAGCGCGGTTCCCTGAAAATATTCACCCTTCAATCCATTTACCCGTCGGCCTTTTTCATCTGTGGTAAACAGGCAGTCCGAATCCACGATGGGCAGGTTTTCGTTGCCGACATCCTCGGCCAGGGGACACCCCGGGGCATAGAATACCTTGACGTCATCCCCGACCGCATGCCTGATGCCTTCGAGGATGGTGACCGGATGGGAGGCGTCGCCGTTATAGTTGCCGCGCAGTGCCGGAATGCTGTCCGCATTGGGGCCGATGACCGCAATGGTTTTGAGGTTGCGCGGGTTCAGCGGAAGAAGACCGTCGTTCTTCAGCAGGGTCATGGATTTGCGGGCCATTTTCAGGGCGAGCTCATCATGTTCGGGGCTGTCTACGACGGAATACGGGATCGATGCATACGGCACCTGTTCCGGCGGATCAAACATGCCCAGTTTCATGCGTGCGAGCATCAGGCGGTAGGTGGCCAGCACGATTTCGCCTTCATCGATCAGTCCTTTTTCCACAGCCTCCATCAGCCAGCGCTGGTAGACGCCGCCGCAATTGAGATCGCAGCCGCGCCGGACGCCGACGGCCGCCGCTTCCGGCGGGTCGTTGACGATCTTGTGGTTGAGATAGATATCACGTATGGCACCGCAGTCGGAAACGACATATCCATCAAAGTCCCAGCGCCGGCGCAGGATATCCTCCAGCAGCATCCAGCTGGCTGATGCCGACTCACTGTCCACGCGATTGTAGGCGCCCATCACGGAATAGACTCCGGCGTCCACCACCAGATCATGGAAGGCGGGCAGATAGGTTTCCCACAAATCCCGTGCATTCGGTACGACATTAAAATGGTGTCGGTCTTTTTCCGGGCCGTTGTGCACGGCATAGTGCTTTGCGGTGGCCACGAGCTTGAGATATTTCGGATCATCGCCCTGCAGGCCCCGGACAAACTGAATACCCATCTGCCCGGTCAGGTAGGGATCCTCGCCGTAGGTTTCGTGGCCGCGCCCCCAGCGCGGATCGCGGAAAATATTGATATTGGGCGACCAGTAGGTCAGGCCGTAGTAGCGATCATAATTTTCGTTGCGCTGCGCTTCGTGATATTTGGCGCGCCCTTCGTCGCTGATCACGCAGGCGACGTCATACAGGGTCTGGCGGTCAAAGCTGGCCGCCATGCCGATCGCCTGCGGAAATACCGTGGCGATGCCGGCCCGCGCCACGCCGTGGAGTCCTTCATTCCACCAGTCGTAGGGTTTGATGCCCAGTCGATCAATCCCCGGAGCTCCGTTGCCCAGCTGGGAAATCATCTCCTCCAGCGACATGCGGCCCACCAGACCCGCCGCACGCGTTTCAAAATCAAGCGAGGTGTTGAGATAATCTTCGGTCTGGGCGTGTACACAACCCAGCAACAACACAAGCCAGGCCATCAAGAAGTTCCCTGCTGTTTTCGCGCTCATACTCATCCTATCCACAATCGCGTTATCCGGCCTATAAGATAATGTTTAAGCCGGGGTGAATCGAATCAAAAGTTCCGAAGTGCCAAACAGGGTGCGCCGGTTATCGCCACCTTTACCAATCCTCCTTTCAAAACGGCTTGCCACTGTTCACGATGCTAACCTATATTTCCGCACCTTTCTTAAAGCGCCCCGGTAGCTCAGCTGGATAGAGCAACGGACTTCTAATCCGTAGGTCACAGGTTCGAATCCTGTCCGGGGCACCACTCTTTTTCCTAGAAAAAACCCGTAAATAAAGGGTTTAATTGGCATTTTAAGGGCTTCAAACGACTCCAACCATTTACGCTGATTTTCGACACTATTGGTCGATTTACGGCAAGGTAACGGCAAGGGAAGTGCCGGATATGGTGTCTGGTGGCTGATCCCAGAGTCATCCCGTGGGGTGCTGCGGGACGGATAGAGCAATGATTATATAGTCCGTTATCTCACATAGCCCCATGAATTGCCGGTTGCATTCGATGCACTCGCAAAAGGTTCCACCTATAATCCATCCCATAACTGCCTCCTTGTGGTTGGTTGGGATTCCATGAAAGACAAAACTTTCATCGATCAAATCAATGCTGCCCCGTAGGGGCAAAAAGCATGCTTTTCAGATCGAAAAGCTGTGGAAAACGAAGGGGTCACCCCGGAGTTTTCGGGGTAGGGATTGATAATGGGGGTATGCCTCGGGTGTGCGCTATGGCCTACACATGAGGGCCGTTAGATTCCGTGGGCCTGCCGGCCACTTTTCGATGCTGAAATCTGCGTTTAAATAGCAGGAAGATATTAGACTATGTTTAGGAGATCATCGATTCTGTGGGGTATATGCCCCTGTCAGCACTACGTTTTGATACGCAATGATCTTGAAACCATGCCATCATCAGTGGCCATTGCTTTCTCATATTGTACTCTAGTCTTTTTTACTACGTAACATCCTTGTTTATATGTAGTATTGATAAAAGAAGGGCGTTGTTTCGAACTGGACAGTAAAGAGAGTGGCAGATAAAGTGTGTTTCCTGAGATTGTGCAGTTGTTTTATGAAAAAGGATACCACAATGCGTAGATTTCTTGCGCTTATTTCTGTTTTGATCTTCTCAACAATTATTGCCGAAGCCGGAACAATATATGTTGAAATTGGAAATGATACTCCATTGATTCGCGAAGGTTTCACAGAACTTGCTCCTGGGCAGGCCCTCGAAGCAGGAGCATATGTCCAGTTTATCTGGAAGGCAGACAATATAGGATATCAGTCTGATAATCTAGAACCGGATCTGTTAAATCCGGGGGAATACCTACTTTACGACGGATTTGCCGGCACGGCGGGTATCTTTGACTTCGGAGCTCAGCTGTTCGGCGACGCCGATGTGGGCGGAAACAATATATTAAACGGATATAGCAATGAAAAAGGGTATACGCATAAAGCTGAACGACGAAGCAGCAACCGTTCTGGAGGCGACGGCAATCATATCCGGTAAGTCGGAAAATGAATGTGCGCAGGAGCGTTTGAAGGAGTGGATGGATAGTAAGAGCAAGTTGAAGGGGAAATAGATATGAAAAATGATTACGTTGTTCGAGAATCTAAAATCATTATGAAAATGTTTATCGTAATATTTGGCCTCATTATTATCGAGTCAGTTTGCTGCGCAGCAGGTGAACACATCTATATATCAGATGCCAGCTTTGATGATAATGTGATTCCAGATGGAACATATACGAATGATGTGATCTATAACCCAGATGCTTCTGAATACCCAAATCAGGCTCCTCATGGGGAAAATGTTTGTCGAATACGTCAAGGTGGGGGCTGGGGTTCATTCTACGATCATTCTCCCGTTGATATTTCGACAGACCACAACATAATTTCTAATTCAACATATGTTTTAGAAGTAAATGTTGGTATACCGGATCGCGATACCACTGATTTTCGTGTGGAACTATGGGCTGGAACTAACCTGCTGAAGTCGACTAACTGGGGAACGACGAAGTGGGGATATATTAACACTCCGCAAACTGGCGGTTTTTTGACAATAACCATTCCAGTTTACATTCCAAATAACCACCCTTCAACGGGCAGTCAATTCATGATCCGTCTTTCAGTTGAACCGAAACCTGGGTATTACGATGGGATTGCAGTAGCTGACTTTGACAACATGCGTTTAGCTCGGTATGTAGGCGGACCATTGACTTCGCTCAAAGCTGCGGACAGCAACTTCATGCAAATATCTGCATCAAACTTGATAACAAATATTACTTACAGATGTGAGATGGTCGATACACTTGACATGCCGAATCAGATCATTTGGAGTAATATTTTTTATTCCGACAGCACAACAAACACGCTCACGATACCTGTCATTGGAAACCAGGGTTTTATGCAAATGTGGCCATACGTTCCATAAACGCTGTAAAAATTATGAACTCGTACCTGCGGCTGCACTTTAATCCTTCGCACGCACACGTGCCTGCGCATGCGTAGAGAGCATTGAAACCATTCATTTATGCGCCACTTTCATCCTTCAGGGCCCATTATTTACGTTCATCAGGGGTACAGGGCCATTAAGGTAAGTGTGTTCCGTGACACATGAGCTTGAACAGTGATTCCTTCTGGGAAACAGGTTCTATTCAAATAGAACTCACATCCAGAATCCTATTCTCAATATCTCTGGCCTGATGGGGTTTGCAGTATACATCGAATAAATTGTTCCCCCTTAATTACTCGTTTTTAGTCGCTGAGATCGCTCTGGATGGAGTGTTGAGGGGGTACGGGTAGGATGATGAACTCCGAGTATCTCGGAAGCCTGTCTGGTGGTTAATAGAGTTGTTTTCTTGGTGACTGGTTTTTCGTTAAGCACATCAATGATCTGCCTGATGGCGGCTGTTTCGCCGATGTGCGTGTAGTGGGACGTCATAGCAGGGCTGCCGTGGCCGATAACAGACTGGACTACAGCCATCGGGGTTCCCTTTTCAGCCTGGATGGAAAATAGGTATGGCGCAGGGAATGAAAGCCGACCTCAACCACAGCCCTTTGATAAACGGGTTTCAGCCCCTTCCTTTTGAGTATCTTGCTTGGCTGTCATTTATATCCTTCCTTTGTTAAAAACATTGTTCGACTACAAAAAACAAGCCATACCCCGCAGTATAATTCCAATGCGGCAAGGTATGGCAAGGTATGGCAAGGTAATTCATTATAAGGCTTTATTATTGAGGAAGAAGCGCACTTCTGATCCGTAGGTCACAGGTTCGAATCCTGTTCGGGGCGCCACTTTTTGTGCGGCCCCGCAGATGCCAGGCACGCTTTCCTCCGCGACTGTATCCCCTGCGGGGAGGCTCTGCGTCATGCAGGCGGGCTATTTCTTCCGGCTGAGAATGGGGTAGAAGACCAGGCGGGGGCAGATAAACACGGCAATGAGCGCGATCATAAGCGTGGTCCATCCCTGAATCCCCACAACGAAGAGCAGGGGCAGAATAGTAGCCATGCCGAGAATCATCCATGTGGTGAGCAGGCCTCTGATGTGCCGTCCCATAATCTGCGGCACGTTGAAGAAGAGGTCGAACACCCAGTGCTCGAGCAGGGCACCGTGCTCACCGAAAACGGGAATGATGTGCACGAAAGCGGTGGCGCGGCGGCTGACCAGAAAGCGCGCCAGGTGCGGGTAGGTGGTGGTCATCTGCAGCGGGAAGGCGAGATAGCCGATATATTTCACAAACGAGAGCGGGGCGGCCACCAGGTAGTCCCGCCAGTTGCGCTCGTAAATCATCAGCCCAAGAACGTACAAACCGCGGCAGAGTGATCCGGGGGATATAGGCGTGAACTGGAAGGCAACCAGAGTGGCGGCAAACGCGCCCGCGGCCTCCAGCTTGCTTCCGCCTTTGCTCAGGACATAGGCATAGATAAAGCCGCCGGTGATCACGCTGACAATCTGGGTTACAGGTATGGTGCAGAAGTGCACGGCCATGCTTTTAAGATACTTGACGATGTAGGGTTCCTTGATGATGGAAACGATGTGATCGTGCTCCTCCTTCGTGAGCATACCATCTTTTTCACCATCCGCGACCTGGTCCAGGAACCACTGTTCACGGAATGCTTCGTCTTTGGCAAAGCGGTAGATAAATTTGAAGAAGGCCACGGTTCCATCCCATGCGATGCGCGGGCGGATACAGAAACGGTGCAGGCCGATGGGGAGGGCGCCGACCGTGAAGCGTTCAAAGAGAAAGCGTCCCGGTCGTTCGGCCAGCCGGCGGGTGCGGTCTTGATCGGTGCGTCCGGCGCGGTGCCAGCCGGTCAGTTCGTGGGCGGCGCGCGCCGTGATCGCGGCCTTGAAATAGCCGGGTTGGGTAAAAATGGAGAGCATGTGTTTGCGGAAGGCCTTGCTGCCCCAGCGCTGACGGATCATCTTGCCAAACAGCGGAATGGCACCAACCAGATGGAAAAAGGAGAAGGTGAGCCCGCCCTTGCGCAGTTTCTCCGCAAAGGCTTCATCGACGAGGTCGTCGGCCAGATAGCCTTCCACCAGGCCGTTGATGACATCCTGTCGCAGTTCCCGGTCAAAAGCGGGGCGCAACCCATGATGGGTGATGTCCCAGAGGGAGCGGCGATATGCGCGGTCCTGGATCTTCAGCTCGTCGATCATGGGCTGCACATCGGCGAATACATCCGGGTGCGCGGCCACATAGGCTTCCATCTTCGAGAGATCGCAGCGGTCGAACTGCACGAGGGCTCCGCGTTTCAGGCCGTTGATGATCAGCTTAAAATCGCCGGGGCTCATGGGGAGCCATGGAAGGAGGGCGAGGCCTGCGCGGAAATCGATTGCACAAAGCCCGCCATCTTCGGTGTCGGTTCGTTTCATGCAGTTGGGCTGACTTTTCATGGTCGACCACTCGTACTGCCGGGCAAATTCGGGTGCACCCATCTCGTGCATCAGTTCGACCATATCGGCCATAAAACGGCGCTTTTCGACATATTCCAGGCTTTCGGTCTGTTCCACATCGACATGTTTCCAGTCGCGTCGTGTACTGATATCGCGATCGGCCTCCAGTTTCCACATGCGGCCTTCAACCCACTCGGTAATTTCCCCGTAGGCGTTTAGGTTGGCATCCCAGAACGAGGCGTAGGCATCCTTCACGGCGGTTTCGCGCCCGAACTTTACGAGGCCGGCGCGGCGCACCAGTTTTTGCCAGAGAAGGCCGGCGCGGCAGGCGCCGTAGTTGACCTGCGAGCTGAACGGTCCCTGGAAGGCCAGCCAGTAGGTGGTGTTGCGGAACCAGCGGGCAAAAGCGCCCGGGGGAATCACGATCTTGACCGCGTAGAGCTTTCCGAGCTCGAGCCCCGGAATAAAGGTGTTTTCCGGCAGTTCCAGGCCCGTGAGCCTGCAGCGATAGACCTGGCCGGCAAATCCGCCGCCGAGAAATTTATCGACCGTCAGCTCCGCTTTGCCATGAATGGCGGGATAGACCCCGGTTATCTCAATCGGGAGTACCTTTCCCTTCTCATAACGGGTTGGACGATGGCTGATATGCAGTTGGGGATCCTGAGCCTGAAGCTCAAGTTCCTTGCACAGCTCGGATGAATAGTCCTGTTTTGCCATGGATTCGCCAATTAATTGACATAAAGCAGGAGGAGCGTGCCAAAACGCCTGTTTGAACACAAACCCTATTAAAAGCCAAAACACGACCCTGCGTAATCACGGGTGATTCGTACATAAATACACTTGCGCGCCCAGATTGGTTGAAGCATATTGAATGCATCTTCAGGGCAGGGTGAAATTCCCGACCGGCGGTCATAGTCCGCGAGTTGTTCCCGATAATGAACGACACGATGCAGCGAAATTCTGCAACCGACAGTACAGTCTGGATGGGAGAAGATGCTTAGGCGCACAACTGCGCACAGATATGCCCTGAAGACGTATGTTCTTTGGGGTTTTTTGTTTGCAGGAGCTGATATGAGCAAAAAGATATTTGATCCGATCGAGGATGTGATCGAAGCATTCCGCAACGGCGAAATCATAGTGATGACGGATGATGAGAGCCGGGAAAATGAGGGTGACCTGATTTGTGCGGCGGAAAAAACAACCCCGGAGGTGATCAATTTTATGGTCAAGTATGCTCGGGGCCTTGTCTGCGTACCGATGGAAGAGGATGATCTGCGACGGCTGGGTTTGTCGCGCATGTCTCCGGCTCATTCGTCAGACCAATATCATACGGCGTTCATGGATTCGGTCGATGTCCGCAGGGGGACGAGCACGGGCATCAGCGCGGCGGACCGGGCCAATACGGTTCAGGCGCTGGTATCCGATACCGCCCAGGCCGCCGACTTCATCAAACCGGGCCACATGTTTCCGCTGAAAGCCGTTGCCGGCGGTGTGCTGGAACGCGCGGGGCATACGGAAGGTACCGTGGATCTGGCAAAAATCTGCGGGATGAAGCCCGCCGGGGTTATCTGCGAGGTTCTGCGGGATGACGGCGAGATGATGCGGCTGGATGAGCTCCGGAAATTTGCTGATGAACATGGCCTGAAGCTGACGGCGGTCTCGGAGATTGCGAAGTACCGCTACACGCACGAACGACTGGTTCAGCTGGAGCGCGAGATCAGCATGCCGACCGACGCGGGCCCGTTCAGGCTCAAGCTTTACAGCTCCCGGGTGGACCAGAAAGATCATCTCGCGCTGGTTTGCGGCGAAGCGGCCAGCGGCAGGATCCCGCTGGTTCGTGTACACAGCGAATGCCTGACCGGCGATGTTTTTCATTCAATGCGGTGCGATTGCGGTGCACAGCTGCACGCCGCTATGATCGCTATTCAGAAGCATGGCTATGGCGCGATTGTGTACATGCGGCAGGAGGGGCGGGGCATCGGCCTGGCCAAGAAGCTGCATGCTTATGAGCTCCAGGAAAAAGGATTGGATACGGTCGAAGCCAATGTGCATCTCGGTTTTGGGGCGGATCTGCGCGACTATGGAATCGGGGCACAGATTCTCGAGGATCTCGGGATGACGACCATCAACCTGCTGACCAACAATCCCGCAAAGATTACAGGATTGGACAAGTATGGGATTGAGATTAACGAACGCGTTCCGCTCGTGCTGCCGCCTTCGGAACACAATGAAAACTATCTGGCCACCAAGCGAGACAAGATGGGCCACATTATATAGCATCGAATGAGGCGGACGCTCAGGGCGCCGAAAATCGCATCTCACTCGTTATGTATGGAGTCACTTATGGGAAAAGGAATTACAAACGAAATCGGAAAAATCGGCGGCATTGGAGCCCGTCAGGTTGTAGGTGCTATGGATGCATCGGGGATGCGCTTCGGTATCGTGGTCAGCCGTTTCAACGATGAGCTGACCAACGTTCTGGCCATGAGCGCCTTCCAGTGTCTGGAAAAGTATGGTGCCAGGCCGGAAGCCATAGATTTGGTTCGCGTGCCGGGCGCCTATGAGATTCCGGTGGTGGCGGAAAAACTGGCCGCCAGCGGAAACTATGATGCGCTGATTGTACTCGGGGTCGTGGTGGAAGGTGAAACGCAGCATGCCCAGATGATTATCGATACGACCGGCCAGAGCATACTCGATATTGCCTGCCGCCATCATCTTCCCGTGATCAACGAAATTGTGGGCGTGCGCAACTGGGATCAGGCGGAAGCCCGCTGCCTGGGCGGCGAGAACACCCGCGGC
Source organism: Pontiella sp. (assembly GCA_050298955.1). GTDB lineage: Bacteria > Verrucomicrobiota > Kiritimatiellia > Kiritimatiellales > Pontiellaceae > Pontiella. The sequence goes on from JBNKVA010000054.1 coordinate 79,037, forward strand.
TGGTATGCCGCTGAGGCCGCTATCGAAACCGCACGGGTCTACAGACAGCTTTAATATAAATACTGAATTCCGACCTCCGGTTTCTCGTCTGCAACGCCGGGTTGCCTTGACGACAGGAAAGGACGCGGGATTCCCTTAACTGGATTCATCTATCTATGCAAAAGAAGAAAGTCAATGGACGGCGGGCAACGCGTGAGTGGATCATGCAGTTCCTTTTTCAGGTCGATTTCAACCCCGAGCCGGTCGACATCGCCCTGAAGGATTTCTGGGAGGATAAAGACCCCAGTGATCATGAAAAGACCTACGCCGAGGAAATCATCAAGGGCGTGATCCAGCACAAGGAAGAACTTGACGAACGACTGTCGCAATATGCCAAACGCTGGAATTCAGACCGCATGGGCGCAGTGGACCGCACCGTAATGCGTGTAGCGCTCTTCGAGATGCTCTATCGCGAGGATGTTCCGCCCGTGGTTTCGATCAACGAGGCGGTACACTTTGCGAAGGATTTCAGCAGCTTCCAGTCCGGCCGGTTTGTTAACGGCGTGCTTGACCGCATCCGCAAGGAGATCGACCGTCCGGCACGCACCACCTACAAGTCGCGAGGGCAGGACTAATGGCCGGATGGTTCGGCGCACTCTCAAAGACACGAAACATACTGCAGAAGGTGTTTTCTTCGGAGGCCGGTGAGGGTTCCGACCTCGATGTCGAGGATGTGGAAGAGATTCTGCTCCGTTCCGATGTGCCGGCCAGGTTGGTCATGGAGATCGTTGACGGGTTGGAGACGCCTTCCAGAAAGCATTCACGAAAGGAGCGGTTGCGCAGCCTTTTGACGGAAGCACTGGGCGAGGGGACAACCTTCTCCTGGCCGAAGAACAGGAATCCGTATGTCATCATGTTGTTGGGCGTCAACGGATCCGGAAAGACCACGACCGCGGCCAAGCTGGCCAGCAAGGCGATGGGGGATGAACTGAAACCGCTGCTTTGCGGATCCGACACCTTCCGCGCTGCCGGCTCGTCCCAGCTCAAACTTTGGAGCGAGCGTGTCGGCTGTGATTTTGTAGGCGGTGAAATGGGACACGATGCGGCCGGTGTGGCTTTCAATGCCGTCGATGCCGGGCTGGAAAGGAACTGCGATGTCGTGTTGGTCGATACTGCCGGCCGAATGCATACGAAAGCCCCGTTGATGGATGAGCTACCCAAAATGTGCCGCTCCATGAGCAAGCGGCTGCAGGGCACCCCGCACGATGTCTGGATGGTGCTCGATGCTTCACTCGGGCAGAATGCGATCATTCAGGCAAAGCAGTTTAATGAGGTGGTTCCGTTGACTGGCATCGTGGTCTCCAAGCTGGATGGGTCGTCCAAGGCCGGGTTCCTCTTTTCCATCAAGTCCGAGCTCGATGTGCCGATCCTCTTTGCCGGACTGGGCGAAGGTGAAGACGATCTGGTTCCGTTTGATGCGGAACAGTTTGTTGACGCGCTTTTTGCTGATGAAGATCATGCCAATGAATAGCGATGAAAAATATATGCTGCGGGCGATCAGTCTGGCGAAGCAGGGTGAGGGATTGACGCGTCCGAATCCTCCGGTGGGGGCCGTGCTGGTGCTGGACGGTCATGTCATCGCAGAGGGGTGGCACCGCAAGGCCGGTGAAGATCATGCCGAACGCGACTGCCTCAACAAATTGCCGCCTGTCGCTGCGTCGCTGAAGAACGCAACGCTCTATATCACCCTGGAGCCCTGTTCCACAGAGGGGCGAACACCGCCGTGCACGGATCTGATCATCGAAAAGGACATCGGCCGCGTGGTGGTTTCCGTGAAAGATCTCAACCCGAAGCATGCGGGCCGGGGGCTCGATATTCTGCACGAAGCGGGCGTTGACGTGGTGTCCGGCGTATGCGAAGCCGAGGGGCGCGAGCTGATTGCGCCGTTCCAGAAATTCATCACTACCGGCATGCCGTATGTCACATTGAAGCTGGCCTCCACGCTGGACGGAAAAATTGCCGACGGCAAAGGCGGTTCCAAATGGATCACGGGTGCCGCCGCGCGCGAACGCGTTCAGGCCATGCGGCGGCGGGCCGATGCCATCATGGTGGGAGCCGGAACTGTGCGTGCTGACGATCCTTCGCTGCTGCCGCGTCCCGATCAAGGGCGCCGCCCCTGGCGGGTCGTGATCGGTGAAGCGATTCCGTCCACCGCCAGGGTTTTGACGGATGATGCCGCAGAGCGAACGCTGCTCTACCAGGGAAACATTGAAGCGGCCTTGCGTGATCTGGCGGAAAACCACGATGTGATGCATGTATTCTGCGAAGGGGGCGGAAAGCTGGCGGCAGGTTTGGTTGACGCGGGGCTGGTGGATGAATTTGCTTTCTTCTTCGCGCCCAAACTCATGGGGGCCGACGGGGTGCCGAACTTTGGAAAAGTCGGCGGACTGATTGGTAATCTCATTAATTTAAAGTTCACATCGGTCGAGCAGATCGGTGAAGATATACTCATTAAAGCAAAACCGGAGGGATAGGGATGTTTACAGGAATTGTTCAGCGACTGGGGAATATCGTTGATATTAAGATGGAAGGAACCGCCGGGCGGATTACGATGGTGCCCAGCAGGCCGTTTGACCGCCCGGTCCATCTGGGTGACAGCATTGCGGTAAACGGCACCTGCCTGACGGTGGCGGATATGGAGGGGGATAAGCTGATGTTTGATGTGCTGGGTGAAACCTTCGACAAAACCAACCTCGGCGACAAGTCGTCCGGTGACGTGGTGAATCTTGAACAGGCGTTGGCGCTGGGCGATACACTCGGGGGGCATATTGTGACGGGCCACGTCGATAATACCGGCACGGTAGCTAAAATCGAGCAGGTGGGGCGCGATTGGAAGTTTACCGTTGAATGCTCGCGCGATATGCAGATGCTGATGGTGTACAAGGGATCCATCGCCATTGATGGAATTTCGCTCACGGTGGCCGAGCTGACCGATAACGGTTTTATTGTGCACATCATTCCCCATACCATACAGGAGACCGACATGTCTGAGTTCAAGGTGGGTACGAAGGTAAACCTCGAAGCCGACATCCTCGGCAAGCATGTCCAGCGCATCCTGGAATTCGGCGGTGGACAGGACTATCGCCTTAACCTGAATGGATAAATCATGCGTTGTATAATTCTCAGCCTTTTGTCGATCGCGGTGTTGAGCGGATGCCGGTCCACCCCGCCCGCGCAGCCCTCCCTGCCGCGCGAGAAACAGTTGTATGTGGTGATCGATGATGCCGGGCTGGCACTGGCGGAAACGCAGCAGTATCTGGATATTCCGGTTCCTATGACCATTGCCGTCCTGCCGCACCTCAAGGATACCGCCAGGGTGTGCAATGCAATTGCCCGCGACCGGGAGAAGGAAATCATCCTCCACCAGCCGATGGAGGCCTATGATTCATCGAAAAGGACCGGTGAGGGCGCAATTTTAAAATCGACCCCACCGGCGCAGGTTGCAGCCATCCTCGACTGGAACCTTTCCTCGGTACGGGGTGCTGTCGGTATGAACAACCACATGGGATCGCGCATTACGGAAGATCCGGCGCTCATGGAGGCGGTGCTGCGGTACTGCAAGGTTAACGGACTCATTTTCCTGGACAGCAAAACCGCCTATAACTCCGTTGTTCCGCTGGTTGCACAACGTGAGCATGTGCATCTGGAGCAGCGCCACAGCTTTCTCGATATTCAACGCGATCGTGCATATGTCCGTCGTATGTGGGCCCAGGCTGTGGCCAAGGCGCGTGAGAACGGATATGCGATCGTCATCGGCCATGCATGGTCTGAGGAAACCGCTGCGGCGATCCAGGACAGCTATCAGACGCTGCTGAATCAGGGCTACACCTTCCATAGACTATCCGAGTTATACCAATGAAGGTCCGGCGACTCGAAAACAGATCGGTTCTGGTAACAGGCTGCTCATCCGGCATCGGCCTGGCGACAGCGGAGCTTCTTCGTGAACGAGGCTGGAAGGTTTTTCCAACAGCCCGCAAAGTTGAAGATCTGGACATGCTGGAAGCCAGGGGATTTTCTCCCGTCCAGCTTGATGTGAGCTCAAGCGCTTCCATTGCAGCAACCGTGGATGAGATCCTGTTTGCGAACAACGGTCGACTGGGAGCTGTGGTAAATAATGCCGGATTCGGCATGCCGGGAGCCATTCAGGATTTAACGCGTGAGGCCATGCGGCACCAGTTTGAAGTCAATGTCTTCGGGTTGCAGGAACTGACCAACCGGCTGATACCGGTATTCCGGGAGCAGAAAGAAGGGCGCATCGTTAACATCAGTTCCGTCGTAGGACGCTTAGCCTTGCCGTTCATGGGCATCTATTCGGCTTCAAAGTTTGCGTTGGAAGCCATCAGCGATGCACAGCGCGTTGAGCTTTCACCTGACGGAATCTGCGTGTCGATTGTGGAGCCGGGCCCGATTTCAACCCGCTTTTCAACTAATTGCGCCGGCGAGGGCGAGAGTGCGCTCGATACAGACGGTTCCCGGTTTGGTTCCGCCTATAAGCAGTATTTCGAAAAGCGGCGTAACGGCGGTATGTCCGAAGACCGTTTCCGTCTCCCGCCGGAGGCCGTCGCTGCCAAAGTGCTGCATGCGTTGGAGTCATCCCGCCCGAAAATCCGGTACTGCGTTACCCTTCCCGCGCATCTGGGGAGCTGGGCCGCCCGTTTTGTTCCGGTCGGCCTGATAGATGGCATGATGATTAAGCATGTAAAGAAGCGCTTTGGCTAAGGGTTCATTTGTGTTTATGATATCTTCAGTTTAATGAGGAGTTTGCAGCCCATGAAGTATGCCTATCTGATTCCTGTGCTTTTAACTGCTGTTTTAGCGGGATGTTCATCGATATCGGTCAGTCGCGACTACGATGTGACGGCCGATTTTTCGGCCCTCAAGACCTTTGCCTGGCAGCATGAATCGCAGCCGGAAACCGGCAATCCAAGAATCGATAATGATCTGCTTGATGAGCGGATTCGCTCTGCGGTCAATGCGACGTTGACGGAAAAAGGATTTCAGCAATCCGAAGCGGCGGAAGCCGATTTTCTGGTCGCATATTTCCTTGAATACAAGCAGCGGATCAGTGGCAACAGCTGGACGTTCGGGATCGGAACAGGCGGGTATGACCGCTTTGGCGGCATTGGTTACAATACGGCGATATCCGACTATGATGAGGGATGCCTGACGCTCGATATGATCCATTCCGGGACCGGAAAAATGGTTTGGCGAGGGGTAGGCCGAGGGGACACGTATGATTATTCTGATCCCGAAAAGGTTACACGCACCATTAACAAGGCCGTGTCAAAGATCCTGCGCAAATTCCCGCCGGAGGGATAGTCTCGGCTAGCGGGACTTCTTGATGTACGCCAGCAGTTCCTCGCCGCGCTTAGCATCCAGTTCAGCCAATGCTTTGGCTTCGCGCTCGGCATAGGCCCATTTTTTCTGCTGCAGATAACTCAGCGCAAGCATGTAGCGGGCGTTGGCAAAGCCGGGATCGATATTGATAGCGCTTTGGCAGCTCTGCACCGCCTCGTCGAATTCCTGAAGCGAATAGTAGGCCAGACCCATGTTATAATAGGCGTTCTTTTGACCAGGGTTGATTTCAATCGCCTTACGGAACTGTTCGATCGCTTCGGTATATTTTTTCGCTTCATGCAGCCGGGCGCCTTCAGTCATGAATTTAACCGCCTGTGCCATGTCGACTTCGGGGGTGTCCGGCGCAGTGCTGAGCCGTTCAATCGCCTTCTGAGCGTCGGCCATGTGCGTGCCGCTTTGCCCGGCTTTTTCGGTGTATGCCGTGTAATAGTGTAATGCAGAAGCTTTGTCCTGCCGCCATTGGTCGTAAATCACCGCGAGATTGTAGATGGCAGGGGTATACCCGGGATCGGCTTCCATGATGCTTTTCAGGAGGGCGATCACCTGATCACTGCTCTGTCCCCGGTTCAGCTCGGCCAGAGCGAGCATATTCTGAGTGGCCGGGTCACTCGGATTGCGCTGGATCACCTGGGCAATCAGTCTTGAAGACTGGTCCCAGTTCTTCTTTTTTGCGGCCACCAGGCTTTGGAGGCTGATCGCCGTCTGACTGTCGGGATATTCTCCGAGATATAGACTGAGTGATTTAGTCGCACCATCGAGGTCGCCGGTGTGGAACTGGGCCAGCGCCAGGTTAAGCCAGGCATCGCTGATCGCTTCGGACAGCGTGCACGCCTCGTCAAATGCCACGGCGGCCGCCTGGGGTTCTTCCATCTGCCAGAGCACCCGTCCCAGATCGTTGTACGCTTCAGATTTCCGCGCGTTGCCCGACAGGCGTCCGGTTGCCTTTTCAAAAAGGGTTCGTGCCTGAACCAGATCACCTTTCTTCCAGGCCTTCATCGCCTTGTTGTATTCCTTTTCGCCCGCGTCTCCACTGCACCCTGCAAATACGGCCAAGAGGAGGGCCGTGGCGGTCCCGACTATCACTATCCTGTTTTTATTCATCGTTCAGAAAGTCCTTTGACCCACACCTGCCGGGTGCGCGGTCCGTCAAATTCACAAAAATAAAGGCTCTGCCATGTGCCGAGCTGCAATTTACCCCCGGAAACAATCACCTGCGCGGAGGAACCCATCATGCTCGCCTTGACATGAGCGGCCGTGTTGCCTTCAAAATGGCGGTAACCCCCTTCCCAGGGAATCACGCGGTCCAGCACCGTTTCCATATCCGCCGTCACGTCGGGGTCAGCGTTTTCGTTGATCGTCACGCCGGCCGTTGTATGAGGGATGAAAACCGTTACCACTCCTTCGGAAATACCGGTTGTTCTGACAATTTCAGCCACTTGGCGGTCGATCTTGACAAAGTCTGTGCGGGAGCGGGTTTCTATGCTGAATTTTTCCATTGCGGGCCATCCTATCCGAACGGCCGGGATTTTGAAGCGGAAAGTGCCGGCAGGCATGAAAAAAGTCGGGACAGGCTTCCATTCCGCTGTTGGGCACGTTTAAAATGTGAAGCGAAACAGGAAGGATTCTTTCATTGGAGCTGTTTTCCGACCACATACTATCCTTGGCCGTCATGGCCCTTCTGCTGCTGTGCTCGGCATTCTTTTCCGGCACAGAGTCAGCCCTGTTTTCGCTGAATCGGGCGGACATCAGACGGTTGCGGCATGAAGGCCATCAGGTGGAGCGCCTGCTCAGCCTGCTGACGGACAACCCTTCCGGCCTGCTTGTAGCCATCCTGTTCGGCAATCTTGTGGTGAACATTCTCTATTTTTCCATGAGCGCCGTGTTCAGCCTGCGCATTGCCGCACAATATGGAGAATGGTGGCAGGCGCTTGTTGGAATCGTGGTGCTCCTGCTGGTTATTCTGTTCGGAGAAATTCTGCCCAAGGCGATCGGGATATCTTTTCCGGAGCGGCTGGTGCGGATCAATTCCCTTCCGCTGCTTGGGTGGTTTCATTTTATGGGCCCGCTGCGCAGGGTGTTGGAGTCGATCACCAACCGCTTTGAGCCGGAAGATCAGCATGACCACCGCCTCGGGGCCGAGGAACTCAACATGCTGGTTGATGCTACCCATCACGACCCTTCGTTCGGCAAGCAGGAGAAGGCGATCGTCGAAGATATTGTCAATCTGCCGGAAATCCGGCTGCGAGAACTGATGGTGCCGCGGGTGGAGCAGTTTTTCCGGCGTGCCGATTCACCGGCAGGCGAGGCCTTGAGCGAGGCCGCCGAGCATGGACTGGAGCTGATTCCGATCTATGAAGGCGAGGAGGATAACATTGTGGGCGTGGTGGAGACCCGCAGCCTCTTTGTGGACGGCAAGCCGGAGCGGCCGCTCGCCGCATTTGCCCTGCCGGTCCGGTTTGTTCCTGAAACCAAACGCGCAGACCAGATGCTGCAGGAGTTTCTGGACGAGGAACTGCGAATGGTGTGCGTGGTGAATGAATATGGCGGCCTGGCCGGGACGGTGTGCCTGGAGGATTTGCTCGAAGAAGTGGTGGGCGAATTTGACGTAATGGAAACCCCGCCGGTCGAGCGGCTGGGCGAATCGACCTACCGGCTGCAGGGCGATCTGGGCATCCGCGAATGGCGCAGCCTGTTTGTGGGTTTTCTTCCCCGTGAAATGATGCAGGGACTGGCCCTGGATACGGTCAGCGGCCTTGTGGTTTCCCTGCTTAAACGCCTGCCCCGGCCCGGCGATACCGCCCAGGTCGGCAATCTTCGCTTTACGGTCGAGCAGGTGCGATCGAACCGGATCGAGTCGGTCCGGCTGGAACTTGATAAGGAAGCCAACGGGGACGAGTCGCTATGATCACAAGTCTCTGCGCCGTGGTGCTCGGGTTTCTTGGTTCAGCCCTCTTTTCAGGGGTTGAAACCGGAAGCTATATGGTCAACCGCATTCGGCTGCGCCGGCGTGAACGGGACGGCAGGCGTTCAGCCAGGATGCTGTCGCATCTGCTGCAGTTCCCGTATATCTTCATTTACACCGTCCTGATCTGCAACAACATTGCCAACTATCTCGTTTCGATGGGAGTGACCAACCTCTATCTGTCGGGCGGCATGCAGGATGCAGGGCTCATCCTGGGGTTTATTCCCTGGTCTGCGGAGATTGCGGCTACGGTCACGCTCATGTTTCCGCTCTTCCTGTTTGCCGAGGTCGGGCCGAAGAATCTGTTCCGGAAGAAAGCCGACACGCTGATGTACCGGCTGGCCGGGTTGCTTCGTATGCTGGTATGGACCTTCCTGCCGATCACCTGGCCGCTGAAGCAGCTGTTCCGCTTTCTGACCCACGGGGCCGACAGTTCGGCCGGCCGCGAGCTGCACCGTCTCTCACCCGACGCCCTGCGGGAGTATTTTACGGTGGGGGAGAAGGAAGGCGTGATTACCTCGCACCAGAACCGCATGCTCGACAATGTAACCTCCATGCATCGGGTGCCGGTGCGGGAGCTCATGACGCCATTCAAGGAGATTCCGCGCATGCCGGACGATGCGACGGTAGCGGATTTTAAACGCCTGATTGACCGGCGGGAAACCACCTATGCCATCATGGTTCACCGGCATTCGGTGGTCGGACTGATTTCAATGTTTACCATTCTTGAACGCAACCTGGCGGATGACGAGCCGTTGATAACCTATGCGGAGGACGTGCTGCAGCTGGCGGAAAACCGTAACCTGAAATCGGCGTTTTACCGCCTTCGCCGAAATCCGCGCCACGCCGCCGTCGTCGTCGATGCCCGCAACCATCCGTCCGGCTTTATCCGGCTCGAAGACATTGCCCGTTATATCGCCAGGCAGTGACGTCTTAGTTCATCGCTGCCAGTTTTTCGATCGGCAGCCATTCGAGTACGCGCTGGATGTAGCGGTCGACAAATGCCCATTCGTGTTCGCCGGCGCTTTCCTCGCAGGTGACCTTAAAGCCCGCGCGGACGGCTGCATCCCGGAAGGTGATGGAGTCCTGGTAGAGATAGTCTTCGGTGCCGACGCACAGGTAGAGTTCGGTTTCGGGAATGCCATCAAGCTGCCCGAGCCGGAAGATCAGATCGTGTTCGCCGCCTTTAATGCGGTCCAGGTCGCCGAATACCGCTTCAAAGGTGCGCCGCCGCGTGGCGTTCCAATCATCGCTAATGTGTGCGGCTATGTCGAGCGCCCCGAAAATGGATGCGGCCGCGGCATACTGCCCGGGATTGCCGATGGCCAGCTTCATGGCTCCGTAGCCGCCCATCGAGAGCCCGGCCACGAAGGTGCGGGCCGGATCATCGGAAACCTTGAACCAGCGTCTGATGAGCAGGGGCAGCTCGTCGGAGAGAAAACCCCAGTAGTCAGAACCATGGGCCATGTCGCAGTAAAAGCTTTTGTAGGCATCCGGCATGACGACGGCGAGATTGTAGTCGCAGGCATAGCGTTCGATGGAGGTTCGCCGGCACCAGATGGTATGGTCGTCCGACAGGCCGTGCAGCAGATACAGAACGGCTGGCGGTTCGTTCCAGGCCGCCGGATGCTCCGGCAGGATCACGTTTATGCCGAGCGAGAGGTCCAGCACCTGGGAATCGAAGCGGGTTTCTATCAGTGCCATGGAAGGTATTGAAAACAAAATGGGTGGAGATCCGCCATTAAAAAACCGAAAGAACGCGAAAACAGGGGCTGGTCTGCAGGGAGCGGGCCGAGCCCGGGAAATGGTTCCAATCAGCTCTTTTCAAAGATAATCCGTTTCTATACCTTCGCTGGTGAGGTTTTATGCATTCACTTACCAGAAAGCTGTTTCTTTATCAGATCGCCCTGATGGCAGGGTGCAGTTCCACCCGGGTCGATGCGGCGTCATCTCCGCGCGGAAGGGTTTCCCTTTCCTACATTGCCCGCCTGTATACGATGAGCATGTCCAAATCAGGAAAAAAGATACGGCTCAAAAACAAGTGGAACACCCTTGAAATCGAAACCGCAAGCCGGCGGGCGTGGATCAATGGAGTCATGGTCTGGCTGCACCATCCCAGCCGCGGTTCCGGGAACAACTGGCATCTGCACGAAGATGATTTCAAGAAAGGGATTGATCCCATTCTCCGCGCCTATGCGTATGTGCCCAAGCGCATGCCCAGGATGGTGGTCATTGATCCGGGCCACGGCGGCAAGGATACCGGAGCGATCGGTCCCAGTAAGATTTATGAAAAGGATGTGGTGCTCGATATCTCGCATCGGGTCCGGAAACATCTGGAAGCCCGCAAGATTGCAGTCAGAATGACGCGAACGGGCGACACCTACCCCGGCCTGCAGCAGCGCTCGGACTATGCCTATAAGGTGTCTGCCGATCTGTTTGTGAGCATTCACGCCGACGGGGCCGGTGACCCCAGCGCCAATGGCGTGGAAACGTTTGTCACGACGGTGGAAGGTGCGGATTCGAGCAACCATTACGGTCAGCCCGGCGATACCTTCGCCGTCAAAAACAATCAATACGATGCCGCCAATGCGGTATTGGGCTTTTCGCTTCAGAGCAACCACGTCAAGGCCAGCCAGCGTTCCGACCGCGGTTTGCGGCGTGCCCGCTTTTCTGTGCTGAAACATGCGCCGTGTCCGGCCGCACTGGTTGAATGCGGATTCCTGACCAATCCCTCAGAGGAATCGCTGCTCAACAGCGTAAAATACCGGGAACAGGTCGCCCGCGGCATTTCCAACGGCATTGTGGGGTATTGCACGCTGATCCAGCGTGCCCGCTGATAATCCCGACACGCAGCACGGGTTTTCTCCCGAATTGATTTGCAACCGGTGCTTTTTCGAGTAGCGTGCGTTTTTGTTCGCTGGGGGAGCGGTCCGAACGGGCAGCTGAGATGAAAACCCTTGGAACCTGGACGGGTTGTGCCGTTAAGGGAAGCGATGTATCCTTCCTGTTGTTTCCGTGTGGCGAACCTTTAGCGAAAAACTACCAAGGACAACCATAATGAGCGCATACGGTAAATATTTCCCCCGGTCTGAGAAGATCTATAAGCAGGGGTCGCGCCCGGATATTCGAGTGCCGTTCCGCGAAATCAAGCTGCACGGCGACAACGAAAATCTTGAACTGTACGATGTCAGCGGGCCGTATACCGATTCCGCATTCGAACCCGATCTGAAGCGGGGACTCCCCGCCATCCGTTCCGAATGGATTGCCGAGCGGGGTGATACCGAAGAATATGCATCCGGCGTCGATATCCTCACCAATCCGGAGAAGGCCTTCAAGGGGCTCCAGCGCAAGCCGCTTCGTGCTGCGGGCGGAAACTCGGTGACCCAGCTGTCCTACGCCCGGCAGGGCATCATCACTCCCGAAATGGAGTTTGTTGCGATCCGCGAGCAGGTTGCGCCGGAGTTCGTGCGCGACGAGGTGGCCGCCGGCCGGGCGGTGATTCCGCTCAACATCAATCATCCCGAGGCCGAACCGATGATCATCGGCCGAAAGTTCCGCACCAAGATCAATGCCAATATCGGCAACTCCGCGCTCGGTTCCTCCATTGATGAGGAGGTGGATAAGATGCGCTGGGCCACGCTGTGGGGGGCAGACACGGTGATGGATCTTTCCACTGGAGCGGATATCCACGATACGCGGGAGTGGATTGTGCGTAATTCGCCGACACCGATCGGTACGGTTCCGCTGTATCAGGCGATGAAGAAAATTGATGATGATACAGATGGGCTGGGCTGGGAACTGTATCGCGACACGCTCATCGAACAGGCGGAGCAGGGCATCGATTATTTCACGATCCATGCCGGCGTGCTGCGCAAGGATATTCCTCACGCCAAAAAACGGAAGCTCGGCATTGTCAGCCGCGGTGGATCGGTGATGGCCAAGTGGATGCTCGACAACAACGAGGAAAATTTTCTCTACACGCATTTTCGTGAAATCTGCGAAATTATGCGTGCGTACGACATCACCTTTTCGCTGGGCGACGGCATGCGGCCGGGGTGTATTGCCGATGCCAACGACGAAGCCCAGCTGAGTGAACTGAGCACGCTGGGCGAGTTGACCAAAATCGCATGGGAGTACGGCTGTCAGGTGATGATTGAAGGGCCGGGCCACGTCCCGCTTGACAAAATCAAGGTGAATATGGATCTGCAGCTGCAGGACTGTCTGGAGGCGCCGTTTTACACCCTCGGCCCGCTGGTGACCGATTGTGCCGCCGGCTATGACCATATCAATTCCGCCATAGGCGGTGCGGTGATCGGATGGTATGGAACATCCATGCTTTGCTACGTCACGCCCAAAGAGCACCTGGGCCTGCCGAACCGGAATGATGTGAAGGAGGGGGTGATTGTCCATAAGATCGCCGCCCACGCCGCCGATCTGGCCAAGGGGGTTGCCGGCGCGATTGACCGGGATGAAGCAATGCGCAAGGCGCGCGGCGAGTTCCGGTGGGAAGACCAGTACAATCTGTCGTTCGACCCTCAGCGTGCCCGCGAATACCGCCGGGCCTCGCTTCCCCCGGAAGAGCGCGATCAGGTCGATCAGCACTACTGCTCTATGTGCGGTGAGCGCTACTGCTCGATGCGTATCTCCGAAGAGATCCGCAATATGTAGCGGCTGACAGCCCGAAAGGCGGATACCCATGAATGGATTTGATGATCTCGATATTGTTTTTTCAACGGATAAAGGGCGTATCAAGCCGGAGAAAAAAACACCTGCCGCCCCGAAAGGTGACGGGACTGTCCGGGTCGGACGTGAGACCAAGGGCCGAAAGGGAAAGGGTATGACAGTCATATCCGGTGTCCCGCTGCATCCTGAAGGGCTCAAGGCACTGGCCAAAGCGCTCAAGCAAAAATGCGGAACCGGGGGGACGCTCAAGGGCTCGATCATCGAAATACAGGGGGATCATCGCGATTTGCTGGTGGAGGAATTGCGTGCCATGGGGTACACGGTCAGGAAATCCGGCGGATAAATGCTGGTGTTACCGCCTCTTTTGCGGTAACTTATTGGTTTACGAGTCGGGTGTTGACCGCTCTGTCTACATACAGCGTTTCCTGCGGGAATCGCATCGGAATCAACGTAATAACATCGAAATATAGGGAAGTTTATGATGAAAAAGATGATTGCAGCCGGTATGGCCATGCTTGTGGTGTCAAGCTACGGAGGAACCTTCGAATTGGAGGATCTGTTTTCGATTACCCTGCCGGACGGATGGGTGAAAGTGCCGGACCAGGTGATGGTTTCCTACAACGAAGAGGCCCTTGAAAAGTCGGAAGATGAAACGGCTGTAATATACGATTATGGCTTCCAGCTTGCCGATGCGGACGGATGGCTGAAGTATCCCTGTGTTCTGATTCGCGTAGAGTATGACGGGCGTTATTCATCCGGCGATCTGGAACGTTATGCGGAACAGGCGGATACCGACACGGTAAAGGTCGATGAGGGGAACACGTTCTTTATGGAGGTGCACGAGAAATCGGGGATCAAGGCCCTTGCCGCACGGCAGCTTACCGAGTACGGATTCATCGAAATGCAGGGGTTGGCAACTGTGGACTCATTCAGCGAGTTTGAAGGGGTTTACCGCGAAGCGTTTTCAAACCTCCAGCTCGATTCGCAAATCCAGTATCAGCCGCGTATTACGGATAATGCCCCGGTGCTCGGGAATATCAATCTTGGGAAAGTGCTGCTCGTTTCCCTGCAGGCCGCACTGATTGGTGCCGGTTTGTGGCTGGTTTACAGCCTGCTGAAACGCGCCGTGAAACGAAGCAAGCCGTCGCGCGCCTGATTCCACGGTCGGAGGATGCCGGGCATCGGCTGTTCATGCGTTCAGCGGATGAGCGAAACGGCATCCAACCATGGATACATCGTCATCGAATCGTCCGGACGGTGAAAAAAGGCGGATTTCATCGATGAGCGTAGGAAACATGGTTCGAACGCTCATGTCGCGATAGCGGGTCGTGGCCTCCAGCAACCGGCTCTGTCCGTACTCCTCGCCCTCGGCATTCTTCAGCTCATAAAGCCCGTCGGTATACAGAATGATGACGTCATTGGGGGATAGCTTCTGCTCAATCGTCTCATATTCGGTGTCGAGGCTGACGGCAAGCGCCGGTCCCGAGTGCGCAGCATCTTCAGTCAGCCATTCTGCACGCCGGTTCCGGGTGTTAAGACGAATGGGAACAGGATGGCCGGCAATGGCATACCTGACGGTTCCCGTTGAAACGTCGAGAATCATGTAGCAGGCCGTTGAGAAGAGAAAGAGATCGCCCGACTGGATGATGGGTTTCAGCATCCTGTTCATGTGCTCCAGAAACCTTCCCGGATCGTTCTCCCTGATCGATATTTCCTCGACGATGGCGCGGATGAGCGCGGTGACCAGGGCCGCCCGCACGCCGTGGCCCATTACATCGCAGATGAGAATAGCCGCTTCAGATTCCGACAGTTTGCGCACCGAGCAGAAATCGCCCCCAACGGTGCCTGATGAATGGCAGTGGTGACAGAAGCGTACCGCGCTTTGCATCGCAGACACGCCGTCGGGAAAGGTTGGATACGTATGCGGGAAAAAGGTTTTCTGCAGCTCGGCCGCCATCTGAAATTCGCTTGCCATGATGTCGCAAAGCCGTCGGTTTTCTTCGGCATACTCGGATGCCTGCAGTTCCGCGTGCTTGCGCTCGGTAATGTCGCGCGAAATGCCGAACGTTTCGATGATCTTCCCCGCGGTGTCGCGCAGGGGCATTTTTGTGGTGGTGACCCATGTGACATGGCCGTCCGCCCAGTTTTCTTTTTCCTCCTTGCCGACAACAGGCACGCCGGTTCTCATGATGCGCTGTTCATCGGCATAGGCTTCCTGCCCATGCTCATCCGTGAAGATATCCAGATCGGTTTTTCCGATCGCCTCCTCCGGTGTGTCGAAGCCCAGCTACTGCGTACCGGAATCACTGACCATTACAATGCGACTCTCACGGTCCATGAAATAGATGTTATCCTTGATGTGGTGCATCAGGTGTTCCATCAGCATAGTTTCATCCGGAACTTCAGGCGTAGCAGACCCTCTCACTGAACTCAGTGATAAGTTTAGGCGGTCGGATTCATTAACCAATCCTTCAAATCGCCAAAAACCCGGAATTTATGGCCGGAGCGGCGGATTCAGAGAATCAGGCTCATCCATTGGCCCGACCCGGGGCTGATACGCTCACTGGTAGTATTTCCTGCTACGGGGAAGCTTGACGGATATCCGAATCTAGGGCACCGTGCGGCTTTCTAACACACCCCGAACATAACCCGAGGACGGTATGTTATGAGCGATTGGATCGGCCATGAGTGCGGCATTGCGGCGATCAGGCTGTTAAAGCCCCTGGATTACTACATCGAGAAGTATGGCTCTCCGATGTATGCCATCAATAAGCTGACGCTGCTGATGGAGAAGCAGCATAACCGGGGGCAGGATGGCGCCGGTGTTGCCGCCATCAAGCTCGACATGCCGCCGGGCGAGCCCTATATCTTCCGCGCCCGTTCGGCCGACAAGGACCCCATCATGCATGTCCGCAACCGGCTCGTTAAAGCCTTCGCGGAAGCCCGGCAAAACCATCCGGCCGAATACCAGAACGGGGAGTGGGTCAAGCGCAACGTGCTGTTTGCCGGCGAACTTCTGCTCGGCCATCTGAGGTACGGGACACACGGAGCAGCCGGAGAATCCTTCTGTCATCCCTTCCTGCGGCAGAACAACTGGATGACGCGCAATCTGGTTGTGGCCGGAAACTTTAACCTCACGAACAACAATGAGCTCTTCGATATGCTCGTCGAGCTGGGACAGCACCCCCGCAACAAGACCGATACGGTCATGGTGCTCGAAAAGATCGGCCACTTTCTCGATGAAGCCAATGACTTCCTTTTCCGTAAATACCGCAAGGAAGGGTTGAACCGCACTGAAATCACGGAGCGCATTATTCAGGAACTTGATGTGTCCCGGGTGCTGAAAAAAGCCACCCGTTCATTTGACGGCGGCTACGTCATGGCGGGGATGATCGGCCATGGCGACCTGTTCGTGCTTCGCGACCCCAACGGCATTCGTCCGGCCTTTTATTATCAGGATGACGAACTCGTGGCGGTTGCTTCGGAACGTCCGCAGTTGCAGACGGCGCTCAATATTCCGATCGGATCGGTCAAGGAGATCGATCCGGGGCATGCGTTGCTCGTCAAGCGGTCCGGCGAAGTCTGCATGGAAATGGTGAATGAACCTCTGGAAAAGTCACCCTGCTCATTTGAGCGCATCTATTTTTCGCGGGGTACCGACAAGGATATCTACCAGGAACGGAAGAATCTGGGCCGTTCGCTCGTGCGGCCCGTTCTTGATGCCGTTGACTATGACCTGGAAAACACCGTGTTTTCCTACATTCCCAATACGGCGGAAACCGCGTTTCTGGGACTGGTTGAAGGGGTCAAGGATGTTGTCGGAGAACGCATGAAATACCATCTGCTCAGGGAAAACCGCCTGACGGCTGAGCGGATCGATGAACTGCTTTCGTTTCAGCCGCGGGTGGAAAAGGTGATGACTAAGGATGCCAAGCTGCGGACGTTCATCACAGCCGATGTTGACCGGGAAGATCTCGTCGCGCAGGTCTACGACACAACCTATGGTCTGGTTAAGCCCACGGACACGCTGGTGGTGCTCGACGACTCCATCGTTCGCGGAACGACGCTTCGAACCAGTATCCTGCGTATCCTCGATCGGCTGCGGATGAAAAAAGTGGTGATCGTTTCATCGGCGCCCCAAATCCGCTTCCCGGACTGTTACGGTATCGATATGTCGAAAATGAAGGACTTCGTCGCTTTTGAAGCCGCTGTGGCACTGATCCGTGAAAGCGGCCGCGAACACGTGCTTGATGCGATATACCAGGCCTGTAAAGAAGATGAACAGAAGCCCCGTGCGGAAGCCCGAAACCAGGTGATTCGCCTGTTCGAGCCATTCACGGACCAGCAGGTGTCCGACAAGATTGCCGAGATCCTCACGCCGGTCGGAATGCGGGCCGAGGTGCAGATTATCTACCAGAGTGTGGCCGGACTCCACGAAGCCTGCCCGGATCATAAGGGGGACTGGTACTTTACCGGAAACTATCCCACACCGGGGGGGCATCGGGTCGCCAACCGCTCCTTCATCAATTTCATGGAAAAGAGCGACGCCCGCGCATACTAGCAGAGCCGGCGGTCAGGGGACGGCGTCCCGCTACCTCAGCTTCAATTGAGCTAAACACCGCTTGAAATCCCCGGGGAGGGGCGCTGTTGCGCGTATGGTTTCACCGGTCCGGGGATGCTTGAAGATCAGGCGGTAGGCATGCAGCATCTGGCGGGGCTGCTCCAGCGAGAGCTCGGAACCGGTTCCTGCATATTTCTTATCGCCCATCACCGGGTGGCGCTTGTCGGCCAGATGCCGGCGGATCTGGTGCGTCCGGCCGGTTTCGATGCGCAGCTCCAGATAGCTGGCCTGCCGGCACGCATCGAGCAGTTTAACGAGGGTTGTAGACATATAGCCATCGATGTCAGAGTGCAGTTCCTTCCACTTGGGCGAAAACTTGCCAATGGCGACCGCACGATAGATTTTCATGATGTCCTTGCCCCGGAACATGGGAATCATGGTCTGCTTTGCTTCGGCATTTTTTGCGAAGATGACGCACCCGGACGTTTCCCTGTCGAGCCGATGGACCGCAGTAATGCCGCGGTTTCGTTTCTGCTGCTGAAGTTTGGCTTCAAGGCTGTCATCGGCTGCATTGGTGAGCATAAAGGGCGGCTTGTTAACGATCAGGTAGTCGTCGTCCTGCCAAAGAATCTGGATTGTTTTCGGTGCGGCCGTTTTGCGGTCGTCGACCAGGATTTCAACCCGGTCGTTTTCCATGACTTCATGTTTCCGGATCCACACCCGTTTGCCGTTGACCAGGACCCGTTTTTCATCGATAGCCGCCTGCGCCTGCTTTTTCGAGATCCCGAGCTCTTCGGCGATCACCGCGAACAGCCGCATACCTTCGTGTCTGAACTTTACTTTGAATGTTTGTCTCTTCATCGATTGACCGCTTCTCTGGAAAAGAGCGGAACAATAGGCGGACCCGGTGGGGTATACAACGGCAATTTTCAGGAATCCTTTTGGAATGATCGCGAATTACGTTATTTCATTGCTCCCCGGCAGTGAGGAAGGCATATTCAGCGCCGTTTTCAGAGAGATTGAACCCGAGTTAGGAGATGAATATGAATAAACTTCAGAAAAACGAAGCATTTGCAGGCCCGGAGGGGCCAGTTGTACTGGTTATTATGGACGGTGTCGGCATCGGCAAAAACCCGGCCAGTGACTACGTGAAGATCGCGAACACCCCTAACCTGGACTGGTTGCGTGAGCATGCATCGGTCTATACTGAACTTAAAGCGCACGGGCGGGCGGTTGGTCTGCCGGACGACTCCGACATGGGTAACTCCGAAGTCGGCCACAACGCCATCGGCTGCGGCCGGGTATTCGACCAGGGAGCCGCGTTGGTCGGACATGCCATCAAGACCGGGTCCATGTTTGAGGATCAGGCCTGGCAGGACCTGGTGGCTAATGTGAAGGAAAACGACTCATCACTCCATTTTATCGGGCTGTTTTCCGACGGCAACGTCCACTCCAACATCAATCACCTGGAAGCCATGCTCAAAAAGGCCAAGGAGCAGGGGGTCAGAAAGGCGCGTATTCATGCATTGATCGACGGCCGCGATGTTCCGCCGACCTCCGCGCTGGACTATGTCGAGCGCTTTGAAAACTTCCTCGCGGAGATCAACGCCGACGGGTCCGTGGACTTCTGCATTGCCTCGGGAGGGGGACGCATGAAGATTACGATGGACCGCTACAACGCCGACTGGCCCATGATCGAGCGTGGATGGCAGGCCCATGTTAAGGGCGAAGCCCGTAAGTTTGCATCCATGAAAGAGGCGGTCGAAACCTTCCGTGCGGAAAAACCCGGTATCCTCGATCAGGACCTGCCTTCCTTCACCATTGAGCGTGATGGCAAAGCGGCAGGTCCGGTTGTCGACGGCGACAGCGTGATCTTCTTTAATTTCCGCGGTGATCGTTCGCTTGAAATCACCAAGGCCTTCGAGGCCGATGAACTGAGCGAATTCGACCGCGGCCCCAAGCCGGATGTCCTTTATGCCGGCATGATGGAATACGACGGTGACCTGCGTGTGCCGAAGCGCTATCTGGTTTCCCCTCCGGCCATCGACCGCACCATGAGCGAGTATCTCTCCAAAGCGGGCGTCAGGCAGTTCGCTATTTCCGAAACGCAGAAGTTCGGCCATGTCACCTACTTCTTCAACGGCAACAACTCGGGCAGATTTGAAACCGAGACATGGATGGAGATTCCTTCGGACAACTGTCCCTTTGAAAATGCACCGCGCATGAAGGCCGA
>JBNKVA010000055.1:0-73323 GCA_050298955.1 Pontiella sp.
CTGCGGCCACGCGCTCTTCGAAGTTCATGCTCTCTTCCTCCTTCTGGATGTCGACGCGCCACCCGGTCAGCTTGGAAGTCAGGCGGGCATTCTGACCGCGCTTTCCGATCGCCAGGGACAGTTGGTCGGGATCCACGATCACCTTGACGGTGCGCGTTTCCTCATCGGCATCCACTTCCTTGAGGCGGGCCGGAGCCAGGGCATTGGCAATCAGGGTGTGGATGTCATCGCTCCAGCGAACAATGTCGATCTTTTCGCCGGAAAGTTCGCGGACAATGTTCTTCACGCGCATACCGCGCATGCCGACGCAGGCGCCAACCGGATCAACACGGTCGTCGTAGGAAATAACCGCTACCTTGCTGCGATAGCCGGCTTCGCGAGCAATGCCCTTGATTTCCATGGTGCCGTCGGCGATTTCCGAGACTTCCAACTCAAACAGGCGGCGCACAAAATCGGGATGGCTGCGCGAAAGCGCGATTTCAGGTCCGCGTTCGCGGTCACGCACATTCAGGATCAGCGCCCGGACACGCTCGCCCACTTCATACTCTTCGGTCGGGACACGTTCCTTGGAGGGCATGACGGCTTCGCCGTGCTCCAGCTCGACGATTACGTCGGAGCGGTCAAAACGGGAAACGGTTCCGGTCACGATCTCGCCGATACGATCCTTGTATTCATCAAAGATCTGTTCCTTTTCGGCGTTTCGGATCTTCTGCATGATCACCTGTTTGGCGGTCTGTGCGGCTATGCGGCCCAGCGGCGGAGGGGTCGTTTCGATCTCGGTTCCATCGGAAAGCGTGCGGTAGGCCTTGCGCTCGAACGTGTTCCGGTCAATGGCGATGCGAAGTTCGTCTTCGGTTCCGGTCTTTTCCGTCACGCTCTGCAGAGCGGCTTCGATTGCACGGATAATCATCTCGCGCTCGACGCCCCGTTCGCTTTCCATGTACTCCACAACGGCTTTCAGTTCAGCAGGATTCATCAGCCTTACCTCCTTCGCATACCTAAAAAATCAAATAACCGGCTCTTTAGAGAACAAAAGAGCGGGCAGCGCCCACTCTTTTCCAGAGCCAAACTATCAACAAGCCGAGAAAACTACGCCTCCCGCCCCGCCCCGTCAAGAGGCAATCCGGGGAAATCAGGATGCCCGGAAAGAGCGGATCAGTATGCAATCAGTTACAAATCCTTTCTCCTTTTGTAAGTGAAATACGCATTCCGCTCTCCTACTATCGCGCTACAACTAACCTAGGAGAGACACATGATAGGCCTGCTGGTATTCCTCGGATTGATCGTAATCCTCTTCATCGCCGTTGTCGGCATGTACAACGGCCTCGTATCGCTGCGCAACCGCTACAAGAACGCCTTCGCCCAGATTGATGTACAGCTGAAGCGCCGCTACGACCTGATCCCCAACCTGGTCGAAACCGCCAAGGGCTATCTCAAGCACGAGCGCGAAACGCTCGAGGCCGTCATTCAGGCCCGCAACCAGGCTGTGGCCGCCAGCAAAGCGGCTGCGCAGCAGCCCGGTGATGCCGGCGCCATGGCCGGGCTGATGGGTGCGGAAGGCATGCTGACCGGGGCGCTCGGACGCCTGTTTGCCTTGTCGGAAGCCTATCCCGATCTCAAGGCCAACCAGAACATGATGCAGCTGACCGAGGAGCTGACCTCAACGGAGAATAAGATTTCGTTCGCGCGCCAGGCCTACAACGATGCCGTCATGGTCTACAACACCAGGCGCGAAACCTTCCCGTCAAACATCATTGCCGGCATGTTTAACTTTACAGGAGCCGTGCTGTTCGAGATTGAGGACGAAGCCCAGAAGGAAGCACCCAAAGTCAGCTTTGACTAATGGATTTTTTTACGCGACAGGATAGAGCCCGCAAACAGACCGGGTTCCTGCTGGTCTATTTCGGTCTCGCCGTCATGCTCACGATCCTGCTGGTGTACATCATCCCCGTTACCGGACTGCATGTCTGGAAAATCATGGTGAGCGTCTACGGCCGGCACATTCGGTTTGTATGGTGGTATCCCAATTTGTTCATCTGGATCAGCAGCATAACCATCACGCTTGTTATGGGAGGTGCGGCATACAAGATTGCCCAGCTTCGCCAGGGCGGCGGCCGCGGGGTTGCCGGGCTGCTCGGCGGCAGTGAGATTGTTCCGTCGACCGATGATTTCTTCGAGCAACGACTGCGTAATATCGTTGAGGAAATGGCCATCGCATCCGGTGTCCCGGTCCCGCCGGTCTATGTGATGAAGCATGAAAAAGGCATCAATGCCTTTGCCGCCGGATTCAGCCATCAGGATGCCGTCATCGCTGTAACGTATGGTGCAATGACCTGCCTGAGCCGAGACGAACTTCAGGGCGTTATCGCCCACGAGTTCAGCCACATCCTCAACCGGGATATGATGCTGAACATCCGGCTGATGGGTTTTCTGCACGGTTTGATCATTATCGGCCTGACGGGGCGGATTCTGATAACCGAAGTCGCCGTGAACGATTCGTATGAAGGACGCGCCGGAAATTCCGCCCAGATGGTGATCCTGATCGTTTCTGCCGGCTTTATTTTCATGGTCGTCGGCTTTACCGGCTACTTTTTCTGTAAGCTGATCAAGGCCTCTATCTCCCGGTCTCGCGAGCGGCTCGCCGATGCCTCGGCGGTGCAGTTCACCCGCAATCCAATGGGCTTGGCCGGGGCGCTGAAAAAAATCGGAGGCCTATCCTACGGCTCGCGTATCCGCTCTCGCCTCGCGGAACAGGCCAGCCACATGTTTTTTGGGAATGCCCTGTCGGACCATCTCTTCAGCACCCACCCGCCACTGGTCGCTCGCGTTAAATGGCTGGATCCCTCCTTTGACGGAAACTTTAAACCGGTAACGGTCGAAGAGCTGGGAACTCTGTTGACGAATCAGGAGGGAGCCCCGGCTATTGAGGAACCTAAAGCCAGCCTGGTCGACCTCTTCACCAAGCCCGTTGCAGCAGCGGCAGCCGCAGCCGCGCTGGAACCCCGATCCCGGCCGCTCGCCAGGCCCAACAATCCCGAGGCGCTGCTCGAATCCATCGGCAGGCCCATGGAGCACCACGCCTACGCAGCGAAGAACCTGATCGGAGTCATTCCGGAGCGTGTGAAGGAGTATGCCCGCGATCCATTCGGCGCACGGATGCTGATCTACTGGCTGCTGCTCGATGCCCGGCCGGAAATACGCGACAAGCAGCTGGCACTGGTCACAGCAATGGCCGAGCCCACCGTGAACCGGTTTATGGGAAAAGCGGTGCTGGAGCTCGAACCACTAAAGCCCGAATGGCGCCTTCCCCTTGTCGATCTCTCCATTCCTGCACTGCGTTTCCTCTCGATCACCCAATACGCCTCTTTCAGGCGGATCGTGCAGGCCCTCATCGAGGCAGACCACAAGATAGATATTTTCGAATATGCCCTGCAAAGGGTACTGCTGCATCACCTTGATCCCTTATTCAGAGAACATTCCAAGCCGGGATTCACGAACTACTATGCATTGCGAGGGCTCGAACGGGAAACCTCAATTGTACTCTCGGTCCTAGCCCGGAAAGGCAATGCATTCGGTGTTTCAGCGGTCGCGGCATTTACTGCGGGAGCCGATGCATTGGCGCCGCTGCAGGTCAGCCTGGACTTACTGGATGAAGAAGAATGCGGCTGGAGCAACCTCGATGCCGCCCTCAACAAACTCAATGAGGGGTCGTTCAAACTTAAGAAATGGGTCCTCGGCGCCCTGCTTATCTGCCTCATGCAGGATCGGGAAATCACCGTGGACGAAGTCGAGCTCTTCCGCGCCATCGCCGACACCCTCGGCTGTCCTGTCCCGCCGTGGGTCGCACCGACCCGGTTGGATGAATCATAAAAACCTCCTTTCCCTTTGCCAGCACAGGGGGTTTCGTGTATCACCGTGCGCGCTATGGAAGAAACGAAGAGTAAAAGAGTTGTGGCGATCGTAGGACGCCCGAACGTCGGCAAGTCGGCCCTGTTCAACCGGCTGGTGGGCCGGCGCGTCTCGATCGTGCACGAGGAAGTCGGCGTCACGCGCGACCGCGTGGCCTGCGAGGCCAACTGGAACGGGGAGCGCTTTGAGCTGATCGACACCGGCGGGCTGGGCCATTTCGGCAGGCAGGTTTCGCCGGACCAGATTGTCGCCGGCACCGAACAGCAGGCGGAAGTCGCGATTGCCGATGCAAACTTCATTATCTTCGTGACCGATATTACCGCCGGCGTGGCGCCGCTCGACGAGGAGGTTGCCCGCATTCTCCATGAAAGCGGGCGGACCGTGATCCTCGCCGCCAACAAAGCGGACAACACGGACCGCGATGAAGCGGTTTATGATTTTGATCAGCTGGGCTTCCCCGCCTTCCCGGTGTCCGCCATCCAGAACCGCGGGATTTCCGAGCTGATGGAAGAGCTGGTTCCGCAGCTGCCCCACGAGGAAAATCCGACCGAAAAAACACCGTTGCGCGTCGCCGTCGTCGGCCGCCCGAATGCCGGCAAGTCCTCGTACATCAACCGCCTGCTCAAAAGTGAGCGCGTGATTGTTTCCGACGTACCGGGTACCACCCGCGACAGCGTCGAAATCCCCTTCACCATCGGCAGGGGTGAAACCGCCCGCCACTACCAGCTGATCGACACCGCCGGCGTGCAGAAGGATACCCGCGGCAAGGGCGCGGTCGACTGGTTCAGCAACCTGCGCACCGACAAGGCGATCGAACGCGCCGATGTGGTCGTGATGGTGCTCGACGCCGAAACCGGACCGACCAGCCGCGATAAAAAGGTGGCCGCCAAGATTATCGATGCGGAAAAAGGCTGCCTGATGCTGATCAACAAGTGGGATCTGGCGCAGGATGCCGACGAGGAGGTCACGCAGACCAAATATCTGCCGGCCCTGCGTGCGGCCCTGCCGTTTCTTGGTTTTGCCCCCGTGCTCTTTATCTCGGCCAAGAGCGGCTATAACATCAAGCGCAGCGTTGAGGCCATCGACTATGTGGCCGCGCAGACCCGCACCGAGATCACCACCGGCGTGCTGAACCGCGTCATCGAGCAGGCCGTTGAAAAATATCCCCCGCCCATCGCCAAGGGCAAGCGCCTCAAGATTTACTATGCGACCCAGACCGGCACCAATCCGATCTATTTCAAGGTCTTCGTCAACAATCCCGACAACGCGCGCTCCAACTGGCTCGCCTACCTGCAGAACCAACTGCGCGAGGCATTCGGGATGGAAGGTGCCCCGATCTTCATCAAGCTCGTCGCCCGCCCCCGCCCGAAGAAATAGGAAGAATGATGGAAGCGCTCTCCAATCTGGAGCCGATGACGCTGATGATTCTGATTTCAGCGGGACTGATCATCGTATTTACCCTTTTCGCCAGGTTCATCAAAGGAACCCTCAAGCTTGCCATCATTGTCGTGATGGGACTCCTCATCCTCTACTTTCTCCGGCAGGAGGGCGTTATTTAGTACGCAACGATTGTAAGGCCGCCAGGAACTGCTGGCGGACCGTTCCAGCCCCG
The DNA here is from genome assembly GCA_050298955.1 of Pontiella sp. Classification (GTDB taxonomy): domain Bacteria; phylum Verrucomicrobiota; class Kiritimatiellia; order Kiritimatiellales; family Pontiellaceae; genus Pontiella. Next base: position 5,522 of record JBNKVA010000055.1, read on the forward strand.
CGACACAACCATCCCTTTTGTTTTTCTGTTCCCATGCAGAGGTAATTCGCTAGGGTTGAGTCCAATCAACCGCAGGGATGAGGTTCAATATGGAAACAATCAGGAAGCTCCTGGAAGACATGGACTGGCAGAAACTGGCGCTGCACGGACTCAAGGTCGTGCTCATCCTCGTGCTGGCATGGATTGCGATGAAGGTGCTGAAACGCGTGCTTGCCCAGATGGAAAAGCGGTGGTTGAAAGCGGGCGCCAAGGAAGGCGAGCCGCCTTCGGAATCGCGCAAGCGGGTGGAAACACTGGTTCGTCTCTTGAAACAGGCCGCCAATCTCACGCTCTGGATCGTCGTGATTCTGGTTCTGCTGACCGAGCTGGGCGTCAAAGTCGGACCGCTGATTGCCGGCGCGGGTATTCTGGGCCTGGCTATCGGCTTCGGCGCACAGAACCTCGTACGTGACGTCATCTCCGGTTTTTTCATCATTCTCGAAAACCAGATCCGTGTTAATGATGTGGCCGTCATCAATGGAACCGGCGGGCTGGTGGAAAAAATCAACTTCCGCACCACGGTGCTGCGCGACCTCGCCGGACTGGTCCACGTCTTCCCGAACGGAGAAATCGCCTCGCTGAGCAACCTCACCAAGGAGTGGTCAGCCTATGTCTTCGACATCGGTGTGGCCTACAAGGAAAACACCGACCGCGTGATCGATGTGATGAAGGAGGTCGGCAAGGACATGTTTGAAGACGAAAAATTCGGCCGGCTGATGCTCGAGGAGCCGGAAATTTTCGGGGTCGACAAGTTTGCCGATTCGGCCGTGGTCATCAAGGGCCGGATTAAGACCAAGCCGATCCGCCAATGGGATGTCGGGCGCGAGTTCCTGCGCCGCGTGAAGTTTGCCTTTGATGAACACGGCATTGAAATCCCCTTCCCGCACCGTTCCATCTACTTTGGCGAACAGAGCAAGCCGTTTGACCTGCAGATTCTGGAAAAGCTTCAGAACCAGGGACAGACCGCCGATTAGGTTTTGCAGGAGCCGCTACGCCTGGTCAAACCGCGTAGCGAGATACAATGCCTCGACCTTGTCGCGCGCCCACTGATTCCTGCGCAGAAATTTTAGGCTGGATTTGATGCCCGGTTCCCAGTTGAAGCAACGGATATCGATACGCCGCCCCAGCTCTTCCCAGCCATAGTGGTCGACCAGGCGCGTCAGCAGTTTTTCGAGTGTAATGCCGTGCAACGGATTGTTGGGTTGATTATTCATGCCTCCGTACCATGCCTGTTTCCCGTTGAAACCGCCAGTGATTACGCTAGGATGACGCCATCCATTACATATAGCAGGAATACACAATCAGGAATCCGGGATGGCGTGGACAGGTAAAATCATAGGCGGGGTACTCGGTTCGCTGGCTGGACCGCTCGGTATTGCGGTCGGCGTCGGCCTCGGACACCAGTTTGACAAAGGCACGGACCGGGTCAAGACGGCGGCCATCGCCATTCAGACGGCGTTCTTCGGCTGCCTGGCCAAGATGGCGCGCGCGGACGGAACCATTACGGAAAAGGAGATTGCCGCGGTTGAGCAGGTCATGGCCCGGCTGGGCTATACGGGCGATCGGCGCAAGGCGGCCATTGAGATTTTCCGAAAAGCCAAAGACGATACCCACACAGCGGCCGATTATCTCAACCAGCTCGCATCTATTGTGCAGTTCAATCCGCAGATTGCCATGACCTTTATCTCCGCACTGCACGCCGTGGCTCAGGCCGACGGCATGATCCATCCCAACGAGCGGGAGATCCTGCTGCAGGCCGAACGCGCCTTCCGGCTGCGGCCCGGAACCATTGATGCCATGCTCGGCGGCGGCGCACGCCAAACCCGGGCGCATTCCATCGACAACGCCTACAAGGTACTGGGGGTCGCACCCGACGCCTCCGATGACGAGATCAAGAAAGTCTACCGCCAGAAGTGCCAGGAATTCCACCCCGACAAGCTGGCCTCCAAGGGGCTGCCCGACGAATTTATGCAGTATGCCCACGAGCAGCTGGCCAAGGTCAACGAGGCCTACGACACGATCAAGAAGACCCGCGGCTAGCTGCTGCATGACCGAATTTCTGCAACACCCTCAAATACTCATCCCTGATGTGAAAATTTCTCGTTGGATGCGGATCAAACCTGTACGATTCGAAGTTCGTTTTAGACACGGAAGGGATGGAGATCATGAGACATAGTGTATTTAAAGGATTACTGCTTATCGCCTATTCGACAGCCGGCCTGGTTCCTATGACTGGGAGTGCTACTCTTAACGACACATCGGATGGGCGGACGATTACCGCGCTATCTGAATGGCGGTTTATCCAGGATGCCTCGGAGGAGGAATCGGATATCCGCCTGCCGATGTCATACGCGGAGGGAAGCACGGTTCAGCTCCCTCACTGCTTCCGCCTCTCCGGCCTGCCGGAAAAATCGGCCGGCTTCTACAGCGCAACCGTTGATGTCCCGGCCGAGGATGCAAACAAATGCTTTTATCTCTTCATGGAAGGGGCCGGTTCGGTCGCGGATGTCTTTGTGAACGGAAAGCATGTCGGCCAGCACAAGGGCGCCTACACCGCAGCCTGGATCGACCTGACACCGGGGCTGGAGTTTGGCAGGGAGAATGAAGTCGTGGTCCGGGTCACCAATCGCGACAAGGAGGCCGCGAACTGTCTTTCGCAGTCCGTCCTCTTCTATACCAACGGCGGATTGTACCGCCCGGTCTGGCTGGTCAAAACGCTCGGCGTACATATCTTCCCGGACATGGGGTCGACCGGCGTTTACCTGACGCCGAAAAACATATCCACGGACAGTGCCGAGCTTGAAATGACAACGCACGTGCGAAACGCCCTCAAGAAGGACATGCAGGTGGTTGTGCGCAACACAATCACCGACCCCGCCGGCAATAAGGTCGGCGAAGTGGAAGGGAAGGTAACCGTTCCCGCCGGCATGACCAAGGCCGTCACCACCCGCAAGAACCTCGCGAATCCCGTCATGTGGAACATGCATGACGGCCAGCTTTACACCGTCTACACCGAGGTGGTTGCAGGAGGAAAGGTGGCCGACGCCATTACCGAGCGCACCGGAATCCGAACCATCAGGATGAAAGACGGTGATTTTGTGCTCAACGGCAAGACCGTACTGGTGCGCGGGGTCTGCAAGCACCATCAGGACGAACATGTCTGGAATGCCATGACCGACGAGCAGTTGAAGTGGGAGATGGACGGCATGATGGACCTGGGTGTCAACACCATCCGCCTGGCCCACTACCCGCACCGCCGCTTTGAATACAACATGGCGGATGAACACGGTGTCCTCGTATGGGCTGAAAACGGCCTGGCCGGACAGAACTGGGACAAGGGCGACATGAAGAACCGCGAGACCAGGCCAACCGAGGATGGCGACCGCATCACCTCCGAGATGGTTATGCAGAACTGGAACCACCCGTCCATCGTCTTCTGGAGCAGCGGCAACGAAACCCACGATGAAGTCGCATCGCACTATGCGGATACCATCCGCAAACTCGATGAAACCCGTCTGGTGACATACGCTTTGGCGCCGGGACATGGAGACCCCGAAAACCTCGATTTTGTGGCGGGCAATACGTACGCGGGTTGGTACTGGGGGCATTATACCGACTTTAAGGAACTGCCGGCCAATGAATATGTCTCCGAAACCGGCGCCGGCTGCTGGATCACCCAGCACCTGCCCTACGGCGTGGAGGAATGGAAGGTCGACCACTTTGAGTCGGAGGAATATGCGCAGAGCTTTGCCGAGTTCCGCTTCCAGACCATCTTCCGCAACAACCCGGCTGGCCATAAATTTTTCCTGTGGTGGAACTATCGCGAATTCTACGATCACAAGTTCAAGAACAACCGCAACACCAAGGGCATCCTGACCCTCGCCGGCATGCCGAAGGATTATTACTACCACTTCCAGTCCTTCCTGAGGCCCGACCATCCGGTACTGCATCTCTGCGGACGCCACTATTTCTACCGCCAGATTGATCCGACCAACGGCATCAAGGCCTACTCCAACGCCAAAACCGTGACTCTGTCCATTAACGGAAAGTCCTATGGAGCACAGGAAAACGGGAGCTACATCCTGCCCGGCACTTCGGAGAAGGTAGACAATGTCTTCTTCTGGAAGGCCCCGCTGGAACCGGGACGAAATCGGGTCACAGTGGTGGATGATCGCGGCAATGAACAGGCCATGGTCATCTACCAGAAGCCGGAAGCCGGAGCCATGCCCCCGGAGCCCGACAGCATCGTCTCCAGCCTGGAGAGTTCCAACCCCGACAACCCGGCCGTCATGATCCATCGCGGCATCGAAGCACAGGGCCCGATCTATTACGAAGTCGATGGCTCGTCCGACAACACCTTCGACGCCCTTCCGGAAGAAGTTGAAGGAGCCTACTGGATTGCCACCAAGCGGCTCAGCGACGAAAAGAACAAAACCGATCTGCGCTTCAAGACGACCCGGCCGGCTACGGTTTATGTCATGTACGGCACCGGCACATATCCGGCCCACACCCTCGACCAGCCCAACGAAGGAATCATGAGAGCCGCGAAGGCCCTTAAAGCCGATTTATCAAAGGCCGGATTCAGCGATACCGATACCAGCGGTATCTGGCGGCGGCACAACCTGTGGCTGGCGGATACCGGCCTGATGAGCCGCTCGGCCAAGGCCGGCGACACCATTACCATCCCCGGCCAGACACTGGACTATGTCGTGCTGATCAAGCCGATAATGTAGTCGCCTCTCTGTGCAATGCCGAAGGGGGGTCAGCGTTCGCGCTGATCCCTTTTTTAATTGGTCTTCAATATACATTGAAGAACGCGCGTCAGCGGTTATGCTCAGCTTTGGTCGAAAGCAATCCAGGATAACAGAAAGGGGATGGCCATGATACATGCCTATGCTGCCCAGGAACCCGGCGGGAAACTGAGCCCGTTTGAATACGATCCCGGCGAACTCAAAGCCGCAGAGGTGGAGATCGACGTAGATTATTGCGGGATCTGCCACAGCGACCTAAGCATGCTCGACAACGAATGGGGCATGACGACCTATCCGTTCGTTCCCGGCCACGAGGTGGTCGGACGCGTTTCACAGATCGGGAGCCATGTCACCACACTGGCCGTTGGCGACCGCGTGGGCCTCGGATGGCATGCGGCCTACTGCAACCACTGTCCGGCCTGCCTCTCCGGCGACCACAATCTTTGTGCGGACGCCACGGGTACCATTGTGGGCCATCATGGTGGTTTCGCCGACAAAGTCCGGGCCGAAGCCAACAGTGTGATCCTGCTGCCGGAGGGGATCGACATCGAAAGTACAGGCCCATTGTTCTGCGGCGGCATCACGGTTTTCAATCCGTTAGTGCAGTTTGATGTGGAACCGACGAGTCAGGTCGGTGTGATCGGCATCGGCGGGCTGGGCCACCTGGCCCTGCAGTTTCTGCACGCCTGGGGCTGCGAAGTCACGGCATTCACGTCGCACGAATCGAAAAAACAGGAGGCGCTTGAACTGGGGGCGCACCACACCCTCAATTCGCGCAGCGAGGAGGAAATCGCGGCCGCAGCCGGACGGTTCGACCTGATTCTCTCGACGGTGAATGTAAAGCTCGACTGGAATCTTTACCTGCAAACCCTTAAGCCGAAGGGCCGGTTGCATATCGTGGGAGCCACATTGGAACCGATGGATATCGGCGCATTCGCGCTGATCAGTGCACAGCGCTCGATCTCCGGATCTCCGGTCGGCAGTCCGGGAACGATTGCAAAAATGCTGGAGTTTGCGGTGCGGCATAATGTCGAACCGGTAATTGAGAAGTTCAGCTTCGATCAAGTGAACGAAGCGATGGACCATCTGCGCAGCGGCAAGGCCAGGTATCGTATCGTGCTCGTGCGTTAGAAAGGCATTCATGTCACCCATCCTGATCGTCGGGATCATTCTTGGCCTGGGCTTTCTTGCCGGCGAGGCAGTGCAGCTGCTGCGTCTGCCTCGCATTACCGGATATATTCTCGCCGGGATTGTCCTGAATCCCCAGTTTACCCCCTTGATCGGGGATGATTTTGCCCGGCACACCGATCCGGTGATCGACCTGGCGCTTTCGTTCATTACTTTTTCGGTGGGCAGCACCCTGCTTTGGAGCAAGCTCCGTAAGATGGGCCGAACGATTTTGACCGTGACCTTGTGCGAAGCCGAAGGGGCGATGCTTGCGGTGGTTGCCGGCTTTTTTGTGACCGCGCTGGTCATGGGCCGTTACGGCATCACGGCACTGGCCGCTTCGCCGCTGGTCCTGAGTCTCCTGCTCGGGGTGCTCGCCGCACCGACTGATCCCTCCGCCACGCTGGCCGTAGCACATCAGTATCAGGCCAAGGGCGAAGTTACGTCAACCATCATGGGCGTAGCCGCCACGGATGACGTGCTCGGCATCATCAACTTCAGCCTGGGCATCGCATTGGCCCGCATGGTCGTAACCCATGCCACATTCAGTATCTTCCACTCCATCCTGATCCCGCTGTACCAGATCGCGGGCGCTATCGGCATTGGCGCTCTGTTCGGCATGCTCTTCAATAAGATGACGCAATGGTTTCGCCGTGAATCAGAAGGCGAGCTGATCGTCCTGGTCTTCTCCATGCTGGGACTGTGCTTTGGCAGCGCCCGCCTGGCACAGGCCGACGAACTGCTCGCCACCATGGCCATGGGATGCATGGTGGTCAATTTCAACCCGTATCAGGAAAAGATATTCACCCTGCTCGAACGGTATGAGGAGGAACTCATCTTTGTCATTTTCTTCACGCTCAGCAGTATGCACCTCGATGTGTCTGTCATGCCGTCGGCGGCGGCCTACATCGCCTTGTTTGTTCTTCTGCGCACGATAGGTAAAACACTGGGGGCCTACATGGGAGCGCGTCTCTCCCGCGCATCAAACGCCGTGCGGCGCTACACCTTCCTCGGCCTGCTTCCGCAGGGCGGCATCGTGATCGGGCTGGCGCTGATCATGCATCGCAACCCCGACTTTCAGGCGGTCGCGGATCTGGTCATGGCCATTGTGATCGGAGCCACCGTCATTCACGAAATCGGCGGCCCCATCGTTGCGCGCATAGGCCTTCAGAAGGCCGGCGAAATTCCAACCGATCCGGGCCGCGGATAGCCGCGGTTCGAATCCGTTCTTAATTTCGTCTGTTATACCATTCCCTTTGCTGAGAACAGGCGGTATCTTTCCAGCCATGCGGATGAGGGACATACCATTTCATGGGCGCCTGCTTATTGTCGGCCTCGGCCTGCTCACCTGTGCCGCATCCGGACAAGCCCAAGCCGTTCCAGCTCCGACCGTCACCGTCATGCTGACATCCGCTCCGCCCTACACCGCGACCGGCGAGCTTTTCATTCTCAAGGCCGACACCAATACCGTTGATCTGCGCAATCCGGTGCTGGTCGTGGAAGGCTTCGATATCGGCAACAGCATGAACTGGCCGGAACTGTACGGCCTGCTGAATCAGGAAAATCTTGTCGAAGACCTTCAGTCGTTCGGCCGGGACCTTCTGGTCCTCAACTTTACCGACTCAACGGTGGACATCTTCGAGAATGCCGCATTAAACGAAACCGCCATTGATTACATCAACGCCCACCGTGCTGATTCCTCGGACAAGTTTACGGCTGTGGGGGCGAGCCTGGGCGGTTTGACCCTCCGCAAGGCCCTGGTTGATATGCCGAACCATGATGTCGATACCTGGATCAGTTTCGATGCACCGCACGAAGGTGCGAATATCCCCCTGGGGCTGCAGGAATTCTTTGAACACTTCAGTACGGTCAATCTTGCCGATTTCGATGCGATACGAGAGTTCCTGAGCTCGCTTGACTCCCCTGCCGCACGTCAATTACTGATTGCGCATCACAGCCACTCTCCGGATGCCCCGGCAGGCGGCAGTACGCCTGAACGGCAGGACTTCCTCAATACCCTGGGAGCCGCAGGCTACCCCACCAACTGCAAGATGATCGCCATCAGCAACGGCTCGGGATTCGGCGGAAAGCTTCCCTTCGAGCCGGGGGACCTGATTATACACTGGTATAACGACGGCCCCATTCTGATTGGTCCCGATATCAATGCGGACATCTATGCGCTGCCGCAATCCACCAACACCGCAACTACGGTTTATTATGGCCGATTCACATCACTGCTCGGCTCTGCATCCCCAAGTTCTAAAACGGTCGCGTCACGGCATCCCTTTGCGCTGGACAATGCTCCCGGCGGCATGCGGGCATCGTTTTATGAACTGTTCACCAACCTCCCATCCTCCTACATTGACGGCGACGATTACTGCAGCCAAACCAACCACTGTTTTGTTCCCACCGTGAGCGCGCTGGGCATTCCCCTTGATCATCTTGAATCCAACCTGGCGGCCAATGCATCGCTGACCGCCCTGAGTCCCTTTGATGAAATCCACTATGCCGTCGATAACGAAGCCCACGTGGAGATCAATGCACACAATAAGCGGTGGATCATGCGCGCCATGCTGGAAAACCATGACAGCGACAGCGACGGCATTGATGACTATGGGGAATTCCTGATTGGAACGGACTATAATTCGACATCCAGCACGCTGCAGGTGGTTCAGAACATCGTCCAGACCAACGGGAATATCCGGGTTTCATGGAATACCTATCCCAACACCCGGTATGAAGTCTGGTTCACACCCGATTTGACCAATACCTGGTCGCTTGTCGAAACCATTCCGCCAACGACCAATGTCACCCTTGTGCGCGAATACGCACCCGATCCTTCCGGCTTCTTCGAAATCTCCGCCTATCTGGTCGATCCCGTCACTGACTGATGCCGCCCCCCGCTTGTTTTTACCGTCCTGCGCAGATAGTCTAGCAATTCTGACTGAAGGTGATCGCTGTGAAGAAATGTCCCTATTGCGCTGAAGAAATCCAGGATGAAGCCATCAAGTGCAAGCATTGCGGTGAATTTCTCGACGGCTCCATACGGAAGCCTGCGGTAAATGAAAAACTCCCGTGGCCCTATCGAGCCTCAACGATTGTGATCGCCGTCTGCTGCGTGGGTCCGTTGGCGCTTCCGCTGCTATGGCTGCGGCCGGGGACATCGCTGACGCGCAAGCTCATGTGGTCCATCGTGATTCTCGCGATTTCCTGGGCCATGTTCGTCGTCACCATGCGCTCTATCGAGAGCATCCGGGAATATTACGAACTGATGGAAGAGCTGTACTGAGCTATCGCGACAAACGGAAATACGCGTTGCTGTTGGATATGGAATCGATGGACAGCGTCTGGCTGTATCCCCCGCCCGACGGCATCGGCGGTGCAACCGGTATCCAGGAGGTATTGCTGCTCAAAGCAGTGGCGTATTCAAGTCCGTAACCGGCGGGGTAACCGGGCCACTCAAATGTCACGTTCACCGAATCGTTCGTCCAGTTGTACGCGGTGGGCACATACATTGTATCGGGTCCGGCCGCAAAATGGTTGGTGATCTCCTGCGGGGTCAGGCGGCCGTCATAAATCCGGAACTCATCGATATCGGCATTCAGGTAGGGATCGGCCGCGTAGAGCGACCGCCCGAGGAATGCCCAGCCCTTGCCTATCGATTCAAGCGAAGAAATCGAGCCGGTTTGTTCCTTTGCAAGCACGCCATTGACATAGATTGCGCTGTAGTTGGAAGGGGGATCAACAATACAGACCACATGCACGGATTGCTGATTGAGGTTACCGGGAACATCCAGAACCAGACCGTTGACCTCCATGCGGTATTGCGTACTGCTCATTCTCGGCGTGAGAAATAAATCAGAGGTACCGCCGCCGCCGACCATGTTTCCAAAATCAAAGATCCTCGCCCAGTAGGTGTTGGGGTTGATGTCCGCCCAGAACTCGATCGAAGCCTTTCGACTGCCGGAGACCAGTCCACCGGGCAGATTGGCATAACTGCCGGAGGAGCCCGGCAGGCTCAGCTTTTCGGCCGAAATCGTCGCATTCCCCTTCAGCTGCCCGTGGGCCATGCCAATGGAATCGCCCGCATCCTCCGCAAAGCTGTAGCGGTGCGCCAGGGCCGGATGTGCATGGGCGATTTCCTTCACCTCTGCGGGCGTCAAGGCATGGGCAAAAACACGGAACGAGGCGATCCGGCCATCAAAACCGGGATCCGGCCATTGGCTCTTTCCCACATAGTTGTTTCTTGCCTGTATTTCCCAGGGGCGAATGGATACGGAGTTACTCGCCACGGCCTCGCCGTTGAAATAAATCACCCCCTGCTCGCCGTCCAATGTGACGGCTACATGACACCAGGTATCGGTCGGCAACGTGAAGGGGGCATCAATAACCTGCTCACCACCCGGCCCTCCAGTCGTGATGGCAAAGCGCATGCCCGCAAGATATGCCCTGGGTGTCATGAACATATAATTCGTCGTGCCGGAGCCGAAATCAAAGATCCGCTGCCAGTCGCCGCCGCCGTTCCACTTCACCCAGGCCGCCACCGTGCTGCAGTTTGCCACGGCATCAGGCAAAGCAACATAGCCGGTGCCGTTCAGTTCCAGCACATTGCTGTCCAGTTCGGCATCCGATACAATCACAGCCCCGCTCTGTAATGAGCCGTCATAAAGATCCATGTGTTCGCGGCCGCCCACGCTGAATGGATAAAAAGCGCTCCAGTCGTCCGATAACACCGGCCAATCATCCGCATCCCAGGAGAGGCGCAGCAGGCTGTACTTGGACCATCCAAGATGCGTCCCGTCGTCAATGCCTTCATAATAGTGGTAGCTGAACCATTCCGTATCGCCGTCCTTCAGAATGCCCGGATGTCCGGGCCCGACAAAGCGGCCGCTGCTTTCCAGCAGCATGGTGCCGCCGGCATCGCGCATATCGACGCCGTCTTTGTCAAAATAGGGTCCGGTAATATTCGTGCTGCGGCCGACGCGGATGTTGTAGGTGCTGTCTACCCCGGAACAGCATCCGCCATAGTTGACAAACAGATAATAATAACCGTTGTGCTTGTAGGTGAACGCGCCTTCGATGCTGCTGCCCCAGCCCCGGTGCCCGCTGTTGTTGGCCACGAGGTGATCCTCCACGGAGCTCGGATCCAAAAGCAGCCCGGTGGACGGATCAATCTCCGTAATCAGAATGCCGGAGGAATAGGAGCTGAAGGTCATCCACACCGTTTCATTCGTTCCATCGGTTTCCACCAGAATACTGGGGTCGATGCAGTTGAAGGCGGTGGTGTCCGTTTCCGGCTGCTCATACCCTGCCGGATCCGACTGCACGACTTTTCCATGGTCTGTCCACGTCGGGGAAACCAGCGAGGGCGATGAAACCACTCCGATTGCGGAGTCAATCGTGCCCCAGTCCGAGACGGAATAGTAGACGTGGTACTTCCCGTTAAAATAGGCCACGTCCGGGGCCCAGAAATAGCCGGTGAAGGCGGGCACCGCATCGGTCGTCCAGGCCGGCGGACCGGACGGGAAAACCGTTGCATGATTATTCCAGTTTCGAAGATCGGTGGACCAGTGATAGACCAGATCCTGGCTGGTCATGAAATAATAGTAACGGTTTCCCTCCTTGATCAGCGTCGACGGATCATGGGTATAGATCGCATAACCCTCGACCGGTTCCTGCGCAATTGCAGGCATCGCTGTCATCATGCCCAGGGAAGCGGTCATCAAAAGCCAAAGATTAAATACTGTTCGCATATAAAGTGTCCTGAGGTTGTACGGAATCGCCGGTCAGATGGGACAAGCTACTTATGAAACTTTATTCCATATAAAACCTTCCATGTCCAGTCGTATCTGAGTTTAATTGTTTACTTAGGGCAAATCCGACAGCGTGTAAGCATTAATGTTGAGTGTGGCAGGCGGGAAAACGCTGTTAAACGCCCCCGATCAGCCTGAGCGCGGATTGGCCGGCCTGTTACGCACTGGATCAGTTGCCAAACAAACCCTGAAGGACATTACCGATAGCCTCTGCAGGATCCCCTGCATCGTCGTCCCGGCCCTGCTTCTTCTCAACGCCCATAACGCCTTCGAGCAGGGTGCCGATCTTTTCGGCCGCATCCTCACCCTCGAACAGGCTGCCGAGATCACCGTCCCCGCTGAGCACGCCGAGCACGCCGTTGGCCAGATCGGCCTTGAGCGCATCCTCGGCACTGATCTTTCCGGCATCCACCAAAACCGCGGTCACAATGCGGGCCTGATTGCGCAGGTTAAGCAGGTCGCCTTGCAGCGGAATAGTCGGGCCGGCGTGGTAACCGGAGAGGTCCTTTTCAGAGGCGATCGCAAATCCCCGGCTGCGCAGGCTGGCCGTCTTTCCGTCTGAAAATCCGGTCTTTATTTCGACATCCGGCTCCCATTCTCCGCCGAACTCAACGGACCCCGCTCCATCAAGCATGAAGAGCGGTGCACGCATCAGCAGTTGCTCGATATGGATATCGCCATCGCCATACCGCTCGCGGTCAATGCCCAGAATCAGCCCGCCGTCCACAAAGACCAGATCGTTCATCCCCAGGTCGAAAATACTCAGCAACAGGGCTTCGGTCAGGCGGCCGAAGGTGCCATACATCTGCTCGACGATAAGCTGATCAAGCTGGATATCCGCGGTTGCTGTGAGGTTTTCCTGCATGGACGGCAGGTCAAATCCCTCGCCCTTCAATTGAATATCCGCACGCTTCAGCCCGCCGCTGGTTTTGAGCGGCAGGCCGGGAACGAAAGAAGCAAACACCGGCTCGAATGGAAGCCCGCCGCTCTTGACCGTCAGGTCATATACCGGTTTCGCGGGACGGGCAAGGTCGACTGAACCGCTCACATCAACCGCACCGCCATTCACCACGGCATGAGCCCTGTTGATGTCCAGCAACCCATTGCGATAGACCGTGTTGACTTCCAGGTCCGCGACCTTCATCGCCCGATAGGTTGCCTGCCCGACTTCCAGGCCGACCTCAATCCACAGGGCCGGCGGCGGCTCTGCGACATCTTCTGCCGGGGGCGGAAGCGGTTCGGCCGGGCCCTGCGCCTCCGGGGTTTCCGGTTTGATGAGCAGGCGTTCCAGCTCGTCCAGCCGGAGCGGACCATTGGCGGAAATATTCACGGTATTCTTCACGTTCGGCTGCATGCCCGTGTCGAAGCGGGCAACGGCCTGCATGTCCAGCAGCGGCTCCGGCAAGCCGCTCCGGCTGAGTTGAAGTCCAAGTTGCTCCAACCGGACTTCGCCGCCCACCGTGCCGTCCAGTTTAAGGTTTAGATCGGTCGAAACCGGTGCCGCCAGTGCAGTACCGTCATCCAATGCAAAATCAAGCCCCTTCGCACCTCCTGCCGCCTCCAGCTGAATGACCTGTGACGGCCCGCTGAACAGGACCTGGCTGTTGAGGTTGAAACTTCCGGCCAAGCGCTGAACGCCCTCTCCGGGAGGCATCAACGGCTGCATCAGCGCCAGGACCCTCCCGCCGTCGCCCTCGATGCCGGCCGCCACCCTGCCTTCCAGCTCCGGCTTCAGCTCCAGCTGCCCCTGCAGGGTCAACGTAGCCGCAGGCTGCGGTCCGGCCGCCAGAGGAATCAGCTCGACCTTGAAATGATCCAGCGACAATGACTGAAAGTCCGTCAGCCTGAGGCGGGCTTCGTGATTGATGCGCAACGGTCCGATCCGGCGGTTTCCCTGCTGCACGCGTAACCGGTCGATACCTCCGCCACCTACATCCACAGCGAGCTGCCGACCCCCATTGGTGATGTTGATATTCACCACCCGGTTGAGTTCGCCGCTCAGGATGCGCAGGTCCGATCGGTTCACGAGGAATGCATTGAGCAGGGTGAGATCAAACCGGTCCACCTTCACCGCAAACCGGCTGGACGCATCCCCGCCCGGATCGCGCATATTGAGTGAAACGGGCTGTTCGAGTTTGAGCCCGACGACCTCGCGGCCGCGTTCTTCGACCTTCATATCCAGCCGGTCCACGGCCACCGTCCCGGCATCAAGGTTAATGGAAAGATCGTGGGCGGCCGTAACCTGCATGGGCGGTAGAGCCGGTACCTTGGCGGCCGGGGCCGCTACGGAAAAATCGCTTACTGCCAGGTCTCCCTGCGATGCGATCTTTCGTGGTGACGGCATATCCACGTGTCCCGTGTACGCAATCGCCGTGCGGCCAAACTCAAGCCCCCCTGCAAAGGCTCCGGCCAGATCCAGCAGGCTGCCGGGCGGTATGCTGGCGGCGATGTCCAGTGATGCGGTCAGCGGTTCCAGCCCCACGGTGCCGTTTACCGCCAGCTCAGCATCCTTGATGTCGTTATGGTACTCGGTCAGACCCAGTCGGCTAAGCTCATATTGTTCGGCCGACCCCGCCAGCTCACCGGAGAGCTCCAGGCGCCGGCCTTTCAGCGCAACCGGACCGGCCTGGCCGGCGATATCGCTCAGGTTCAGATCCAGCCTGAGGTTGTTTGGCAGGAGGTTTTCATTCAACGCACCTTCGAGGTCCATTGTGATGGTGTTCAGCTCCGCATCCAGGGTATTGCCCAGATTCACCCGGCTCCGGGCCCGGGCGGTCAGTTTAAACTCACTTCCGGAGGCGAGGATCGGCAGTTCCAGATTGAAGCCCTTCACCTCCACATCGGTGCGCCCGGCGGAATCATCGGCGGTGTAGGAGAGAGAGAGGTTCCGGATGCCTACATTCTGGATCAGGAGTTCCGGTGGAGACTTCGGTTCGGACGGCCTGGCCGGTTTTTCGGGCTCCGGTTCCTGCCCGGCCTCAGGTGCCGGCTGCAATTCAGCCAGTTTTTCAGGCGTCACCGCCAGTGTTACGCCGTCCAGCAGAATTTCATTGATCTCGATTTTGCTGGAGAGCATTGAGAGGGCACGATACTGCACACGGATCATATCGGCCCGCAGCAGCGGATCGGTCTCGCTTCCCATGCGCAGATTTTTCAATTCAAGCCGGCTTAATACGGCAAACTCCACATCCGCTGCCACAACCTCGATACCCAGCGCCCTGGAAACGCGCGGCAGCACCTGTGACTGAATAAAGTGTCCCGAACTGATATAGCTGAAGGCCGCAATCAGTACGACAACCAATACCAGCATCACCGCCAAAGCAATCTTGAAAATCTTCTTCATCGCGTAAAACGTACTCCCGCGCGGTCCGGCTGGCAAGGTTCCACAACTGCGATTCCCAAAGCACTGGATTTAGTCGGTGAGCGCAGCTGCATTCAGCACTGCATGACACATTACCGCTCTTGTGATGAATAGAAGGCCCGGTCTGTCACCGTGTGGATTCACTGATTTAATCGCCGCAAGAATGCCCCGCGGCCGTTGGCGGGGTCTCAAAACCTGTCCACACATCTGCCCGTATAGATGGGGTATATCCCTCAGCGCTTTTGGGCGGAGAGGGCTTTGGTGGAGAGCAGGCCGCAGGCGGCATAGATGTCCTGCCCGCGTGAAGCACGGATGGTGGTGAGCAGGCCCTTTTTATTCAGCTCGTCCTTGAACCACTGCAGGGTTTCCTCATCGGTGCCCTTCAGCGGCGTGCCGGGCACGGGGTGGAAGCGAATCAAATTGATGCGGCAGCGGATGCCGTTGAGCAGGCGGCAGAGTTCCTTTACGTGCCGCGCGGTGTCGTTGAGGCCATGAAACACGATATATTCGAAGGAAACACGCCGCTGGCCGCTGAAGTTCCATTTGCGGATTTCGTCGATGACCTCCTCCAGCGGATACGCAATCTGCACCGGCATCAGCTGCTGGCGCTCTTCGTGGAAGGGCGTATGCAGGCTGATGGCCAGATGCGCTTCGCATTCGTTCAGAAAGCGGACGAGGCCGGGCGTGATACCGATCGAGGAGACGGTGATCCGGCGCGGGCTCATGGCAAATCCCCAGTCGGCAGTCAGGATCTCTACGCTTTTAAGGACTTCATCCAGGTTGTCGAACGGCTCGCCCATGCCCATGTAGACAATGTTGGTGACGTCGTCCCGCTCGGGAATGCTGCGGATCTGGTTGACGATGTCGCCCGCGCTTAGCTGTCCCTGGAAGCCCTGCTTGCCGGTCATGCAGAAGAGGCAGCCCATCTTGCAGCCCACCTGCGAGGAGACACATACCGTACGGCGTTCCTTGTCCGGAATCATCGCGGTTTCAATATAGTTTTCGGTGGCGGTTTCGAAGAGATATTTTTTCGTGCCATCGGCGCTGACCTGCACCCTGGCGGGAGCGTGAAGGCCGAAGCAAGAGTGTTCTTCGAGCAACGCCCGCGCCTTTTTCGACAGATTGCTCATATCGGCAATCGAATCGACATCCTTTTTATAGAGCCAGTCGGCGAGCTGCTTGCCGGTAAACTTCGGCAGGCCGAGGCCGACCGCCAGCTCGGTGAGCTCATTCAGGGTTTTTCCAAACAGGGCGGGTTTCATGACGTCAACCTTGCGGACGAAGGTCGGTGGAATCGAGTTAAAAAAAGATTTCGGTGACGACATTCGTGAAGGGAATGCCCTTCGCAATGAGCAGATCGCGCACTTCCACGCACATGCCCGCCTGTCCGCAGAGGTAGTATCGCCGGTCTTTCGGCAGATCATGGAGCTCGAGATACTGGTTGATGCGGCCGTGTTGTGCGCCTGCGGCCTCCTCCCCGGAGCAGAAGCGATGATAGTCGCTCCCCAGAACGGCTTCCCACTCTTGCCGGAAGTAAAACTGATGGGCGTGGCGAACGCCGTGAAGCAGGATTTTATCGTCCGTCATACCGGAACGCATCATACTGTAGAACGGCGCAATGCCGGTGCCGGTGGCAATCCAGACCGAAGGATCGGGTGTGCCGATGAAGGTGCCGCCCGGCTCGGAGACCCAGACCTCGTCGCCGGCCCTGACCCTGGCCAGCCGGGGTGTCAATGCCCCGCCCTCTTTGATGTTGAAGAGGATCCGCAGTTCGTCTTCCCTGTTCCCGCTGCAGATGCTGTAGATGCGCGGCGGCAGGTCGTCGCCCAGCCCGATCTTCACGGTCTGGCCCGGCTTGAAGTCGTATTTCCGTTCCACCGCCAGCCAGAATACACCGGGCGAGATTTCATCGTTATTCAAAACGGTCTGCTTCATTCCTGCTCCTTTGGCCCGGCCAGGGTGTGGCCGACCAGATCGTAGCCATCCACATCGACCACCTCCACTTCCACGAATTCGCCGACAGGAAGCCCTTCGTCCACGAAGACGTTGCAGTCGATTTCGGGAGCATCCCAAACAGAACGGGCTACGCCGGGGGCTTCGACCAGCACACGCAGCGTTTCACCAACGCGCTTTTCATTGTTTTCGACGGCCAGCCCGGACAATCGGCTCATCAGCGTATTCCAGCGGGCATGACGGGTATCCGCATCGACATGGCCTTCGGCGATGTCATAGGCACGGGTGTCCTCTTCGCGGGAATATTCAAAAACGCCGACGCGGTCGAAGCGGAACTCCCGGCAGAATTCCACCAGTTCCTGAAAGTCAGCTTCCGTTTCACCGGGGAATCCAACGATAAAAGCGGTGCGGATACCGAGACCGGGAATCTTAGCGCGCATCTCGCGGATCAGGTTGCGGATATAGTCGCCATCGGTTTCGCGCCGCATGGCCGACAGCATGGTGTCGGAAATGTGCTGAAGGGGTATGTCCACGTAGGGCACGACCTTTTTGCTGCCGGCGATGGTTTCCATCAGCTCCGTGCTCCAGTGCGCCGGGTGGGTGTAGAGCAGACGAATCCAGAAATCCCCCTCGATGGCTTCCAGCTCCCGGATGAGCGTAACCAGACTCTCCCCGCGCGAGGAATCCACTCCGCTGCGCGGCGTGGCGCTTTTTCCCTCCCACTTGTCCATGCCGTAATAGGTGGTATCCTGCGAGATCAGGTTGATTTCCCTGCAGCCCTGTTCAACCAGGCTTTTCACCTCGTAAATAATATCGGCCTGGCTGCGGCTGCGGTGGCGGCCGCGGATTTTCGGAATGACGCAGAATGAACACGGATGATTGCAGCCTTCGGCAATTTTGACGTAGGCGCTGTGTTGGCCGGTCAATCGCAGGCGCGGGGTTTGGTAATCGGGAATATATTTAGATTTCCCGGAGACAAAGGTTACCCCTTTTTCGCCGTCTCGGGCCATGATATCGCGGACGATCGCAGCCACATAATTAATCTGGTCGAGGCCGATATAGGCATCCACTTCCGGCATCTGTTCGGGCAGGCGTTCCGCATACCGCTGGGCCAGGCAGCCGGCAACGATGATCTTCTGCCGGGCGCGGCCGTTTACCCTGCGCGCCTCAATCAGCTCTTCGATGGTTCCGATGCTTTCGGCCCTGGCATCATCGACAAACGAGCAGGTGTTGACAATCAGCACATCGGCCTCGGCCGGATCGGCCGTAAAGGCCATGCCCGCCTCGCCGAGGCTGCCCATCATCACTTCCGAATCCACCAGGTTCTTTGCACAGCCCAGCGATACCATGCCAATTCTCAATTCCCTGCCCATAGATACCATTTCTGTAAAAATTCTGTTCTACGCAGATGACCGACGGCATCAGTGTGTCCTATGACTGCATGATCGTCGAGTCCAGGATTGAAGCTGCCCAGCCGTACAGAAAACGCATTCGAGTGGATCTTGCGCAAAACGTCCATGACATTTTTTACATTGTTCAGGCAGATGTGCACGAGCGCCCGAGCTCCTCTTAGCAAGACTCGAATCCGTAATTATAAGTTGCTATCAGATGATTACTACAGTATACCGCTTGCAAGGCGTAAGGTACCGTATCGGTATCTTATATGACTTTGGAGACAACCGATGCTGGTACGCGATCTATTCCGGTCCTGGTTGAATGATTTCATCGACCAGCCTTCGAGCAAGCCCTCCGTACGGGGTGGTTCGCAACGATCAGATATAAAGCGTAATATTCTGGTCACAGGTGGCGCCGGATATATCGGCAGCCATGTTTGCAAGGCGCTTGCGGGGTCGGGATTAACCCCCGTGGTGTTCGACAATTTGGTGGCCGGTCATCAGCGGGCTGTACAATGGGGCCCCTTTATCAAGGGCGATCTGGCTGACCGCCCATTACTAACCGATGTCTTGAATGAATACCGGATCGCGGCCGTGGTACACTGCGCAGCTTTCGCCTATGTAGGGGAATCGATGGAAGATCCCGGTCGTTACTTCCGCAATAACTGCTGCAACACCATCAACCTTCTGGATGCGATGAAGGACGCCGGCGTCGGACAACTTATCTTTTCGTCGAGCTGTGCAACCTACGGGGAACCCCTTGCACTGCCGATCACCGAGACCCATCCGCAGCAGCCGATCAATCCCTACGGGGAAAGTAAGCTCTTTGTCGAGAAAATCCTCCATTGGTATGGACGGGCACATGGCCTGCGCTATTACGTGCTGCGCTACTTCAATGCCGCCGGCGCCGACCCCGAAGGCGAGATTGGCGAAGATCACGATCCCGAAACCCATCTGATTCCTCTGGTGATACAAACCGCACTGGGACAGCGCAGGAACCTGAAGATCTTTGGAAGCGACTATCCCACCCCCGACGGAACGGCAATCCGCGATTATATTCATGTAACCGATTTGGCGGAAGCGCATGTTTTGGCGGTAAAGCAGCTTCTGGCCGGCGGCACAAGCCAATGCATGAATCTTGGAACCGGAACCGGCGCATCCGTCCGCCAGATCGTCGATGCGGTGGAGCGCATCAGCGGGCGGCCGGTCAGTGTCGAGGAGACCCCGCGCCGCGAGGGCGACCCCGCCAAACTGATCGCATCAGCCGACCAGGCCGCGGACATTCTGGGATGGAAGCCGCGCTACTCCGATCTCGATACCCTGGTAAGCACAGCGTTAAACTGGCATTGGAATCAAGTTTGCTCCCATTCCGACAAGTCCCGCAAGATCAACCGCGGTTCCGGGGAAGGAAAGATCGGATGGCCGTCATACAAACCTCATTAACAGAAGACTCAAAAGCAGAGCCTCAGTCCATACGGCAAACCGCAGACCGTGCCTTGAGACCCAAGGTCCACGGTAAGTTCATCTTTGTCGGGGAACAGAAGTTCTGGATCAAGGGGGCGACCTACGGCACCTTCCGGCCGGATGCCGGGGGCGTCCAGTTTCCCGAGCGATCAATTGTTGTGCGTGATTTCGCCGCCATGGCCGCGCATGGAATAAATACGGTGCGGACCTATACCCCTCCTCCCCGCTGGCTGCTGGACGAGGCACAGCGGCACGGCTTGCGGGTAATGGCCGGACTCTGCTGGGAGCAGCACGTCACCTTCCTCGACGACCGCAAGCGGGTGGACTCCATCATCCAGCGCGTACGAAACGGTGCGGAACAATGCGCGTACCACCCCGCACTGCTCTGCTTTTCCATCGGCAACGAGATTCCCGCAAGTGTGGTCCGCTGGCACGGAAGAAAAGCTATCGAAAAATTTCTCCTGCGGTTGTACCGCACCGTCAAGGAAGTCGATACCTGGGCGCTCGTCACCTACGTGAATTTCCCCACGACCGAATACCTGCAGCTCTCGTTTCTCGATCTGCACTGCTTCAATGTTTATCTCGAAGATCCGGCACGGCTGGAAGCCTATCTGGCCCGGCTGCAGAACATCGCCGGCGACAAACCGCTCCTGATGGCCGAAATGGGCCTGGATAGCCGCCGGCATGGCGAAGAGAAGCAGGCCGAATCGCTGAGCTGGCAGATCTACCGAGTCTTCACGGGCGGCTGCGCCGGGATGTTTGTCTATGCCTGGACGGACGAATGGTATCGGGGCGGATACGACATCGAGGACTGGGATTTCGGTCTGACCAGCCGCCAGCGCGAACCCAAGCCGGCTCTGTTCGCGGTGCGGGACGCTTTTGCCGAGCTGCCGTTTCCGTCCCATATCGAGTGGCCGGGCATTACCGTGGTCTGCTGCTCCTATAACGGCTCCCGCACCATACGCGATACCCTCGAAGGCCTGAAGCGGCTGGCCTATCCCAACTACGATGTTATCGTTGTCAATGACGGCTCCACCGACCGGTTGGCGGCAATTGTCGAGGAGTATCCGGTCCGGCTGATCACGACGGAAAACGGCGGATTGAGCCATGCGCGCAACATTGGCTGGCAGGCAGCTGACAACGAGATCATCGCGTACATCGATGATGACGCCTATCCGGATCCCCATTGGCTGCATTACATTGCCTGGACGCTGCTCAATTCCGACTATGTAGGCGTGGGAGGACCGAACATAGCACCGTCCGGCGATGGGCGCGTCGCCGACTGCGTCGCCAACTCGCCAGGCGGGCCGGTGCATGTGCTGCTCTCCGACACGGAGGCAGAGCATATCCCGGGATGCAACATGGCATTCCGCCGCGAAGCCCTCGCTGCTATCAAGGGATTCGACCCACGTTACCGCACCGCCGGTGACGATGTGGATCTTTGCTGGCGCCTGCAGGAGAACGGCGGTCGGCTGGGATTCCACGCGGGTGCCATGAATCTGCACCACCGACGGAACGACCTGAAAACCTATTGGAAGCAGCAGAAAGGCTATGGCCGCGCCGAAGCGCTGCTGGAGGAGAAATGGCCTTATAAATACAACGCCGCCGGTCATTATTCGTGGTCGGGCAGGCTGTACGGCAGGGGCCTGACCCGGGCAATTCCGTTTCAAAGCAGCCGCATCTATGGCGGCCCCGGCGGCAGCGCCTTGTTTCAGTCAATCTATGAACCTGCCACCGGATTCTGGGCCTCGCTGCCGCTAATGCCCGAGTGGTATCTGATCACGGGAATCGTAGCCGTTCTAACCCTGCTGGGACTTCTGTGGGCGCGGCTGCTATGGCTATGGCCGCTGTTGTTGTTTGGGATAACGGCCCCCATCGTGCAGGCAGTACTGAGCGCCCTCTCGGCCGATTTCCCCACCCCGCGCCCCTCTTGGAAAGGCCGCGTTGCCTTGAGAACTCTGACCGTATTCATGCATCTGATGCAGCCACTAGCGAGATTGGTCGGACGGCTTAGCCACGGCCTGACGCCGTGGCGCAAGCGCATCGCCGTCAAAGCACGTTTTCGATGGCAATATGCAGATCGGCTCTGGAGTGAAAAGTGGCACCCCCCGGAATCGTGGATCCAGAAACTGACTGATCAGCTTTTGCACGAAAGGATCCCATTCAAGCGGGGTGGTGATTTCGATGTATGGGACCTCGAAGTACGAGGCGGACTGATTGGAGCGGCCCGCCTCAAAATTGCCGTCGAGGAACATGGAGGGGGGAAACAGATGCTGTTGTATCGCATACTTCCTCGGTTCAGTCTTTATGGCGTTGTACTGATCTCTCTGCTGGTATTTCTCGGATACATGGCCGTACTGGAGGAGGAAATGGTCATGGCCCTGGTTTTTATTACGCTAGGCGGCCTCGCAGTGTCACGGGCTTCGCATGAATACTTCATGGCGGCGAACGCGCTGAACGAAGCCATGGGCCGCGTGTGGAACACCACATTCGGAGCCGGTACGGCCCCTGAGGACAACGTCAAAGAGCATGTGCTGAATGCGAATCAGCCTGAATACAGTTAGCTGCAGAATGGCAACGACAAAAACATATAGCGACTGGGTGCTGCTTAGACGGCTGTTTTTACAGGCACGGCGGTTCTGGCCGCATCTGGTTCTGCTTCTCGGATTGAGCCTGCTGGCCGCGCCACTTGCGCTGCTGTTACCGGTCCCCCTGAAAATGGCAGTGGACAACGTTCTCGGCTCCGAGCCGCTGCCGCATCTGCTGGCAAACCTCCTGCCGGACGGCGTCGCTGACGATAAGATCATGTTGACGCTGGTCATGGGCGCCCTGCTGGTCGTATTCACCTTCCTCGTCTATTTCAGAAGTATGCTCGATTGGCTGCTCATGACATATACCGGCGAAAAAATGCTGCTGTCCTTCCGATCCCACATCATGAACCATCTCCAGAAGCTCTCGTTCATCTACCATGATACCAAGGGGACTGCAGACTCGATCTATCGCGTGCAATACGACACCTACTGCATCCAGCAGATTACCATGGGATCACTCAAGCCGCTGATCACCTCGCTGTTCATGATCATTTCCATTCTGTTCATCCTGTTCCGGCTGGACTGGCAGATTGCACTCGTGGCCATGGGGGTCAGTCCGATTCTTTTTTTCCTGACCTGGTACTACCAGGACCGAATGCGCGATTCCTGGACCACCCTGAAGCAACAGGAAAGCAAAGCCCTGTCCATCGTACAGGAACTGCTAACTTCCATCCGGACCATCAAAGCCTTCGGGCAGGAAAACCGGGAACAAAACCGCTTTGTCACACAGTCCATGCGGAGCCTGAAGCAGCATATGCACGTATCCTGGCTGGGGGCCGGTTTCAACCTGATTATAGGTTCCGTTATTGCCATCGGTTCCGCCACGATATTGGTACTCGGCGTTCATCACGTCATTCATCAGACCCTTTCCATCGGCCAGCTGCTTCTCATCATGGCCTACCTGACCGAGCTGTTCACCCCGCTTCAGGAAATCAGCAAGACCATCGCGGACCTTCAGTCTTCGTTCTCCAGCGCCCAACGGGTGTTTTCTCTTTTGGACGAAGCGCCGAGCGTGGTTGAAAAAGCGCATGCAGAAGCTCTTGCCGTTGCCGAAGGGCATATCGAGTTCAAGAACGTTTCGTTTTCCTACGAAGGCGATAAAAGAGCGCTTCAACAGGTCTCGTTCCGGATCCACTCCGGACAGAAGGTCGGCATTTCGGGCCCGACCGGCGCAGGTAAATCAACATTGATCAGCCTTCTGATGCGATTTTACGATCCGACGGAAGGCGCGATTTTCCTGGATGGAACAAACATGAGAGATTACCGACTCAAGGATTTGCGGAATCAGTTTGCCATCGTTCTTCAGGAGCCGGTCCTGTTTGCGACCTCGATTGCCGCCAACATTGCCTACGCCGACCCTTCGGCTTCCGAAGAGCAGATCATTGCCGCGGCAAAGGCTGCGCACGCGCATGAATTCATCTCCCGTCTGCCACAGGGCTATGAAACCAACGTGGGTGAACGCGGCATGAAACTCTCCGGCGGGGAGCGGCAGCGGCTCACACTCGCGCGGGCCTTTCTCAAAAACGCCCCGATCATGATTTTCGATGAGCCGACCAGTTCGGTTGATTCGCAAACGGAGGCGTTGATCATGGATGCAATGGAACGGCTGATGAAGGACCGTACGACCATCATGATAGCTCACCGGATGAGCACGCTGGCATCCTGTGATGTACAGTTGAGAATCGAGAACGGGCAGCTGCGTACGGTGGATCCTGCCGGATTCATGTCAGCTGCAGAAGGAGGTGTCTAAGATGGCGCGCATTATTGTCGGATCGTGCATGGTTCGCTGTCCCCTCGGAGGGCTGCTTTCCTTTGCTCTACAATTCCTTAAGGGCTTTTCCCTGCTCGGACACGATGTTTTCTATTTCGAGAAAAGCTACTACGCAGCCGCCTGCTACGACCCGTTGAACGACTGCTCGTCCGATGACTGTACCACCGGCGTCCGCTTGACCAGGGAACTGCTGGAGCTCCACGGGTTTGCCGGTCGCTGGGCCTTCATCGATAATCAGGGGACTCATTATGGACTTACCGAGCAATCCCTTAAGGAGGTGTTCCGGACCGCGGATATATTTTTCGACATGGGATCGATCGGCTACGGTTTCTGGGCAGAGGAAGCCGCCCACGTTCCGGTGCGCGTCCTTTATGAGGGCGACTGTGGATATACCCAGATCCAGATGGAGCTTCGAAGGCGGGCCGGCGAGGACATCAACGAATACGATTACTATTATTCTGTCGGTGCGCAAATAGGCACGCAGGCCTCATCCGCACCGGATGCCGGACTTCAATGGCGCCACCTCTGGCCCGTCGTAGTAACAGAACTGTTTGAGGTGCATCCCCCACCGAGAAACGCCCCTTTTACTACCGTCATGAGCTGGCAGTCGCACAAGTCCCTGGAATTTGAAGGCACGGTTTATTACGCACAGAAGGACGTTGAATTCGAGAAGTTCATCCGGCTTCCCCAGCGGGTGGATACCACCATGGAGCTCAGGGTTTCGGGCAGTCAAATGGCGCGTGACCGGCTCTCCGAACATGGCTGGCGCATTCACAATCCCGGATTGATCACCCAGTCGGTGGAGGATTATTATGCGTATATCCGCGGATCAGCCGGAGAATTCAGTGTCGCCAAGAACGTTAATGTGAAAACCAACAGCGGCTGGTTTGGTGATCGAAACGGGTATTACCTGGCCAGCGGAAGACCGGCGGTGCTTCAGGACACAGGCTTCAGCAATCACCTTCCCTGTGGTGAAGGGTTGTTTGCCGTTAACAACGAAGACGAGGCCGCTGAGGCGATTCAGCGCATCACTGCGGATTACGGACGCCATTCCAAAGCCGCGCGAAGGATTGCCGAGGAGTATCTGGACAGCCGGCGTTGTCTAGGCCGGTTTATTTCCGAAATCAGCTAGATCCAAACCGGTAACATTTCAGAATGTCTTGACGACCTTCAGGGAATACTCGCCTTCCTTTGCAGAAGACGAATGGTCATCGTATACGGCAAAGATATCCCAGCCCTTGCGCGGTTTGAAGCTGTAGGCCAGCCGGTAATAGTCGATATCATCGGTATAGATATATCGTCCGCCCAGTGTGTGTTCCGGGGTGATGTTCCAGGATCCGGTCAGCACGACCTGATCATAGTATCCGTAACTGTCGGTATGTTCGGCGGACAGGTTTACGTAGAGGGAATTGACGGGTCTCCACCAACCATAGACCGAATAATATTCATAGTCGCTCCCTCCCAGCCGGCCCCAATCGTAGCGGGGGCCAAAGGAATAAAGGCTGCTTCGGGTATTGAAGTCCACTGCTGTACTGTAATAGCGATCTTCATAAGTAAAATTCTCAAAGACGCCGCGCACCGCGGTCACCGGACGGTAGGGGCCCTCTTCGGCATAAAACGTTGTCCGGATCTGATTTTCAAACTCGACACTCCCGCCGGCAAACCATTTCCGGTTCTGCAGTAGTTGCGCCTCGATCGTCTCGCGGTATTTGAAGCCCGTGTATGTGTTTATGACGCTCCAGAAACGGTCGCTCTGCTCCCGGTAGTAACCGGCCGTCGCGGTACCCGACTGCGTCCCCGGCAAATCAACGTCGAGCAATCCGAGCGCAGGGAAATAATTCCTGTCGTAACGATCTCCTTCTCCGCGCAGATACCAATAGTCCGCTCTCCAGCCGAGCATGCCCTTGAAATGGTTGCCCCCGCCGTCGACCTGCACGCTACCATTGTTGGTCTGCGTGCCGGTGGCGGCGGCATCAAGCGCGTATTCCAGCCCGGAGGGTTGGCGGCCCCTGAACATGGCGGCGGCAAGGGCGTTGTCAAAGTCGGCCTGGTGCGTGGCGGTCACGGAAGCTATGCCCGAATGGGTGGAATCAAATTCATACAACAGCCGGGCAACGCCGTCGTAGCGATCATCGGGCGCCATCGTGGCCAGCACGCCGTACTGCGTCTTTCCAACCCGTCCGAAAGCCTTGCCACCAACATCAAAGTCGGCGGCCCGGTTGGAATAGAAATACTCGCTCCCGTCCTTCGGCGAAGCGAAATAATCCCGTCCTTCGATAAAAAACGGTCGATTGTCCGCCCTTCTCTTTTCCGAGTAAGAAAAACTGATGTCCGTTACGGCATCCTCGACCTGGCTGAAGTCGGGATTGACCGAGAGCATCCCCGTGGTGTCCGGGCGCGGCTGGTATCGGATATCTATCCCTGCGGTAATGAGATTATCCTGAATCTCGCCCTCCTTATCCGGAATGTTCGCTCCCGCCAAAACGAAAGGCATGAAGGTCCATACCCTGCCGCGTCCGGAATCAGCAAGCACCAGTCCCTCGAGTCGCCCCATTTCCTCCATCAGCCCACGCGGGGTCACATCGGCCCAATAGCTGAATTGCTTTGTTCGACTTTGGTAACGCCTGAAGTTTACACCGAATGATGTATCATCCACGCTGTAGTTCAATACAGAAAAGGGAATGGCAAACTCGGCCGACCATCCATAATCAGTCCGTTTCGCAGATCCCAGCCAATCGCCCTTCCATTCCACCTTCTTGGAACGGCCTCCCGAAAATTGATCCGACTGCGTCCCGATGGCATTCAGCGAAAACTCGGAAATGTCCCTCCGGCTGAGAAACGTATCCAGCTGTACGCTGATCGAATCGTCATACCCCAAGCCTACATCACGAACGGTCGCCGTCGACTGTATCGAAGACGGATCCCGGTCGTACAGGCGGAATCCGAAATACAGGTAAAACGCGTCGCGCGCTGCCAGAACGACAGAAGGATCATCAGGCGCCCGATTTTCAAGCGAGCACCAGAAATTGCTCGAAGCAGCGGCCTTTCGCCACAATGCATCATCCAGGTTTCCGTCGACCGCGATCCGTGGTGGAGGTATGCCGCTGGCCGGCACCGGGGCTTCTACACTAATCAGAGGAACCCGCAATACGCGTTTGCTGCCGCGTATCGGTTTTGAACGAGACGTATCCGCTTTACCCATGAGGTCAAGTAATCCAGTGAGTGAAGGCAGGTCGTACGTCGCGTCTCCTTCGGAACCGGCGGCCGGTGTTTCGGGTTGAATAACGGCCGATACATAGGCCGTCCTGGAGGTGGCACCGGACTCACCCATGTGTGCAAGCAAATCATGAAGCGGGACCTCATTTGACGCTATGCCTTCTGCTGAACCGACCAAAGAACCAGTCCACAGACACACAGGCACAACGAAGCGCACAAACAGCGCGTTCCTTACCGGTACCATAGTGTTTCGCATGTCCTGCAATGGTCTCCCAGGTTTATGGCCGGCCGCAAGCATCGACGAACTGCGTTTGTGCTTTAGTGCGAAAGCGTCCTGACCACCCGTGCCGGATTCCCCGCGACCACGCTCATGGCGGGAACTTCGAAATCAATAACGGTACCGGCCCCTATCACCGATCCGTTGCCAATGCTTGCTCCGTTCAGAATGGTTACACCGGCCCCGATCCACACACCATCGCCGATCTGGATTTTGCCGGGCGTTCGAACACGATCACCCTTGCGCGGCGGTGTTATGGCACCATGATCGGCAATAACCACTTCATGTGCGAGGAAAGAATAGTTCCCAATGGAAACGCTGCCGTTTGTGCAAAAAATGACCCCCACAACCGCGGTAAAATCGCCGATCTCGACCCGGCCTTCCGGCCCCAGCTCAAAAAAGGTTCCATCGTAGACTCCGCTTGAGGATCCGATTCTAACCGCCGGCTCCTGGTTGCTGCAAAAATGAAGAAACGCATAGGAGCTGAACAGCCAGCTGTCAGGTCCGATCACTACATTACCCGGTAAGGGTGCGTGAAACCAGTCATGATCCAGAATCCGGCCGGCTGTCATCACTGCGCCTCGTTCCCGATAATCCGCGCCGGATTGCCGGCAACCGCTACTCCTGCGGGAACATCGTGGGTTACCACCGAACCGGCGGCGACCTTCGCTCCGGCACCGATATGAACGCCCTTGAGAATAATCGCTCCAATCCCGATCCATGCATCATCATCGATCCGAACCGGTGCACACTGCACAGGCGGGCGCTTGCTCAAGTCTCCGCCGGGCGCATTGGCTATTGCATCAAGTTTTCGCGCCTCCAGGTCGATCGGATGGAAATCACTGTCCGCGATGGTAACGTGGTAGGAGATCACCACCCGTTTACCAATCGTAATCCGTCCTGCACACATGAACACCGCACCCACAAGAACCGCTTGGTCGCCGATTTCAACCATGCCGTCAGGATCGATATTGAACTGTGTCCAGGTGTAGACACGCACATCATTTCCCAGCACCAGGCCGGGCTCGCGCATACTGCGGTATCGCATGAAACTCTCTTTGCGCTCAAGAAAGCAGCCGTTCCCGATCGTGATGTTCTCCGGCAGCGCACGATAATCCCACGCCCCTGTAAGTTCCTCGAAACCCGTACTCATGACACCCCCGCCTTTTCAAGCATGTCACCCACAACCTTGTCGGCATCAAAATAGGTTCGCGCAATATCACTCGCTGTCGCCGAGTGCCGTGTATAGTCCGAAGCGATTGCTTCGAGTGCCGCCTGAGCCTCATCAATACTGCTATACGCGAACAGGCCCTCCCCGGTGGGTATTGAATTACCGAAGGCGGTATCCTGCATGATCACGGGACGACCTGCGGCAAGATAGCAGACACTCCTGTCGCTGAACCATCCGCTGCGAGGTTTGACATACTGCTCGCGAGCGACGGAAAACTCTCCCAGCGACTGCTGGATATACTGCCGGTAAGCAAGCGGAGCATCAAATGCGGCAGAACTAACCGTATGCCAGCCGTTACGATGGATCAGATCCAATTCTTCGTCGGTTACACCTGCCGCCAGGGCCAGCTCCAATGGCAATGTTGTGCGGTCTGGCACCTGAATATACTTCATGAATTCATGATACTTGCTCCACCGCCACGTCTCTTCCTTCCAGCTCACG
The DNA here is from genome assembly GCA_050298955.1 of Pontiella sp. Taxonomy (GTDB): domain Bacteria; phylum Verrucomicrobiota; class Kiritimatiellia; order Kiritimatiellales; family Pontiellaceae; genus Pontiella. The sequence continues at coordinate 34,991 of JBNKVA010000055.1, forward strand.
GTTTTGTAGCCGCTTTTCAGGGTGGCGACCGTTGTCATTCGGGCCTGCATCGGCGGAGGACCATCCGTCTGCCAGAATTCCATGCAGACCGGCGGGCGCGTTGGAATCCATTCATAACGGGTAGCAGGAACGTCGCAATCCTTCGCACCAAGATTTGTACCATAGGTAAAATAGTGGTGATACGGTTCCAGTTTTTTCAACTGCACCTCATCTTCCAAGGCAACGCGGACCTGCGTTTCGACCGGATCGGTATCAATATAGATCAGACACCGGAAGCCGGATGAATTGACGGTGATATCGTGCGCTCCGCATAGATTGATCACGGCATCTGCAGAACGATACAGTTTTTCGAGATCATGCCGGTCCGCGGCGCCCACATACGCTTCGTTTCTTCCCGGGCGACCATAGACCCACCGATCGGCCATACCCACCTGCTTCATATACTGATTAAGCAGGGCAACATTGGCGCGATAGTCATCCGACTCGTTGTAGTTGTCGCTCGCATCAAAAACATTACGATCGGATTCCTCGACATACCAGACGTCAAATCCCATCCGACGCAACGGCACCATATAGTGATACACCTGCCACGCCATACCGCCAAACGGAAGGCTGGCCAGCATGCCCCAGACAATGATGGTGCCCCTGGTAGCCGGCGGATAGGATGCTGGATTATGCAGCAGCATGCATCACTCCATGACATGCAGAGTGCGTCCCGTATTGGTTCCACGACAAATACGCGACGCCTATGCTTAAACCCACACCATCGTATAGCGTTCTCACACGGGTATTTTTACTTGGCCCCAACTCCATTGTCAAACGGCACGACATACAACCATCAGTCAGTCATGACACGACCTTGCCTCGCCTGGCCGGCAGGGCATTTGCATTGGGCATCTGCCTAGCCCATTCCATCAAACGTCGGAGCAGCACTGAATATCCCTGAGCTGACAGCGTCCCCTGGCAACTACCAGGGCCATTCCCCTACTCCTCCAGCGGCATCAGCTTAAATGGCAGCAGATGCGTTGCATTGCCATACATGGTGTGTTCCATGGACAGGTTCCAGAAACCGTCTTTCGCGTCGGTATCGACATCATCATGATCGATCACCGCCCAGCACAGGCCGATCTCCCCGCCTTCGGTCAAGATGGACTTCACGGCACGCGAGGGATCGGTGCCGGCATAGTCAAACGGCGTGATCCAGAACTCGAGCGTCAGCCAGCCGGACGCCCCCGGCCTGAAGTCATAGCTGCATTTCGCCTCTGCATAGGGCGGGTCAGCGACCCACGGCTGGCAGCCCCAGACAAATGCCCAGTCCTTTCCTTCGGCCGGGGTAAAGATGTGATAGTTCTGGGCATGCACGCCATGCATGGAGTTGAATGCCGCATCAGCATCCACGGACGCTATGGGATGGAAGCGATCGATGAGCGGCCCGCCGGAGCGGTCGCCGTCAACGACCAGTTCAAAGATATCGTTATGCATTCCGGGCAGGGAAAAATCCCAGTAGTTGTCGTAGGCTTCATAGAGTATGTACAGCCGGTCCATACCCTTGACCCACCCGACCTTGACCCGGATATCGAGGGTATCCGGATTGGGCTTTTCATGCTGCCGGCTGTCGTCGCGCATCTGCTCCAGACCCACCGCATAGCTGTCGGGTACGATTTTCCAGTCATCCGCATGGCCGTCAATAACAGGAAGCTGCTGTTCCGGAAACTGGAAGATCTTAAAGCTGCGCCGGTCCCGCGCATTGAACCGCAGGTTTGCCGTCACCGGATAATGGTCGGAGATGCAACGATCGTCCGGCATGGAAAAGTCTATATTTGCCGCCAGCACCCGGGTTTCCGGAGCGGTCATAATGTAGTCTATCTTCGGCCCGCGGCTATCCCCCTCAAAGCGGTTGAAGGTTCCGACCTGTGTTTCCAGCGGATGGAGCACACGATAGGTATCGACCATAGGCACCCGCGTCCAGGCCGTTACGGAATCGCAGGCCTCCCCTCTCAGGTACTGCAGTGCCCGGCTGTCTTCCGGCGAATTGAAATCACCGGTCAGCACAAACGGGACGGTACGGTCGCGGGCAGCCACTCGTTTGGCAATCAGCCGGACGCTGTTTAACCGCGCCTTTGCCGAGCGATGGTCCAGATGCGTGTTGTAGTGGTAGTAGGATGCGCCGGTTTCCACGTCGGCCAGCAAGGCCCAGGTGCATATGCGCAGACAGGCGGCATCCCAGTCCTGCGACCGTTTTTCCGGTGTTTCCGACAGCCAGAACGTGCCCGAATCCAGCACTTCGAGCCGGTTTGTGTTGTAGAGAATGCAGGAATACTCCCCGCGTGCACCTCCCTCGCGCCCAATGCCCACCTCTCCATATTCGGGCAGGGCCCGGCGAATTTCATCGATTTGAAACCGGAGTGCCTCCTGCAGGCCGATGCTGTCGGCCTCATACGCCGAAAGTTGATCAATCAGGAGCGCGCAGCGGTTGCTCCAGGCGTTTACGCCGTCATCCGCGGAGCCATACCGGATATTGTAGGTCATCACCTTCACATCCAGGGCCTGAACCGCCAATGCTCCCAAACAATAGACGGCGCAGCACAACCACTCTTTTCTCTTTAGTTCCAACACATTCAACCCTGGGCTGTCGAATTCCGTATGAGGGCTTCATACAGCGATCTACTTAACAGTAATGCCTTTATAGAGGCTTGATTGCTCCGGTGAAAGAAGGCAATCTATTACGTTTCTTTATCCTCCGGGAGATGACTTATGGCACATTATCTCAATCGAATCTATCTCGTTGTTCTTCTGGTTGCGCTCAGCGGCTCAATCGTATGTAAGGCCAATGTATACATCAGTGAAATCATGGCGGACAACGATGGCACCCTGTTGGATATGGATGGGGACGAGTCGGACTGGATTGAATTATACAACGACTCCTCAAACGCCGTCAGTCTGGCGGGCTGGTATCTGACCGACAGCACATCAAACCTCGTGCAGTGGGCCATACCGGCAACCAGTCTCGCCGCCAACGGATATCTGGTTATATTTGCTTCCGGAAAGGATCGGGTTGTGCCGGGCGTGGAGCTGCATACCAACTTCAGGCTGAACGCCGATGGAGAATCGGTTCTGCTGGTCCGGCCGGACGGAACGACGATCGAGGATGCTCATACCTTTCCGGCATTGCCCGGCGATATTTCATACGGGTATTCCTTCGCGGGAAGCGCGGAAGCAACTGTTAAACTGGATGCCGGCGCCCCCTGCAGCGCGCACATCCCGACCGGCCCGTTCGATGCTATCGGCTGGGAGCAGCCCGGCTTTGACGATGCCGCCTGGCTGACCGGAACAACAGGGGTCGGCTATGAAACAAGCTCCGGTTATCAAAGCCTCATCGGACTGGATGTCATTGCCATGCGAAATGTAAATCCCACGGTATATATCCGCGTTCCCTTTCAGGTGACCGATGCAGATGACGTGAACAGCCTGCTCCTGAAAATGAAATACGATGATGGATTTATCGCCTACATCAACGGTACGGAGGTTCAGACCGCCAACTTAGCGGGCACAGCCTCATGGGACAGCACCTGCAACGAACACGTTGACAGCCTGGCTGTCGTTTATGAAGAGTTCGACCTTTCCGCCCATGCCGGCCTTCTGAACGAAGGCTCCAACCTGCTCGCCATCCATGGGTTTAACTTCACGACCGGTTCTTCAGACCTCCTCTTTATTCCCCGGATCGAAGTGGGTTATGCCGGCGCGCTGAATCCCGCGGAAGCCGGCCTGCTTTCCTCTCCAACCCCCGGATCTGCCAATGCCGGCTTCGCCTATGACGGCTTTGCCGAAGCACCCATAGCCTATCCCGCGCGTGGGTTTTACGATGTTTCGTTTCAGGTGGTGATGTCCAACCAGAACGCCGGTGCAACGATCCGGTACACTCTCGACAGTTCCGAGCCCACCACCAACAGCCCGGCCTACTCCGGGCCTTTGACGATCTCCTCCACCACAACCCTTCGGACCAAGGCATTTCTGGATGGCTGGAAGCCCTCTTTTTCGAGCACGCACACCTACATCTTTGTGGATGACATCATTGCCGAGCCCCGCAACCAGGTCACGATCAACAACAATCCGATTATCACCGGCATGGACGCCGGCGTACTCGGCACAACCTATTACGATGCTTCAGGCCAGGTCTGCACGGTGCGGGATGCACTGCTGGACATCCCGACCCTTTCGGTGGTCACCGACCACGACAACCTCTACAGCACCTCTTCCGGGATCTATGTGAACCCGGCCCAGCGCTGGGAACGTCCTGCCTCGCTGGAGCTGATCAATCCGGATGGCACCAAAGGCTTCCAGGCGAATGCGGGACTGCGCATCCGCGGCGGATGGAGCCGGCATGACGGGTATGCCAAGCATGGCCTGCGGCTGCTGTTCAAGAAAACATACGGTCCCGGAAAACTGGATTTTCCGCTGTTTGAAGACGAAGGAGTCGATAAGTTCGACAATCTCGATCTGCGAACCGCAATGAACTACAGCTGGAGCCCTTCCGGAGACTACCAGCCGACCCATAACACCTTTCTGCGGGATATCTTTTCGCGCGACTCGGCCGGAGCCATGGATGTGGCCTACACGCGCAGCCGGTACTATCATCTCTATTTAAACGGCCAGTACTGGGGGCTCTACATGACGGAAGAGCGTCCAGAGGCCAGCTATGCCGCCTCCTATTTCGGGGGAGATGAAGCAGACTATGACGTGATTAAGAACACCTCCTGGATCGATCCAGGCTGGTACGAGGCGGAAGCCACCGACGGCACCCTCGACGCCTACTACCGCCTGTGGACCGCCGCCCAGGCAGGCTTTTCCGACAACGTCGATTATTTTGCGGTACAGGGGCTGGATGCATCCGGACAGCCGGATCCAACCAAGGAAAAGCTGCTCGATCCCGATAACCTGATCGACTACCTGCTTCTAATCTACTACACGGGAGCCTCCGACAACGGTATTACCGTGTTTCTCAACGCGCTCAACAATCTGTATGCCATCTATAACCGCGAAGATCCGGATGGGTTCAAGTGGGTACAGCATGACTGCGAGCATTCGCTTGATCGATCAACCCAGCTGGACCGTACCGGTCCCTTCACCGACTCCCAATGGCAACAGCCCTATTATTTCAATGCGCAAACCCTGCATGAAAAGCTGCTGGCCAACGATGAATACCGGCTCCTCTTTGCCGACCATGTACACAAACATTTCAGGAACAACGGGGCGCTCACCCAGGCAAGCTCCGAGGCGCGCTTCGACTACCGAAAGGCGCAGATCGATCGGGCCATCAATGCCAATGCCGCCCGCTGGGGCAGCACCAGCCTGGACCGCAATACCTGGCTGACCGCCTCCGCCGCGGCGCGGTCGTTTTTTGCCGGACGCGCCAATACGGTGATTGGCTATCTCAACGCCGACGGCCTGCTGCCCTCCATTGATCCTCCGGAAATCACGCTGGCAGAAGGCTTTGTTCCAAGCGGAAGCCTCGCGTACCTCTCGGCCCCGCAGGGCACCATTTACTACACCACCGACGGCACGGATCCCCGCGCCATTGGCGGCGCTATTTCCGGGGCCGCCTATTCCGGCCCGATTTCAATATCGGTTCCCACCAAGGTAAAAGCCCGGGCAAAAAGCGGCAACCAATGGAGTGCCCTGTGCGAAGCGGTTTACTGGACGGAAAATGTTCCGCTGGCCGTGACCGAACTGATGTACCATGCGGCGGCAAGCAACCAGCAGGACTTTATTGAAATCCGCAATGTGTCCGGCAGCACGGTAAATCTGAACGGATACAAACTCGACAGCGCCGTGGATTTCAAATTCCGCAAGGGCGCGTATCCCAGTCTGGAGCCCGGGGAATACCTGGTGGTCATCAAGGATATCGATGGGTTCAACTCCGCCTATGCAACCAACGGAATTGCCATTGCCGGCGAATACAAAGGCGACTTCGATAACAACGGCGAGAAGGTGGATCTGGAATTCTGGAACAACGACCTGATCTCCTTCCGTTATTCCGATGACCGCAACTGGCCACAGGCTGCTGACGGCGGCGGCCACTCCCTGGTTCCGCTGGAATCGGCGGTCGCCAACGAACCGGACGGGTCGCTCAACTATGGCGGCAACTGGCGGGCCAGCTATTATGCGGGCGGCTCGCCGGGCTTTGCCGATCCTGTTCCGCAGGCAGGCATGCTCATCAACGAAGTGACGGCGCATACCGATACCGGGCAGCCTCCGCCTTTCGATTCCAATGACCAGATTGAACTGTATAATCCAACGGCTTCAGCCATCACCCTTAATGACTGGTACCTGAGCGATGAGCTGGACAACCGAACCAAATGGGCCATCCCGAACGGCACGGTTGTGCCCGCCTTCGGCTTTATCCTCTTCGACGAGGATGATTTCCACCCCGGGCGCATAACCGGCTTCGGCCTCGACAAGGCCGGGGAGCAGGTGGTGCTCTCCTCCCCCAACGGCGTGGTCGATGCCATCCGCTTCAAGGGCCAGGAAAACGGTGTTTCGCTGGGTCGTTATCCCGATGGCGCGCCTCACTGGCAGGTAACCGTCCCTACCCCCGATGCGCCGAACGAGCTTGCGGATGTCGATGTCTGGATCAGCCAGCTTATGTACAACCCGCCCGCACCTGCAGGCTACCTGGACGGCGATATCGTCGAATACATCCAGCTCGAAAACCTCAGCACTTCGCCCGTCCTGTTCGAGAACGCGGTCGGCCCCTGGCGGATCGACGGCGGGGTCGATTTTAAGTTTCCCTCCGGCTTCAGCCTGCCCGCCGGCGAAACGCTGTGGCTCGTGTCGTTTGATCCTGCCGACTCGGCGCTGCTGAACCTCTTCTGCACCACCTACGGCCTCAATCCAGCCCAGGAAACGTTCTTAGGCCCATACGCTGGTCAGTTGTCCAACACGGGAGAGCGCGTCGCGCTGGAACGGCCGCAGGCCTCCGATGATCCGCTGAAGCCGCTCGACCTTTCGTGGGTGGTCATCGACGAACTCTTCTACTTTAATCAGTCGCCCTGGCCGGCCGACGCAAACGGTACGGGCTATCCCCTGATACGGACCGCGCTTTCATCATGGGGCGCTCCCTCGCCCAGCGATACCGATGCGGACCAGCTCAATGATGACTGGGAAAATACCCACTTCGGCTCACTGGCGCAGAACTGGGACGACGATCCGGACAACGATCTGTTCAATAACCTTGAAGAGAGCATTGCCGGCACCAATCCAACAAATTCCTCTTCCTATTTCAGAGTCAATGCCATTGTAGAACCGTCCGTTTATTGGACTGCCATCTCCGGCCGCACCTATTCAGTGTACTGGACCGATGACTTACAGCAGCCCTTCACGCGGATTGCCTCCGGACTGGCCTATCCGCAGGGCAGTTATGTAGACACGCTGCATTCGACCAATGACTGCAACTACTACTACATTGCGGTGGAACGCGAATAAGAAGCAACCAGCCGCATGGCGCTGTACCGTTAAGCAGATCGAAGGACAGCCTGTGGGCCGGCAGCTACCGCCGGGCCAGCCGCATGAACAGCAGCCCGGCAGGTACGAGGAACAGCACCGGAAGATAATGGAACTTGAGTGCATGTTCGGGCACATACATGCACGCGAGCTGCATCAGGGCAGCCGGAATGAGTCCGGCAACCAATCCATAGAGCCATCCGAGTTTCCACGAGAAACGGACCCAACCGCGCCGGATCATCACCACGAAAAGCACAAGGCAGGCGGTGCCATAGATCACGACCTCGTGCCAGCATTCCTCCCGTTTCCCAACCATCGTAGCCTCCGGCGCGAGCTGCGTGAAACTCGACGCAAAACCGGCGATGAAAAGCGCGCCAAGAAGCCAGAGGCCTGTAACGGCACCACGTCGTACCCGCCCGCCGGGCGTTGCAGAAACCATGAGCACATAGCCCCCCCATGCACAGAACAGCAAGGCACTGGCGATCTCGATCAGGAAAAGTGGATGACGAACCAGTTGTTCGGCAAATCCCGGACGGAACACCTGCGCAGTATGCATGCAGGCGGCCGAAAGCAGCAAAGCGGCCGCAAACCAAAGCCATGCACGCCATGAGGGCTGCAGAAGAGGCCGCCGACGGCGATGCCTGCCCGTCAGTTCCTTGATGAACGCCTGTTTATCCTTATTCGCCATGCTATGACTCCAACTCCTTTTCGATCAGATCCGCCAGCCGCTTGTAGGCCCGCGACGCCCGCTTCCGCAACGCTCCGGCGGAAATTCCCTCTATTCCGGCGGCTTCTTCGCAGGACATCCCCTCAAACTTGGTGAGTTGAACCGCCCTTGCCCAACCGGCCGGGAGCTGCTTCATCAGTTCGTATACATTGACCCGGCTTTCGGACCTGCTTTTTGCTTCCTGATGCGCGTTTTCAAACTCCAGAACCGTCTCGGACATGGCAAACTCCTTCCGTCGGGCCAGGGCCCGGAAATGATCTGCAAGTTTATAGCGGATGATGGCCTGTACCCATGGCCGCAGGTTGCGCGAGGGGTGATAGGTCGGCAGCGACTCATGCATGGCAAGCACGCAGGTTTGGATCAGATCCTCCAGCTCCGGAGTCATGCCCAGCCGGGCCCGCAGCACCATGCCGACATAACTGTAGAGCGCTTCCAGCAGGGATTCATATGCCGCATCATCGCCCTGCTGTGCCTTTGCGGCCAGGACGCCAAGTGCATCGAAATCTGGTGTTTCCGCGTTACCCATAGATAGCATCAACCCCGTGCAGAACGGGACGGCCCGTTGATTGTTGGTGGGCGTAGGATAGCACAAGGGGTTCATAAAGCAAACGGGGAAGCTGCGCATCGCCGAGCCGCTTCCCCGAATGGATTTCATCCGTACTACTCTTTCACGGGGAGCAAGGGGCACTGGAAATACGGCGGAGGTCCGCCATCCGGTGATCCGACTTCAAAATCGATGAAGCCGTGCATCTTGTAGACCAGCAGCTCGGCATAGGAGGTTATCACCGGCACTGTACCATACATGGCGAATCCTTCCTCGGTCCACCATGCGGTATAGGTCAGCCAGCGGCCGCCATTGAACGAGACATTGCCCGGCGCGGCTTCCGCTACCGGCAGCTGCCCTTCCGGATTGTTGCTGTTGATGATGACAAACAGCGGATCATAGGAATGGATGTTGTGTTCCGTCGGCGCCGGCAGGGCGGTTGTTCCTTTCGAACCCCAGGTTTTTCCGTCGGCCCACAGGCCCGGTTCGAAACTGGGCTTGCCCGGATCGGCCATCGCGGTAAAGGCCATCGCAGCGGCCGCAACGGTCAGTAGTGTAATCTTTGTTTTCATCTTTTTCTCACCTTTCGTTTAATGAATGAACGGCTCAACCGTCCGGTTCTGAATCCGCCGACATTGAAGTTCGCCTTCTCACACGTGCGGGTTTCCTGTCTTCATTCACTAATTCGTCTTACGGGAGAAATTGTGACGGGATAATTCGAGGGAAACGGAAAATCTTTTGCTTTTACCGGGCATTCAGACTAAGAGCTATGGATACGGAGGCAGCACTCATGGCACAGATTAGTGTGGAGCACTCACCGGCGGAAAGCCGCCTGAACGAGCTGGACGTATTCGAATGGCCGATCTGGGAGAAGGAGATCTCGGAATTCCCTTGGCACTACGACGCCGCAGAGACCTGTTATCTGCTGCTGGGCCAAGTGACGGTTACGCCGGTAGGCGGCGAACCGGTATCATTCGGTGCCGGCGACCTGGTTATCTTTCCGAAAGGCATGACCTGCGTCTGGTGTATCACCGAACCGGTCCGCAAGCATTACCGCTTTGGTTGTAGCGAGCCTTCAGCTCCCTAAACAGCTGATCCGTGTGCTTCAGACCGAACATCCAGGACGGGGAAAACCGGTGAATGTTTTTTAACAAAGGTTTGGGCATCTCCCTTTAAAAAAGGGAGTATGTATCGCATTGAAGACTATGGCTGACGACCTCGATTTATGGATGATCCAGCAAGCGTTTGTTATGGGAAAATCAGGAAAACTGCATAGACGGAAAACCCGTTCCGACCTGCCGAACCAAAAGGGGAAAAGCAAAACCGAAGGCCCTTCACCGAAAGGCCTCAAGCTCTGGGGGTTCCGGATAACCGTGCTTATTCTTGCACCTCTGGCCTTCCTGCTCGTGCTGGAGCTGGCTTTGCGCGTAGTGGGTTTCGGCTATCCGACCTCTTTTTTCCTGGAAACAGAAGCCGAAGGCAGATCGGTGCTGATTCAAAACAACCGTTTTGGCTGGCGGTTTTTCGGGCCTGATTATGCGCGTACACCTGAGGTTTTTGCCATCACACCGGAAGCCTCTCCCGGCACCATCCGCATTTTTGTATTGGGCGAGTCCGCGGCCATGGGAGATCCAAAACCGGAGTTTGGATTGCCCCGGATGCTCGAAGCGATGCTGAGCCTTCGATATCCTTCGACGGACTTTGAAGTCGTTAATGTGTCCATGACGGCCATTAACTCCCATGTAATCCGCGAAATTGCAAAGGACTGCACCGCCGCCGACGGTGATATCTGGGTACTCTACATCGGCAACAACGAAGTGGTCGGCCCTTTTGGCGGCGGCACGGTTTTCGGCCCCCAGGCACCGCCGTTGGCGACCATCCGTTCAACACTGGCCCTAAAGTCCACACGCACCGGCCAGTTGCTGGATGCTGTCATTTCCGGGCTGAATCCGCCGGAAGCCGGAAAAGAGTCGTGGGGCGGCATGCAGATGTTTCTGGACAAGCAGCTCGCCGCCGACGATCCGCGCATGACACAGGTATACGGGTATTTCCAGCGCAACCTGGAAGACATTGTCGGGTATGGTCAACGGGCCGGCGTGGGCATGGTGATCTGCAATGTGGCGGTCAATCTGAAAGACTGCGCCCCGTTTGGATCGCAGTTCAACCCCGCCACGGATCCACAGCAAACCGCGGTTTGGAAAAGTCACCATCAGCGCGGAATCGGCCTGCAGGAGCAGGGACTCTGGTCAGCCGCCCTGGCTGCATACGAGGAAGCTGAGAAGATCGACGCAGATGTTGCCGAACTGCACTACCGCAAAGGACAATGTGCCCTGGAACTGGGCAACCGCGAATTGGCCTCACTCGAATTCAGCCGGGCTCGCGACCTGGACACGCTTCGGTTCCGGTCCGACAGCCGTATGCAGCAGATTGTCGGTGCGATCGTTTCAAAGGAAAACCAACCGCAGATTCGTTTTGCGGACACTATCGCGGCTTTCGCGGACGAAAGTCCGGACCATATCCCCGGAAAAAAATATTTTTATGAACATGTTCATCTGACCTGGGAAGGCAACTATCTGCTATCCCGGACCATAGCGGAACAGCTCATCGAACTTTTACCCATACCGGTTAAGACCGCAGCGGATGTGCTTCCGGCCTGGCCCTCCGCCGACGAATGTGCGCGCCGGCTGGTATGGACGGACAAAGAACGGCAGGAATGCCTCGGTGAAGTTCGCGAACGCCTGAACAAACCACCATTCACTCTGCAGCTTAATCATCAACAGCAGATTGACTATTTAGCGAACACCATCAACAGCATCGAGCCTCTGACGGGAGAAGCCGGCCTGAATGAAATGCTCCAGGCCTGTGAGTCTGCGCTTACATCAGCCCCCGACGATTCGTATCTGCTGAAACGGATAGCAGACCTGCGCCTGAAGGCCGGAGACATCGATGGAGCCCTCGCAGCTGCACGCCGGGTAACCGTGCTGCTACCGCATTCGGCGTCCGCCCGGGACCATCTTGGAATCATTCTTGTCCAATCGGGTCGATTGGCTCAAGCACTTGATGTTTTCGAGCAGGGCGTGCGTCTTGACCCGTCCGATCACTGGATCAGGCATCACCTGGCCCAGGCCTACTTCCGGGCGGGAAATTCCGATGCCGCCCTCAAACAGTGGAAGCAGCTGATAAGACAGCAACCGAAGTTCGGCACGGCTCATATCGGGGTTGGACAGTTGCTCGAGGCCCAGGGAAAAACCGACGCCGCGAATGAGCACTACAGGCAAGCACTGCTCTACCCAGTTGAAACGAGTTCCGACCTCGCCTTGCTGGGCCGGCTTTGCCTTAAGAAAGGGTGGCTTCCTGATGCCCTTAAAAACCTGCATCAAGCAGCCATCCTGTCGCCGACAGATGCTTCCATTCGATATGATCTGGCAGCCGTGCTTAAAGCGATGGGGCGGGAAAAGGAAGCCGCTGAACAACTGGCGGCTGCCCGGCGATACGATACAAACGAATGGAGAGCCAGATTCCAGGCCGGTCTTGACTATGGACGTCAGGGCAGACCGCAAGAGGCGGTATTGGCGTTCCGGGAAGTCGTTCGACTCAAACCCGACCTGGCGGAGGGCCATCTTAATCTAGGACTCGCATTGTTTAAAATCGGGCAGACCAATGAAGCCATTCAGGCATTCAGCCGCGTAATCGAGTTGAGCCCCGAAAATGAAATGGCCCTGCGCTATCTGGAAGCGCTGAAGGCCGAACCTGTTGATGCCGGCAGCGAGTGAGTGAACGACACATAAGACAGGCTGAAATCAGGCCGGCCAGTGCTTGCTGATATGGTCAATACAATGCTCGACGGTATCCGGGCCGGACTCCTCCAGCAGAATACTCATACCCGGCCCGGCAGCGGCGATCAGGCTGCAGAGGCGGTCGTAATCCAGCTCCCCGAAACCGGTGGGAATCTGCTTGTACTCCCCATGATCCATGGAGAAGTCCTTGGCGTGAATGATTTTGATTTTTTCGCCGTAGAGCTGGAAAGGTTCTTCAATCATCCGTGCCTGGTCGGCGGCATTTTCGGCATTAATCAGGTTTACCGGATCGTGGATAACCACCAGGTTGGTCGATTGAATCTCGTCAAGCAGGCGCTTCATCTTTTCCGGTGTGGAGGTGGTGTGGTGCGTTACCGCTTCCACCGCCACTTTTACTCCATGCTTTTCCGCTTCAGCCACCAGCTGCTCCATGGTGCGCAGCATCTCCTGGAAGTGTTCCTCGCTGCCGGTGTCGGGATGCGCGGAATAATCGGCATTCGGCGTGCCGGTTTCCAATCCCACCAGGCTGCCGCCCAGATCGCGCACATGCCGCAGATGATCCTTGAAGAATTCGATCAGTCCGGCGCGCACATCCAGATCGGGATGAATGGGGTTGATGTAGCAGCCGAGCACAGCAATCTGCACCTTATTGCGCTGAAAAGCCTGTCCGATCTCCCAGGCCAGCCCCGGATTCAGCTGTCCCGGTTTCAGGGCCAGCCCCTCAATCGCGGCATTCAACGCCAGCTGTGCACAACACAGATCATGTGATGCGAGTTTTGCGGCCAGCTCGTCTGCCGCAAGGGTTCCATAGTCATGGGCACGTGCACCAATCCGTTTCATTTGGCCTCCTGGAGCATTCGGCATTGGTCTGCGCAGAATGCATTCAGTTTTTTCAGCTCCACGCCCGCCAGCAGAACGATGCCCATACCGTGGGTGTCGTTCAGACGCCACAGCAGGTCGTGAATGTAATAGTCGGGCGAAAAGGAAAATTCAGAGCCGCGGCAGACACCGTGGACGTTTCCATCCTGATCGATCGCAATCCGGTTCATGCCATCCCATGCTTTTTGTGCAGCGGCTGCATACGTGTCGGGATCTTCCAGCCAGCCGAACCGGATGCCGCGGGAGAAGGCATAGATAAACATGGAGGTGCAGGAGGTCTCCGGATAGGACTCTGGATGCGTCAACACCTGATGCCACATGCCCTCGTCATCCTGTAATGCTAGAACACCCTCGCACATCTCACGGAAGAAAGCGATCAGTTCGGCACGCTTCCCGTGATCCTCCGGAAGCACTTCCAGCAGTTCGGACAGCGCGAACAGCGCCCAGCCGTTGCCTCGGCTCCACGGCACTCCGGTGGCCATTTCACGGCGAATATCATACACATGCGACATAATCCGCTGTTCCGGCATATACAGGCGCTTCTTGAACCCGAAAAACTGGTTAGCCGCATCATCGATGTACCGCCGTTCACCGGTCAGCTGATAGTAGCGGCAGAGGAACGGCACGCTCATGTAGAGGTCATCGGCCCACATCGTATCGTTGTGGAATGCATGCATCAGCCGGTGGCGCAGGAATGCGCCGTCATCAAAGCGGTTCTGTTTATTCGATATAAAATCCGCCACCAAGTCGGCGATCGGCTCGAAACCTTCGATATCGCAATACTTTGCCACCTCCAGCATGCAAGATCCAAAGGATCCGCAGTCATCCAGGCTGTCAATGCTTGCGAGCAGGTTATGCACATGGGTTGCACCGCCGAAGGTATCGCGGTCCCACTGAGCATAGGGCCAGGTGGAGCAGCAGAACTGAACGTGATCCTGCACATAGCTCCTGATCTCCGCCGATCCCAGGGCTTCTGCCGTGTGAAGCAGACCATAGAGCGTAACACCGAGTGGGTAGTTCCAATGCCCGAACAACGGGTTTTCATTGTACTGGCGCAGCCAGGTTTGCGGCTCATCGATCCGCCAGTATCCCTTCCCGTCCGCGGTTTCGTGGATCGCATGGAAGTCAGTGAGCACGTCGAGGTCCGGGAGCCGGTCAGGATCAAACGGCCCCGCAAACAGCCAGCTTGTATTGCTGCCCTGGAGATCGCAGGGACAGACGGTTTCCGCGCCTTCAACTGACAACGAAAATCCCCAGCCTGCTGCAGTGCCGGTCGAAATCACCATCAGGTCGTGTACACCGGGCGGCACCTCAAAATCACAGGGAAAATCCGCCGCTACTTCAGCGCCATCGCACAGGATGCGCACACGGCCGGAATAGGTTCCACTCAGCACTACCTGTCCGCCTCCGGATTCGAGCTTCGTCCAGCCAATGGCCGATTTGCCGGATTGCACGCCATAAATACGGGCGCAGTTGCCCAGCTCAAGCTCCTTCTCCGACCACCCGAAGGCCGGGTTCCAATCGATCCCGGAGTCCTTCTCCGACTGGCCTTCGCGTGGAAGCAGCTCCGTTTCCGTCGGCTGCGGATTCGAGAAGAGCCAGCCTTCCTGGCCTGCGCGTTCGTCCGAAGGCATCATGAAGACGTAAGGATGCTTGCCGATCCAGGAACCAAACTTCCAGCCGAAGCCCCCGCAGGTCTTTTTGGACCTTATGACAAAGTGGTTCCAGCCTTTCTTCAATGAAAGTGTGATGCGGTTGTATTGTTCGGGATCGCGCTCCGTAAAAATATTCGAGCGCCAGACTTCCTCCGTATTGAGAAAGATGGCGAGCGGGCCGTAGCAGTTGAGGTCAAACATCAAATCGGCCGCGGCATCGGACCACATTCTGGCCCAGGCAATGACGCACTGTTCATCCTGTGCATCCGGAAAATACGTATTGAAATCGACGTCATACCGGTAGTCGCCTGCCCGCTGGATGCCGCGCGTTGAATACGCCCTGAAGGTAACCGGACCGCGCGGATTCAGTTTTATGTAGTTATCCGCGACCACGGCAAGGGTCTGATCCACTTCACCACCCGTGCGGCCGGCCAAACTCAGTTTTTCGTCAAAATAAAATCCCAGGTTGCTCATGTCGTCCACCTTCGATTGAGGATGCTTCCACTGGAGCCATATATCCGGTGCTGTAGAGGTCGGCGATGCATTCCCGTTCGGAGTCATATAGGTTGGCAAGACCCGAAGCGCAAAACAACCGCAAGCGACAAACTCAATATCTACATTTTCAAACATCCATAGTGCATGGAAAATGTCTTTTAGACTATCTGCATATCCGGGTAGGGTAACAAATATGATCAGAGGGTACATCTTCGATATGGACGGGGTGCTGTGTGATTCCGAATCCTTTATTGCCGAGGCCGCAATCCGCATGTTCCATGAGCGATATGGCACGGCAGTGAAGGAAGAGGACTTTGTTCCGTTCGTCGGCACCGGGGAGGATCGGTATCTTGGCGGAGTGGCCGCAAAATACGGCATAACGCTCGAAATGCCGAAGGACAAAAACGAGACCTACCGACTCTATGCCGACTGCATCCGGGGCAAGCTCAATCCGCTGCCGGGCGTGAAAGCGTTTATTGAAAAGGCCAAAAACACCGGACTCAAGCTGGCTATCGCCACCAGTGCCGATGAAGTCAAGCTGCACGTCAACCTGCGCGAAATGGAATTAGATGAAAGCTGGTTTGATGCACTGGTCAACGGCCTCGACATCGAGCACAAAAAACCGGCTCCGGACATCTTTATTGAAGCGGCAAAACGGCTTGGCCTCAGCCCCTCCGAATGCGTTGTCTTCGAGGATGCCATCAACGGGGTTCAAGCGGCCAAGGCGGCCGGCGCCCGCTGCATCGGCATCACTTCGTCTTTCAGTGAGCAGGATCTGATGACTGCTGGAGCCGACTCAACTTCTCCGGGATTTGAAACCCTTCGCCTGGCGAGCGGAAGACTTCCGGTCTGAGGCGCTGTTCCTTTCCAGATCGGCGTAGACGCAGCGTGTGCGGTGCGAATGGGATTAGAAAAGAGGGTAGAGGAATGGAGCAAGGGCCGTTCCGCTCAGGAGAATAAGCAGCCCCATGATCAGCAGGATGATCAGAATCGGCAGCATCCACCACTTCTTGTTATGACGCAGAAACGCCAGGAACTCGGTCAGAATGTTACTGCGCTTCTGTTCGGCCTGATCCAGGAATTCTTTCTTTTGCGACGGCTTGGGTGATTTCGACATACCACTCCTCCATTAAAACTGCCTGAAATAGCGCTCCACCGTATCGCTGCCAAGGTGTTCGGTCCAGTAACTTTTGGCGGTCGGATCCAGTCTGCGATGCATCAGATCCCGGCCGGCCAGACGGAAGATCAGCGCAATCGGTGTAACAACTCCGAAAAAGAAAATCATCATGACCAGATGACTGACCACCCAGCCGATCGGAAAACCCATGAGAACCAGGCCGATGTATACCGGCCGGATGAGCGCCGGTGAGATTCGGCTCAGCAGAAACAGGGCAAGACCGAAACCACCCAGCGCAATGGGCCATGCCGGGGATAAATTAAAGCGCCACATGAGCACCCCCCCGATCACGACCAGCATGACCGGAGCAATCCATCCAAACTGTCGAAGCTTGGCCGGTGTGGGATTGAGATCCAGGTGGAGCATAGCGGGGTCAGCCTTTCGTTTTAATCCAGATCAAATTTAGCCAGATAGCCATCGCGTTCATGCGGTTCGGCATCCGGCTGCTCTTCCTTGAGCAATACGCAGTTTTCCAAAACCAGCACATCCATGTCCGTGGCCATGAAACAGCGATATGCATCCTGCGGTGTGCAGACAATCGGCTCACCGCGCACGTTGAAGCTGGTGTTGATCACCATGGGACATCCGCTTTTGCTTTCGATGGCCCGGATCAGCCGGTAATAGCGGCCATGCCGTTCCGGATCCACGGTTTGAATCCGTGCGGAATAATCCACGTGGGTAACCCCCGGAACCGTGCTGCGTCTGACCTTCAGCAGGTCGATCCCGGTAAGCCCCTCCTGTTCCGCGCCGGTATCAATCCTGCACGCTTCCTGTACGGGAGCAACAATCAGCATATAGGGGCTGTTGCCCTCCAGGTCAAAATAGTCGGTGGCCCGCTCCTCGAGCACACTGGGTGCAAAGGGGCGGAAAGATTCCCGGAACTTGATTTTGAGATTGATGCGGGACTGCATCTCCGGACTGCGGGCATCGCCCAGAATACTGCGCGACCCAAGGGCCCTCGGTCCGAATTCCATGCGTCCCTGGAACCATCCGACCACTTTCTCCTGCACGACGGTATCCGAAACCGCATCCAGCAGTTCCTTTTCATCATCATAGGAGCGATAAACCGCATCCATTGATTCAAGGAACGTTCTGATTTCATCATTCCCATATGCAGGCCCGAGCAGCGTGCCGCTCTGCAAATCGACCGGGTTGACGCGCCGTTCATGTTCGAGCAGCTGATACCACACGAACAGGGCCGCTCCCAGTGCTCCGCCGGCATCTCCTGCAGCCGGCTGGATCCAGATCCGTTCGAATGGCCCTTCGCGCAGGATTCGCCCGTTACCGACACAGTTGAGCGCCACGCCTCCGGCCAGGACCAGATCCTTCATCCCGGTTTTCTGATGGGCATGGCGGGCCATCCGCAGCATGATCTCCTCGGTCACCTTCTGGACCGAAGCCGCAACATCCATATAATGCTGGGTCAGCGGACTTTCCGGTTTACGGCGCGGCTCGCCAAACAGTTTTTCAAACTTTGCACTGATCATCACATCCGAGTAGCAGAATGCAAAGTAGTCCATGTTGAGCCGGAACGAACCGTCCTCCTTGAGGTCGAGCAGACTGGACATGATCGCATCGTAATGAACCGGTCGGCCGTAAGGGGCCAGACCCATCAGCTTATATTCGCCGGAGTTGACCCGGAATCCCGCATAGTAGGTGAATGCGGAATAGAGCAGGCCCAGTGAATGCGGGAAATGCAGCTCCTGAACCATTTCAATATGGTTTCCCCGGCCTGTTCCCAGGCTCGCGGTCGCCCATTCTCCCACGCCGTCCATCGTTAGAATGGCCGCTTCCTCAAAGGGAGACGGCAGGAAGGCACTGGCGGCATGCGACTCATGATGGCCGCAAAACAGATAGCGGCCTTTGTATTCGCCGTTCAGTGCCGCATCCATTTCCCGCGACAGATACAGCTTCTGCTTGAGCCAAACGGGCATGCTCATCAAAAACTGCCGGAAACCCCGGGGCGCATAGCTCAGGTAGGTTTCCAGCAGCCGCTCAAAGCGCAGTAACGGCTTTTCATAGAACACAACATGGTCCAGCGCATCAACGCCGATCCCCGCCTCGTCGAGACAATAGCGCACCGCATTCTCCGGAAACCTGAAATCATGCTTCCTGCGCGTAAAGCGTTCCTCCTGTGCGGCCGCAATAATCTCGCCATCCCTGAGCAGCGCCGCAGCGCTGTCATGGTAGAAGGCCGAAATGCCCAGTATGTATACCGAGGCATCGTCTGATCCTCTTTGTTGTGTAGCCATAGATCTCCAACATAGTT
This sequence comes from Pontiella sp., assembly GCA_050298955.1. Taxonomy (GTDB): domain Bacteria; phylum Verrucomicrobiota; class Kiritimatiellia; order Kiritimatiellales; family Pontiellaceae; genus Pontiella. Next base: position 54,034 of record JBNKVA010000055.1, read on the forward strand.
AAATAAACCGTCGAGTTTGTCGAATCGGAACATTCAGGTTCGGGCACAAATCTGCGGCCCGCAGGAAGGAATAGTTTGAACGTCGCCCGACCAGAGGTTTCCAAGCACGTACAACGGAGGTAATCCCATGTTTAAATATATCCTGCCGCTCTCGCTGCTGGCATCGCTTACCCTGGCAGGGCCGGTTCCGCAATCGCCGAACGAAATTCGCCCCCTCCTCGTGGGGGCAGGCATACCGAAGGTCGAACTCAAAAATCCTGCCGGCGAGCCGGTCGAGCTTTCGAGCCTCGTTTCGGAAAAACCGACATTGCTGATCTTCTACCGGGGCGGCTGGTGCCCGTACTGCATGCGCCACCTGGCCGCCCTGCAGACCATCGAACATGAGCTGCTTGCGCAGGGCATGCAGATCGTGGCGGTCAGCGCCGACCGACCGGAAAAACTGAAAGCAGTTCAGACCGAGAATAAACTGAATTACCTGCTGCTGTCTGACAATGATATGAATGCCGCCCGTGCATTCGGTATCGCATTCCAGGTGCCCGAAGAAACCGTCAGGAAGTACAGGGAAGAATACAAAATCGACCTCGAAGCTGATTCCGGACGGACACACCATCAACTGCCGGTTCCGGCGGTATTTCTGATCGGATCCGATGGCAGGATCGCCTTCGTCCACGTTAATCCCGACTACCGCAGCCGGCTCGATCCGCAACTTATTCTCGCCGCCGCCAGAACCCTCGCTGAATAACGGCTGCCCGACATTAACGTCGACAGCTTTAAATATAGCAAAAAAAGGCGTTGACAAATCCGCCAAATAATAGTTCGATATCGAAACATTAAGAGGAAAACTATTATGACCGCAGAATTTAAGATAAATGAACAGGAACGGGAAGCGCTGGGGCTGATCGTCAAGCTGACGCGGGCGCTCGATGCGGTGGAACGCCGGACGCTCTGTCATCTGGGCGAGATCAATCTGACGTCCAGCCAGTTCGGTGTATTGGAGGCGCTCTACCATCTGGGGCCGATGTGTCAGAAGGAAGCCGCCGGCAAGGTGCTCAAAAGCTCAGGCAACATCACGACCGTGATTGATAATCTTGAAAAGCGCAAGCTGGTCGAACGCCGCCGCAGCACGGAAGACCGGCGTTATATCCGGCTTCATATCACCGAGGAGGGTCGGTCCCTGATCGAAGGGTTTTTCCCCGCCCATATGCAGCGACTGGTTCAATGCTTTTCCGTACTCGATGCGCAGGAACGCAGCGAACTGGGCCGTCTGACGAAAAAGCTGGGCCTGGGGCAGCAATAACATTTTTTGACCCTATGATTCGATGTCGAATCATCTTAACTAAAAACATAAGGAGTACATATCATGAATGCAAAAAAATGGAGTGCAAACCTGTTCGCGACGGACCGCGATCCCGGTTCGCTGATCATCCGCGTCACCCTGGGGCTCATCATGTTCCCTCACGGCGCGCAGAAACTGCTCGGATGGTTCGGGGGCTATGGTTTCAAGGGAACCATGGGCTTCTTTACCGACCAGCTCGGCATCCCCGCCCTGTTGGCCTTTCTGGTGATTCTGGCTGAATCACTGGGTGCGCTGGCCCTGATCGCCGGTTTCCTGACGCGGCTTTCGGCTTTTGGAATCGGCGCAGCCATGGTGGGGGCAACCCTGATGGTGCATGCATCCAACGGATTTTTCATGAACTGGTACGGCGCACAGGCCGGCGAAGGGTTTGAATACCACCTGTTGGTGATCGGTATGGCGCTGGCTCTTGTCATCAAAGGTGGAGGCCGTTTTGCCGTAGACACACTCGTCGCTGAAAAAGTGAAAGGAGAATAAGATGGGAAACAGCAGCTACAGAGGGAGCGAACCTATTGCTATTACCCTGGACGCGGGAACCTACTACCGCTGCCAGTGCGGAAGATCAGCGAACTATCCGTTCTGCGACGGGTCGCACAAGGGAACCGAACAGGCACCGCTGCAGTTTGAACTGGCGGAAAAGAAAACGGTCTATCTTTGCGACTGCGGTCATTCCGCATCCAGGCCATACTGCGATGGCTCGCATGCAAAATAGAACCTAATCGAGTGCATCCGGTGTCCGGGTCACACCCGGGCACCGGATGCACGGATCTTAACGGATGATGAACAGAAATACATTTCTTGGACGAATAACATCGACGGCTCTCATGACGACGTACCTTAAATCATTTGCCAACCAGCTGAATCCCCTGCCGGACGGCGCCCGCATGCCGGCACTGTTCGTCGGACACGGCAACCCGATGAACGCCATTCTCGACAATGCGATTACCCAGGGGTGGAAACAAATGGCCACAGGGCTCGAACCCAAGGCCATACTGTGTATCTCGGCACACTGGGAAACGACCGGCACGCAGGTAACGATGGCACCAAAGCCGGCCACGATTCACGATTTTTACGGATTTCCAGAGGAACTCTATAAGGTTGACTACCCGGCCCCCGGTGCACCCGAAACCGGGAAGGCGATCATAGAGCACGTGCGTAACACCACGGTCCTGGAGGATCACGAGTGGGGGCTTGACCACGGAACCTGGTCCGTCATCAAACACATGTTTCCTAAAGCCGATGTCCCTGTGCTACAACTGAGCCTCAACCGCCGGCTTTCATTGAAAAACCATTACGACCTGGCACAGGAGCTGGCGTTTCTTCGCAACCGGGGCGTGCTCATTGTCGGCAGCGGCAATCTGATCCACAATCTGCGACGCGCTGACTGGGACTCGGATACCCCGTATGACTGGGCCATCGAATTTGATGATAAGCTGAAACAGCTGATCCTGGAGGGCCGGCATGAAGAACTGCTGCGGGCCGGCGACATCAGCCATGCGGCGGCTCTTTCCATTCCCACCCGCGAACACTACCTGCCATTGCTCTATACACTCGCCCTGAGAGAAAAGGACGAAAACATCGCCTTTTTCAACGAATCCATTCTGATGGGCTCCATCGGCATGCGCTCGTTCATCATTTCCTGATCGGGCAGAAGATGAGAATCCGATGCACCCGCACAGGGGGCACCGTACGCCCCGGCCGGCTCAAAAAGTCGGGGCGCCCGCGTATTGGCATTTTGTGCGGTCGGTTGTAATTTGATTTTTTTCGTGCGAATCGCGCTGTTTTATGCCTGCATACGGGCTCGATTTTTCAAACAAAAGGAACGTTAATATGTTTTCACTTCTCATATCAGCAGCGGTTTCGATCGCGGTAGTGGTTTCTCTGATCGCTGCGCAGATTCACACAGGTACAACGGTGTTCTTCGGCATCCTGAGCTTCATTGCGGCCTATGCCGTCACAGGATTCCTCGTGCGCAAGAAGATCAAAGCGGTGCAGGGCGAACTGGAAGGCATCATGAAGACCGGACAGCAGCGGATCAGCCGCAAGGTTCAACAGGCCCAGACCCGGCCCGGCATCAACGTTAAGGCCCTGCAGCGGCAGCTCGAGACCGATCAGAAACAGATTATGAAGGAAGCCCTTCAGTTTACCGACCGCCTTGAACCCTTCAGGAAATGGAATCTGCTGATGGGCCGGCAGATCGCCACCATGCGGATGCAGTTTCACTATCAGCTCAAGGAATTCGAGCAGGTGGATGAGATTCTTGCCGCAAAGGGTCTTTTCAAGGGCCCGTTGATGATGGAGCAAATGACGGTTGCCATGAAAATGGCGCGTCAATACAAGCATGGCGACATCGAAGGTGCAGAAAAAACCTTCAAAAAGAAGATTAAATGGTTCCGGGGCGAGCGTGGAATTCTGCTCTACGGCCTGATGTCATGGATCCTGGTCAAGCAGGAGAAGGCCGAAGAAGCGCGCCAGCTGCTCAAAAAGGGCATGGACAACACCGGAGACGAAACCCTCACCTTCAACTGGGAACGCCTTTCCAACGACAAGGTAAAGAGCTTCTCTAACGAGGGGCTGGGCGAGCAATGGTACGGCCTCTTTCTGGAAAAGCCGCCGCAGCCCAAGCAGCAACGCGTGCGGGCACAGAAAGGACGACGTCCCTTCTAAGGCCGCTCAAGGGTCACGGCCATCAAGCCGATGACGATGTCGTTCGACAGCATCTGAAGGCGGGCGCCAAGAAAGCCAATCCGGAAAAGCGCTTTTTCAGGTTTGTACGAATGCAACACAGACCGGATCAGGACCATAAAAGCAGGCCGGGACTATTGCCAAACCCGCTCTGTTTCTGTATTGGTGATGCTCTGTTGAATAAAATGCCGTCGATCGAAACCGAGGATCACTATCATGATTACCAAGCCTGTCCGTATCATCCAATTTGCCCTCTTGTCTGTTCTGGCATTCTGCTTTGCCGGCTGCAAATCCGTCCCCATGCCGAAAGGCACCAGCCAGGGCTATTCCACGGTCCGCTACATCGCACCGAACGCGCCGTTGGCCGAGGACCAGCTGCCCCGCTTTGTTGAAGCCCATCGCATGATCAAGGCGGCCGTGGAGAGCGAGATGGAAAATCACGGCCTTAAGATGGTGGATCAGAACGCCGATTTGATCGTAGCCCACCTGATCATCCTGCAGGACAATGTCAGCACCTCCTACAGCAACCAGTATTTCGGCTTGAAGAATTTTTCGGAACTCGTGGACCTTGCCCACAAGGAAGGCATGAAAGAGAGCTATCCGGAAAAGGTCCTGAAACGGGCCGTGGTCATCGACCTGATGGATGCAAAAACCAACAAGCTGGTCTACCGCGATTATGCCTTGACCGGATCTGTAGCCCACCTATCCGAAGCCGAGCGCCAGGAGCATATCCAGAACCTCGTTGCCCAGGCTCTTCAGAAGTTTTTCCGCTAAGCGGGCCAGTGTCACTCGGGCCGGCCGGGAACGATTCTGATCCATTGCGACCGCGGACCGTTCGGCGGCTTGGCCAGCACCTCAAAGGGCTTGCCCCGCTCCCGATAATGGCCTTGGTCCATGTCGCCGGAGGGATAGTAGGTGACGCCCTCGTTGGCGCAGACAAACCTGTACTTCGTCGTTATGCCGTTCTCGCGTTCGGCGGAACCGACAAAGCCGTGCAGCGTTTTATCGGGTGCACGGTAGACGCAGGCCGCACTCCAGTTTGGTTCAACCGCAACATAAGCCAGCCGTTTGCCCTGGCAGGCCCGCATGAAATTTGCACGCGCTTCGTCGATTGCGGCCCACCACGCACAGTAGTCCGCTCCGGACTCCGCGGCCGCCATCGCTTCCGCGATCGAATGCGACTCCGGGCAGAATAACTTTTTCCGGTCACCTTTGACTTCTTCTATAAAATCGAGGAAGGCATCCATTGATCCGTACAGGGTGTGCGTACTGCCGGCATCGACGTTCCGATCAATTTCATCATACCACTCCTCGGCACCGTCGCAGTTCATTACGCTGGGGCCCACGCGCAGGACATTCCAGCCTTCCAAACGCTCCAGCAGCTCATCTAGATCATCCGGGCTGCCCATGTTCCAATCACCGTAATCGGGTTCGTTGAAGGCCTCGAGATAGATCACTTTATGCCCCTTTGACTCGATATATTCTTTGGTTTTCATCATGACGTGGTACCACCGATCGAAATCGGAATCCTTGTACCAGTCGATAATGCCTTCTTCGTTGTGAGGACTGATCATGATCGGAACATCCGGCCTGACCAGTTTTGCACAGTTCAGGGCGTGGTCCAGCTTGCTTATCTGGTCGGCGCTCAGGCTGCCGTCCGCGTTGTATTCCTCGTGCATGTAAAAACCGACACGCACAAAATCGATCTCCCCGCCCGCATTTTTGACGGACTCCTGCGTATTGTTCCAGCTCGCCCAGGTCGCATCGATACCCCATTCACTGATGGACTTGTCCCGCCCCGGATCGCGGGTATTGAATTTAATGGTTTTAGTGGTTTCCGCCCGGGCCGAAACCGCCATACCTGCCAGAAGTATCGAAAACAGATGCCGTTGTATTCTCATATCTCCTTCCGCCGTTCGCGATGCGAACAGTGCATTCACCAGCCTGAGCACTTCAACTGAAGGACAGCCTATAACTTTCTTCACTATGGATAAACCAAACACCACCACAAGTTATGGAATCGACCAGGCACTCTGTGCCCGCGCAGCGGCTGATCAGGCGCCTGTTCCCCGGAGTTTTCCTATTATCCGTCAGCGTGCGGTTGCCGCACATCCCCTTCGATATGCGCATTAAATAACATGACTCGGGCACGAAAAATCGATTGAATTAGCTGGTACTGGACCTTGTCGTTCTCATTCCGGAGGCATATTCTCATGACAGAGGAGCCCTGTTCAACGGGCGCGTGCCCGCATGGGCTTCTGGCCGTTCCGCCGGAACGAAAGAGGTGATAAGCATGAAAACTTCAATGCGTTTCATTATTGCGCTGGCTGTTTTTACACTAAGCCTTCCCATAGCAGCCGACGAAACCGAGGAAAAGACGCCCTCTCCGGGATTCCGCATGCAAAGTGAGCTGGTGCAGTCATTCGTGTCGGACATCAAAACCGCGACCATCAGGGTATACCCGTCCATCATTCGAACGCCCACGAACACCACGTTCTCAACCGCATCGCAGGAACAGGTCGTGGCATTTCTCAACGCACAGAATATGGCCGCCGCAGTGATGGACGACCAGGCAATCGATCCCGGACAGATAAACGGGAACAGCCAGTTTGAGTTTTGTCAGAATGATATGAAGGTCATCGGCAGCGAGATCCGGAAACGGAAAATCAGCGAAGAATACATCCTTGTGATGGAAGTCCTGTTCCCTCCAACGCGGGACAACAAAATGGCGGTGTTCGGAATTCACTGCATCATTCTGAACAACGAAGGACAGAATGTTTTCACATTCCTGCTTAACTCCCACCACCGACTGTTTGTCGATGCGCAAATGATCTCTGACAATCTTTCAGAAGACAGCCGGGAAAAACTGATCCAAAAAGCGACCCGGGCGGGGCTGGAAGCGCTCCGCCTGCAAATCGATCAGTCTACTGATTGAGCGCCTGAAAAATCGACTCACTCGTGGCCGGGTTGCGTCGGCTTGATGGCTGCAGCAAATCCGCCATTCCTGGTAAGGTTGATTTCAAGCACCCCGGAATGGTCGACGGCGTTTGTTTTCTTCTCCAGCCGCGTCGGCTCTTCGTCGGCGTTTTCACCATCGGCCCATTGGGTTATTTCAAATGCACCATCGCCGAGAAAATCCAGCGGCAGTTCAATGGTCCGGGCTTCCTGGTTGTTCAGGACGCCCATATACCACGTATCGCCGTTGCGGCGGGCGATGGCGACATAGGTTCCCGGATAACCTCCGAGGGAGCGGGTATCGTCCCACACCGTGGGGGCCATTTTAAGGAAATCGGCACCGGGCTGGCCGATAATTTGTTTCGGGTGGTCACACACCACGGTCAGCGGGCTTTCATAGATCACAAACTTGGCCAGCTCAGCGGCCCGGGTATTCCACACCAGGGTCGGTGACTGCTGCCTCCACTCCTCTTTCGTCACATTCAGAAATCCACCGGGCGTGTAATCCATCTGCCCGGCCAGCATGCGGGTGAAGGCCAGCTTTACATTATGCCCTAGGTTCATCCGGTCGGAGAACTTATAGTATTCGTTACCCATCACCCCTTCACGCGTGATCATGTTGGGCCAGGTGCGGATGATGCCGTCGGGCTTGTAGGCCCCGTGGAAATCAACCAGCAGCCGGTTTTCTGCGGCTCACTCAATGATGTCGTGGTACCAGTTCACCGTGATCTGGTCGTCACGGGCCATGAAGTCCACCTTTACCCCGGCAATCCCCCACGCGCGATAGAGTGGAAATGCCCTCTTGTAGGCTGAGTTGCGGTTGACATCCGTATAGTAGAGCCAGACCAGAATCTTCACGTTTTTGGAGTTTGCGTAGCGGATGACCTCCGGCATGTCGATCTGCGGCGCCCATTGGGTGATATCGGCCTCCGGTTTGTCATACGGCCCGTACCACTGCCAGTCCACGAGCATGTATTCCCAGCCCATCTCAGCCGCGAGATCAATGTATTCCCTGATCACCGGCATCTCCATCTTCACCTCGCCGCTCCACCAGTGATCCCAGGCGCTTTTGCCCGGCATAATCCACGAGGGATCATCAATGGCGCAGGGATCGTTGAGGTTTTTGATGATACTCGATTCAATCAGGGTTCCCGGGGATTCGGCCGCCATGATCACGCGCCACGGTGTCCAGACTTCGTCGCTGAACCGCACCTTGATGCCCTCCTCCGGCTCGCCCGGATAGGGGACCAACCGGGTGCTCAGCACATTCGGTGTGCCGGTTGTGCCCAGGTAAAAGGCGCTGTAATTATCGAGCCGGGCTTCGGTCAGTGCCACCCAGCAGTCATCCGCATATTCCATCAGCAGCGGCAAACCCGCGATCGAGTCTTTGGTGAGATAGCTCAGCTTACGCTCAAAATATTCCGATTCCTGATGCGAGGCATAGCCGCCTATTCCACAATCCAGGCGGTCGGATTGTCGGGAATGGAAAAGGTGGTCAGTTCCTTCGTAATCTTGCGGTCATCGACCTGCCCACCACGATAGAGTTTCAGCCGAAAGGCAACACCTTCGTCATAGACCCGTATTTCCAAATCCAGCCGGCGCCGCTGATCCGACGGCTCCGCCAGCTTAAGCGTCAAGGCGTTGTAATGGTTGGGCTCCACAGCACGCTTGGATTTGACCACCGGTATCCACTGCCCGCGTGCTTCCGCTATTTCAGCGTTCAGCACCTTGAAGCCGCCGGCCATCGGCGCTTCATCCTTGAATTCAAAGCCCAGCACTGAATGATCAATAATCGTCCGCTCGCCATACCGGACACTGTAGCTCAGCGTATCGCCATTATCGACTGTCATGGATAATCCCGAACCGGAGAAGTGACTGTATAGGTCTGTGCCTGAACGACACAAACCGGACCCAGCAAAACCGACATACCCACGCGAACACAGGTGCGCACTCTCATCACTGCCTCCTGCTTTGCTCCAACCTATACCGGAATCAGGTGTGCAGGTGAAAACTGATTGTTACTGCAACGCGATCTGATAAATCACGGCGCTCAGCCTAGGTGCATTGAGTCCATTCGTGATATCGGCCGTGCTTTCAACGGCGTCGACCTGCCGTTCCTCGCCCGGAACATTGTGGGCTCGATGATCCGGGCCGGTAATAGTCCAAACGGTTGCGCTTTCAGGCAGGCTGATGCCTTCAACACCGAATTCGAGGATTGCGTCCTCCTGGCTTGGATTGACAATGCTGACCGTGAGGATTTTGCCGTCTTCGGACTTCGAGGCCGCGACGTCGAGATCTCCATAGGCGTCCGCCGGAAGCTCGATGGGAATCGGCTGCCAGTGGGCACGGTAGGTCTTTAGGACAATCCCGGTGGTGGCAAATTCGGCTTCCGTCTTCGTGGTCTTGATGCAGCCTATCACGTTGACGGTCTGGGCATAGTTGGCGATCTTGATCAGGTCGCTCTGACGGTAGAATTCGTGGAGTGCGATCACGGTTCCAAGTGCATCCTTCAGGTCATAGACACAACCCAGTTCCCCGTAATCATACTTGCGGTGCCAGTAATTCCATTCGTCCATGGCAATCGGCATGGTTCTGCCGTTCAGTTCCTCGATTTCGGGCTGCAGGCGGCGGTGTTCGTCGGTAATCCGGCGGATCTGGTCGCGCATCAGAATCACGTGCTCCAGCACGGGAAGTTCTTTGTCATCCGTCCAGGGTGTCCGGCCGGAGTAAAAGTGTTCAGATAGATAGTTCATGTAATCCGCCGATCCTTCCAGCATACCCACAGACCAGAGTCTGTTGGCTTTTGCCTGTTCCGGATCGTAATCGGCATTGATCTGGTCGACAGCTCCTACACCGATGAGCTCCAGCTCCGGATCAACCGCCCACATGGCATCAGCGACCTCGTTATGTTTCAGGATATAGTGCGAAAGCTGCATGAAGCCCAGCTGCCAGGGTCCCCACATTTCGTTGCCCACACACCAGTACTTCACATCAAACGGTTCGAGATGGCCGTTATCGACGCGCCACTGGCCGCCAATCGTGGCGCCGGAGGCATTGCAGTATTCAACCCACTGCGCGGCGGAATAGGCATCGCCGAACCCGGTGTTGGCGGCAATCGCCGGCTCGGTACCGATCTCACGGCAGAAGTCGATAAATTCGTCAGTTCCGAAATCGTTGTGCTCCACACCGGTCCAGGCCGGATTCTTGCGGGGTGGCCGTCGGTCGCGATCGCCGATACCATCGCGCCAGTTGTAGCCCGAGACAAAGTTGCCGCCCGGCCAGCGGTAGACCGGGGCATCCAGCTCCTTGAGCAGCGCCAGTGTATCGGGGCGCATGCCGCGCACGTTGTCGGCAGGCATCAGTGACAGTGTGCCGACCAATACCTCGCCCTCGTTTACCATAATGGTGAGTGTCGCATGGGCGCTGTCCGTCTCCGCTTCAAACGAGAAGGGATACTTCTGATAGTCGGCTGCCGTAACCGTGATCGTTTTATCCATGGCCTGGCCGCCATCGGTATCTGCAGCCAGGGTCACCGTGACTTTGCTCCTCGTATCGCCGGCATTTCTCAGCCAGATGTAACCATCGTAGGACTCCCCAGACTCGATGGCCAGGTCGTGGTGTCGGATGCCCGTCCCGGCGGAAATTCGCGGCGTGTGTTCACCGACAAACGATGCTTCCTTCACCATCGTCAGGCCGCCGGCTGATCCGACGATTTCCCAGGGCGAGGCGCCGACGACCGGGAAGTCGGTATCCTTGAGATCCTTGTAGGGATCATATGCTTCTGTTACCGGAAAATAGAACTTCCGGTCCTGCAGCATTTCCGCCCAGATGCCGCCATAGATACAGCGACCGAGGTGCTCGATAAACTGGCCGTAAATAAACGGTTCAATCGGCTCGCCGGTTTTTGCGAGGTCAAGCGTGATGTCTGTTTTCATATCCTGTTTCGCAATCTGGGCAGCGCAGCCCGAAGCGATTCCCAAAGCCATCAGTGCGGTCATCATTCTGTTCATGTGTCTCATCCCCCTGGCGTAAAAACCGGCAGCCCGTTCTCCGGTGATTGGGGTACGCACCCCGCGGAATACATCGGAACACTGGCGCCGTAACGGAATGTAGAGACGTCACAGAATGGTGTCAAGGTCCGGCAGGTTAACCGGCGCTTTCTAACGCCGCTGAATTCGGGCATCCTGGAAACGGTTAACACCAAACCCTCCCTCTTCAGCTGATCATAAAATCCGACATTGCCTCAGTCCGGATCCCCGGCCAAAAATACGAACATCATTCTCGGCCGATGGTCTGCCTCGCGATTCAACCCCCGCTAGTCGATGCGCGGGACGCTGGTTTCCGTGCGCTCGATCATTTTGATCGTGCCGTCTTCATTGTATTCCAACTTGTCGACACAGACCGAGCGGCGGTAGACGCCGCCGTCGGGCGCCTGGGCGTTGTGGTAGATGAAATACCAGTTGCCCTTGAAGTTGATGATGCCCTGATGGTTGGTTTCGGATTTGGGCAGACGCTCATTGATGACGCCCTTATATTCCCACGGCCCGGTGATGCTCTTGCTGATGGAATACTCCGTGGTTGAGGGATAATGCGCGGCGTAGGTCAGGTAGTAGATGTCATCCTTCTTGTGAATGAAGGGGGCCTCGAAAAAATTGCGGGCCTTCAGGGTCTGCACCTCACCGTCCAGCTCCACCATGTTATCCTTCAGCTTGACCCAGCGGCCTGCATTCCAAGACCCCCAGAAAAGATAAGCCTGACCGTCATCATCGATATAAACGGCCGGATCGATATTGAGTACGACATCGTTAGGTGTCTCGTCTGTGATCAGCGCCTCACCGATGGCGTCCTGGAAGGGTCCGGTCGGGCTGTCGGACACAGCCACGCCAATGGCAAAGCCTTCGTCCTCACGGATATCCTTATGACGAACCGATACATACCAGTAAAACTTGCCGTTGCGCTCAATGACATGCGCTGCGAATGCATCGCCTTTGGCCCATTTGAAATCCTTCCAGGAGAGTAGCGGGCCGTGTTTCGTGTAGTTGACCATGTCTTTGGTGGAGAAGCAGTACCAGTCGTTCATCAGGAACCCGTTACGTCCCTCTTTCTGTTCATCGTGTCCGGTGTAGATATAGAGCGTATCATCATGTACCAGCGGCGCCGGGTCTGCCGTGTACATGTCCGTTACGATTGGATTGCCGGCGGTCTTGTCTCCGGCAACAACCGTTGTTCCAACGGTCAGCAGGGCCGTGAGAATGAGTAGATGACAATGGTTTTTCAGGATACTGTATGAATTCATGATTTTCGCTCGTGTTGGGAGGGAAGCACTGTTCAGACGACTGGTACACTCGACCGTAGAGATCGTGCTGAAGCGCTGTTTCATCGCAGGATGATGTAGGAAACGGCGGGGATTTTGTCAAGTTTGGTTACTTAAGCGTGAGGTAGCGGTCCCCACGCCAATCAATATAATCCTCCCTGTTTTACCCCATCTGCACTGGATTCGAATGAAGCAGCGAAACTCCTTTATCGAATGTAGACGCTCTTGATATTTACGAATTCCCGGATACCTGAATACGACAGCTCACGACCGTATCCGCTTTGCTTAATGCCGCCAAACGGCAGGCGCGGATCGGACTTTACGAAATCATTGATGAAACAGCATCCGGCTTCCAACTCGTGCGCCGCAATACGTTCTGCCCGTTGCCGATCGCGGCTGAAGACCGCGGCGCCCAGTCCAAAGATGCTGTCGTTGGCGATCTCAATGGCATGATGCTCGTCACGCGCACCGATAATCGCTGCTACCGGACCAAACAGCTCCTGGTCGTAGGCCGGCATTCCGGGTTGCACGTTCGACAAAACAGTCGCCGGATAGTAGGCGCCGGCGCATTCGGGCACCGTCCCGCCCAGCAGGCAGGTGGCTCCTGAGGCAATGCTCTCCTGAACCTGCAGGTGCAGCTCGTCGCGCAGATCGATTCGTGCCTGTGGACCAATATCGGTTGCTTCGTCCAGCGGATCCCCCATCCGCTTTTCCTTCATCAACGCTACGAAGCGTTCTTCAAATTCCTGCAGCAGGGGTTCCGCGACGATGAAGCGCTTGGCGGCTATGCAGCTTTGGCCGCTGTTGATCAGCCGGCTGGTGACGCAGACCGGAACGGCTTCCTCCAGGTCGGCATCCCCGAGAATGAGATACGGGTCGCTTCCCCCCAGTTCCAACACGGTTTTTTTGAGCATCTGTCCGGCTTTAGCCGCCACCGCACGGCCGGCAGGACCGCTTCCGGTCAGGGTGACCGCCTTCACGGCCGGATGCTCGATTACCGTGCCAACCTGATCGCTCCCTATTTTCAGGGTCCTGAACAGATTTTCGTCAAAACCCGCTTCACGGAAAACCTGTTCAATAGCCAGTGCACATCCCATCACGTTCGACGCATGCTTCAGCACTCCTGCATTGCCCGCCATCAGCGCAGGCGCCGCAAACCGGAATACCTGCCAGAACGGGAAGTTCCAGGGCATGACCGCCAGCACCACACCCAGCGGCTGATACGTTACAAAGCTCTTTGTCGCATCGGTTTCAATGATTTCATCGACCAGGAATGACTCGGCATGCTGCGCATAATAGTCGCAGACCCAGGCACATTTCATGGCCTCCGCCCGGCTTTGCTGTACGGGTTTGCCCATTTCCCGGGCCATCAGCAGCGCAAACTCATCGCTGCGGGCACGCAGCACTTCGGCCGCCCGCGACATCAGCCCTGCACGTTCCTCAAAAGCCGTCTCCCGCCATCGCCGGCAGGCTGTATCCGCCTGATTCAGGATTCCGGCAACCTCCCCCGGCCGGTGTTCTTCATATTCGCATAAGGTCTCGTTGTTTGCCGGATTAATGGATTTCAGCATATGTCATCTCCATCTGACTAAACGTTCCGTTACCGAATGAGTTGCAGCATGTTCAACACGCCAACCTATACCGGAATTGCGAAAACAGGAAAAGCGATTCTCTCGACCTCAACCCTGCCCCGGAAATCCAGGATCGACGCAGCAGGCCCGGAATTGAGCGCGGGCGATTGCGGCCGCCGCGGAATGGCAGGAGCATGCCGCAATGCCGGCCGGAGCGGGATCACTTGATATGTGCGAAGCAACGCGGGTTCGAAATTGTTAAGTTTTGGGTTATTCCCTGTTGTTGCCAATGTGCCGGATGCTTTTTATCTTTCACAATCAAATGCGGAGTCACGGCAAAGTTCCCATGTTCAAAATGAGGCCCCACAAAGGCTGGCTGATTGCGTCCATTGTGGTGTTGGCCCTGGGCGGGCTGTGCTTTCACAATGGGCATCTGGATCCGGGCGACCTCCCGGCACAGGACCGTGCCCATCTTATTCTCATGATCTCCATTATTCTTGCCGGGCTGATGGTCATCATAGCCACGGGACGCATGTGGTTTGCGCATCTCTGGCACGACCGCTACAAATAAGCGGTTTCCGCCGTTCCGGGTACGCATTTTCGGGCTCATCCCCCACGTCTTCGTCTACAACCAGGAAACCGCCAGATTGACGAGGCAGGCGGGGACGACGATCAGTTTGCGGCCGGTGTTACAAAAATTCCACGGGGCCCTGGATCGCCGGGAAGAGATCATTTTGGGGATTTACGCAGGCGCTCGATAAGCATGAAGGCCAGTGCCGCCTGTTCGTTGCGGCTGCACTCCGCCTCGATGGTCTCGACCAGCTTCTGCAGCCGCGGCGCCGAATCGGGATCCGCCTCCATCAGCCGGGTTGCTTCCTTTAACTGTGCTTCATTGATGCAGTAGACCGACTCGCCGCCAAGCAGGGATTTGGGATTCACGCTCATCAGCCACAGCCTCCGCAGGTGGAGCAATCATCGATACCGCTCGTGGAAAAGCTGGAACCGCAGCCGCACGCCTGCTCAGCATTGGGATTCTTTAGAATAAAGCCGGGCTGGATCAGGTCGTTGGAAAAATCAATGACGAGTCCATCGAGGATCGGGATAAACTGCGCCTCCGCAACGATCCGCAGTTCGCCCTGCTCAAATATGACTTCATCCACGTTGGTCATACCGTCATCGATGTATGCGGCATACGACATCCCCGCGCATCCGCCGGGCTGAACTCCCAGCCGCAGAAAATTGTTTTCGTTCAGCCCGCTGGCTAGCAGCTGCTCAATCGCTTTGTCTGTGACCGTAATTTGCATATCAATGCCCCTTCTGCTTGCCCATTATGACCGTTCTCGTGTCGCAGAATTCAATTATTTTGCGTCTAAATAGCTGTAAGAGGCAGCGGCCAGGGACGACAATGACCTTGCGGACGGTTTTGTCTTCGAGCGAGCCGGTGATTATTGCGCTTTCGCTCCGACTGATAACTGTTTCCAGAGAAACGTGTAGGCCAAGGCCTCCATGCGGGCCCGCTGCTCATTATTGGCTGCACCGCCGTGACCGCCCTCAATGTTTTCGAAATATAACAGATCGTGCCCCTGCTCTTCCATGCGGGCCACCATTTTGCGCGCGTGACCAGGGTGAACACGATCATCGCGGGTCGAAGTCATGAACAGGGTTCGCGGATAGTTCCGGTCGGCACAAACATTGTGATAAGGCGAATACTTCCGGATGTAGGCCCACTCCTCCGGCTTGTCCGGATCGCCGTATTCATCCATCCAACTCGCCCCGGCCAGCAGCTTATTGAAGCGTTGCATGTCGAGCAGGGGCACATGACAGGCGATTGCACCGAAGAGATCGGGCCGCTGCGTTAACATGACGCCCATAAGAAGCCCCCCGTTCGAGCCGCCCCGAATACCCAGGTGCCCCGGCGACGTAACCTTGCGGGCTATCAAATCTTCCGCGATCGCAATGAAATCATCATACGCGCGCTGCCGGTTTTCCTTCCGGGCGGCGTTGTGCCAGCTGGGACCAAACTCGCCGCCGCCGCGAATATTCGCCAGAACATACACCCCGCCGCGTTCCAGCCAGGCGGAACCGACTCCAGCGCTGTATTGTGGAAGCATGGACACCTCAAAGCCCCCGTATGCGTACAGAAGCGTAGGATTCCCGCCGTCCAGTTTGATCCCCTTACGACTCACCTGAAAATAGGGAATGCGGGTACCATCTTTGGAGCTTGCTTCAAACTGCTGAATCTCCAGCCCGTCGGTATCGAAGAACGCGGGCAGGCTCTTCAGCAGATCCCGCCCCGGCTGCCCGGCCGAGGCCAGGTAGAGACTCGTCGGCGTGAGAAAATCCGTGAGGGTCATGAAATAGTCGTCCGACTCATCCGGATCAATCCCGGTCACGCTCACGGTACCAAAGGCCGGCACATCGATGGGCGTGCGATTCCACGCTCCATCTTTAAACTGGAGCGCGTAGGGACGACTGCGGACATTGTCCAACTCCGTCAGCAGCAGGTAATTCTTAGTTTGCCCGATACCGGCAAGCGATTTCCTTTCGGTCGGCTCAAAGAGCATAGTGAGTTCTCGACTGCCGCCGAGGTAGGCCTCTAAATTGATCGTCAGTAATGCTCCCGCCGGATAGGTTTCGTCCGAAACGGTCCAGTCGCTGCGCAGGCGAAGCAGGAGATGGTCCGCATAGGTGCTGGCGTCTGCGTCGGCCGGTTTTTCGATCTGCATCCAGTCGTCACCGCGACGGATGAACGTTTCATTCGTGAAAAAGGTTACACCGCGGTGCACGAATTCATAAACGTGTCCGTGGTCATGCACAACCTGCGCGGACGTGGCGACATCCTCCGTCCGGCCTTCGAACACCAACTGCGCCTCCGACAGCGGCGTGCCGCGCTTCCACTCCTTCACCAACCGGGGATAACCGGAATCAGTAAGCGACCCGGAACCGAAGTCCGTTCCGACATACAGGGTATCGCGGTTCCGCCAGTCCACCCCGCTCTTGGCTTCCGGCAATCTGAAACCGTCGTCCACAAATCGTTTCTGCTTGAGATCGAATTCGCGAATAACGGTGGCGTCTGCGCCGCCGCGCGAGAGCTCGATGAGACAGCGGTCATAGTCGGGCTGAAGCACGTTTGCACCCTTCCAGACCCAGTTCTCCTCTTCGTCAGCGGCCAGACGGTCGAGATCCAGCACAATCTCCCAGTCCGGATCGTCCTTTCGATATTCCTCCAGCGTAGTGCGGCGCCAGAGACCGCGCGGATTCCGGTCATCCCGCCAGAAGTTGTAATAAAAAGGCCCGTATTTCCTCACATGCGGAATGCGGTCCTTTGAATTGAGAATCGACAGAAACTTCAGGCGGGTTGATTCAAAGGCCGGATCGGCTTCGAGCTCCTTCACCGTCCGCGCGTTTTGCTGCCGAACCCAGTCGAGTGCTTTCTCATCCGTGACCGCTTCCAGCCAGAGGTATGGATCCGCAGGTTGCGCCGTTGTATTCGTGGTGGTATCGCTCATGGCAACGGTATCTCCGTAAGTCACCGCACTGCGACTGCGCGCTGCCGCAATGATGCAGACGAGGCTGATAATCCGGAAAACACCGTTTGATAAAACCCGCTCCCACTTGGCATTGCGCTGGAACGACAAAGCACGGTGTATTTTTCTCATGGGTCAGGTTCAGCTCCTTAACACGGTATTATGATCCTAGCTAAAAAACCAACAGTTCATACCAAACTCACGAAACCGCGATGTTGACGAGGCGGCCGGGGACGACGATGACTTTTCGGACGGCTTTGCCTTCGAGCCAGGGATGGATCTTTTCGGCGGCAAAAGCAGAAAACATCATCACGTAGGATTTATCCCTCTTACATGATCGACCAAAACTTCGCCGATTACCTTGCCAAGAGTTACTGGTACTGCGTTTCCGATCAACCGACCTAGCGTAGCAAAACTGACGGGAATTTCCTCTGGGAGAAACGAGTAAGCGCGCGGAAAGCCCTGTAGCATTGCCGCCTCCCTTAAGCTGATCGCCCGATCTTGTTCAGGGTGCCCAAACCGACCGTTTCCATAGCCAAAACACTGTGTAGTAATCGTAGGAGATGGGGCATCCCATTTCATGCGACCATATACTGCGGGGTAGGTCGCCCCGGATTCTCGCATATGGCATTTGGCTTTCAGCTCCGGCGGCCAATCGCGCCAAGTACCTCCAGGAGTCGAAGCCTTGATTCGTTTCAAATTAAGCTCATTGAGAGCGCTTGCGCGGTGAATTCGATCTCCCGGAAATGATTCTCCAGCCCTTATCGGGGGGAGCTCACCAATCGTCGAACGCACCGTTTGTTTTTGGCAATCGAACTTCGGCAACCTTATTGGCCCGAGTCTTGATGCGATGAGAACAAGGCGTTTCCGCGTTTGAGGAAGCCCAATTGCTTGGCAATCAATCACTCGTGCGTCTACCCAATATCCTTCTAGGCGATCGAGAAGTCGCTTATACACCGGGGCCCGCAGTAGGGGTGGAACATTCTCCATTGTGACGAGGTCTGGTTGAACTTGCTCAATCAACACTCCGAAGCGATCAACCAATTTCCAGTCATCCTTACGCCCTCGGTCTTTACGGAGCTTTCCGTTTCGTCTCGCCTTTTGGGAATAGGTCGAAAAGGGCTGGCATGGCGCACATCCTGCCAAAAGCGTCGTGCTTTCAGGAACAAAATTACTTTTGATCGTGTCCGCTTCAAGCTCCGATATATCTGCCAAAAGAAACTTTGCATCATTGTTTACTTCAAAAGGATGTTGTGAAGCAGGATCAATATCCACCCCCAGTCGAACATCAATGTTGGCTTGTGAAAGACCATGTGTTAGGCCACCAACGCCACAGAAAAGATCCACTGCTGAGATATGGAGAGCGTCATTCATGTTGTTGGCAAGAGGTGAGCGTCATGTTCAATGTGGTTTTGGAACGCAATAACCGTATAAGACAGGTAGTCAAGCGTGACATCTGCGAGTTTACGAATATCACTAAGGATCATATCACTGGCACCATCCTCAAATGACCGCCTCCCATGCGCTATGGCGTTCCGCCGCTCAGCAAGAAACTGTAGCGGTGTCTTGTCACCATATTTCGGAGTCGACGCAATGCGAGCCCACATATCTGTTGGCATTGCAGAGGAGATGTTCATGCGCTTCATAAACGTGGCAATCACTTTGTCATCCCAAGTTCCCGAGGGTTTCTTCAAATTTTGCGGTCCTGAGATCGATCGAGTAAGCAATAAGTTCGATGTCTGAAAAACAGTCGCCAGTCTTCCATCCTCATTACCTTCAGTTGTACGGTTGACTACAGCTTCCCGTAGCCATTCTCTTAATGAGTACTCTGACCAAGTGCCCGGATCGGCAGAACCAAGTGCGCTGCCGATCAGTAGCAACGCT
>JBNKVA010000056.1:0-45485 GCA_050298955.1 Pontiella sp.
GATGGCATGAAACTCTTCATTCATTCGTTGCAACAGATGTGCGGGATCCCCATCGCTTTTCGCCGTATCGGAGATCAGGGCGTGCAAAATCGCGGTCATCAGGGCGGATCGGGCCCCATGCCCCATGACATCGGCAACCACTACCCGCACGCTATGCTTCGAGACCTCTGATATATCGAAGAAGTCTCCGCTGACCGACTGGGCAGGTCGATAGATATGGCTGAAGGCCAGATTTATAACACCACCATCACCCGGTGCCGGAATGCGGGGATATTCATCGGGCAGGAGTGCCTCCTGAAACTCACGGGCCATGACGAGGTCTTCGTTGATTTCCTCCGTTTTTCTTGCCAGCTCCAACTCCAGTTGCTGGTGAAACTTCAAGACCTTGTTCCCCATGTGCGAGAACATACCTGCCAGCTCTTCCATTTCATCTTTCGTTTGAATTGAATCGAGCCGCTTGAGTGCGTGCTGGACATCCTGCATGCTGCGATGCGCATCGGATGCATTTCCCTGTTCCCGCCGCCGGACATGGTTGGCCATCTCAACGGCAGCGTTATACAGCTTGGCCAACGGGCGGGCGAACCACGCAGTAGAGAGCATAAAACTGAGAATCGCGATCGCAACCACTACAACCGAGGCCTGCCTCGTCAGCGACTGAATAACCTTATTCACCGGTGCGAGCGCAGCTTCTTCATCGCGATGAACCAATACGTATATGGTTTCGTACAGATCATCAGCGGGCGCATCCCCCGCCATGGCGACAGGCACAACAGCACACAGCGATGCGTTCCCGGGGAAAAGCTCCAGTACAGCCCAGTTGTTCAGCGCACGACTCAGTTGAACCAACCCTTCTTCATCAATCCGCTCAGGCAATGAAACATCGTCGGCCGGGTTGTTGAGACGGGCAAACAGATGGCCATCACGGAATAAAATATCACGCGATATTTCCGCGTTCCAAGGATCCGGCTCAAGGTGTCGGAGGATCTCTATGGCATTCAGACTTCCTTTCAGCACACCCAGCAGTGTTCCGTCATCGCTCCTGATTGGAAGCACAATGTCCATCGTCTGAACTCCGGCACTCGCATCATACATGATGTTTCGTGACCACTCATCGGTTGTACGCCCGGCGGCCTGAGTCCACCAGTCCTCGTCACCCTGCCAATAATCCGTGGTGGGGTTCGAGGCCGCCACGAGCCGCCCCAGGGCATCCGTCAGCAGGAGCTCAACGAAGAGCGGGTTAACCTTCTGATACTGCGATAAAGCAAGCGCCTGAGGATTGCTGAGGATCGTCCGCAGCGGCTCATCATTAACACCAAGTGCAGACCATTTTTCATCCAGATCCTGTACGACCTCCTGATCAAAGGGCGTTTCATCCCAGTCCGCCATCTGGTCCGCCAACCCCCGAAACCGCACCCACCCATCGAGGTTTTCTATCTGTCCCCGCACATCACGCTCCAGCCCATCGACCATATCCTTCGCAATCGTAAGATAGAGAATTCCGACCTGATGCTCGTAGAATGAGCGGACCGCCTGGCGTACATAAAAGATCCCCCCGAAAAGCGGAATCAGAATGGCGATGATCGGCAAGGCTGTCAGCTTAAAGCGGATGTTCATGAAATATTCCCGTCTGTTCATATCACGTGCACGCTCTGCACATTGCATCTTACATGCACGACGGTCTTCTTCAAAGTAAAACCGGAAACAACAAGGGCATTGAAAATGCGTTCCAGAAAAGCAAACGGCGCCCTTCCGCAACAGGGAAGGAAAGGCTACATTCGTGCGAATCCAAGGAGACCAATCGTGAAACGATGCAACAGCTGCCGCGCCAGGGCTGAAGCAACAGCCGACATCTGCCCAGTGTGTGGAATTGATCAGACGAAAGCCAGACGGGACCTGACCGAAACTGAAAAACGGATCAGGCGTGCGGCACGCAATATCAGGTTTGTCGCAATGCTCCATCTGCTTATCGCCGGCATCGTCATCATGATGATGCCGGAATTTAACGGGCGATTCTCGATCGCCCTGATCGCAATCATCAACCTCATTCTTGCAATCGGGCTGATCCGCTTTGACTACCGCGCGTACAAGTTTGCCGTCGTGTGTTATTTCGGGTACGGCATGGTAAGCGTTATAGCCGTTCAGCTCGTACAGTTGCCGCTCGTCCTGCTGTTGCTTTACATAATCGGCAACAAAACCGCCAAAGCCATCTTTGAACGACGGCTTCCGGAGCAACAATAAAGGGCGGCTCCTGCGAGCCGCCCTGTTCTTCAGCTATTTCACGATGCACTATCGCTGATCAATCGGCACATAGGGGCGTTCCGTCGAACCGGTATAAATCTGGCGGGGACGGCTGATGCGCAGGTTCTGCACATGCATTTCTCTCCAGTTGGCAATCCAGCCCGGGATACGGCCGATGGCGAAGAGCACGGTAAACATGTTGACCGGAATACCGAGCGCGCGCAGCAGAATGCCGCTATAGAAATCCACGTTCGGATACAGGTTGCGCTCAATAAAGTAATCTTCATTTCGCGCCATGTCCTCGAGCTCGTACGCGATGTCCAGCAGCGGATCGCTGATGTTCAGCGCCTTGAGCACGGAGTCGACCTGGGTCTTGAGGATTTTGGCCCGCGGATCAAAGTTTTTGTAAACGCGGTGACCAAAACCCATCAGTTTTTCAGGCGAGTTTTTATCCTTGGCCTTTTCCACGAAATCGCGCGGCTTGATGCCGCCTTCGTGAATCCCTGTGAGCATCTTGATCACTTCGCAGTTGGCTCCGCCATGCAGCGGTCCCCAGAGCGCACCAACGCCGGCGGCCACCGATGTAAACAGACTGGCCCGCGAACTGCCGACCATACGCACGGTGGAGGTGGAGCAGTTCTGTTCATGGTCGGCATGCAGAATCAGGAACAGATCGAGCGCGCGCTCCACTTCCGGCAGCGGTTCGTATAGGTTGAACTGCTGCGAGAACATCATGTGCAGAAAGTTCCCGCTGTAGCTCAGGTCGGGCCGCGGTGCCATAAACGGCTGGCCCATCGATGTGCGATAGGCCCAGGCGGCCATAGCCCGAACCTTGGAAATGATCTTTGCCGTCGGAACCTTGAAGGCAGGACCTTCTGTGGCCGTCGTCAGCAGATCGGTGTTGTAGCACGAAAGAATATTGAGCATGGCGGAAAGAACCGCCATCGGGGGAGCATTGTCCGGGAACCCTTCGAAATGCGACTTCATGCCATAGTGCAACGGCGCCTCATTGTTGATTTCGGTCTCGAATTCTGCAAGCTCGCTCGCGGTCGGCAAATGACCGTAAAGGACCAGAAATGCCGTTTCCATGAACGTCGAGTTTTCGGCTAATTCCTCGATCGGATAACCGCGATGGCGGAGGATGCCTTTCTCGCCATTAATGAACGTGATGTCGGATGTGCAGGATCCGGTGTTGCCAAAGCCCGGGTCAAGGGTGATCATGCCGGTTTGGGCACGTAGTTTGGTCATATCGACTCCGACTTCGTTTTCGGACCCGACGATGACATCCAGATCGATACTGGAGCCATCATAGTTGAGTGTTGCCTTGTCAGCCATTTTTCTACCTCCGTCTATTTATTTAAAGCCTCTTTAACAGTACGTCCGATATCGGCCGGGGATTCCACGACCAGAATGCCGCACTCGGCCATGAGTTTTTTCTTTGCTGCGGCCGACTCGTCCGCACCGGACACAATCGCACCGGCGTGACCCATGCGGCGCCCGGGCGGTGCCGTCTGCCCGGCGATGAAACCGACAACCGGCTTCGTCACGTGATCTTTCGCATACCGGGCCGCGTCAATCTCCATTGAACCGCCGATTTCACCGATCATGACAATGGCATCCGTTTCAGGGTCGGCCTCGAACATTTCCAGGAGATCCTTCATCGTTGTTCCGATGATCGGGTCGCCGCCGATCCCGATACAGGTTGATTGTCCCAGCCCCTGCTGACAAAGCTGGTCGACCGCCTCGTAGGTCAGCGTGCCCGACTTGGAGATGACACCAACGGTGCCTTTTTCCGCGATAAAGCCGGGCATAATACCAACCTTCGCGCCCCCCGGGGTCAGAATGCCGGGACAGTTCGGGCCGACAAAGCGGGAACCGGTTTTCTCCACGAAGGCCTTAACTTCGACCATCTGCGCGATGGGAATCCCCTCGGTAATACATACAATCAGTTCAATACCGGCGGCGGCAGCCTCCATGATGGCATCCGCGGCAAACGGCGGCGGCACGAAGATGAGCGACACATCGGCACCGGTTTCGGCCCGCGCTTCAGCGCAGCTGTTGAATACGGGAACCGCACCTTCCAATGCCGTCTGCCCCCCCTTGCCCGGCGTAACACCGCCGACGATATTATCGCCGTATTCCAGACACTGGGCTGCATGGAAACTCCCTTCGGAACCGGTGATCCCCTGAACGATAATCTTTGAATCCTTGTCTACCAAAATCGCCATATCATTCGCCTTTCGCTGCTTCCACTACCTTGACCGCAGCATCTTCAAAATTTTCCGCGGATATAATCGCTACGCCGGAGTTGGCCAGAAGATCCTTTGCAACATCGGCATTGGTTCCGGCTAAACGCACGACCACCGGCACATTAAGATCAAGATCCTTGACCGCCTCGATGATCCCGTTGGCGATGCGGTCGCAACGGACAATGCCGCCAAAGATATTGATCAGCACCGCCTTGACGTTTTCGTCGGACAATATGATGCGGAATCCATTCTTTACGGTTTCCACATTGGCTCCGCCGCCGACATCGAGAAAGTTGGCCGGCGATCCGCCGCGCTGCTTGATGATATCCATGGTCGCCATGGCAAGTCCGGCACCGTTCACCATGCAGCCGACGTTTCCGTCGAGTTTAATATAGTTCAGGTGATACTTTGCCGCCTCGACTTCAGCGGGGTCCTCTTCATCGAGATCGCGCATCTCGGCCACATTGGAATGTGCGTAAAGCGCATTGTCATCAAAGTTGATTTTTGCATCCAATGCAACCAGGTCGCCCTGGTCGGTCACGACCAGGGGATTAATCTCAACGATCGAACAGTCCATTTCGCGATAGAGTTTATAAAGTTTCTGGAACATGCCGACCGCCTGCTTGAACGCCTGGCCTTCGAGCCCCAGGGCCATGGCCAGGTTGCGCGCCTGGAAAGGCCGCAGACCGAACCCCGGGCGAACCGCTTCCTTGACGATCTTTTCCGGCGATTCCTTCGCCACCTCTTCGATCTCCATCCCGCCTTCGGACGAAACCATGAAGACATCCATCCCCTTTGCGCGGTCCAGCGTAATGGCCGCATAGAATTCCTTGGCGATATCGAGCGCCTGTGCCACCATCACTTTCTTGACGAGCCGGCCTTCAGCGCCGGTCTGATGGGTAACCAGCGTCATGCCCAGAATCTTTCCGATATTTTCGAGGGCACTGGCCCGGTCGGGCGAAAATTTCACCCCGCCGCCCTTGCCGCGGCCGCCGGCATGGACCTGTGCCTTGATAACAAACTGTTCCGCGCCAAGTTCGCTGCTTACCTGATCCACCGCTGCTTCAGCCTGCGCCGGATCATCAATCGTGACCCCGTCCTGGATGGGAATACCGTATCCCTTCAGCAACTCCTTTGCCTGATACTCATGAATTTTCATTTATCACTTTCCTTTTTTTCAACCTGTTCGACGGTGTCATGAATGAACCGCAGGATCTGGCGGATAGTAACCAGACCGAAACCGCCGTCCTTGAGCCGGATCGGCACATGCCGGTGCCCGCTGATCGATAGAATATTGATCACGTCACCCAGTGAGTTTGTTTCGTCCATGATTTCGTAGATGGGGCGCATGATGGAGGATACGGCCATGCGGTCACGATCAATAGAGGTGAGCACGACATTCTGGATGATGTCACGTTCGGAAATCATGCCATAGAGTCGCTTTTCATCACCAATCAGGATGCATTCCAGCCGGGCCGCCTTGAAGTTGGCAATAGCAGCGGCAATACTGTCGCGCGGCGAGAGCATTTTTGACCGGTGATAGTCATAGTCGTAGAAAATTTTGCCAACCGGAGTCTTGAGGCTGGCCGTAAGCGGATCGGTCGACTTGAGCACATAGTGAATCTGCTCGTCCATGACGCGCGATTCGTCGTTGGCCAGGGCGCTAATACCGCTGGAGCGTTGGATCTTTTTCCCGTTTTCGGATACGGTCCAATACTCTGATCCGCGCAACAGGGCCTGCAGGTTGCGACGGCCTTTCAGGGCCGTCACCTCCTTGATCTGCTCATCGAGCTCCTGTTCATAGACCGGTTTCCTGACCGCATGAAAGATGCCGACCGGCAATGGGAAATCAGGATAGTCCATCTTGGTCAGCATGGAGGCATAGACAGGATCTTCACGGTACCGGTCATGCACCACTAAGTCCTTTTCCGTTATGCCCTGCTCACCAATCGTCACCACGACCGGGTCGGTGCCGCGCAGCATGATGCCCTTGTTTCGCTTTTCTCCAAAGATGAGCGGTTTGCCCTGCTCGAGGTAAAGCAGCCGATCGTCACGGCAGGAGCGGTCGGACACACCCTGCCACGCCTTCTTATTGAAGATCACGCAACTCTGCAGGATTTCAACGAATGAGGTTCCTTTGTGCTCGGCACCCAGTTCCATGACTTCCCCAAGATGCTTCGGGTCGGTATCGACGGCGCGGGCAACAAATGTCGCCTCCGAGGCCAGAGCGATGCGCAAGGGATTGATCGGCTCATCGATGACGCCATAGGGGCTGGTTTTCGTGATCTTTCCCTTTTCCGAGGTGGGGCTGTATTGGCCCTTCGTCAGCCCGTAGATACGGTTGTTGAGCAGCAGGATATTGATGTCGAGGTTGCGCCGGAGGGTATGCACAAGATGATTACCCCCGATACTCAGCCCGTCTCCATCGCCGGTAACCACCCACACCGACAACTCCGGATTGGCCACCTTGATGCCGGTGGCAAAGGTAGGCGCGCGCCCGTGGATCGAGTGGAAGCCGTAGGTGTCGAGATAGTACGGGAAACGGCTGGAGCAGCCGATTCCGCTCACGAATACATATTTCTCCTTCGGGATGCCCAGTCGGGGAAGCAGGCTTTGTACGGCGTTAAGCACGGCATAATCACCGCATCCGGGACACCATCGCACTTCAGAGGAGGAGACAAAATCCTTACGGGTCAAATATTCCTTAAAACCTTCCATCACTACCCCCTATAGATATTCCCTGATTCCCGCCACCAACTCCGAAATGAGGAACATGCGTCCCTGCACCTTGTTGATCGACTTAACATCCACCAGATACTCCGTCCGCAAAATACGGGACAGCTGCCCCAGGTTCAGTTCCGGGACAATCACATGCTCGAACTGCTGCATCAGATCACCCAGATTTTTCGGCAGAGGATTCAGGTGCCGGAGATGCGCGTAGCTGACCGAGCATCCTTCGGCCTGCAACTGTTCGACCGCCATGGTGACAGCGCCATACGTGCTCCCCCACCCGACAACCAGGACCTTCCCGCTGGGCTCACCGTGCAAGGGGACTTCCGGAATAGCGTTTACGATCCGTTGGATCTTCTCGGCACGCAACCGGCACATCTTTTCGTGGTTTTCCGCATCATAACTGACGGCACCGGCCTCGGTCTTCTCCAATCCGCCGATACGGTGTTCGTAACCCGGGCGACCGGGAATCGCGAGCCGGCGGGCCAGTGTTACCGGATCTCTGCGATAAGGCACATACTCAATGCCCTCCTTGATCGGCTCCACCGAGATATCGGGAATTTCCGTAACGGACGGCACTTTCCACGGCTCCGAGCCGTTGGCCAGATAGGTGTCGGTCAGCATGACCACCGGCGTGCGGAAGTGCAGTGCTATGCGGGCCGCCTCGATCGCACAGTCGAAACAATCGGCCGGGGAGCTGGCGGCGATGATGGCTACGGGCGATTCGCCGTTGCGGCCATAGAAGGTCTGCAGCAGATCGCCTTGCTCCGTTTTGGTCGGCAGGCCGGTGCTGGGTCCGGCACGCTGTACATTCACAACGACGAGCGGGAGTTCGGTAATCACAGCCAACCCCAGAGCTTCCGACTTGAGACACAGGCCCGGTCCGCTGGTGGTGGTCACACCCAATGCGCCCGCAAATGAAGCGCCGATCGCCACACCGATGGCTGCAATTTCATCTTCGGCCTGGACCGTTTTAACATTGAAATTCCGGTGCTTGGAAAGCGTTTCGAGAATAGGTGTGGCCGGCGTGATCGGATAACTGCCGAGCACCAGATCGCGCCAACTGTTTTCTGCGGCGGCAATCAGCCCCAAAGCCGTGGCCTCATTCCCGGTGATCTTGCGGTAGATACCGTCTTCGAGCACCCGCTTGTTCACGATGTATTGCGAAATGTTGACATCCTTGCATTCACCCACCGCGTAACCGGCCTTCAGGGCAATGCTGTTGGCGTCCGCCATCATCGGAAGGTTTCCCCGCCATTTGGTTTCAATCCAGTCCAGCGTCATGTCGAGCGGACGGGAAAAGACCCAGTAGGTCATACCCAGCGCAAAGAAATTCTTACAGCGCGCGCGCAGGGCCGGCTTAAGCGGCAGATCCTTGAGCGCCTCCTCCGTCAAGGCATTGATATCGACCTTGATGACGTGGTAGGCGTCTTCCAGCGCCGGATCATCCAGCGGGTTGGTATCATAGAGCGCCTTTTTCAGGTTGGGTCCCGTAAACGCACCGGTATTGACGATCAGCAATCCCTTGGGCTCGAGCTCGGGCAGGTTGACCCGGAAGGCTGCAGGATTCATGACCACCAGGGCGTCCGCCTTGTCGCCGGGCGTCATGACCGACTTGCATCCGAAATGGACCTGGAAGCCGGAGACCCCCGGCAAGGATCCCGAAGGCGCACGGATTTCCGAGGGGAAGTCCGGGAAGGTGACAATTGCATCGCCAAGCAGCGCACTGGCATCCGCGAAAAGCTCGCCCACGGTCTGCATGCCGTCCCCGGAATCACCGGCAAACCGCACAACGACAGAATCTCTCTCCACCACTTTGTCTATTTTTTCTACCATGGCCTAGCCTCCGAAGGTCTTCGTTGCGATCAGGCTGCTGTCCGGAGGCAGATTCATAACCTCCAGGGGCAGATGCTCACTGATAAAAGAGATCAGGCCGCGAATCGAGAGAATGCCCTGAATTTTATCGCCCTGCATGATGGGCAGGTGGCGGAACGGCTTTGAATGGAACAGTTCCAGCGCATCCTGAACGGTCAACGCGGGGGTCTCGGTATAGGGGTCTTTGGTCATGATCGTATCCACGGGGGTTTCCCCGGGGAGCGTGGATCCGACAAAATTATGCATCAGGTCCCCATTGCTCAGAATGCCGAGCAATTTACCATCGGTACCGGTTACGAGCACGCAACCGATCTGGTAGGCTTTCATTTCGCGGACCGCATCGACAATGGTTGTGCCGCCGGGAACCACGGCAGCACGTTGAAGTTCGATCTTGCTTATCGGTTCAGACCAGAATGTTTGGGCTCTTCTTCGTGCAGCCATGGTTTTCTCTCCCCCACGTTATCTTGCCGGTTTATGCATGTTCTTCTACTTCCCTAGATTAGCCTTGATGAACTCGCGGTTGAGTGCCGCAATATTCTTCACATCAATCCCCTTCGGGCAGGCCACCGCGCATTCGTACTCGTTCGAGCAGTTGCCGAAGCCCAGCTCGTCCATCTTGGCGACCATATTCTTCACGCGTTCGGCGCGTTCGGGATGCCCTTGCGGCAGAAGCGCATACTGATGGACCTTGGCCGCGGTAAACAGCATGGCCGAGCCATTCGGACAGGCGGCCACGCAGGCTCCGCATCCGATGCACTCGGCGGCATCCATAGCGGCTTCGGCCATCTTTTTCTTAACCGGGGTCGTAGACGCCTCCGGAGCATTCCCGGTCTTTACAGAGATGTATCCGCCCTCGGCAATGATCTGGTCCAGGCCGCTGCGATCAACAATCAGATCCTTGAGTACGGGAAACGCCTTGGCGCGGAAGGGCTCAATGGCGATCGTCTCGCCATCCTTGAACGCGCGCATATGCAGCTGGCACAGGGTGGTTTGTTCATGCGAACCATGTGTCTTTCCGTTCACCAGCGAACCGCAGCACCCGCAGATGCCTTCGCGGCAGTCGTGTTCAAATGCAATAGGCTCATGGCCCTCACGCGTCAGCTCATCGTTTACGATATCCAGCATTTCGAGGAACGAGGCATCGGTGTCGATATCTTTTGCCTGATAGGTTTCAAAGCGCCCCGCTTCGCCCCGGTTCTGGCGCCAAACCTTGAGTGTAAGATTTATCTTCTTAGACATTACTTGTACGACCTCTGTGTTAAGTGGACTTCTTCAAATTCCAGCGGTTCCTTATGGAGTTCCGGGTCCTGATCCAACCCTTTGAATTCCCAGGCGGCAACGTAGCAGAAGTTTTCATCGTCGCGCAGCGCCTCGCCTTCCTCCGTCTGGCTCTCCTCGCGGAAGTGACCCCCGCATGATTCCGAGCGATGCAGCGCATCCCTGACCATCAGCTCGGCAAACTCCATGAAGTCCGCCACGCGGTTGGCTTTTTCAAGGGCCTGGTTCAAGTCGTCGGCCGATCCGGGCACGTTGACGTGCTGCCAGAATGCCTCCCGGATTTTCGGGATTTTTTCCAGGGCTTCCCTCAAACCCTCTTCGGTACGGGCCATGCCGCAGTTGTGCCACATCACGTGGCCGAGTTCCTTGTGGAAATCGTCGACCGTCCGGTCTCCGTTTACAGCCAGCAGCCGATCCAGCTTATCTTTGGCGGTCGCTTCGGCCTCGACAAACGCTTCGTGGTCCGTTCCGAACTTCTCGAACGTGTTGGAGGCAAGATAATCGTTGATGGTGTTGGGAATTACAAAGTAGCCGTCGGCCAGACCCTGCATAAGCGCGGATGCCCCCAGGCGGTTCGCGCCATGGTCGGAAAAGTTGCATTCGCCTAAGGCATACAGGCCGGGGATCGTGGTCATCAGGTTATAATCCACCCACAGCCCGCCCATGGTGTAGTGCACAGCGGGATAAATCATCATCGGCGTTGTGTACGGATCCTCGTCGGTGATGCGGTTGTACATCTCAAACAGGTTGCCGTACTTGGCCTCGATATTATCCCGCCCCAGCCGCTGAATCGCTTCCGAAAAATCCAGGTAGACGGCATGGCCGGTCGGGCCGACACCGCGTCCTTCGTCACACACCTGCTTGGCGTTTCGCGAGGCGAGGTCGCGCGGCACCAGATTGCCGAAGCTCGGATACTTACGTTCCAGGTAATAATCGCGTTCGTCCTCGGGAATCTGGTTGGCGGCCCGGTGGTCACCCTTCTTCTTGGGCACCCAGATCCGGCCGTCGTTCCGCAGGCTTTCGGACATCAGCGTGAGCTTGGACTGGTATTCGCCGTGGACCGGAATGCAGGTCGGGTGGATCTGCGTGTAACAGGGATTGGCAAAGGCGGCCCCCCGCTTATAGGCGCGATAGGCGGCGCTCGCGTTGCAGTTCATCGCGTTGGTGGACAGGAAGAAGACGTTGCCGTAACCGCCGGTGGCCAGCACAACCGCATCAGCCTCGTGACGGGTCAGCTCTCCGGTCACCAGATTGCGCGCAATAATGCCGCGGGCCTGTCCATCAATGACCACAATATCGATCACCTCGGTGCGGGTGTGCATCTTCACCCCCCCCTTCTTGATCTCCTTCTGCAACGCACCATAGGCGCCAAGGAGCAGCTGCTGGCCGGTCTGGCCGCGGGCGTAGAAGGTCCGCGACACCTGGGCACCGCCAAACGAGCGGTTGGCCAGATACCCGCCATATTCCCGGGCAAACGGAATGCCCTGCGCTACGCAATGGTCGATGATCAGGTTGCTGCACTCGGCCAGACGGTAGACGTTGGCCTCGCGGGAGCGGAAATCCCCGCCCTTAACGGTATCGTAAAACAGGCGGTAGACCGAGTCGCCGTCGCCGGGATAGTTTTT
This sequence comes from Pontiella sp., assembly GCA_050298955.1. Classification (GTDB taxonomy): domain Bacteria; phylum Verrucomicrobiota; class Kiritimatiellia; order Kiritimatiellales; family Pontiellaceae; genus Pontiella. Next base: position 11,996 of record JBNKVA010000056.1, read on the forward strand.
GGCGGCATTGATGCCGCCCTGAGCGGCAATCGAGTGCGCACGGCGCGGGCTGTCGGAATAGGTGAAGCAGTCAACCGGATACCCCAGTTCGGACAGGGTCGCGGCAGCGGAAGCCCCGGCGAGCCCGGTGCCCACCACAATAATGCGGTGCTTGCGCTTATTTGCGGGATTGACCAGTTTGACATTGAACTTGTGGTTAGTCCACTTTTCGGCCATCGGGCCTTCGGGAATTTTTGCGTCCAGTTTTACCATGGTTTTCCTCTACTGGGTTAAAGGGTGCGCATATAGGCCACTACGGGCATGATGGCAAAGGTGGAAGCCATTGCTACGGCCACCAGCGTGCTGACCAGCTTGATTTTACTGCCCTTGCGGGGCACGAAGATGCCGTAGGTCTGCAAGGCACTCTGCAGCGCGTGGCTCAGGTGCAGGGCCAGCGCTACCATGAAAAATACGTAGAAGATGACATTGCCGGGCTGAGCAAACTTGTCGATCATCATCCCATAGACATCAAAATGGCCCTCGTGCCCATCCACCAGCGGCTTTTCGCGCAGCGTGAAGTCCAGCAGATGCTTGACGAGAAAAATAAAGATCATGGTGCCGGACACCGGCATCAGCGCGGCCGCAAGCGAACGCTCTTTCGAAGGTTTCTGCGTGATCCGTTTGTCGTGCGACCGGTGGTTGGCATGAACGACCCGGGCGGCCATGATCATATGGACGGAGAGCGATATGATCATGATAACCTCGATGCCGATTACAATCGGGACCAGCTGGTGCAGGTGCTCAGCATAGGAGTTGAACAAATCCGGCCCGAACAGAAACAGAATGTTACCGCCCATATGGGGAATCAGGAACAGCAGGAACATCACCAGCCCAGAAGTAGCTAGCAGCAGCTTCTGTCCGATCGATGTGAGCAGCGCGTTATTCTTATTCATGGTAAGCGTAAGTCCTCGCGTCATTTCATTGTCGCAACTCAGTTGCGAGTTCTATCGAATCTCACTCGCGCAGCAAATTCATTTCGTCCACGAATTACACTGCGCGAAACCGATGGACAGTTAACCCAATGTCCAAATCCAATGAAACACAAAACTGTTTGGAAATACCGAAATCCCCATCGGATTCATCCGTGTTTTTTTGATTCCATATTCGTTGCGCGCCTTTTTCGGCGGTGCTAGTTTCCTCCCATCGTTTGATCGTTACAGAACCGTTAAAGGAGATTCTCATGGCAAAAAAGAAAATTGCACTGGTCGGTGCCGGCCAGATTGGCGGCACCATGGCGCTGCTCGCCGCACAAAAAGAGCTGGGTGACGTGGTCACCATCGACATCGCGGAAGGCGTTCCACAGGGCAAGAGCCTCGATATCACGCACGGGGCCAGCATCATACCTTCCTCGAGCAGCCTCGTCGGCTCGAACGACTATTCCGCCATGAAGGACGCGGACGTGGTCATCGTAACCGCAGGCCTGCCCCGCAAGCCCGGCATGAGCCGCGACGATCTGCTGGAAGTCAACTGCGGCATCATCAAGACCGTCGGCCAAAACATCAAGGAACAGGCCCCCAACGCATTTGTCATCGTCGTGACCAACCCGCTCGACGCCATGGTCTACACGATGCAGAAAGTCACCGGGTTCCCCAGCCACAAGGTATGCGGCATGGCCGGCGTGCTGGACAGCTCCCGCTTTTCTTCGCTGATCGCCCTCGAACTGGGCGTGGCCGCCGAGGATGTAACCGCCATGGTCATGGGCGGTCATGGTGATACCATGGTGCCCCTCATCCGCTATGCCACCGTGGGCGGCGTTCCGGTCACCCAGCTGCTGCCCATGGAAAAGCTCGAGGCCATAGCGGCGCGCACGGCCAAGTCCGGCGGAGAAATTGTCGGCCTGCTGAAGACCGGTTCCGCCTTTTACAGCCCGGGGCTCTCCGCCATCAAAATGGCGGAAGCCTACCTGAAGGATAAAAAGAGCGTGCTGACCTGCGCGGCCAAACTCTCCGGCGAATACGGCGTGGACGGTCTCTACGCCGGTGTCCCGGTTATAATGGGAGCCGGCGGCGTCGAAAAGGTCATCGAGGTGGAACTCGATGAGACTGAAAAGGCCGCATTTGATGTCTCCATCGCCGCTGTGAAGGATCTCACGGAATGGGTTGAAAACAACTTCAAGGGATAGGCTCAACGACCAGCACCCGGTAATCCGCCGGGTGCTGGTTTTTTTTACCTGAATTCAGGATTACCGACATGGAAGCACTTCACAACCTACTCATCAATCAACCGCTCATTGCCCTATTTGCCATCATTGCCTCCGGTCTCCTGCTGGGCAACATCAAGATCAAGGGTGTAAACCTCGGGAGTTCAGGCGTCCTCTTCACCGCGCTGCTGGCGGGGCATCTCGGCTATTCGATTCCCGGAGGCGTGGGCACGCTCGGACTGGTGCTGTTTGTCTACTGCGTGGGCATCGGTGCCGGCGACCGTTTCTTCTCGGCACTGGCCCGCGAGGGGGCCGCGCTGGCGAAAATGGCGGTCCTGATCGTGGTGCTGGGAGGGGCCGTAACCTGGGCCGGTGCCAAGCTGCTCGGCCTCCCGCCCGGCCTGGCAACCGGCATTTTTGCAGGTGCGTTGACCAGCACCCCTGCACTGGCTGCCGCCACCGAAGGGCTGATTGCCCAGGGAGGATCGGAGGCCGTCAGTATCGGTTACGGTATTGCCTACCCCTTCGGCGTGATCGGCGTTGTCCTGTTCGTTCAGGTTTTGCCCCGCGTTCTGCGCATCGATCTCGACGTCCTGAGTGACAAGGTTGAAAAGAGCACATCCGACGACAGCCGCGTAGAGAATGTTCTTGTCGAGGTCACCAATCCGAACCTGTTCGGCCAGAAAATCGCCGAATCGGGGGCAACCCAGTTCAATGCCTGCCAGATCTGCCGTATCTTCAGAGATGATCGGCTAACCCCCCTGGCCTACGACGACACCTTCGAGCAGGGTCAGCTTCTCCTGCTGGTCGGCCGCAAAAGTGAAATGCAGATTGCGATCGATCTGATCGGGAAGCGGAGCGACCGGAATATCCTTCGGGACACCGAGAACGAACGACAGGAACTCGTGGTCAACTCGAATACATTTTCGGGACGGAAACTAGGCGAAGTCGCCCCGCTACGCAACTATGGCGTCGTGGTTACGCGTATCACCAGATTGGGGCTCACTTTTGTCCCCGGCGCTGATACCATTATCGAACGTCATGACAGAATTACCTGCGTAGGCCGCACCGACGACATCAAAAAGTTTGCCGCCGCAGTCGGCCACCGCAGCAACGCCATTGATGCCACGGACCTGCTGTCGCTCTCCGCCGGATTAACACTGGGCATCATTGCGGGACTTATGCCGATCGGCCTCCCGGGCGCGACCCCGATCACACTCGGCCTCGCCGGAGGGCCGTTGCTGGTGGCCCTGATTCTCGGACATTTCGGCAAGGTGGGTCGCATCGTAGGCTTCATTCCCCGTCCGACCCGTTTGCTGCTACAGGAACTGGGACTGGTCTTCTTCCTTGCCAACGCCGGTGTTCGCGGCGGTGGTGCCCTGCTCAGCACCCTGCAGGAGCACGGTTTTATGCTGTTTCTCCTCGGAATCTGCGTGTCGGCGCTCCCGCTGATCGTCGCATGGCCGATTGCCACCTATTTTTTCAAGATGAACGCATTACAGGCGCTCGGCGGGATCTGCGGCGGAATGACGTCCACCCCGGCCCTCGGCGCCATCACGGCCAAGACCGACTCGACCATTCCGGTCATCAGTTATGTTTCCGCCTACCCCATCGCCCTGATCTTCATGATCATCATCTCCAAGATTCTCATTCAGGTCATCGGCACGGTTGCCTGAGGTTGATCACGTATAATACGAAGAAAGAAGCGCGGGCCATGACTGCTCTTTACCGCACTTAGGCACGCAGGATTTCAATGTCGGAGACCGGTTCGCAGCAACAGGGCAGGATTTCGTTCTCCCGTATGCAGGCGAGCGGTTGGCCGCTGGGATAGCGAACCTGTCCCCGAACCAGTTTGACGCGGCAGGCGCCGCAGAAGCCGGCACGGCAGTGACTGTCCATTTCGACGCCTTCCTGATCGAGGCACTCAAGCAGGGTGCGGGTGCGCCCTGCATCGAAAAATACCGCTTTCAGCCGATCGTCGATGAGTATCCGGTGGAGCATGGCTAAAGTTCGAATGCCGCGAAATCGCTGCTGTCGACGGATGAGTCGACCTGTCCGACGAGATAGGAGGAGATTTCGGCTTCCTGCGGGGCGACCTGTACGTTGTCACTGACCAGATAGGCGTTCATCCATGGCAACGGATTGCTTTTGATCGCAAAGGGGGGATCGTAGCCAATTGCCCGCAGTCGCTGATTGCTTATATATTCGACATACTGTTTGAGAATGGCGGCGTTCATCCCGATCATGGAGCCGTCCTTGAACAGATAGTCGGCCCACGCTTTCTCCTGCTCGACCACATCGAGAAAAAGCTTCTGCCCTACGGCATGCAGTTCGGTCGCGATTTCGGCCATTTCGGGATCGTCCTGCCCACTGCTCCAGAGATTGATGATATGCTGCGTTCCGGTCAGGTGCAGCGCCTCATCGCGCGCAATGAGCTTGATGATCTTGGCATTGCCTTCCAACAGCTCACGCTCGGAAAAAGCAAAGGAACAGGCGAACGAAACATAAAAGCGGATCGCTTCAAGGGCGTTGATGGCGCAGATGGCCAGGTAGAGCCGTTTCTTAAGCTCGCGCAGGTTGATGCGCCGGGTCTGCCCGTCCTTCACGATTTCCCCCTCGCCCTGAGCGTGGTAGATCTGCGTGAAAAGGATCAGCTCATCATAATAGCGGGTGATGTCCCGGGCCCGGCTAATGATGCTCTTATTGACGACAATGTCCTCAAAAACGCTGCTGGGATCGGAAAAGAGGTTCCGCAGGATATGCGTATACGAGCGCGAGTGAATGGTTTCGGCAAATGCCCAGGTTTCCACCCACGTCTCCATCTCGGGCAGCGACACCAACGGCAGCAGCGCGATATTGACGCTGCGGGCCGCCACGGAATCGAGCAGCGTCTGGTATTTCAAGTTGGAGATGAAAATGTGCTGCTCGCATTCGGTCAGCGACTTCCAGTCGGCCCGGTCCCTGGAGATATCAACCTCCTCCGGTCGCCAAAAAAATGACAGCTGCTTTTCGATAATGCTTTCAAAGATTGAATGTCGCTGCTGATCAAAGCGCGACACATTGACGCTGTTGCCGAGGAACATGGGTTCGGCAAGCGGGTTGTTGCTTGCCTGACGAAACGTTGTAAAGGCCATGATGGATTCCTTCTTTGGTTATAGTTTGCATGCGCCGCCGGCGCAGTCATCGGAGGGGAGGTCGACCTGCTGATCGGAAGCACCGTCGCGGGTATTGTGATAATAGAGCGTTTTCACGCCCAGCCGATAGGCGGTGAGCATGTCCTTGATAATCTGCTTAACCGGCACCTTACCGTCCGGGAAGCGCGCTGGATCATAGTTGGTATTGGCTGAAATGGTCTGATCGACAAACTTCTGCATGATTCCCACCAATTCGAGATAGCCCGTGTTTCCGGGGATGTTCCAGAGCAGTTCGTAGCGCTCCTTAAGATGGGTATACTCGGGTACCACCTGCTTAAGGACACCGTCTTTACTCGACTTGATACTGATCAGTCCGCGCGGTGGTTCAATGCCGTTGGTCGCATTGGAAATCTGCGAGGATGTTTCCGAGGGCATAAGCGCAGTCAATGTGGAATTCCGCAGACCGTGCTTTGCGATCTCACTTCGCAGCCCCTCCCAATCGAGATGCAACGGTTCATCGCAAACCTCATCCAGAGCCTGTTTGTAGGTGTCGACCGGGAGCAGTCCCTGTGCATAGGTGGTATCGCCAAAGGCCGGGCAGGGACCGAATTCCCGGGCGAGCTGCACGGAGGACTTGAGCAAATGGAACTGAAGGGCCTCGAAGGTTCGATGTGTCAGCGCCCTGGCTGACCCATCGGAATAGCGCACACCGTTCTTAGCCAGATAGTAGGCATAGTTGATGACCCCGATGCCCAGCGTGCGCCGTCCGAGTGATGCCTTTTTTGCCGCCGGCAGCGGATACCCCTGATAATCAAGCAGGCTGTCGAGTGCCCGCACGACCAGATCGGTCAGTTTCTCCAGCTCGTCGAGAGCTTCCAACGCACCGAGGTTGACGGCGGATAACGTACAGAGTGCAATTTCACCCTCCCCGTCATTCACGTCGTTAAGCGGCTTTGTGGGCAGCGCGATTTCCAGACAGAGATTGCTTTGACGAACCGGTGCAACAGAAGCGTTGAACGGACTGTGCGTATTGCAATGGTCAACGTTCTGCAAATAAATTCGGCCGGTGCTGGCACGCTCTTGGGCGAACAAAGTAAAGAGTTCGATGGCGGGAACCTGCTTCTTCCGGATCGTGGGATCCCCCTCATATTCCACATAAAGCCGTTCAAACTGCTCCTGGTCCGCAAAAAAGGCGTCATACAGGCCGGGCACATCGCTCGGACTGAACAGCGTGATCTTGTCATCCTTGAGCAAGCGCTGGTACATGAGTCGGTTGAACTGGACGCCGTAGTCGAGGTGCCGCACTCGGTTTTCCTCCACGCCGCGATTGTTTTTCAGCACGAGCAGATCCTGCACCTCGTAGTGCCACAACGGGTAGAACACCGTCGCTGAACCACCGCGAACCCCACCCTGCGAGCAACTTTTCACCGCCGTTTGAAAATGCTTGTAGAATGGAATGCAACCGGTATGAAACGCCTCGCCGTTGCGGATCGGGCTGCCAAGCGCACGGATGCGTCCGGCGTTGATACCAATGCCGGCACGCTGACTGACATACTTGACGATCGCGCTCGAAGTCGCATTGATCGAATCGAGAGCGTCGTCGCATTCGATCAGCACGCAGGAGGAAAACTGACGCGTCGGTGTACGAACGCCGGCCATGATCGGGGTCGGCAGCGAAAGCTTGAAGGTGGAGATCGCATGGTAGAACCGCTCGACAAAATCCATCCGTGTTACCTTCGGATAGTGGGCAAACAGGCATGCCGCCACTAATACATACAGGAACTGGGCACTTTCATAGATTCGCCCGGTCACCCGGTCCTGTACCAGATATTTACCTTCCAGTTGCTTCACGGCGGCGTAGCTGAACGTCAGATCGCGGTCATGATCGATAAAGCGATCCATCGTCTCCAACTCCTGTTTTGAGTAATCTTTCAGCAGATGCGCATCATAACGTCCTGCCTTCACCATTTTACAGACATGCTCAAAAAGCGACGGCGGCGTGAAGCGTCCGTAGGCTTTCTTGCGCAGGTGGAATACCGCCAGCCGCGCCGCCAGATACTGGTAGTCAGGGGCTTCCTCTGAAATCAGGTCGGCCGCCGCCTTGATGGTCGTTTCATGGATATCCTCGGTCTTGATCCCGTCGAACATATGAATTTGCGCTTTGAGTTCGACCTGTGATACCGAAACATTTTCAAGCCCTTCGGCCGCCCAGGTAATCACCCGGTGGATCTTTTCGAGGTCCATGGCCTCTTTTCGGCCGCTCCGTTTCGTTACCAACAAATCCGCACTCATTTTTTCGCCGCCTTTCTCCATTCAAGCACTACATATTGTGGTTAATGATTGCACTCAACACAACATATGGAATTAAATACGTATCTCAAGTCCGATTTTGAGATTAGTTACAACCTGCTGGAAGGCAACGATCTGGCCCCACAGAAATGAAGGCACGGGCATGATCCTCCATGCTGGCCCGGCATCGGGCGATACGCAAGGCATGCACTGAACACCATGAAACCGACACGTCTACGTTTCGGCGAGCGTCTCAGCACCCGGCAAGCACACTGGTTACTCGATATACCCGAAAACGTGACGGCCGATCGTGCGGACTCCCCGCAGCTCGTAGGCCCAGGCGGGCATCGCTTTGTCGGGGTTGTAGAAGTGGGTCAGGTAATCCCAGTCGCCCTTGTTGATCATAAGCACCCAGGCGATACCGAAGCACCGTGTTCGCGCTACGAGGTCGGCGGGCTGAATCCCCTCGCCCGTGATGTAGAATTCCGGGACGTCCGCCAAATCGTTCCAACAGGAAAACTGCCTGCTTTGCCGGCAGACTTCGGCGAGCGAAAGCTTCGAGCGCATCGCACGGGTCCGGATCACCGAGGCCACCGCCTTCATGCCCTCCCACGGTTCGCCCCTGGCCTCTGCATAGATCGTGTAGCTTATAATGTTAGCCGCGTCCACGCTGTGGGGCAGCGGAGCCGGCCCGGGTTCAGGCTTCGTTTTCGGGCGTGAAGTGTCGTCGCCGTACGGCAGCGCGTTGGTTTGCGACTCCGGCGACGCGGCACGGACAGCCACAGGCAGTCCCAGCAGCGCCAGAGCCATTTCTCTTCGGGTATTCATATACATCCTCATTCAGACCGGGTTTCCTCCCCTGATCGTTCAAATCCATAGAAGTACAGACTGGGGGCGCATTTTTTCAAAGCAAAAGACGTTCCGATATTGCATGTATCTTGTCTTTTTATCTTTCGATTCATCTCCAACGCAGTAAACTTTTGGCACAACATTCGCTAATTCAGAGAGATCCGGGGACGGTGCGGGTGATAGCGAATTGGACGGCTTTACATGCGGCATTCACGCCGTCGAGTTGGGTATAACAGGTGATCTGCTGAAAAACCGAGAAAACCATGAATAAGAATAATCAACCCATCCGCCTTCTCCTGCTGCTGGGCGTCTGCAGCAGCTTGTTTCTCAGCGCCTGCTCTTCCGTGGATTCCGAAGCAGTGTATGTTGAACCGACCCCATTACAGCCCAAAAGCGACACGGCAGTGGCCAGAAAAAGCCTCGCTCACCTCTATCTTTCCAAGGCGGCCGGACAACTCGACAACATCGATGATGCCGTCACGCGACGAGAGGCCCGCCTGATGATTGCGCACACCTGTGCGCTCCTCGGCGACCGGGAAACGGGCCGACGCATCATGCCGTCGCTCCCGCCTCTGCCGGAATCTGACAGCGAATTCGATGCATATTTGCATTATCTGACCATCCTCGCGGCGGTGGGTGATTACAGCCAAATCGAAGCGAGTATAGAGCAGCTGGACAATCCGCGGCTGGAGACGCTGATTCGAGGATTTGTGGTGTACTATGATGCGATCCTTCGCTCACCACACCTGAAGCAAAGCCTTGAAAAAGCGGCCGACCGGATGAGCGGGAAGACGACCTCGCATGCGCTCTACTATCTTGCCCTCGGGTACCAGTTGTCCGGCCAGCCCGCCAAGGCCAGGAAAACCTGTTTGCTGAGCAACGATCCGGCGGTGCAGTTCTGGACCTGTTCGTACATGGCGGCCACGCTGTCGGCGTATCAAGAGACCGGCGAAGCGGCCTTCTATCTGGAGCGTGCCGACCAGGTACGCGCTTCAATCGCAAACGATGCGGGGCTGAAACCCCAGGCGCTGATGATGTACGGCCGGGCGCTCGCCTTAGCACAGCGCTTCGAGGAGGCACAGCGGATGTATTCCGGTCTCTATGGCCAGACGGAAGCCTTTCATGTCGGCTCGGCCATCGGCCGGGCATTACGCAGTGCAGGACGCCTTGAAGAGGTTAAACGTCTGGTGCGCGAAATGAAATCGCACTTTGTATCGATGGCGGAAAACACGGACCACATCGAAGATCTGTACGACAGCTATGGCGATTTCCTGATCGCTCTGGAGCAGTTTTATGACTATGATAAAATACTGAAACAAACCCCCGATGCAGAACTCAAAATACACTTCCTGATCGGGGGTGCCCATGCTCTGGCTGATGAACTTATTTATGGTCAATAAGTACTCCGCCTGTTGTAATAACCGTTAATGACCGTTGCCTGTGTACAGGCAATGGTTAATGGATCAATCAGACAGCAAACAAGGAGGCCTGCAGTGAAAAAATGGATATTCGGAACGCCGGTAAAGGGATTTACCGCTTCGGTAGGACTGTTGTTATATCGCCTAATCTTCGGTTGCTTCATGCTTTTCGGCCACGGATGGGGAAAAGTGATGTCCTTTGGGGAAAAGGCCTCTACCTTTCCCGATCCGCTTAATCTCGGCAACGGAGTGAGCATGGCCGCCGCAGTCTTTTGCGAAGTCATATGCGCAGCCCTGGTAGTGCTCGGCCTGGCCACCCGCATCGCCGTCATTCCACTCGTCTTCACCATGGCGGTCGCAGCGTTCCTGATCCACGGCGGTGATGCATTCTTCATGGCAGGCGGTGCGGCCAAGGAACCGGCCCTGGTCTACCTGACCGCCTTCGGTCTGCTGTTTTTCACCGGGGCCGGAAACTTTTCACTCGACGCCATACTCGGGAAAAAAAGCTAGCGTCAACCAAGGCTGTCCCCGGAAGGGGGCAGCGCATCCCGTCAGGCCCCGCTCAGGAAGAGCAGGCCGACAAGCGCGATACCGATTGAAGATTTGATCATAACCGAAACCCACGATTCGGACTCCCGGAACACCGCGGCATCCGGAATTATGGAATGCTCCGGATGCTCAGCGAGCTCCCGCTGCCGTTGTTCATGGTCGATTTTCACGAACCGGTGTTCATGCGGGTGTTGGTAGCTGGACATCTTGATTGAACTCCCGCCAGCGCTCCAGGCCGCAGGCCCCATGCTCGCTCCGCATTCCATCTCAGGACTTTTTCCGTATTCATTACCGAGTATCATATTCTGTCCTTTCTCTACTTGACGTCTTCATCTGCTGATTCATTCGATACGATATAGTACTGCTTTTGTACTCCAACGAATGTGACCCGTTTATTATTACATTGAATTACCATTAATTATGCGATGCCAGGCTCCCGGAGAGCAGCTGATTGAATTTCTCTTCCCGGTGACGGAAGATGCGCTCCAGCGTCGGGCGGATAAACAGTGCATGAGCCGGCCGCCCCAACAGGGCACAGGGCACTTCATAGCTGACATGATCGATGATCTTCGTTTTATCGCCAGCGGCTTCTATCCGGTGTTCGTGATACCAGAACCGGTAGGGACCGATCTTCTGCTCATCAACAAAGTATTTTCCCGGCTCGATGTGCTTGATTTCGCTGACCCAAACCTGCCAACCCATCACCGGAATCCTGACCCGGTATTCGACAAGCAACCCGCTGAACATCACGTCCGGCACATCGCTGACGATTCGGAAGGCCATGTCGTCCGGCGTGATACGGTCCAGGTTCTGCGGATGACTGATAAAGTCCCAAACCTTTTCCATTGAGGCACCAACCTCGATCTCCTTGTGCAGTGTATACATGTAAAACCTCGTCTATCTCCTGCCGTCCCGTACATAAAACGGTTTGGCAGGGGTTCGCACAAGTGAGCGAAACCTTTCAGAAAAACGGGAATTAATCTGTATGTTCTGCCGGAGGCGTGGCGGCATCATCCGGTTTTTTCTGGCGGTGATGCGCGGCCAGCACATCGTCGAGCTCCAGACCGGTAAGCCTCGTGAGGGTGTTGAAGAGCGAGTTGAAGACAAACAGCATAACCACCATGACGGGTACCAATACCACCGTGTTGCTCAGTCCGGTCATTTTTCCGAGCTCAGCAGCGTAGGCTTCGGAACCCGGTGCACTCTTCAGGACAATCTTTGCCAGAATGTAGCTGAGTGCCGAGGAGAGAAACATGGCACCGGCAAATCCCCACGTCAGGCCGACCAGCTGCTTTTCAAAGCGCTCCTCATTTCCCTGCTCGCGCAGGGCTTCATGCAGGCGCTCCACATCGAACAGCGACTCGGTAAGCATCAGTTTTTTAATCAGCGGAAAAGGTGTTTTGAGCGAAACCACAATCAGAATCCCTATGATCAGCGGCACGGCGGCCTCTTTGCGGGCAACCCACTCCGGCGGCAGTTCCAGAATGCCGAACACGCCGGTCAGAAGGACGCTGACCAGACCGATAATGGCGAGCACATCGGCCTTGCGCTCACGGATGAGCGTCTTGATGCCGTGCGTAACCGGAAAGGCCACCGCCACCACCAGCGCATAGACCGGTCCCAGGTATTTTTCCTTGCTCAGAAACGTCAGAATACAGACGGGTATGACAATGTTGACCAATAGGCTGGTCAGCGGATTTTCCGGCTTCGGTTTTACATCGCTCATGCTTCCTCCAAAAGGGAACCAGAATACGCCCCGCGGCGTTGTAAACCAACTGAAAACATGCTATGAAAACCACTGGAGGATCAGGTGATGAATCGAATGCCTAAAGCCAGGGCGGCGTGGGGTCGACCGGGGTTTAAAACGGCCCTGCTGGATGAACTCGGGCAGCTGCGAGCCGATGAACTGCCCTTGCAGGCCGGATTGGCTTCGGGAAGCCATGCGCTTGAAAATCCGCGACAGTGCATGGTCATAGCCGTTGAGGAAACCGCGGAATCCATCCGCGCCAAGGTCGGCATTTTCTACAGTTCAGTTATGCCGGGCTGCGCCTGCGCCGGAGATCCTACCGTGGAAGACGAGCGAAATGAGTACTGCATGGTGCAGGTGATAATCGACAAAGCGACCGCCGATACCACCATTAAACTGGTGAATGAATGATATCAGGAAGAGAGGCAAACAATGATTGAGCGAATCGTACATGGCCCGATTGAATTTCTCGCCCCGGATACCGACCTTAATGGTATCCTGGAGATAAGCGGCATTGCCCTGCCGGAAGGCGTTTCCTGCACCACGCATGTTTTTTTGGATGAGGTGTCGAAGGAGGCCCTTGAAGCCCGTACCCGGAACGAACGCTATGCCGGCTCATTTATGCTCCCTCAGGATGCGGTCCAAACAAGCGATGGCCGGTTTTCAGTTCAGCTGGTCATTACAGACGCACTGCGCGCGGCCGAAAAGGCCATGCCCAATTTTCATATCACCTTTCTCACAGAAGCCGGTTCCGCACCCGAAGATAAGCCGCTCTTCCACTACGAAAGCGTGCATATACACCATCGCGTACCCGGGCAGACCGATCTGAATATATCCGCAGATGTTACAACCGGCCTCGCCACAGACCGAAGAAAACCTGCCTAACGCAAGGGGTTAAGAACGCCTATCGCGTCCAGCTGATCTTGGCAAAGTTTTCCCCGGCGAGATAGGTGACCGAGGTTTCACCGTTATACGCCTTGGAAAGCGCGGTTCCGATTCCCCGGGCCAGATGAACGCCCGTCGTCGTCACAACCGCACCGTCGGGCAGATCTTCGATCGCCATAATGCGTTCCATCGGGTGGGCCGCTTTTTCCTTCTCCTCCATATTGCGGATCAGGTTGAGAATTTCATCGCGGTGACCGCTGAAGAAGTCGCCTTTCATCTCAATATGTCCGGCGGGAAACCTGTCCGCAATGCGGCTGCAGGCGGGACAGACGGTCTTGTTCGAGCCTTCGGGAGCGGTGTCCCAAATCCAACGCCCATTCATGTAAACCACTCCGCACTCAGTACATACGGTGGCGTCCGACAGCTTGGTTCGGGATCGGTAGACATCGTGCTCGCGCTCTTTAACCAGCCGGTCCATTCGGCCAAATGAGCTTTTGTCCATAATCCAGCCTCCTCTCCAAAAAAAATTGTACCCCAAACCCCGGCGGAAGCAAGAATCTACTATGGCGTTAAAGGACCTTCTTAATCCACGCCGCTCTGACTGGGCTCAGGCTAGAAAGCCGGCGGTGCGGAAGGGACCTGTGGCGGCGCGGTCACGGGGGCTTTCGGCTCTTCCAGGGAATCGTTTTTCTGGAGCGCCACCACCCGGAAAAAGGTGAAGGCATCGGTGCGTGGAAGTGAAATCACGATGGTTTTTCCGTCGGCAATCACCGCATCTCCAAGGCTGGTCCAGACATCGCGCAGCAAGTCACCAACCCCCTGTATCTGGTATTTTTCCCCGGTTTTTGTTTCGATGGTTATAACCACCTTTTCCACCGGCTTCTGGATTTCACTCGCCATGACGGTCTGGATGGAGGGCTCCGACGGGCTCGCTGACTCCTCCACTATACTGATCGATTTGATCATGGCACGCGCATCGGCCTGCACCGTCAGCAGCATGCCTGTGGCAATAATTCCTAAAAACAGCTTGGTCTGCATCATTAAAATCTCCTAGTAGGGTGTAAAAAAGATGGACATTACAGCCCCCATCAAACGATGCAACCTTATAATTTGCAAATATTTACGAAATAAACTCTTGATGCGGAACAAAACTCTTCGGACGCCCCACAGCAATACTTCAATAAAATGAGACGCCCGCAAGAGATCATAATTTGTATGACTTGTAAAAATAGTTTTTATGAGCCTCGTGGCGCCTCCTGCATGCGAGCACGAACCGCCCCGGATAATACGGCCTAATCAAACCAAACCGGCTTTGGACTGGTCGGATGCACCCGCCGCCCTTTTTTATCGAACCATGCCCCCACCGGCAGGGTGTCAATTTGACCCAGCTGCTCCAGAAGCCACTTTTTGGATGAATTACAGGCCACCACCTCACCGCGCACATCGCGTATCACCGCCATGCTCTCGGCAAATTCTTCTCCTCTCGGATACACACCCGCCAGTCGGAACTCGGCCAGATCGACGGCCCGGGGAGCGTGAATTTCACAACGACGGCCGTTTTCGGCCGTCAGCATGAACGGTTCGCTGCGCCACCTGAAGATCAGGTGATATTTGTCCGGATCATAAACCTGCCGGGCCACGGCATAGAGTTCGACCACCAGCGGGTGCCGATAGCTGACCGTACTCTTTTGCCGGATCCGCGCGCCAAACGTGTAGCGGAGGATGTTTACCGGACTGTTATCCACCCAGATCGGAGATGGTTTCACGAACTCCTGATCAACGGACTTGAGCAGATCCACGGTAAGCTCCGGCGGATTAATCAATTCGATGTAATCAAGAGCATCCGGGGTCAATGTATCGAGCGGGACATAGAGGCGCTTCCCTTCGATATCGTGCAGTACGGCCTTGTCGAAAACGGTCGCCACATATTCGCCCTGCACCGTTTCTCCCGATCGCAGTTCCCACGCGCGCATTTCAGCCTGGGCGCTAATGCAAACACCCATCGCCATTATTAATCCAGACAGACTTTTCATTCCTGCACCTCCTCTAAAAATCGCTGAAGATGGTCGTCACATTGGTCACGTTGGCCTCCCCTTCGAACAGATTTTCCAGAATGGAATCCTGCAGCGCCCAGGTGGGCCTCTCCATGGCAAAAATCGGGAAGACGGGTGCGCCGCGGTCATTGATGGGATAATCCTCGCCCCGGACCTCGACCAGCAGCTGGGCATGGAATTCACCGCCCGGTCCCTCTCCGGCAATCGCTTCCATGTCCACGGGAACCCCCGGCTCCAGCGTAATCCAGTCGCCGCCGACCATCTTCTGATTTCCCAGCCGGAACATCCGGTTGTTGGCGGCATGGCTCGCCCACTCATCGGCAATCGTGTAGGCATTAACCCCGTCCCATGAAAAATTGGCGGCAAGCACCACTTCGCCGCCGACCCGAACGGTTAACACATCATCAGCGGCCCCCCAGAACCGAAAGGTCAACCCCTCCTTGTGGACAAGCTCCCCCTTGTAGTGAACCACCCAGCAGTAGCCCTCGTTGATATCCTCTCCGAAGGCCGCCGGACCCAGGGTGGATGAGGTGATGGGTATCATGATCGTGGTGGCGCGCAGCCGGTTCGGGGAGCGATAGTACCGGTTGAGTTTCGAAATATCCCAGTCGGAGTGAACAAAGCTGCGCAGGATAGCAAAGTATTCCTCATGGCTGATGTTCCGCTTCGTGCCGTTTCGCCGCCGGTTCAGGTTGTAATAGGTGACGGCCAGACTGTTACCGGTGTCCACCGCCGTCGGATCACATATAGGGGTCTGCGGCAAATCGGGAAGTATCGTTGCCATGCCGCCGGGAAGCTCCCCGCCCAACACGGCAGCTCCATCGCCCGGGAGATCGGGCAGCGTGAATTCCGGCAAACGTTCGCGCGGAACGTAGGCCACCAGCCGGGCCGCCGCCGGGGGCCGGGGATTCGGGTTAATCTTCACCTGCGGGATCTTCAGGTCCATTTCCGGGCGTTTCGGAACCGGTCTGCTGACAAACCGAACGGGCTCCTCCCGTATAAACCTGAAGGCTGTTATGAAGATGGCGGCCGCCACAATCGCGGCATGTACAACCACGCTCACGATAACTCCGCTGGGCGCCCCTTTTGCGACTCGCTGGTTTCCGGCATCACGCTTCATCACAACCACCTCCATCACTCTTTGCGACTCCTTCGCATCTTCAAAAAGGATACGAACGGCGATGAGCTTTTATTTGAAAAGTTTGGCCAGAATCAGCGGTAATTCGACTTTTGCCCTCGGGCAAAGTGGCCTATAAACAGCCGTGGTATGAGCCGGAGCAGCAATCAATACGGATCCGATGTCGACAGATGGGCGCTGTCGCGACGAGAGATTCTGACCCGCTCCGGATTGGCCGTTGCCGGACTGGCAACCGGTGCGTGCACCAACACCAGCCTTCAAGCCCGCGCCAGTTCCATCCTCACGTTCGGCATGGTGACCGACCTGCATTATGCCGACGCCGATGCGCGCGGCAATCGCTACTACCGGCAATCAACGACGAAGATGGATGAATGCGTCCGGTTCATGAATCAGCAACAGGTGGATTTCATGATCGAGCTCGGCGACTTCAAGGACCAGACGGAAGCGGCTTCCGAAGCACAGGCCCTGCAGGATCTCAGCGATATCGAATCCGTCTATACCCGGTTTAAAGGCCCGCGCTACCATGTACTCGGCAACCACGACATGGATTGCATCTCAAAGCGCCAGTTTCTTTCCCGGATTCAAAACCATGGCATCGCACCGGACGCTTCATACTACTCGTTTGACCGCGGCGACATTCACTTTGTCGTGCTGGATGCCAACTATACATCCGGCGGGAAAGACTATGATCACAACAACTTTGAATGGAACGATGCCAACATTCCGAAGGTGGAGCGGGAATGGCTCGCGGATGATCTGGCATCAAGCGCATATCCTGCGGTGATTTTTGTTCATCAGCAGCTCGATGACAACGGCGGCTACAGCGTACGGAAAGCGGCAAGGGTGCGGCGCGTCCTGGAAAAAAGCAGAAAGGTGCTCGCCGTGTTCCAGGGCCACCATCATCAAGGCTTTTACACCCGGATTGAAGGGATACACTACTACACCCTGCGGGCTGCAGTGGATGGTTCCGGAGGGCAGAACAATGCCTATGCCCTGGTCGAAGTACTCCAGGACGGAAACCTGGTGGTTACAGGATATCGCAAGGCGCTGTCGGCAACACTGAATCCGGGTTGAAAAAAAAGCTCTCCCGCACGCTGCGGAAGAGCTTGAAATTGGGGTGAAAGACGGGATTTGAACCCGCGACCTCCTGGGCCACAACCAGGCGCTCTAACCAACTGAGCTACAATCACCAACCGAAAGAACGGAAAACATATCGATAAACGCCGGAGAATCAACCGTTTTCTTGTAAAAATCATTCCCTGCAACCCACCACCGATTAGGATAGAGTTCCGTCATGAAGGCGCCTTTCCACCTTATTCTGCCGGCGGTTCTCTTGGTTGGGCTGCCGCTGGCCGGCGTATGGCAGGCAGGATACGACCTTACCGCCTACCTGGAATTTCCGCCGCGTACCCGCTATGTCGAACATGCTCCCTTCTCATGGCCGGTATTCATCGCACTCGCACTCGTCATTCTGTCCGTCACGCTGCCGTTTTTGATCATGATAGGTAGGGCGCTTTCGACGAAAGCGCCGCCCGCCCAGAGCGATGACGAAGGGCGGACGGCTCGGCGAGCCGTCCCCACCTTCCGATGCCCCCGGTGGGGATGGCTGGCGGCCGCCTTCGGAATCCTGTTCTGGCTTCTGGCCTGGACGCGCTTCAGCTGGTTCAAACCGCTCCAGCTCTATACGTTTTCGTTTCAGTGGCTCTGCTACATCGTCGTTGTAAACGCTCTCTCCTACCGCCGTACCGGCCGATGCCTGATGACGCATGACACACGGTTTTTTCTCCTGCTGTTCGTTTCCAGCGCGGTCTTCTGGTGGTTCTTCGAATACCTCAACCGCTTTGTGCAGAACTGGTATTATGTCGGATGCGAGCATTTCAGTCCCCTGCAGTATTTCATCCTGGCCACCCTGCCCTTTTCCACGGTCCTGCCGGCGGTCCTCTCTACGGAAGAGTGGCTGAACAGCCACCCGCGCTGCTATGCGGGCCTCGATCGCTTTATCCCGATTCACATGGGAAATTCCAAAGCCGCCGCCGGAATCCTGCTGCTCGTTTCCGCCACAGGGCTGCTGTTTATCGGGCGCTTTCCCGATCAGCTGTTCCCGCTGTTGTGGGTTGCGCCCCTGCTCATGCTCGCGGCCTTCCACCGGCTGGCCGGTCGGCCCGCCTTCTTCCCCGGGCTGCAATCCGGCGACTGGCGCCGGACCTTCCGCCTCGCGCTCGCCGCACTGATCTGCGGTTTTTTCTGGGAGCTTTGGAACGATCATAGCCTCGCCAAATGGGTCTACACGATACCCTATGTCCAACGCTTCCAGCTCTTTGAGATGCCGATCCTGGGCTATGCCGGCTACCTCCCGTTCGGCCTGGAATGTGCGGTCATCGCCGAGCTGATTCGAGGGCGTCCATAGTTTTCAGTCCGGATTAAGCACCGTTTATCGGCAACGCTTCCGGCCTGATCCTGTCGAAACGTTGAACCTGATCCTCACATGCACTGAAAGGAGTGGCGACTTGAACTGGAAAAAGCAAACCTCCGCGCTGGTGCTTCTGCTACTGACGAATACACATGCGCAGGCCGCCGAAAACGTCGATATCAGCGGCTCAATCATCACGAGTAACAGCGTCGCGCTCAGCTGGATAGCGGAAAGCAACCGGACCTACGATGTGCTGTACAACCCGATGCTGGCCAAGACGAATGGATGGCGGGCCGCGGAGACGGGTATATCCGTGCCTGCCGGAAGCAACCTGTGGACGCTGGCGCCGCTGCCGGCTGCGCCGGAAGTGGCGGGCAACACGAGCATGTTTTACCGCGTCCAGAGCCTGACCTCTTCACCGCCGCTGGAAGTCAGCCTCGAACTGGTGGCCGGCGGCCTCACCGCCCCCCTGATGGGCACGCACGCAGGCGATGGATCAGGACGGCTGTTTATCGTCGAGCAGACCGGCCAGATTCTCATCATTGACGCCGCCGACACGCTGCTGCCGACGCCGTTCCTGGATGTTTCCTCTGAAATCGTAACGCTGTCCGGCGGCGACGAGCGGGGCCTGCTTGGACTCGCCTTTCATCCGGATTATGTCAGCAACGGGCGTTTCTTCATCCACTACAGCGCACCCCCCAACGACAATTCGCACAATAACCTGACCACCATCGCCGAATACAGTGTGTCCGGAGCAGACAGCAATGTGGCCGATGCGGACAGTGCTCAGATCCTGCTGCAGGTCGAACAGCCGCAATCCAACCATGCCGGCGGCTCACTCGCCTTCGGCCCAGACGGCTATCTCTATCTCGCGCTCGGTGACGGCGGGGGCGGGGGCGATGACCATGGACTGTACGGCAACGGGCAGGATCCCTCGAACCTGCTGGGCTCGATCATCCGCATCGGTGTCGACTCGGGCTCGCCCTACACCGTACCGGCCGACAATCCCTTCGTCGGCATACCGGGCTTTGCTCCGGAAATCTATGCTTACGGCTTTCGCAATCCCTACCGCTTCTCGTTTGACCGCGGTGGGACGAATGCGCTGTTTGTAGGCGATGTAGGCCAGAGCGACCGGGAGGAAGTCGCCATTGTGAACAAGGGTGAAAACCACGGCTGGCGCATCGCAGAGGGCGGCTTTGCGTATGACCTTGGGGTAGCCACGGCGCTCGGCATCGATCCCGCTTCGCTCACCTACCCGATCCACGATTATGGCCGGTCGGTCGGTTTTACGGTCATTGGCGGATTCGTATACCGTGGCAGTGCCTACCCCGAGCTGATCGGAAAATATGTCTTCGGCGATCTTGGCAGTAAGCTGTTCTACCTGCAGCAAACCCGCCCGAATATCTGGCAGCGCTATACGTTTGATATTCAGTCGGGAGGCGCACTCAACTACATCAAGGGCTTTGGCGAGGACGAGGACGGCGAACTCTATGTCATGACCGACACCTCCTACAGTCCGTCCGGCACGGGCGGCATGGTGCGAAGGCTGGTCAAGCCTTAAGCCCGAAGCCTAAGTGCCACATAGCACTTGATCCCCTTCCGGGAAAATATAATTATTTCAGCTTGCTTCGCTCGCCCCTGACCGCGCAGGCGGGAACAGGCGTGATTCAAGGTGAACCGGAAGGAGAGAGAGATGATGAAATCAAGATGGGCAGCCTCAGCGGCGGTCCTTGCCGGGCTGTTGTGCTTCAATGGAACAGCCTTTGCAGGAAACGGATCCCCCGAAGTCGATACCGGCACAACGGCGTGGATGTTAACTTCAACGGCCTTGGTGCTGCTTATGATTCCCGGCCTGGCCATGTTCTACGGCGGGCTGGTACGCACCAAGAACGTACTGGGCACCATGATGCACTCCTTTGCCGCCATGGCGGTGGTCGGTGTGCTCTGGATGGTCTGCGGCTATGCCATGTGCTTCGGCTCCAACGTACTGGGCGGCTGGTTCGGATGGAACTCCGATTATTTCCTGCTGAAGGGAATCGACACCAACATTCTGGACGCCGGCATCCCGGAATATGTATTCGCCATGTTCCAGGGCAAGTTTGCCATGATCACCCCGGCCCTGATTGCCGGCGGGTTTGCAGAACGCGTCAGGTTCCGCGGCTACTTTATCTTTATCGCCCTGTGGAGCCTGTTGGTCTACAACCCGCTCTGCCACTGGGTCTGGGCCGAAGACGGCTTCCTCTTCCAGCGCGGCGCCATCGATTTTGCCGGCGGAACCGTGATCCACATTTCTTCCGGCGTGGCTGCACTGGTGGCCGCGCTTTACCTCGGTGCCCGCCGCGGCTATCCCAAAACGGCCATGCACCCGAACAACCTCGTCATGACCCTCACGGGCGCGGGACTCCTGTGGGTCGGCTGGTTCGGGTTTAATGCGGGCTCGTCCATCGACAGCGGCCTTGTCACCGCACAGGCCCTCACTGTGACGCAGGTAGCGGCCGCGGCCGGCGCGCTTTCGTGGATGCTGCTGGAGGCGATCCTTCACAAGAAAGTTACAGCCCTCGGTTTCGTGTCCGGCGTACTGGCCGGCCTCGTCGCCATCACGCCGGCGGCGGGGGCCGTTCAGCCCTGGGGTGCATTGGTGCTGGGCACGATTGCCTCGTGGGTCTGCTATCTGGCCATTGAAATGAAGAACAAGCTCGGCTACGACGACACGCTCGATGTATTCGGCATCCACGGCATGGCCGGCCTGTTTGGCGCCATCGGCCTGACCTTCGTGTTGCGCCCGGGGACCATCGAATGCACCATGCTCCATCAGCTTTGGGTGCAGATCGAAGGCTGCCTGACCAGCGTGGTCTACTCCGCAGTCATGACGCTCGTGATCGTCGTGGTGGTCGATAAGCTGTTCGGTTTCCGACTGAACGCCGAAGCAGAAAAAGCGGGTATGGATCATAGCCTCCACTCCGAGCGGGGCTATGGCTTGCTGAATCTTAATTCGTAGAGGAGTTTTAAGTATTAAGTTTCCGGCGTTAAGACAGTGTCCTCACCGCTTGCCCCGAACTTAACACTTAACCACTTAATACATAATCCCGTTACAAAAGGAACTTTTGTCATGAAACTGATCACAGCAATTATTCAGGAAAGCAAACTTGATGAAGTGCGCGAGGCCCTCATCGCCGCAGAAATCTCCCGCATCACAGTGAGTCGCGTAGATGGCCACGGCCGCCAGGAAGGCACGGAAATCTATCGCGGCCAGGTGGTGGTCCCCAACCTGATCCCCAAGGTGGAGATCAAGATTGGCGTCAACGAGGAGTTCGTTGACATTACGGTCGATGCCATCCTTAAATCCGCCCGCCAGGGAGATAACGGGACCATCGGCGACGGCAAGATCTTCATCACCCCGCTCGATGAGTGCATTCGCATCAGCAACGGCGAACGCGGGAGCGAGGCAATCTAAAAACCATAGGCCTGCCAGGAAGAAAGGGCCGCTTCCGAGCGGCCCTTTTTTATGGTTCATATCCCATTTCCGACGAACGCCCGGTCAGGGGACCGGGCCTACATTCACCTGTACGTGTAAACTGTGTAGGCCGGGTGCCCCCACCCGGCGACTCCCATGATAATGAATACCACGAACGGTTGCATCCCGCAGCTGGTTCATGGGCCCTATTATTCCATATTTGAAATATCTCGGGCCTTAAAGATACATATTTGTATCTATAACTCTGGTTTTGAGCTACAATGTTGTTGCGTGTACGATTGATAAGCCACTCTCCCCAAACATTTTGTAATACATAACCTATTATGTACTATATATTTATGGCACACTCTCTGCACTGTGTTCCCCTCCACTTTGTTGGGCCGGACGTAGACACGGTTGGGAGGCCGTGTTGTCACGACTCGAGGATGTAACAAACAGGAGAGAGAGAATGCTGAAATACAAGAAGGTGGCCGCAACGGTCACTTTCCTGGCAGGCTTGTGCCTGTCCGGAACTGCGATGGCTGCGGAAGGCGGGGATGCCGCAGGGGAACTGGCGAGTTCATCAAACACCCTATTCATACTGCTCGGCGCAGTCATGATTCTGGCCATGCATGGCGGATTCGCCTTTCTGGAAGTGGGATCGGTCCGCCACAAGAACCAGGTCAATGCACTCAATAAAATCATCTGTGAGTGGGGCTTTTCCACAATCGTCTATTTTCTGATCGGCTATCCGATTGCCCGCGGGATTTCCTTTCTGGCACCCGTTGAGGAAATGTCCGCCAACCACGGCTTTGAGTACGTAAAGTTTTTCCTGCTGCTTGGCTTTGCCGCCTGTATTCCCGCGATTATTTCCGGCGGGGTGGCAGAACGGGCCAAGTTCTGGACCAATTCATTGGCCGGGGGTATTTTTGTCGGTCTGGTCTATCCCCTGATTGAAGGCATGACCTGGGGCAGGTTCAACACCTGTCTGGGAGGGGCTGACGGCTGGTTGGCCGGCACCTTTGGCGCTCCGTTCCACGATTTTGCCGGCTCCGTGGTGGTCCACGCGACCGGGGGCTGGCTGGCGCTTCCGGCGGTGGTCCTGCTGGGCGCACGCCTGAAGCGCTACGAAACGCAGTCGATCAAGGTCAGCTCCATCCCCTTTCTGGCTTTGGGAAGCTGGATCCTGATTGTCGGATGGTTTGGATTCAACGTGATGAGTGCCGGCCAGCTCGAATCCGTCTCCGGACTGGTGGCCATCAACTCCCTGATGGCAATGGTGGGCGGTACGATTGCCGCCATGCTGATATCGAAGAACGACGCCGGCTTTGTGCATAACGGCGCACTTGCCGGACTGGTGGCCGTCTGTGCAGGCTCGGACATCTACCACCCTGTGAGCGCGGCCGTGGTGGGTGCCTTTGCAGGGGGCATCTTTGTCTTCATGTTTGAAACCGAAACCGAAAAATGGAAAATCGACGATGTGCTGGGGGTTTGGCCGCTGCACGGGATCTGCGGGGCATGGGGAGGCATTGCCGCCGGAATTTTCGGACAGAAAGCCCTCGGCGGTCTCGGCGGGGTATCCTTCTTTTCGCAGCTGATCGTGACCGCGGTCGTGGTGGTCATCTGCCTGTTTGCCAGCACCCTGGTATATGGCGTACTCAAGCGGACGGTCGGCATTCGTCTGGACATCCATGAGGAAATGCGCGGCTCCGACCTCTCTGTTCACATGATTGAAGCCAACCCCGAAGAGGCGATGTAGAGCGGCGTTTCATGTGGTAGGTGTTACGTTTTAAGTTCCCGCTGCGGTCACTTGATACCTGAAACTTAACCACTTAAAACCTAAAACTGATTCCGGAGGAATGAATTATGAAAATGATTGTTGCTGTTATCCAGCCCGAAAAACTTGATGACGTTAAGGAAGCGCTGTTCCATGCAGAGGTTCATAAAATGACGGTCAGCCGCGTACGCGGCTGCGGCCAGCAGATGGGCTTCACGGAGCACTACCGCGGCCAGGTCCGCTCCGTAAACCTGCTCGAAAAAGTGCGCATCGAGATCGCCGTCAACGATGCCTATGTCGACGAAACGGTCCAGGCCATCGTGAAAGCCGCCAAGAGCGGAACGATCGGTGACGGGAAGATTTTCGTCATGCCGCTGGAGCAATGTATCCGCATCCGCACCGACGAAACCGGCCCCGATGCCATCGGCTAGCACCGCTAATTAAGCGGTCACTGCACCGCACAGCCCGCATCCAACACTTGCCGGGAACCTGCGCGGGAAAGTGCTCATGATCTGTGCATCAATACAGGCCGCCGTTCGGCGGCCTTTCTCTATCGAAGGGAAGCCATAAACGGCGAGGCGGGCAGCCCCTCCTTGTTGAACAGGTTCACGTCCGGTACGTTCGACCAGCCGTAGCGCACAGCCGTCGGCGCCTTCACCTGTTCGCTGGAAACCACAACGGTATCCCCATCGATTTCGGCCGTTGCCGGCACAAACATCCCATCGGCGCCGGCAACCTCAAATCCCTTCAGATCACCGTTGCTGACCATCAAACCACTACCCACATGGGTAAAACCGATGACCGCATACGGTCCTTCGACCGCCATGCAATCATAGAGCGGGCCGGAATAAACAATATCCTCACCATAGGCCAGCGCACGAGCGGCGAGAGCCAGACGTTCGCCAACGGGCCCCTTGTCCGCCGGATGAATATCCTCTGCATCTCCCACGTCGGTGGTTACGACCATGGCCGTATTCGGTTCCCGTGCGAGCACCTTGCGCTGCGATTCCCTGAGCTCGGGGGTCATGCCCTTGTACGGCGCAATCTGCACATACAGGAACGGGAATTCGCCGCAGTTCCAGCGCGCACGCCAGTCTTCGATCATGGCCGCAAAGAGCCCTTCATAATCGTCCGCGCGGTCATTGTTCGATTCCCCCTGATACCAGATTACCCCCTTGATCGGCTGCGGCAGCAGCGGATGAATCATGGCATTGAAAAGCATTGAAGGACTGTTCTGATTCAACCTTCCACGCACATAGAACTCCGCACCCCGTGTAAGTTGCGCGCCCACCTGCTCCTGCCATACGCCGGACAGGGAAACGGTTTCCGTCTCTTCTCCGAAAAACAGGTGCATTTCATCGGGACCGGAGGCCCAGCCCCCCTGGCTGCCTGTATCCAGCACCCGCACAGCGATTACATTCCGCCCCGGCTTAAGCAGCCCCGCCGGGATCGAATAGTTCCGTTTGCGTGTCCATCCGTCGGTTTCGCCGACCACCTCGCCGTTCACCCACGTCCGGTCATTATCGTCGATCTGGCCGAGCACAAGGGTGGCGGGTTTGCCGGCAGCATGATCCGACACTTCAAACTCCTTCCGGAACCAGACCACCCCGTCAAAATTCTGAAGACCCATGGCCTCAAAAAAGGCCGGCATCTCAACCTCACTCCAACCGCCGGCAGTGGTTTCCTCCGCCCACCATTGCCCTGCAGATCCGGCATCATGCTCCTCAAACCAGGCCTGGCGCATGTCCGCCAGTATCGAGGGATCAGCGGTCAGCTTTTCCACGGTCTCTGCAAGCCCGGCATACGACGGAACCGCCTTTACCTGCTCAAGCGACGTCCACGCTTCCGCCGGGGTCCCCCCCCAGGTGGTATGGATCAACGCCATCGGGATCTGCTGCGCTTCGTAGACATCGCGAATGAAAAAATACCCCACACCGCAAAAATCTGCCGCCGTCTCCGGCGTACAGATGAGCCATGATCCGTGCCCGTCGTCCAGCGGCATCGGTGATGTGTTTCTGGGGATCTGGTACTGGCGGATCAGCGGATAATCGGCCGAAGCTGCGGCTTCCTCCCAACCCACGATGTCTTTCTGGCCACCGCGCGGACCCAGCTGACGCTCCATGTTTGATTGGCCGCTGGCCACCCAGACATCACCGACCAGCACGTCGTGGATGGAACGAGCTCCACCTCCGTCGCTGGAAATGGTCATCGTTTGCGGCTCCGCGCATGCCTTTAACGGCTCCAGAATAACGGTCCATTTCCCGTCTTTGGCCACCGAAGAAGCGTTCTGCCCGGCAAACTCCACCGTGATGGATTCGCCGTCCAGGCCCGGTCCCCAAACCGGAATCTTCATACCACGCTGCAGGACCATGTGATCGGCGAAATAGCTGTTTACACGGGGAGGAACAGGTTTTCCCGTCAATACCCTAAAGGCCGCTTTAGCCATCAACAGGGCCCCTTCGGTATTGGGATGTACGCGGTCGGGCAGCAGCTCGGGCTGATCGACCAGTGCCGCATGCATATCGATCATGCCGAGCCCCATCTCTTCCGCCAGCCGATCTATCATTTCAATTTCGTGCTGAATATTGGTTTCATTTATCCCCCAGTTACCCGGTTCGGGTACCGGACACGGGCGGCAGACATAGATTTTCGGCTTACCGGGCAGTTGGGCAAACACATCAGCCAGGTCGCGATAGTCGGTATAGAATTCGTCCTTGTGCGCCCAGTTATGCGGCTTGGTGTCGTTGGTCCCCAGCATGATGATCACGGCATCCGGCTGAAAATCCTGTGCGAGCTGAAACGCCGGCTCGTTCCACCAGGGAAAGTCCCCTTTACGCAGAAGGGTGCGTGCGCTCACCCCGAAATTTCCAACCTCATAGCCAGCTCCAAGCAGGGCCTGCAGCTGTGACGGATATGACATGCCCGGCTGGGTTCCCATGCCGTAGGTAATGCTGTCTCCGACACAGGCAACCCGTATCGGACGCTCATACCGGGCGGGATCCAGCGGCTCCATTCCCGCCGAGCCCGACGCCAAACCCGTAACCAAAAACAGAACCGATACCGCTGTGGAAAAACTCCGACGACATGACATATTCATTCTCCTTCACCTGAATATCCAATCTGCGCATGCCATATTTGTCGAGGAAACCGATCAATGCGATATAAAAATCCATTAAGCCGAAACCGCTGAAGGACGGGGGAAACCAACACGCTTCAACCCGGGCGCGGCCCGGATTAATTCATGGACTCGTATGACGGTGCGGTACTAGGGCAGGATCAACCGGTAGAATCCCTGATCGGCTGCGGGCATGTTGGTCACAACATAGTTGGTGCCCTCGATGACAGGAACCCATCCCGGTGTTTGCCAGACGCTACCCACGAGATTGCTGATAGTTTGAACCTCGAATCCCGCTTCGTTGGTCGGCCACGACAGGCGTATCATGCTTCCGTTATGCAGAACCTGCAGCGTGGGAGGTGTTACCGGCGGTATCATTTGATTATAAAATATCCACGAGTTGGTAACCGTAACGGGGGGATCTATACCGGTGACCACCACGGTAACGCTATGTGCTCCGGGATCCAGTGCGGCCGAAGCATGGGTAACGGTCGTCGTTCCGCTGACGGTGTCCACGGTGGTGTTGGTCGTCACGTCGATATCGTCCAGGAAGAGCGACACTGCATCCACTTCGGAGTCCAGGTCCGCAATGACCACCTCGATCACCGGTGCATTGGTTTGCACCACCGACTCGGGAGCGGGCTCCCGGGATATAAAGTTAAAGGAATCGGCCACGGTAAAAACCCAGTCGTTGGTTATCAGTGAGGAGACGGGATCGATTCCGGCCACGACCAGCCGTGCCGTGTGCGTGGTGCCGCCCTCCAGGATCGCGGGTCCATTGCTGATGGTTGTAAAGAGGCCAACGGTTGAAATGGTGCTGTTGGAGGTAATATCCACCCCATCCAGATGGAGTTCCATCGTATCCGCATCCACCGTAGAGGCCCAGTCTTCCACCGCCGCGACGAGGCTCACCGGATTGGTGACCGCCCCGTTCTGAGGAGAAACAATGGGGTCGTGGAGGGCCGGCACGCTGGCAAACACCTCTATATTGTCCAGCGCCATTTCAGGCCTCTGAATCGGATCCGCGGGGGAATCAAGGTTCTGGAAGCGCAGATACAGTTCCATGCCCTCCGTTCCGGTCACATCCAGGATGACACTGTTGTTATAGGTCATTTCGCCCGGAGCAAGGGTCCCGTTAAAGACATAGACCCGGTTCAGCAATATGGCACCCATAGAATAGGTAATATCCACATCATTACTGGGTCCGCTATAGGTTTCATCAACCGCGAAGACAGAAATATTAAGGAACATATCCCGTAATGCGGGAGGAGGCCCGGGGCGAAGTTCACCGGTGAACGAGCCCAGGTCGTACACGACAATAACCGAGTTCGACCCCGTATCATTGGTCCCGATACTTTGGTAGGCCCAGTTCAGCTCTCCGTTCTCGTAGCCCAGTCCAAGAACCGGCGTACCGTTCGGAGAGGCAACCGGCCCGGCCCAGGCGGCCTCAATCCAGTTCGTTGGATTGTACGGAAGCGAATTGTACCACCCCGTCACATTGCTGGTCTGGACGGTGTCGGCTTCAAAATCGCCATTGCTGATCGACCAGATGGCATGGGCAGCGGGAAACGGAGCCAATACAGCCATCAAGCCGGCACAAACTGCCAGTCTTGTCTTCATTGTTCCTCCTCATACTTTTACCGTGCACCACCCCAATGGCCCTGAACGCTGCAACCGGTCATTGCACCGCCGAATGATTTATTCTGTAATTGTGACACCCCAAAGCCTCTACCCGTTCATACAGGATTGCCGACGGGCTGAACTATTTTTATAAGATCATAATTCTGAGTATTCTTTCATCATATTTTACATGATGAGCCGACATCCAAGGGCGCTAGGCGTGCCCGGATTGATCTGACCCGCTTCGAGGTGGCGAGCATCATGATCCCGAACGAATCATCCGGATTAGATCGTACCGGGACACAAAAAAGCCGGCGGGAAAAATCCCGCCGGGAGGCAGAGAAATCGACTTTGAGGGGATTCAGCCGAAATCAAAGTATAATGCTAGTTTTCTTCGATCCTGAAGAATTCCTGACTCAATCCCGCAGGAACCGTAGCCTGGGTGCTTGCTCCGGCACCCGGGACATTGGTTACTTCCGTCCAGGAACCCCCAGCGAGCGAGCTCTTATGCAGAACACCATAATTAACACCGGTTTCGGATTCCCATATCAGCGTTGCCGACCCCTCTGTAACGCTGAAGGCAGTGACGTTGGGCGTCACCGTCGGGCCGCCGCCGGTGTAGGGTGCAAGCTGCACGAAGAAGGTGCGATCACTTGTTGTGTGCACCGTACCGAACGACGTCGATGTCCTGCCTGCCGTCGTGTAGGCATAACCTCCACTGTACGGATCATTCGTTACTGCAGCCATTTCGAAGAAGGCATTCAGTCCGTTATTCGGCGAAGAGAGGTCGAATCCATACTGCGTATCACCCGAAAGAACGACCGGAGTCTGCAAACGGAATTCCAACCATTTTCCGGATCCGACTCCTTCATTGGCCACGATATTGGTGGCGCTCACGACTACAAGATCCTGAGTGCTAAGGACGGTGAAGTCCGTGCTGCTGATCGGTTCCACGATACGAATCGTGAATACGTCATCTTGCTCAACATTCGCCCAGGTGGGCGTTTCGGTATAGCCCACCTGCTGAACCCACACCGAAGTCAGTTCGTATTGTGCTGAATCCGCCAGCGTGGTAAACAGCTGTCCTTGCGCAGCATCCCGGTCATGCGCCACAAACGTAAAGCCGTCGTTGGCGTTGGGATCGAGTGGATCACCGCGGATATTGTTCGTGGGGGTAAGAGATTCTTCGAACTGAGTCACATCATCCGCATCAAAGACCGGATTGTTCGAGGAAGCGATATAGATACCGTAACCCGGGTCTCCCCCCATGGTAAATTCCCATTTGTTCGTGGTAGAGCCGACCGGATTAATACCGGCGATCACCACCTTGCCGGTGTAGGTAACGCCAGCCAGAAGATTGGATGCATACGTATAACTGACTGCATTGGTTCCTCCGCCCAGGGAGCTGGTGATCACGCCTGAGGAAAGGAGGTGGTTGGCACCCCGGTACGCCCAGTCCTGGTTGAGGCCGGGCGACCAGCGCGTTTGGCGGGTCGCGACATATTCAAAGTCGGATGAAGAGGTGGAGTTGAGGTTCCAGTTATAGAACCAGCTCGCCTCCAGTGCAGACGGACTGGAATCGCATACCCCCTTCTTTTGCCACCCATCGAGGGCACACTGGTGATTGACAAAACAGCCGCGGCGCTTGCATGTCCTGCACCCGTTAATGTCACCGCATCCAGTACGCTCCCAAATAAAAGTGCGATTATTTTCAAAACGAATGCGACCTTGATCCTGTAACTCCGCCAATAAATCCCCACGAGTTTTTTGCACTCGGGAGCAGGATAGTGCGTACAGATAATGTGAATTAGGTTGGCAGAAATCAGGCATTGATGTCGCATTGTATATTAAAGGTGCACCTGCACCAATGCAGCCTGAGCCAACGGTAACTAAAAGACTATTAAAAGTGCCTTTTGCAGACACAGGACAAATTTACCTGCAGCTCTTTCTCTGTTTTCTTCCTGCTGGTATCGTGTATTCCAGCTCCGGATTATCCTGAAAAACCGGGTTTTTCACCCATACATCCTGAAAGGGCATACGGAAGTACAAGGAGACAAAGAACCAAGGTATTAAATGCGTGATTCATGACCTAATGTCTCCTATATAAAGGTCACGCCGTTTTTAGACAGTAGGATTTAAACTCCATTGAACAACAGATGAAGGATCACACCACATGAAGAAAACAATTTTACTCTCAGCACTCTGCCTGACCCCCATACTGGGCATGGCACAAACACGCGATAAGCTGGAAGGCTTTGCACTGCAGGATGTGCGCCTGCTCGACGGCCCGTTCAAACAGGCCGAGCAGGTCGACATGGACTACATCCTCGAGATGGATCCCGATCGCCTGCTGGCGCCTTTCCTGAAAGAAGCCGGACTACATACGAAAAAGGCGCGCTACGGTAACTGGGAAAACACCGGCCTGGACGGGCACATCGGCGGCCACTACCTTTCAGCACTGGCCATGATGTATGCCTCCACCGGCGACGAGCGCATGAAGGAGCGACTGGACTATATGATCGATCAGCTCAAGCGTGCACAGCAGGAAAACGGAAACGGTTATATCGGAGGCGTTCCGAACGGAGAAACCATCTGGGAGGAGATTAAGGAGGGTAACATCCGCGCGGCGCCCTTTGGGCTCAATGATCGCTGGGTGCCCCTCTACAACATCCACAAGACCTATGCGGGGCTGCGAGACGCCTATCTTTTCGGCCGCAGCGAGGATGCTAAAAGGATGCTCATCGACCTGACCGACTGGATGATTGACATCGTTGATGATCTCAGCGACGAACAGATCCAGGATATGCTACGCAGCGAGTATGGCGGCCTCAATGAAACCTTTGCCGATGTCGCCGCCATTACCGGCAAGGACAAATACATGAAGCTGGCGCGGCAGTTCTCGCAGCGCGCCATCCTCGACCCGCTCATGCGCAAGGACGGCGGATTTCTGACCGGCATGCACGCCAATACGCAGATTCCCAAGGTAATCGGCTTTAAGCGCATCGCCGATCTTGAAAACGACGAGAAATGGAATGAAGCGTCGGTATTCTTCTGGGAAAATGTCGCGAACGAACGGTCCGTCTCCATCGGGGGCAACAGCGTGCGCGAGCATTTTCATCCGATGGATGATTTTTCCCCGATGGTCGAAAGCGAACAGGGCCCGGAAACCTGCAATACCTACAACATGATCAAACTTTCCAAAATGCTGTTTCTGTCCGATCCGCAGGACCGCTACATGGAATTTTATGAACGGGCGCTTTATAACCATATCCTCTCCACCCAGCATCCCGACAAGGGCGGTTTTGTCTACTTCACGCCGATGCGGCCCGGCCACTACCGCGTCTATTCACAACCGCATGAATGCTTCTGGTGCTGCGTCGGCTCGGGCCTGGAAAACCACGCCAAGTATGGTGAACTGATCTATGCCCACACCAAAGACGAGCTCTATGTGAACCTCTTCATTCCCTCCGCCCTGCGCTGGCAGGAAAAGGGCATCATGCTGACCCAGCAGACTCAATTTCCCGATGAGCCCAAAACCACGCTTCAGGTCAAGTCCGCCAGACCGGCGGCCTTCACCCTTAAGCTTCGCTATCCCGACTGGGTCCGGGACGGCGGACTGCAGGTGGCCGTCAATGGACAGCTCGTGGAAGTGACCGCGAAGCCGGGCGACTATGTCTCCATTGCTCGCACCTGGAAGAGCGGCGATACGATCGAAGTAGATCTGCCGATGCATATTGAGGCCGAACAGCTTCCCGACGGATCAAATTACTATTCCTTCCGCTACGGTCCCATCGTCCTCGCGGCCAAAACGACGGAGAAGGATATGCCCGGCCTGCTGGCCGACTCCGAGCGCATGGCACATGTTGCCCAGGGCGAAATGATTCCGCTGAATGAAATGCCGATGATTATCAGCCGGCCGGATGCATTGATGGATCAGCTGAAACCGGTCCAGGAAAAACCGCTTACCTTCGCGATCGAAAACCTGTCCGACTCAGTATACAGGAATCTCAATCTGATTCCTTTCTTCCGGGTGCATGACTCCCGCTACATCGTCTACTGGCGGCAGGAAACGCCGGAAAACGCTACAATAATTCAGGCAGATATGGCCGCCCGCGAGGCGGAACAGCAAAAGGTGAATGCCGCCACGATCGACATGGTCTATCCCGGCGAGCAGCAGCCTGAATCCGACCATTTCATCGAAAGCCGCAATTCGCAGATGGGCACCCATAGAGGTCGGCACTGGCGTGATGCCCGCGGTTGGTTCAGCTACATCATGCAGGATAAGCAGCGCGAAGCCGCAAAACTGAGGGTGATGTATTTCGGCGGTGACCGCGACCGCAGCTTCAAGATCCTGATCAACGATCAGAAGATTGCTTCCGTTAAGCTGGACGGCAGTCACGGTGATGAATTCTATACCGTGGACTATGCGATTCCTGCGGAGGTCATCAAGGCTGCCAACGGCGTCTTTACCGTCAAGTTTGAAGCGGAACCCGGCTCCGTTGCCGGCGGCATCTTTGAAGTGCGTTTGATGAAATAAAGGCAGAGACGGCCGTCAGCGCGTCGGCAGGTAATAGAGACGGCGCTGTGGGGGCATACCACCCTACCGGCACAAAGAAATCGGCTCGAAGTCTCTTCCGAGCCGAATCGCCCATACATTTTTCTTATTCAACGCTCCCCGTTTTCGAACGCATTACGGTGTCACAACCAAGGTATTGACGGAGTGAGCGGGGAACTCAACCTTGAGCGTGTCATTTCCCGCCATCCCACCAATCCGAACCGTCGCTTCGTAATCATTTTCCGATGCATTGGCCATGACCAGTACGATGGAGCCGTCGGGATTGATGAAGGCGATCTTGTCGCCCCACCAGCCGG
>JBNKVA010000057.1:0-49227 GCA_050298955.1 Pontiella sp.
GCAAACCGGGGCAGCAGGCTCTTTCTTTTAATGCTCGCCATGTGCGGCGTGCTCACCGCGTCGCACGGACAGATCTGGAGCGAGGAATTCAACTACACATCAGCTCCGGACAGTGACGTCTGGTCATACGATATCGGGAATTGGGGCTGGGGCAATGCCGAGCTTCAGGATTATACGACCAGCACAAATAATGTCTGGGTCGACGGCAGCAATCTCGTGATTACCGCCCGCAGATCGGGCAGCTATTTCAGCTCCGGCCGAATCAAAACCCTGGACAAGCTGACCTTCAAGTATGGAACCGTCGAGGCGCGGATACAGACCCCCGATCTGGCCGACGGGCTCTGGCCCGCATTCTGGACCCTGGGCAACAATTTCCCAAGCGTTGGATGGCCGGAGTGCGGTGAAATCGATGTCCTGGAAATGGGCAGTTCCGCCGCCATCGCCGCCGGCAGGATAAATCGCCGCGTGGCCTCCGCCGCCCACTGGGAACACAGCGGCGGGCATGCGCAGTGGAGTCAATACAAGGATCGGCCGTCCAACCTCAACGGCTCTTTCCACACCTATCGGCTTGAGTGGACGCCGAGCTCGGTCAATACCTTCATCGATAACAACTGGATCTGGGGCATGGATATTTCCGGCGGGGCGGCATCGGATCTCGAGGAGTTCCACGAGCCCCATTTCTTTCTGTTCAACCTGGCTGTCGGAGGAAATTATACGGGCATCCTCAACGCAAACGGCATTACCGCCCCCTTCCCGGCCGAATACCGGATCGACTGGATCCGCATCTATGACAACGGCCACACGGTGCTGGGCGGAACATCAACCGAGACCCCGCCGCAGCCCGGAGAAAATCTGCTTGATAATCCAGGATTTGAAGATGGCCTTACCGGCTGGAATCAGAGCCTGGGCGGTGGATCAGCAGCTGTTTCTGCGGCTTATGACCATGGCGGGATAGATTCGCTCGTTATCGACAGTACGGGTGCCGGCGACTGGGCCTCCCCGAATGTGTCGCAGAGTTTTCCGGCCAGTACCGGGGATGTTTTCAACCTGCAGGGATATTTGCTGAATCCGGCAGGTTCTCCGATCACGGGCAGTTCCTTCGGGCTGTTCAAGATCGAATTCAGGGATGAAAGCGGAACGGTACTCGACCCGGCTTCCATCGACACCGGCACGGCCGCCGCCGGCCCCTACTTCGGTGCGGAATCGACACCGAAGCTGACCGCCGGCAGCGCGACGGAAAGCTGGATCTTCAGCGAGGCGCAGGCGGAGGCTCCAGCCGGCACAGCAACCGTGGGATTCTATATGCTCAACGTGAACCAACCGGGCAACCTGGGCCCCATGCATTTTGACGATGTGCATGCATCGCGGGTCGGCGATCCCTCTATCCCTTTTTCGCTCAGCTCCTCGGTGACAGGCGGAACCGTCCGGATCAGTTTTCCCACGCAGAACGGTATCAGCTATGAAGTGGCTTTCAAGG
This sequence comes from Pontiella sp., assembly GCA_050298955.1. Lineage (GTDB taxonomy): Bacteria > Verrucomicrobiota > Kiritimatiellia > Kiritimatiellales > Pontiellaceae > Pontiella. The sequence goes on from JBNKVA010000057.1 coordinate 1,478, forward strand.
ACAGCCTGACCAACACAACCTGGAACCTGATGGAAACCATTGTCGGCGACGGCAGCACAAACACCGTCACATATGCTCTGACCAATCCAGCTTCATTCTTCAGAGTCAGCGCACCCTGATTGCGTTGAATAATGTGCTGGAGCGAGTAATAAAAGAGTCCAGAAACCCTTAGTACAATCGCCCGATGAGGTCATCGGGCCTACAGTTTTTCACCCTTTGTTTCCTACCGTGCAATCGCCCTATAGGATCATTGGGCCTAAAGTTTGCGGCCCGGTTCCTGATGATTGAATCGCCCTATGGGGTCATCGGGCCTACAGCTAATCCTTGGCCCCTGGCAGGCCGGGTGCCCTCACCCGGCGTAAAACATCATACCGATGCGGCGCTCAACGAATAATCTGCTATGCCGTGGTCTTGCGCGCGATCAGCTCCGTGCCCATGGTCAGCGTAATAGGCTTGGTATCCGAGTTCCTGATGCGTTCCACTACGAGCCGGGCAGCTTCCTCGCCAATCTGCATCATAGGAAAGCCGACGGTGCTCAAACCGATGTACTGCCCGATTTCATTGTTATCGAAGCCGATCACCTGAATGTCCTGCGGAATGCGCAGTTGCCGTTGGTTGATGACATCCAGAACCCCAAGCGCCATGGCATCGTTAAACGCGAATACGGCGTCGGGCATGGAATTCCCGTCGGCGACATATGCCTCAAAGACCGCACGGCCCCCGTCGTGATAATAATCACCGATCAGAATGGTTACATCTGCATCGCTGGATGCATCCTGAATGGCCTTCTTCGCACCCTGGAGGCGTTGGTCACTGTCGTGGTTATCCTTCGGCCCTGTTAGCAGTACCAATCGTTCAGGCTTGCGCTTAAGCAGATGTTCAACCGCCGAATAGGCGCCGTGAAAGTTATCGATCAGAACGGAATCCATGGCTTTAAGCGAGCCGTGCGACTGACCGATGAGCGCAACCGGAATCTCTTTTCCCGCCAGTTCGCGAACCCGATCCGACTGAAAGAACGGATTATTCATCAGAATCAGGCCGTCCGCCAGCCCTTCGCCGCTCAGTGAACGGAGAATTTCCACCATGTCGGCTTCCGAGTGATAAAAGGAAATCATCAGCTTAAGCTTTTCCCGGGTGGAAACTTCATCGATCCCGCGCAGCACCTGAACATAATATCCATTGTCCAGCAGCGGAAGGATCACGCCGATGGTATCGGTTTTTCGACCGGCCAGCATCCGGGCCGCATGGCTCGGACGGTAATTCAGCTCTTCCATGGCCTTCAGCACGCGCTCCCTGGTCGCGTCTTTCACCAGCCCGCTGCCGTTGATCACCCGCGACACGGTCGCCGTGGAAAGTCCCGTTTTTTCACAAACATCATATAGAGTAGCCATATACTATCGTCGTCCTTTAATACACCTGATTGTAAGCGCTTTACATACTAAAAGCTCATCCCGCAAATTGGTCAAGTTGAATATTTTCACTATTATTTGTATGAATAAAAGGTTTATTCGATGCAAGGTCACGGCTGTGGATGCACTGAGACGCGCCTTAAAGCCCGTCCGCAGCCGATCTGTTACGGCCCAAAATAATTAAAATATCTGCGGTATTCCTTAGTATAATCACAAATACGGCACTTTGTACAAAATTAGCGCTTTACATTGTAAGCGCTTTCATTTATACCTTTTATTCAACGATAAGAAAGCGGCAGGCTCTATTAGGTTGCCGGTAGATGATGCTTCAAAAAACACAGGAGACAGCATGAAAGCAAAACTGATTATACTTACCCTACTGGCGGGTTGTATTGGCATGGTTACACAGGCTCAGATATCTGACGCCTTCGCCGGCCCCAATGGGTACATGAATGTGTTCGATAACAGCGGCGGCGGCCAGGGCGGCTACGTATTTGGCGCCGGTTGGGGCGTCGCCGATCTCCAGGCCCTCACCAGCGACGGCGTTACCTTTGAACTGCTGCCGAATACCAATACCTACAACCCGGACGATCCCTTCTGGTCTGACGGAGAAGGCGGCGGCAACAAATGGATGGAGGCCAACTGCTTCTATGAGGCCAATCCCATAGGTTTCGGCAAAACCAACGTGATATTCACCTTTACTGTGGATGCCAACGATCTGTCCGACACCAATTACACCTGTCAGGGTTTCATTAAGCTGCTGGATCCGAACAACAACTATAACCAGGTCGCTATCGAGCTTACCAACATTACGTCAACGGGCACCTACACCCTCGAAAAAGAGCTCCTGTTTGGTGATAATGATCTTTTAGCACAGGCCGGCTGGGTGATGAGCGGTCTGAACGCCAATCCCACCAGTGACTGGGGCTCGGTTACAGTAACGATTACAGAGCTGACACTTGCAGACAATGATGACACTGCGCCGATGCCTGATCCGCTGACCTGGGACACCGTTCCCGCTGGCGTCAGCGGTGCAGCCATTTCAATGATTGCATCTACAGCGACGGACAGCAACGGGGTTGAATACCTGTTTCAGAACGTAACCCTCGGACATGACAGTGGCTGGCTGAGCACCAATGAATGGACGGATACTACCGGCCTGAGTCCGCTCACGCCATACGACTATCGGGTTAAGGCACGCGACAAATCCTCCCAGAACAACGAAACCGGGTGGTCCAGCACCGAGACCGGGGTAACCCTGGCTGCTGACCTCAATCCTCCCACTCCGAATCCGATGACCTTTGCAGACAGTGAAGTCAGCCCGATTTCGATCAAATTGACGGCCACCACAGCTACCGATGACCAGAGCGCGGTTGAGTATCTGTTCACCTGTGTTACGGACGGCAGCCTCAGCAGCACCTGGCAGAGCAGCACCAATTATGCGATTGCCGGCCTGACGCCGGGGGCAAACTACACCTTCAATGTAAAGGCACGTGATCTGAACGGCAACGAAACCGCAGCATCCGCCAATCTCGCTCTGGTAACACCGGCGGTGCCTAACGCACACTCCTTGACCAACGACCTGCAGGGCTTCACGGGCAACACCGACCAGGCCAGCACCCTGCACGAGCTGGCAATGATCGGCCTGACCACGGGGTCCACCAACCCGGACGCGACAATCAGCTTTGATGCAGAAGGCGCAACATTCGGTGAAGGCGTCGGCTTTTCCGGACGCAACCTGCTGAAAACGATCGCGACGAATTACAATGAAGCCAGCTTTGTCGCTTACGCAACGCTGACTTTCAGTGGCGCGGGCGATCTGAGCGGCTACATCGGCATGGGACAGGGCATCCAGACGGGCGTCCCGGACAACTATGGCGTGCCCGAGCTCAACCTCGCCGGCGTGAATGGCGTTGTGGCCGAGTTCAAGGATACTACGGCGGGAAGCGGTGTCTATAACACCTCTCTGTTCAAGTTTGTATCCGGTTCGCCGGCTGTGGAAGATGGCGGGGAGCAGATCCTCACCGCTCCGGTCGTCAGCACCAATACCATACGGGCAAAAATCGTTTACAGCGCGGAGTCCAATTCGGTCTTCATTACCATCGACAGCGATTATACGGGAGGGGCTTTCGAGCCGGATCAGAATCTCGGCACCGTGAGCACGCTCCTCACGAATGGCGTAAGCATGTGGACAAACGCTCCCGTCCGCGTTTACGTGGGCGGCGGAGAAGGCACGATCGTGAAGGACTTTGAGATCACGACCGAGGGTGGAACCACACCGGTCATCGGCGTTAACGACCTGATCATCATACCGGTGAGCGGCGGTGTTGCACTGCAATGGACGAGCGTCGCGGGACAGACCTATGACGTGAAGTACAAAACCAGCCTGACCGGAGGATCATGGACGACGGATCCATCACCGGGCTGTTCCGGGGTTTCCGGCACAGGCGGCAGTTTATCAGCGACCTCCACGATTGGTTCCGACACGGCGTTCTATCAGGTGAGCACGGAATTGGAATAAGATAAGACTGCAAAACCCTGCCTGGCAACAGCGGGCAGCAGAGCGAACCAGGCTTTGGCCCGGTTCGCTTTTTTTCGCCCCGCCTATCTATCCTCCATGGGAGGAACCCTACCCTCCTGACAGCAAAATTCACAAACTGCATTTTCCCCTGCGCTTCTGCGCAGAATATGGTTAAGTTCCTGCATGAAGGTTTCCGTCGTCATGCCGGTCTACAATGCCGAAGACACCGTCGTGCGGGCGCTGGACAGCCTGCGCGCTCAGACCATCCCCGAACTGGAAATCATTGTGGTCAACGACGGCTCGACCGATGGAACGATGGAACTGCTTCATCATCAGAAAGACATCATCCTGCTGGATCACTCTCACCGCGGAATCGCCCCGGCACTCAACGATGGTCTGGCTGCGGCCTCCGGCGATTATATCGCCCGCATGGATGCCGACGACCTGTGCCACCCGTCGCGCATGGATCTTCAATCCGCCTATCTGGATGTCTATTCCGATATCGGTCTTGTGGGAAGCCGGGTGGCGTTTGGCGGGGATCGGGAGTTGCAGGCGGGTTATGCAGACTATGTCGACTGGACCAATTCGCTGATCGCATCGGAAGATATTGCGCTCAACCGTTTTGTTGAATCGCCGTTTGCCCATCCCTCCGTCATGTTCCGCCGCGAGCTGTTTGAACTGTATGGGGCCTATCGGGACGGCCCCTTTCCCGAAGACTATGAACTCTGGCTGCGCTGGATGGCGAACGGCGTAAACATGGCCAAGGTCGACGAGGAATTGATGACCTGGAACGATCCACCTGACCGACTGTCGCGCACCGACACCCGCTACAGCATCGATTCATTTTACCGCATCAAAACCGAATACCTTGCCATGTGGCTGGAAAAGAACAATCCCCACCACCCCGATGTCGTCGTCTGGGGGGCCGGCCGTGTTACCCGTAAACGGGCCGCCATTCTGGAAGCGTTCGGCATCCGGATTACGCACTACATTGATCTCAAACCCCGCACCCTCGAATGCGGCACCCCGGTCATACATCACGATCATATCCCCGACCCCGCGAGCTGCTTCATTCTCCCCATGGTCGGCAATCGAACGGCCCGCCAAAAAATCGAACAGCATCTCATCCGCCATGGATTTCAGGCGGGGGTCAATTATATCCACTGCGCATGATTACATTTATGTGTTTTCACTCATTTGTTACCACATATATGCATCCGTGATCTTGTTGATAACTTTTTGGTATAATATTTTGGTTTACTATATCCCTTTCTCTCTCTGTTGTTTATAATCACTAGGTATCGATTGATAACATTCCACCTGAATGAGTCGGCATACCCTATGCTATCAGGGGCTTAACTGAGGATGCAGGATGAACTTTGAAGGTTACGACAGTGGTACGTTTTTCGATGAGCTGTTTGACAACCAGGGGCTTCCGCGCAAGATCGCGAAGCTGCTTGTGGATGCCATCGAGCGACTGCCGAAAGGCGACCTGAGAAAAAGGCAGGCGGCCAGCGAGTCGGCCATGCACACCATGGGCATTACCTTTAATGTCTATGGCTCTGATGAAGGAACAGAGCGAACCATTCCCTTCGATATTGTACCGCGCATAATTGACGGTTCGGAGTGGAACGGTGTTGAAGCCGGGCTGAAGCAGCGCATCAAAGCCGTGAACCGGTTTATCGATGACATCTATCATGAGCGCAGCATCATCGCTGACGGGGTCATCCCCGAATGGCTGTTCACCTCCTCAAAAGGCTATCTGCCGCAGTGTCAGGATCTCAACCCCCCGCACGGGGTCTGGGCCCACGTCACCGGCACCGATCTGATTCGCGACGAGGAAGGCACCTTCTTTGTCCTGGAGGACAACCTGCGGGTTCCCTCGGGCGTTTCATATGTGCTGCTGAACCGCATCCTGATGAAGCGCAACTTTCCGGAAGTATTCCACCGCAGCCATGTCCGGCGGGTGATCGACTATCCGGATCAGTTCAGCAAGATGCTGCACCATGTCGCGCCGGAGGGCGTCGAACGCCCCAACGTCGCCGTCCTCACCCCGGGCATATATAATTCCGCCTATTTTGAACATGCTTTTCTGGCCCGGCAGATGGGTGCCCGGTTGGTGGAAGGGCGCGATCTGGTGTATGACGGCAAGTATGTTTGCGCCAAGACCACCCAGGGCCTGCAGCGCGTGGACGTTATCTACCGCCGCATCGACGACGACTTCATCGATCCCGAAGTTTTCCGGGATGACTCGGCACTGGGCTGCCGCGGCATGATGAAGGCGTTTCGCGAAGGCCGGCTGACACTCGCGAATGCACCCGGCACAGGGGTGGCCGACGACAAAGTCGTCTACGCCTTTGTCCCGGACATGATTCGTTACTATCTCGGCGAAGAGGCGCTGCTGCCCAATGTGCCTACCCATCTTTGCTACGACAGCGAGGCACTCGAATATACACTGGACAACCTCGAAAAGCTGGTCGTCAAGCCGGCCAGCGAATCGGGCGGGTACGGCATGCTGATCGGTCCGCGCTCCACGCCGGAGGAACGCGATGCATTTGCCAAGGTGCTGAAAGAAAACCCCAGAAACTATATTTCACAGCCCACCCTGGCCCTGTCCCGGGCACCGGTGCTGGTGGGTGATCACTTTGAAGGGCGGCACGTCGATCTGCGCCCCTTTATCCTGCACCGGGGCGACGACTCGTATGTTTTACCCGGCGGACTGACGCGGGTGGCGCTCAAGAAGGATTCTCTGGTGGTAAACTCATCGCAGGGCGGAGGCACGAAGGATACCTGGGTCGTGGACCTGGAAGCAGAACAGGAGGCTACACCATGCTGAGCCGTGTTGCCGACACTATTTACTGGACCTCCCGCTACGTGGAACGGGCCTCCAATACGGCCCGCTTTCTGGAAGCCAGCTACTATCTGAACCTGGACCTGGAGGGCACCGGTCTTGAGCAGTGGGCGCCCCTGATTGAAATCACCGGCGACATGGAGCTGTTCAAGGCCCGCTACGGCGAAGCGTCGCGTGAGAATGTCATGCATTTCCTGGTGTTTAATCCGGAATACCCAAACTCGATTGCCCGCTGTCTGAGCGCCGCCCGGGATAACGCACGCGGGCTGCGCGAAATTCTTCCGACCGACCTGTTTGAGGAATTAAACACCCTGGGAAAGATGGTTCCGGCGGCCACCCGCGAGAAAGCGCAGTTTCATCGCCGCGTATTCGAACTGTGCAGCGAAACCAAGCATGCGGATATGCATATCAGCGGCATTGTTTCCGAGACCATGGAGCGTGGGCAGGGATACTATTTCTGGCGGCTGGGCGAATACCTTGAACGGGCGGACAAAACTTCGCGCCTGCTGAACGTCAAATATTTCCACCTCCTGCCCAGCCCCCGAGACGTCGGCACCACCCTGGATGATCTGCAATGGAGTGCCATGCTGGTGTCGCTCGACGCCGCCGAGGTCTACACCCGCACCTACGGCCTGATCGAACCCCACAACGTGCTCCGCATGATCGTGCTGGATCGCGGCTTTCCGCGTGCCATTCTCTTCTGTCTACGCCAGGCATTGAACTGCCTATACCGGATTACCGGGGATATCGAAAAGGACCCGCACCGGCTGCTGATGGAACTCATCATGCGCATCAAGAATATGACGCCCGAAGCGATCATCCATTTCGGGCTGCACGAGTTTATCGATGAGCTGCAGAAAAAGCTGAATGTGCTGCATGACTCGATCTACAAGACCTTCAATCCCGAACCGAACCTGCAATCCTGAGGCTGACCGTATGGCCATTCGCGTTGCCCTGAACCATAAGACCCGATACCACTATGACCGACCGGTAGAGCTGGGGGCGCAGGTCATCCGCCTCCGCCCCACGCCGCACTGCAGAACGCCCATTGTCAGCTATTCCATGCGGGTTCGGCCGGAAGACCATTTCCTGAACTGGGTGCAGGATCCCCAGAACAATTATCAGGCGCGGCTGCTCGTCAACGGCACGACGGAATCCTTTGAGGTGGAAGTCGATCTGGTGGCAGAGCTGAAGCCGATCAATCCATTTGATTTCTTCCTCGAAAAATATGCGGAAAAATATCCGTTTGAGTATGCGCCGGCGCTGAAGCACGATCTCGAACCCTACCTCAAGCCGCTCCCGCCGGAACCCCTGTGCCAGGCGTTTCTTGACCGGATCGATGATTCCGAGACCGGCACAATCGACTTTCTTGCAAGCGTCAACCAGATGGTCAACGGCCATCTGAAATACACCCTGCGCATGGATCCCGGAGTCTACTCCCCCGAGGAAACCCTCTCCCGCGGCGAAGGAAGCTGTCGCGATTTTGCATGGCTGCTGGTTCACCTCTTCCGCTGCAAGGGATTGGCGGCCCGGTTTGTTTCGGGCTATTCCATCCAGCTCGTCGCCGATGAAAAGCCGGTGGACCCGAATGCGCCGGCGGGGGTATCGGAGGATATCTGCGACCTGCATGCCTGGTGCGAGGTCTACCTGCCGGGCGCCGGCTGGGTTGGGCTGGATGCCACCAGCGGACTCTTCTGCGGTGAAGGGCATCTCCCGTTGACCGCGTCGGCCGAAGCCCTGGGCGCAGCGCCCATTGAGGGCGCGCTTTCGCCCTGCAAGGTTGATTTTGATGTGCAGATGTCGGTGATGCGCATGCATGAAGATCCTCGGGTGACCAAGCCCTATTCCGAGGGCCAGTGGAAGGCGATTCTTGCGCTGGGCGACAAGGTTGACCGCCACCTTAAGGAGGGTGATGTACGCCTGAGCATGGGCGGCGAACCCACCTTTGTCTCGGCCGAGGACCTGGAGGCAGATGAATGGAACGGCGCAGCAATCGGCCCGACCAAAAAACCGTTATCCGAGGATCTTATACGGCGCCTGCGCCAACGCTTTGCCCCCGGCGGACTGCTCCATTTCGGTCAGGGAAAGTGGTACCCCGGTGAACCCCTGCCCCGCTGGGCGATCGGACTGTACTGGCGCAAGGATGGCATCCCGATCTGGTCACACGACGAATTGATCGCATCCGAGACAACCGATTATGGCTTTGGCCCCGACGACGCCATGAAGCTGACCGAGGAGATCACGCGGCAGCTTGGCGTGCCGGACCAATACATGGCCCCCGCCTTCGAAGATCCCATCCAGTTTTCGCTTCGGGAGGAAGGGTTGCCGCTTAACATTGATCCGCTTGACAACCAGCTGGACGACCCCATGGAACGCGAACAGCTGCTCCGGCTGTTCCGGCAGGGTCTGGAAAAACCCATCGGATACGTCCTGCCGATCCAGCGCAGGTATGACAAAGATGGACCGACATGGCACAGCGGCATGTGGATGGTGCGCGGCAAGCACCTGTACGTTATTCCCGGCGACTCCCCGCTCGGCCTGCGGCTGCCGCTGGAAAAACTGCCCTGGGCGCACCCCGCCGACCGCCCGGTAATGATGCCCGCCGACCCCTCGGCCCGGTACGAACCGCTGACCGCGCCCTCTGAACTGATTGTGCAGCAGCCGGATAAAAAATCTGCATCCACGCCAAAATCCCGGGTCAAAGAATCGCCGGCTGACCGTGTTCCTCAAACGGGGGAGTCGGCCGGATGGGTGGTCCGCACCGCACTCTGTGTCGAAGCCCGCAAAGGCCGTCTCTATGTCTTCATGCCGCCGCTCTCCGCCATCAGGGATTATCTCGACCTGATCGCGGCCATAGAACAGGCCGCGCTCATTACCGGCATTCCGGTCGCGATCGAGGGCTACACGCCGCCACACGATCCGCGCATCGAATACATGAAGGTCACACCGGATCCGGGCGTGATAGAGGTCAATGTACATCCCGCCTACTCATGGCGGGAAATGGTGCACAATACGACGGTCCTGTATGAAGAGACCCGGCATAACCTGCTGCGTACCGATAAGTTTCAGCTCGATGGACGGCATACGGGCACCTGCGGTGGCAATCATGTAGTCGTGGGCGGTGCGACTCCGGCGGACTCCCCCTTCCTCCGCCGGCCGGACCTGCTGCGCTCAATGATCGGATACTGGACCAACCACCCGTCGCTGAGTTATCTGTTCAGCGGGCTTTTTGTAGGGCCGACCTCCCAGGCCCCGCGCATCGATGAAGGGCGCCCGGACGCTGCGTATGAAATGGAGATCGCATTCAACCAGATTCCGGACCGGGGCGAGGTTCCGCCGTGGCTCGTCGACCGCATCTTCCGCCATCTGCTGACGGACCTGACCGGCAATACACACCGGGCTGAATTCTGCATCGACAAGCTCTATTCGCCCGACAGCACCAGCGGCCGTCTGGGGCTGGTTGAGTTCCGGGGGTTTGAAATGCCCCCGCATGCCCGGATGAGCCTGACCCAACAGTTGCTGCTGCGCGCCATGATCGCTCATTTCTGGGAGCAGCCGTATCGCGTCCCGCTGACGCGCTGGGGCACCCATCTGCACGACCGGTTTATGCTGCCTCATTTTGTCGCGACCGACTTTGCCGAGGTGATCAGCGATCTAAACAATGCCGGCTATCCGTTCGAGCAGGACTGGTTCATCACGCATTATGAATTCCGTTTTCCGATCATCGGCACGGTGGAATATGACGGCATCACGATTGAGCTGCGCCAGGCCATAGAACCCTGGCTGGTACTCGGCGAGGAAGCCGGAGGCGGCGGCACCGTCCGCTATGTCGATTCCTCGCTGGAACGACTCCAGGTGAACGTGTGCGGGATGGATCCTTCCCGGCATGGAATGGCCGTCAACGGCATCAACCTACCGCTCACACCAACCGGCCGGCCGGGTGAATATGTCGCCGGCGTCCGCTACCGGGCATGGCAGCCGGCGAGCTGCCTGCACCCCACGATCCCGGTGCATGCGCCGCTTGTCTTTGATCTGATGGATCGTCATAATGCGCATGCAATCGGAGGGTGCACCTATCACGTCGGGCACCCCGGAGGCAGAAACCATGAAATATTTCCTATCAACGCGCTCGAAGCGGAAACCCGCCGGGGCGAACGATTCAAGCCCTTTGGACACACCCCCGGAACGCTGCATGTGCGCACGCTCAAACCGGATGCGGAAGCGCCCGTCACATTGGACCTCCGCCGGCAGTAACGGGAATTTCTGATTCATGGACACTTTGACCAAACAATACCGACCCATCCCCGGTGCCTACCCCGAAATGATGCATCCGGATGGAACCATCCGTCCCCACTGGCAGCCCATGCTGAACCGCCTCGAGGACTACGGTCGTGACAACGTGATCGTTCGCTGGCAGCGGGCACAGCGATCGATCCGCCAGAATGGTGTAACCTACAACACCTTCGGCGATCCAGGCGATATCAGCCGGCCGTGGGAGCTCGATCCCATACCGCTGGTTATATCGCCCGACGAATGGGATACCATATCCACCGGATTGATCCAGCGGGCGCACCTGCTGAATGAACTGCTGGCCGACCTGTTCGGAAATCAGGACCTGCTGACCCGGGCCGTCCTCCCCCCCGAACTCGTCTATGCAAACCCGGCTTTCCATCGCTCCTGCTGCCGGATCTCGCCGCCCAACCGTATTTATATCGACATGCTCGCCGTCGACCTCGCACGGATGCCCAACGGTGAATGGAGGGTGCTGAAGGATCACACTCAGGCGCCTACCGGCGCCGGGTATGCGCTGGAAAACCGGCTGGTGGTGTCACGCACGTTTCCCTCGATGTACCGTGACAGCCGCGTGCAGCGCCTCGCCGGATTTTTCGCCGAACTGCGCGCCCGCTTAAGCGAACTTTCGCCCCGCAGCGGTCATGCGCCGCGCATCGTCATCCTGACCGCCGGGCCCGATGACGAAACGTTCTTCGAACACGCCTATCTCGCCCGCTATCTCGGCTACCAGCTGGTGCAGGTCAACGACCTGACGGTCCGTCAGAATAAGGTGTATATCAAAACCCTCGGCGGGTTGAAGCGGGTCGACGTCATCCTGCGCCGCCAGGCCGATCTCGACTGCGATCCTCTTGCGTTTGATTCCAACCAGGGCATTCCCGGTCTGGTCGAGGCGGCGGTTGCGGGTGAGGTGGTGATTGCCAATGCGCTGGGAAGCGGACTCGCGGAAACGCCCGCCCTGCTCCCGTTCCTGCCGGTGCTGTTCCGCCAACTGCTGGGCGAAGAACCGCTGCTGCAGTCGGTACCCACCCTTTGGTGCGGCCAGCCGGCCGAGCTTCAGCAGGTGATCGACAATCTCGACAGCTGGGTGATCAAGCCGGCCTTCTCGCACATCCGCGAACCTGCGGTTTTCCCGGGACAGCTGAGCCCCGACCAACGCACCGACCTGATCGGCCGCATGCAGGCAAACCCGAAAAACTTTATTGCCCAGGAAAGCATCCCGCTGTCCATTGCTCCCTGCTGGTTCGAAGGGAATCTCTCCCCGCGCCATATCATATTGCGGGCGTATGTAACGGCAACGCGCAACGGCTGGAAGGTTATGCCCGGCGGGCTGATCAGGACATCCATCAAGGCGGATTCCATGGTGGTGGCCATGGAGAAAGGCGGCGGCTCCAAGGATGCCTGGGTCATCGCAAAAGATGAGGTTTCAAAAATCAGTCTGCTTCCACAGGAAGGCTCGGAACTGGAAGTGGAGCGGCCGGGCGAAACCCTGCCCAGCCGTATCGCCGACAACCTGTTCTGGCTGGGGCGGTATATACAGCGGGCCGAATTGCAATCGCGGATGCTGCGCACCATCATGCGCCGCCTTACGGAAGAAACCCTGCCGGACGGCACGCCCGAACTTTCCGAGCTGCTGCGTGCACTGGCAGTCATGACGGAACAGAAGCCGGAAGCCTGCATCATCGAAGCGCCCATTGCCAACATGGATGCCACGATTCGGTATATCTATGATGTGATCTACGACAGCGAGCATCCAAACAACCTCTACCGGGCGCTGCAGCAGTCGGTGCGCATCGGCATCATGGTACGCGACCGGATCAGCATCGACACCTGGCGCATCCTGGACCGGATGGACCACCAACTCCGCCGATCATCGCTCGACATTCCCTCCATGCTCGATGAACTGCTCATGATTCTTGCCGCGTTTTCCGGCCTGGGCTATGAGAGCATGACCCACGGCTATGGCTGGCATTTCATGGATATGGGCTTCCGAATGGAGCGCGCCACCATGAATGCAATTTTTCTGCGCGAACTGCTGACTCATCCGAGTGACTACGAGGAACCGGTACTCGACGCCGTCCTCGAAATTGCGAGCAGCGCCATCACCTACCGCACCCGTTACCAGACACGAGCATCGATACTTCCGCTGCTCGACCTGCTTTTGAAGGATCCTGCGAATCCGCGCGGGATCGCCTTTCAGCTCGAATTGATTCACGAACACATCCGCATTCTTTCCAACCTGCCGCGCGATGGACAGATTACCGAACAAATCCTCGCGCATGACCTGATTCGCCTGGTTGAACGCTTTGACCTGAACGAAGCCAGGCGGATGGATCAAAACAGCGAACGACACATACTCAACGGCCTGCTGAATGAGATCATCAACCGCACGCAGGAGCTCAGCAACCTGGTAACCGAAAGATACCTGGCGCACGTGGAACCCACGCAGCAGTTGTTCACACTGGTCGGGGGAAACCTGCAGGATGGAGAGGGTGTACGATGATCTACCGGTTACGCCACCGCACCACGTTTGAATATTCGCAGCCGGTAACCTTCGTGTACAACCTGCTCCATCTCAAGCCCCGTGATGTCCCCTGGCAGGCCGGTCACGCGTCCAAACTGACCGTGCTGCCCGAACCCGTTGTTCTGAACGAATATCGCGACTATTTCGGCAACATTGCCACCTACTGCGCCGTTGAACAGAAGCACGAAGCCATGCGCGTCCTGATAGAGAGCGAGATTGAGGTGTTATCCCGCCCTGCACCTCAAACAGGAGGAACGCCCTGGGAGCAAAGCCAGGCGGAGCTGCGCACATTGAGGGGGCCGGCCGGCACTGACGCGTTCCAGTTCTGTTTCGACTCCCCGCTGCTGCCCTATCTGGAGGAAACCCGACAGTATGCCCTCGGTTCCTGCGCACCGGGCCGCCCGGTCCACGAGCTGGCCATGGACCTTATGCAGCGGATACACAGCGAGTTTGAATATGATCCGTCATCCACCACGGTCACCACAACGGTTGCGGAAGTCCTTTCGCATCGCCGGGGGGTGTGTCAGGATTTTGCCCACCTCATGATCACCTGCCTGCGCAGCCTGGGTATTGCGGCGCGTTATATCAGCGGATATATCCAAACCACGCCCCCTCCCGGCAAGCAGCGACTGCGGGGTGCCGATGCTTCACACGCCTGGGTCGGTGTATTCTGCCCCCGCAACGGATGGCTCGATCTGGACCCCACCAACAACAAACCGGCCAATGAAGAGTTTATCACGATCGGCTGGGGACGAGACTACGGCGATGTCTGTCCGGTGAAAGGCATGCTGGTCGGCGGCGGCGAGCACAAGGTAAAGGCCGAGGTCGATATGATACCCGAGCAGGAATACCTGCAGATGCAGCAACAGCAGCAATAGCCTGCTTAAACGAATCCCCGGATATGCTGAAGGATCTCATCCTGCGGCTTGCCGGCGCAATCCAGTACATAGTCCGCATACTGCATGTAGAGCGGATGACGCTCCGTATAGAGGTCATCCAGCGTCATGCCGGGGCGCATGACAACGCCGCGTTGCGAAGTATCGCCGATCCGCTGCCGGATCTCTTCGGCCGGCACATCCAGAAAAATGATGCGGGCCATCGATTGCAGATGATGCATGGCTTCGGCGTAATAGACCACGCTTCCGCCGGTGGCGATGACACAGTTATCGCAAACCACTGATACGGCGGTATCGCTTTCCAGCGCCCGGTAGGCGTCCATGCCGTTGGCATCCTGATAGGACTGCATGCTTGCTCCGGCGCGTGCCTGAACCAGCAGATCCGTATCGATAAAGCCCATCGACAACCACTTGGCCAGCTGAACACCGATCGTGCTCTTCCCGCACGCCGGCATCCCGATCAAAACAATATTTGTCTTAGCATCCGTCATGACAACACCCGCTTCCCTTGAGGCCCAAAGAACCCTTAGTTGTGATCTTTGAGATCTTCGAGTCTTTGTGTTGTTCAGACGACATAGTCAACGACGTGGCGCTCGCAGACGAGCGGCTTGACAAAGTCGACCACCTTCAGGTGTTCCGGATGCTGGGCATACGCTTTCAGATCGTCCAGCGAATTGAATTCGGAATAGAGCACCATGTGCTTCGAGGCGTCGCTGCCGACCACATCCATGCCGACTTCGATATTGAGCAGCATCGGCACGACCCCTTTCAGGGCCTCCAGCTTCCGCTTCATCTCCAGCTTGTCGGCCTCCACCACTTCATCCTTAAATTTCCACATCACGATATGTTTGATCACAATCCAGTTCCTTCCTTGAAAACGAAACGATGATAAACACCAATACACGATGTACACAAAGCGTAAACGCCCCTACTTCGTGCTCATCGAACCTTTGTGGTTACCTGTCGCTCACCGGAAGTTAATCGTCTTCCATCAACTCGTTGATGGTGTCCCAGGCCTCGGGATCATCGTTGCGAAGCCGACACAGCAGACTGTAATGGTAGATGAGTAACTGCAGATGCTTAGCCTTGAATTCGCTGAAATTGGCATTTTCGGCAAATCCCTCGGCCATCATCTCCGCATCGCTCATCTCGTTTATCCGTGAAACTTCGGTTTCCAGCTCCTTACGCCCCATGCGGAAAAAACCCGGCGTCTTCACTAAAAGCACGGGCTCGTAGTTCATGTTTTCCAGCGTCTTTGCGGTCTCTTCAATCTTGTCTGCCGGAGCATCCGATGGAAACTCTTTCAGCACTTTGTGCCACATTCGTTCGGTTTTCATTGCCCATCGCCTCCCTTCCTTCGAAAAGATAATAGATCGGCATATCGGATGGCGCAAGCCATTCATTTCTGAACGAGACTTTTTCAAGGCATCCATGAAAGACGAAATTCTGCACAAACAGGTCCAATACAGAGCCGCAAACCCTGATTGTGATTCTTATTTAACACCTTATATCTGTGTACAATCAGGCAGGTTCAGGGTATCTTTGAAATCAGTCAACACGCTGCATATCACCTTCCTTTAACCCGCACATGGATATTCATGAAACGATCCAAACAAATCAAAAGAGCCCTGCGCCGACCCCTCGAAACTTTTTTCTTTCGCATCGGCATGTTTTGCATTCCGCTTTTCCCGCGCATGCTGCTCGTCAGAATACTCCGCCTCGCCGGCACCGCAACCTACTATCTGGCCGGACGTGAGCGCAGGATCGGCATGGCCAATCTGGATATGGTATTCGGCCACACGAAAAGCGCCGCCGAAAAAAAGGTGATCCTTACGCAATCGTTCTCGAGCTTCGCCCAGACCATGGCCGACGTGTTCTGGTTCTCCAGGCATACCGAAAAACGGGTCCGGAAGTATCAAACCTTCACCCCGTCATCCGGCCCCTATTTTGAGAACCGGGCGCAGCTCATCATCACGGCGCATACCGGGAACTGGGAGCTGATCGGATTGGAAAGCGGATTGCTCGGACTTAATGTGGCCAGCGTAGCGGCGATCACCAAGAATTCCGCGATCGACACATTACTGAACAAACTGCGGCAGCAAACCGGCCAGATCATCATACCCCGCGAGGGCGCCCTGAGGACGCTTATCAATCGCTTCCGGCAAGGCGGCAAGGCCGCATTTGTTCTGGATCAAAACACCCCCGAGAATCAGGGAGGGATATGGGTCGACTTCATGGGAATCCCCACGCCGGTCTCCTCCGCCCCGGCCCACCTCGCCTATCGTTCCGGAACGGAAATTATCTTTGCCTTCAGCCACCCCGTCTCCGGGGGCAGGTACGAGGCCCAGACCGGTTCCGTCATCCACCCCCCTGTCTATGACAAAAGCCAGAATCAAACCGCCATCGTGAAAGCGCTGACCCAACAGATCATGGATGTCATCAGCATGCAGATCCGCGCCCATCCCGAAGCATGGCTCTGGTCCTACAAGCACTGGCGTCACCATGCACCGGGAACCGAACCCTCGCTCTATCCAGTCTATGGCTAGCTATGCCGCATTCCTCCCTTGCGGATTCACCTGATAATCCTTGATCCATTGCTTCCCCTATGCCCTTAATTCCGCTCCATGGATTCGCAACAGACAAAGGTAACGCTGCAGACCGTGAAACAGTCGCTCGACGGGCTTTCACTGCGCGACCGCGCTCATTTGAACGCCCTGATGCGGCGGGTGCGCCAACGCATCCATGATCGCCAGCCGGCGGATCAACTGATCGCCAGGCTTAAGGACATCCACGTCCAGTCGCTTCAACGGGCGCAGAAGCGGACAGACGTTCGACTCAAACTGGACTACCCGGACATGCTGCCGATCTCGGGGAAGCGCGCGGAGATCCGCAAGCTGATCGAACAGAATCAGATTACCATCGTCTGCGGCACGACCGGCTCGGGCAAAACCACCCAGTTACCGAAAATCGCTTTGGAAGCCGGACTCGGAAAAGCGGGCCGGATCGGCGTTACCCAGCCCCGGCGGCTGGCGGCAACCGGCATGGCACGACGCGTGGCCGAGGAAACCGGGTCGGAATACGGTAAGGGGGTCGGATGCCAGGTGCGATTCGACGATCAGACCGGCGACGAAACGATTATTAAGTTCATGACTGACGGCATTCTGTTGGCAGAGACTCAGCATGACCGCCACCTGCTGCAATATGATTGCATCATCATTGACGAGGCCCACGAACGCAGCCTCAACATTGATTTTCTGCTGGGCTATCTCAAGAATCTTCTGACGGTACGCGCCGACCTCAAAATCATTATCAGTTCGGCCACCCTTGATGCCGAAGCCTTCGCCGCCTATTTCAATGATGCCCCCGTGATCCAGGTGGAGGGCCGCACCTATCCGGTGGAGGATTTTTTCCTCCCCCCGGGCAAGGATGAGGAACTGGCCAATCATATCCTGCGGGCCATGCGCTGGATCTCAGACGTGGATGACAAAGGCGATGTTCTGGTTTTTCTTCCCGGCGAGCGGGAAATCCGCGATGCCGCCAAAAAACTGGATGGCCAGTCCTGGAAGGATACGGAAGTGCTGCCCCTCTTCGGGCGCCTGAGCATGGGTGAGCAGCAGCGGGTGTTCAAGGCCGGCGGACGCCGGCGCATTATTCTGGCAACCAACGTAGCCGAAACATCCATCACCATTCCGGGCATCCATTATGTCATCGACTCCGGCCTCGTGAGGCTGAGCCGCTACAATCCCCGCACCCAGGTGCAGGCGCTGCAGATCGAACAGGTCTCGCAGGCCAGCGCCCGTCAACGACGCGGCCGTTGCGGGCGCGTTACCGACGGCATCTGCATCTATTTGTACGACAAGGATACGCTCGAAAACAGCGCGGCCTACACCGACCCCGAAATCCGCCGTACGTCGCTGGCGGGCGTCATTCTTCAGATGGATCTGCTCGGCCTGCCTTCGATCGACCGTTTTCCGCTGATTGATCCTCCGCAAGCGTCACTCGTAAACGAAGGCTACCGGACGTTGCAGGACATCGGAGCCATTGATCAGGAGCGCAGGCTGACGAACCTGGGCCGCGATATTGCAACGTTTCAAGTCGACCCCCACCTTGCACGCATGATTGTACAGGCCCGTAATGAAGGCGCGCTTCCTGAAGTCCTTGTATTGACCGCCTTTCTCTCCATCCAGGATGTGCGCGAACGCCCGACTGAAAAGGCCGATGCCGCCGACCTCGCTCACAAACAGTGGATGGATCCCCGATCGGATTTTATCACCATACTGAATCTGTGGAATGCGATCGAAGCCGAGCGCGGACAGGGCGGCTCACACGGCAGGCTCCGGAAATACTGCAGGAATAATTTCATCAATTACCGTCGCGTGATGGAGTGGCGCAATCTCTGGAGTGATTTGCGGGAAACGGTGCGCGATTTGAAGTGGAACCTCCCCAAAAGTGCGACGCTTAACGAATACCACTATGATCTGGTTCACCGCAGCCTGTTGGCGGGCCTGCCGGCGAACATTGGTTTAAAGGGTGATCAGCAGGAATTCCAAGGCGCACGCGGCCGCAGGTTTTTCATCTTTCCCGGCTCCGCGCTCTTTAGGAAACCGCCGGACTGGGTCATGACCTTTTCGCTGGTCGAAACGACGAAGGTGTATGCGCGCATCGTGGCGGAGATTCAGCCGGAGTGGTTACCGAGCGTAGCCCCTCACCTCTGCAAGCCGGTTTACACTAAACCGGTATGGAACGCGGAAAAAGGATTCGTCTATGCCAAGGAGTCCATGGTATCCGGCGGACTGACGGTGACGCACGGCAGGAATGTGCATTACGGACCGCTTAATCCCGAAGAAACGCGTAAAATCTTTATCCGCGAGGGCATGGTGCCGGGCAACATGAATACGCGCAGCGGTTGGCTCAAGCTGCACCAGCGCATGCTCGACGACATTGCCGCCCTCGAGGAAAAAATCCGCCGGCCGGGCGCGCTGCTGGATGCGGATTCAGTCTATGACCATTTCGACCGGCTGCTACCCCCGGACGTCTATTCGGTCAAGACGCTGGAAGCGTGGCTGCGCAAAACCAAAGCGCGGATTGCAATGAAAATGCCGGACGCGATGTATCCACTGACGACACCGATCCGACCGGAGGATTATCCGGATGAGCTGATCTTTCACGAAGAGCCGTTTCAGCTGATCTACACCTTTGACCCCGGAGAACAACTGGATGGAATCGCCCTGGTCTGCCCCACCGCCAAGCTGGCTTTTCTGCCGGACTGGGCACCGGACTGGCTGGTCCCCGGCTGGCTGGAGGAAAAAGTAAACAGATTGTTGCGAACGCTGACGAAAAACCTCCGCACCACCCTTGCTCCGATCGATCAAACAGCCTCCCGGTTTGCGGCATCCATCAAAAGTCCGTCCGGTCCTCTGCTGGAAGCCTTATCGAGCTGGCTTCAAACCGAGTTCAAGCTTCCGGTTGATGCCTCCGACTTTGATGAAACCGCCCTGCCCGACTTCCTGCGCATGAAAGTGATTGAGACCCGGGCCGATGAGATTGTGAAAATTCACACGTCCATCTCCGACGAGCACAGGCAAAGCGCGCAGTTAGGCGGAGCCGCTCTCGCTTTCGCAAAATGGACCCTGCCCCCCCAGCAAAGCTGGCCGGGCAGTGAACTTCCGGAATTTATAACGGCCGACGATGCGGCGCATACCCGCGGGTATCCGGCATTAATGGATGACACCGGCGGTGTGGGACGCAAGGTCTTCCTGAGTCCGGTTGATGCGGATTATTCCCACCGGGCGGGACTCGCCCGGCTGTTCCGCATCCAGCAGGCGGACCAGGTAAGGTATGTTGAAAAACGCCCTCCCCTGACCCCGACCCTCCAATTGACACTGGCGTCGATCGACGGTGATTTCCTGACGGACCTCATGGATGCAGCGATTATTGATGCCCTCACCGACGACGGGCAGCACATCATCCGCGATGCGGGAACCTTTGATGAGCGCGCCCGTGTTGCCCGCACCCTGCTCTATGAAAAAGCCGGAGAAATTTCAGCCGTCCTTGCCGGACTGATGGAGCAGCGTGAAACCATCGTGAATGCGCTCGGGCAGCTGCAGTGCGACCACGACACCCTGCATGACCTGGAGATGCAGCTTGAATTCCTGCTGCGCCCGGGATTTCTGCGCATCGCGGATTTTTCCGCCCGTTATCCCCGCTACCTCAAGGCGATGCAGATTCGAATCCAGCGCATCCGGAACAATCCGCAGACCGATCTGCGAAAGATGCAGGAGGTCGCTCCCTTCCAGCTCCGGCTGAGCGAAAAGCTGCTGGAGTGTGAAAACATATCGGAGGCCTACGAACTGCTGGAATTCGCCATGCTCATCGAGGAGTTCAGGGTCAACCGGTATGCGCCGGAGATCAGGACGCCCGTGAAGGTTTCCGCACAACGGTTGGAAGAGGCATGGCAAAAAATGCAATACGTTTGACATGCTCCGTAACAAGAACGAGACTGCAAACTGAATCAACAAAGGATGCAGGATGCTGGCGGCCGTGATTTTTGATTTTGATGGAATCATCGTGGATAGTGAACCCCTTCATTTCAAGGCGTTCAATGAAGTGATCGAAGCGCATGGTATATCCATAACCTGGGACGAGTATTGCGACACCTACATCGGATACGATGACCGGGATGCCTTCCATGAAATATTCCGGAAGAAGGCGAAAGGCATCTGCAAGAAGGATCTGGTGCGCCTGATCGAGCAAAAAACGGTAATCCTTCAGAAATATATCGAAGAGGGTTCCGCCACCCCGCTTCCGGGCGCAGTGGAATTGATCAAAAGCATCCCGGTCCGTCTTCCGGTCGCCCTCTGCAGCGGGGCCCTGCGAACCGACATCCATCCCGTGCTGGAAAAGCTGGGCCTGTCCAAATCCTTTGATGTCATTGTAACGGCTGAAGATACGTCCCGGAGCAAACCGGATCCGGCGCCCTATCTACTCGCCCTGGAAAAGCTGGAGATCCGGGATCCGGCCTCCGCGCTCGCCATCGAGGATACACCGGCGGGTATTATCTCGGCAAAGGGAGCCGGATTGAAAGTGCTGGCCGTCACCAACAGCTATGATCGGGAATATCTTCACGAAGCCGATGCCGTGACCGACTCGCTTGAAAAAATCAGCCGGCCCATGCTGGAAGACATGGTGATGTAACGAAAAAAGCTCCCTTGAAGGGAGCTTCTCCAGCTGCGTTGAAGTGCGTTTACAGTGCCCCGCTGATGTAGCTCTCCAGATTCTTGATCTTGAAGTCTTTTTCGACAATCAGGTACTTGACCACGTCCCCGATTGAGACAATACCGCACAGCTGTTTGTCGCGCAGAACAGGCAGATGACGGATTCGCTTTTCGGTCATCAGCTTCATGCATTTATCGAGCGAGGTCTCCGGAGTAATGGTCGTAAGACCGGTAGACATGATATCCTGTACCTTGACGTCTTCCACATGCTTGCCCTTAAGCAGCACCTTCCGAATGACATCCCGCTCGGAAATGATGCCGACCACCTCGCCGCTGTCCATGACCACAGATGTGCCGGCAGAGATCTCTGCCATTTGCTTGACGGCTTCCTCAACTGACTGGTCGGGCCGAACCGTCAGCACATCATATCCTTTTGAATCCAGCAGATTCGAAACAGCACCCATGATTAACCTCCTTGATATTATCTACAGTGTATAAGCGCAATTGACCCATTCATTATAATTATTTATCCGTCGACGACAAGCACCTCGATTAATTTATACATTATCCAAACAGCCATCTATGCTTTCATTCACAAACAACCCGTATGTAGAATAATGGCATGCATGAACTCTCCCTGGCACAGGAACTGATCCATCAGGTGGGCGAAGCGGCGGCACGTGAAAAAGCAAGCCGGATCACGCGGATTGTCGTCGTGATCGGTTCGTTATCCGGCGTTGAACCCGATGCCTTCAGATTTGCATTCCCTTTTGCGGCCGAGGATACCCTGGCGGCTGATGCGGAGCTTGTGATTGAAACCGTTCAGGCAGGTGCCCGCTGCCACGCGTGTAACTGCTGCTTTACTCCCGATCCGCCGCTGATGACCTGTCCGGATTGCGGCTCGGACCGGATTCGTATTGAAGGGGGTCGGGATTTTCTGATCCGATCCATCGAGCTTGAACAGAACAGCTAGACCAGCGTGATGGTCTTATCCGCAACCAGCTCGCCGTCCAACCAGGTCATCAGGCGCCAGTCACCCCGCTTGTCATCGATGGGCGGCCATACGGTATCTCCCAGGAAAAAACGGAAATCATTCGTTTTTACAAACAGTTCACCGGTAAAGGCCGGCGCTGCCCGACCGGACGAATCCGTGAAGGGCGGATGCTCGATGCGGAAGCTGAGCTTGCTGTTTCTCGCATGGCGGATACGAAGGATATAGCCGAACTCGACATCAAGCTCAGCCTCGATCTCACCGGTGATCTTAACAAGGTTCGGCAGCTCCTTGCTGTCGCGGTCCCAGCCGTCATACAGACCATGACTGTGGATTTCAACCTGGGGCTTCTTTCTCGCCATACCTACTTTTTCCGGAATGAGCAGCGGCCGATTTGCTTGTGGGCAAAGATCAGCTCAAAATCCGTTCGCTCCTCCTCGTCGGGCTCAAACGTTTCGGTCTCCTCAAACCGCATATCATTCCTGAGGAGCACATGGATATCGTCGAAATACGGCAGATGATCGGTGGCCACATGCAGGCCGCCCCCCTCTTCCAGCGTGCGGTGCAGCGCATCCATGAACTCGGGATTAAAAAGGCGGTTCCGCTCATGCCGCGCCTTGGGCCATGGATCGGGAAAGAAAAAGTAATAGTTGGCCACATAGGCAGGCGGCATCATCTGGCTGATGGCATAATAGCCCTCCATCCGGAACAGACGAACGTTGTCCCGGCCGGCCCGCTCGCAGCGCCGTCCACTGCTGTTGACCCGAATCAGCTGCCGCTCGATACCCAGAAAGTTGACTGCCGGGAGTTTCCCTGAACGTGCCGCCAGAAATCGTCCTTTTCCGGAACCGATATCCACCTCCAGCGGCCGGTCGGGATGGGGAAAGGCCGCCTTGAAATCACAGGGATCAAGCCAGTTTTCAGGCATAATACGCAATGTTGTCTTTTTTTTCCTAGCCATGGGGCGCATAGTGTTTGCGTTTCATGAATGGAAGGGCAAGTAAATCCATATGGGAATCTCCGACAGAGACTATATGCGGAAACCGAATGAACGGCCCACCCCGCCAAAACCCAGGGCAAGAATCCGTTCGGCAGACAACAAGCCGTCACTGCTTAAACGCCTCCGGTTCTGGCTCTGGAATCTCACCCACAAAGACCATTCTTGAATCGAGGGAGTCGCATACCGTACCTTGGGCACACCGCTTCGAACAAAACACGGAGCACCGGGTCGAAAGAATAGAAGGAGTCGTCATGAAACGTATGTTAATTTTACTGGTTGGAATCCTGCTCGCCGGATCCGCTGCACAGGCCCGGCTGGGCGAGTCGATTGAACAGTGCCGCACCCGGTACGGAGAACCCAGGCGCAACACGCTCAATGACGAGCTCACGGGCATTGCCACCTACAAGAAAAATGATCTCAACATTACGGTTCATTTTCGCAAGGGACAGGCCGACCTGATCCGCTACAGCCCGGGTGATGTCTCCACGGTGGACCTTGATCTTGCCAAATTCCTGCTCAAACTGAACGGACGTAACAAGGAATGGGATCAACTGACCAAGACCGAGGTTGTGCTGAATGATGTCCAGGATGAAAATGCCCAATACCCGCGAATCCAGCTGGTGGATCCGATACTCTGGAAGTCCAAGGACGGCATCCTGGATGCCAGCTTTTCCGTCAGCAAAGGTACCTTTGAGATGAAATCCAGCGCCTATCAGGACAAGATACGCCAAGGGCTTTAACCGCTGTGCAGAGCACGTAATCTCCGTGGTAAAAAGTTATTCGACAACCCTTGACGTGGCCACAGGCGACCGCTACCTTATGCGCTCATTTCTACCACAGCGGGCGTAGTTCAATGGTAGAACCCCAGCCTTCCAAGCTGGTCGTGTGAGTTCGATTCTCATCGCCCGCTCCATTTTCAAGGTCCTGCTCCCGCAGGACTTTTTTTATGGTCACGGGCTCGGTTCCGTGGTCCTGCGGCGACCCGCAGGCACTTTCGGCAAAAGCGCCTCAGGTCGCCCGATCCAGTTTCAAAGGGCTTGTTTCAACAGATAAGCCCATTTTATTGATCATATTGGAGACGACCGCGCCGTATATGAGGTCCGGTACCATGTCGATACGATCGATCCCGTCTGGAGCCGGTTTTTTGTCAGCAATAAGACCATCCGGTATCACAACGGTAACATCTTTTCCTTACCTTCATCTCCGAACAAACGGGAAACCGCCCGTTTGCGGTGAATGAAAACTCAAAGAGTAATAGACCATGCACAACAATACCACCATCGCATTCCGCAGTATAGACGGCCTTGGGCCGACAGCCTGGTGCCGGGGTGATGCCCCGGTGAAGATCCATAGGACGAAGCATGATCGCAGGAAGCGCAAGATCAGTGAATCCCTGCGAACCGCTGATCCGTCGCCAATTGATACCGTGTATGCCGGACATAAAACGAAAGATACGGCCGCATGAGCAATCTTAACCATACCGGACGAATGGTTGTCAGCCGCACAGCGGAACCGCTCCATTTGCAAATTCAAAGGGTTGAAACGTTGGTATCAACCGCTTTCTTTGCTACACAACCCGAATGCCGAAACAGCGTTTAGACCAGTTGCTGGTCCTGAAAGGATTGGCCGAAAGCCGGGAGCAGGCGCAACGCCTGATCCGGGCCGGCAAGGTGCGTGTCGATGACCAGCCGGCCGGCAAACCCGGGCACCAATACCGCGACGATGCCAAATTCTTCGTCAAGGAGCCGGAAAAATATGTCAGCCGAGGCGGACTGAAAATTGAAGGCGCATGGAAGGAATTCCTGTTTAATCTGCAAGGGACCATCTGCCTCGACATTGGATCCTCCACCGGCGGCTTTACCGATTTCATGCTCCAGCATGGCGCAGCCCGGGTATATGCAGTCGACTGCGGCACCAATCAGCTGCATTACAAGCTGCGGGAGGACCCGCGGGTCGTGGTAATGGAAAATACCAACGCCCGTTACCTCACCGCAGCGGACATTCCGGAAAAAGCCGATTTCTGCAGCATTGACACCTCATTCATCTCGCTGACCAATATTCTTCCGCCGCTCAAAGTCCTGCTGAAACCGGGCGGTCATATTGTCTCGCTGATCAAACCGCAGTTTGAGGCCGGCAAGGATCAGGTGGGCAAAGGCGGCGTGGTGCGCGACCCCGCCGTGCATAAAGAGGTGATCGAAAAAATAAAGCGCTTCGGCACCGATGAACTCGGGTTCCAATGGCTGGGGCTGTGCGACTCTCCCATTACCGGCCCGGCCGGAAATATTGAATTCCTGGCCTACTGGGAAGTCTGATTGAATTGAAATACGCCGGGTGAGACACCCCGGTGCTCATCATGGTTTCGGGGCAGTCTTAACCGACCGGAACCACTTTCTTCGGGGGAGCCTCGGGCTCGGCGGTTTCGGGATCCGCAGCCGGCTCTTCCTCAACGACCGGTGTCACGGTGCTTTCCTGAACAGCATTCGTTTCCGCTAGAAGTTCCTCCGCCCCAAGGCCTGCCAACAGGTCCAGCGATGCCGCTTCTTCGGCCTGTTCGCCGCTGCTTTCCGTCGAGCCGCGCTGACGATATGAATCCGGATGCTCGCCAACCAGCTTTAGAAACGGTTCGTAGGCCCACGGCGCAACCTTGGCGATGGCCGCTGCGTTGACCTGCATGACACCGCATATGACCGACACCTCTAAAACCGCCAGAAGGGTAAAGACGGCTATGGCGATCATGGATGCCGGAACAATTCTTCGGGATTCCCTGTTCTTCATAGCCGAATAACCTATCCATCGACGCCCTGCTTGCACAGATAAAAACAAAGGAAGAGACAATCATTATGCCCCTTCATCCTTGACCGGTATAGCCCCCTTCGGCATTCTCGCCGGTCTTATGAAAGCAAACGACTATCACGTAACAATGGACGCCCTTGTCAGCCTCTGCAAGCGGCGTGGTTTTATTTTCCAGACTTCGGAAATCTACGGCGGCATCAACGGCTTCTGGGACTACGGCCCGCTCGGTGTCGAGCTGAAGCGCAACATCAAGTCCTGCTGGTGGAAATCCATGACCCAGCTGCGCGAGGATATCGTGGGTCTCGACAGCTCGATTATCATGCATCCGCGCGTCTGGGAAGCCTCCGGCCACGTCGGCAACTTCAAGGATCCGATGCTCGACTGCCGCGAAACCAAGGGCCGCTACCGCGCCGACCAGATCTTTGCGCTCAAGCACAAGTCCGACGAGTCCGCCCTCATGTTTGCTTACCATGAAGGCGCGCCGGCCCCGGCCGAAAGGAAGGTGAAGAAGATCGCCAAGGGCGATACCGTCGACTACGAAGCGGTTGCCCTGCTCGACATTCCGCTGGACCACTACGACAAGCTGGTCGGTCCCGACACCAACGAGCCCGGCACGCTTACCGAGCCGCGCGCGTTCAACCTGATGTTCAAGACCTTCATCGGTCCGGTCGAGGAAAGCTCAAGCATCGCCTACCTGCGCCCCGAGACCGCGCAGGGCATCTTTGCTCAGTTCGGCAACGTCTGTTCCACCGTCCGCAACAAGGTCCCCTTCGGCATCGCGCAGATCGGCAAGGCCTTCCGCAACGAAATCAACCCGCGCAACTACACCTTCCGTTCGCGCGAGTTCGAACAGATGGAACTCGAATTCTTCATCAAACCCGGCACCGATGCCGAGCAGCACGAATACTGGGTGGCCGAACGCCTGAAGTGGTACGAAAAGGTCGGCCTGCCCGAAGGCCGGATGCACCGCGATATCCACGAAGGCGATGAGCTGGCCCATTATGCCAGCGCCTGCACCGACATCATGTACGACTTCCCCTTCGGCACGCAGGAACTCGAAGGCATCGCCGCCCGCGGAAACTTCGACCTCACCCAGCATCAGAACACCTCCGGCAAGAAACTCGAATACCGCGATCCGGATACGAATGAAACCTTCATTCCCCACGTCGTCGAGCCCTCCGCCGGCGTTGACCGCATCGCCCTCGCCCTGCTCTGCGAAGCCTATCGCGAAGAGTGGATTTCAAAAGAGACCGGCGAGGTGATCACCGCCGAAGTCGGAGCCAAGCGCGCTCCGGAAGGCTATGAAGCCCGTACCGTGCTCCGCTTCGCCCCCTGCGTCGCCCCCTACAAGGTGGCCGTGCTTCCGCTGGTCAAAAACAAGGATGAGCTGGTGGCAAAGGCGCGCGAGGTGTACGAGCAGCTGTCCAAACGCTGGAAGGTGTTTTACGACCAGACCGGCGCCGTCGGCAGACGCTATCGCCGCCAGGATGAAATCGGCACCCCGCTCTGCGTCACGATTGACTTTGAAACCATCGAGCAGGACAACTGCGTCACCGTCCGCGACCGCGACAGCATGGAGCAGGTCCGTCTGCCCATCGACGAGCTGGAAGCCTACATCTCCAACATCGTCGACTTCTAAAGGTAGGGCGTGTTCGACGAACGCGCCGCTTGTCCGCCTTAGCCTCGGCGACGGCGGATCCCTGCCCGCTCAAAGCCCGCCATTCATGGCGGACTTTTTTGTATCCACGATCGCGGAAAAGGCGAGGTCACGGCCCCCGCCCTACACTATCGATCTCGTCTTGTGCTGAGGTTGAATATTTTGTACGGAGACAGAAAGCAGTTAACGTCTGATAGATGCGAAAGCAAAGGGGCAGGCAAGGGTCAGCCCGGGCAAGGAGTCAGCCCGTACATTGTAACATTCCGGCAAAAAGCAAACCGGGGATTCATATGACCCGCCTTCGCCAAAGACTACGGCGCGGTTAATCCTTAGCCTGCTCGCACCCGCTACCCTGCCGGCCCAGAACCCGATCCTGCCGGACTTCCCCCACCCCGCTTGAAAATTTAGCCACAAAGAACACAAAGAGACACAAAACAAATCCTTCGTGAATTTTTGTGTTTTTCGTGGCAATCTTCCCCTGCTTCACGGTTTTGGGGTTTTTATGAAGAGACGATCGCTGTTAACCCTTGCCCTGCCCGCGCCCTGCACGCTGCTGGCCCAGAATCCAATGCCATGATCCAAAGCCCAACGCAGCTTGTTCTTGCCGGAAGGGCTGGTGAAGCGTAGGTTGCTGGCTTCTATCGGTGGCAGGGATCAGACGTGATCGAGAAAGCGCCCTTTTCCTCTGTTCCGGCTCCTGTTCCGGCTTGGAACAAAACCGAAGTCTTGCCGCGGCACGTTTCCTTTGGACCGGAACGTTTTCATCTGCCGCAATCCGCAGGCTTGCAATACCCAGGCCGGATCCCTTTGAAATTTGAACATATACGCCACAAACCGCCGCGGACCCTCCTGCAGGAACGCGGTCTCCTGATTGCCTGCAGTCCGTTGCGCAGCCATGTTAATCTCTCCACCATCATCCGTACGGCGGGCTGCTGCGGGGTGCGGGAAATCATTGCCACCGGCAACGCCCGGCTTGTCGACCGAATTGCCCGCGACGGCGCCGAGCATGTGCTGCTGACCACCCGCAACAGCCTACCGCCCGTACTCAGGTCGCTCAGGCGGGAGGGCTATTCCCTGGTCGGGCTGGAACAAACCACCAACTCCACACCGCTTTGCGACCATGCGTTTGCGGCCCAAACGGCGCTCGTCGTCGGCGCCGAGCGCGAAGGACTTTCCGATGAATGCCTCGCCCTGCTCGATGCGGTCGTCGAAATCCCCGTCTGGGGCATGCCCTTTTCCTATAATGTGGCCACCGCCACTTCCATGGCTGTCTATGAATACTGCCGTCAATTTCCGGATGGCTGATCCGGCCCAACAGAAGGAATTCCCATGAAATGGTCCGATACCCACTTTATTGAATATCTCAACGCCGTCGATGCCGCGCTGGAAACCGGCTACGGTTCCGCGTCCGAGATGGACGAGCTCGAAACCATCTCCATGGCGCATCAGGAAAACACGCCGCCGGACCAAATCGCCCGCCGCCTCCGAACCCCGCGCCGCTGAGAGAGATTCCGGGAAGTTAGCCCCGCCATGCAGCGTTCCTGCCGGCGCGCGGTTAAAAATAGTTTCCTATTTCGTTCGCTATGTAGCCGAGAACAAGGTAGACACGCGCCTCATACAAATACAAGGACACACAATGAGTACAGGTACAGTAA
The DNA here is from genome assembly GCA_050298955.1 of Pontiella sp. Taxonomy (GTDB): domain Bacteria; phylum Verrucomicrobiota; class Kiritimatiellia; order Kiritimatiellales; family Pontiellaceae; genus Pontiella. Next base: position 31,279 of record JBNKVA010000057.1, read on the forward strand.
AATGGTTTAGCGCTGAAAAGGGCTTTGGTTTCATCACTCCCGACGAAGGCGGAGCCGACATGTTCGTCCATCATTCTGAAATTCAGTCTGCCGGATATGCATCGCTCGATGAAGGGCAGACGGTTTCCTTCGATGTGGGCGAAGGCAGAAAAGGGCCTTGCGCCACAAACGTAAAACCGGCTTAACGCCACAAACGGCTTAAAGTTAGAGAAAAGGCGTCCGAAAGGGCGCCTTTTCTATTTAACCTACATCCGGGAATTCAGTCGTCGAGCATGGTTCGGATGACATCGGCGGTGGAATAGTCGAGATTTCCCGGTGTGCAGAAGCGACCGATATCAACGGGATCGTCGCCCATAGTGACGAGGCGTTTTTCGTAGGTGCCGTCGGGCAGGCGTTGCGGCATTCCGATATGGGCGGCGAGTGCATTGCAAAGACATTTCCTACCCACCGTCTCTTCTTCCCGTCCGCCTTTGGCCATGTAGGCGTCGACCGGTTCGGCGGGACAGCGGCCGTCGGAGCGACGGTAGGGCTGGCGCAGGAATCCGATGTCGCATATAAGGGGGTCAGTCCTCGCATTCAAGCATTGTCGAAGGAGTCCGTTTTCCAATATTCCAGCAAAAAGCACATCAGGGGCTTCATATGAAGAGATGATCGCGGTTAACCCTTACCCTGCTCGCACCCTGTAAGCTGCCGGTCCAGAAACCGATCCTGCCGAATAAGAATTGATCACGCAGAGCCACCAGAGACATGAAGTGAGGCTGGCGCGATGCAAACCCCTATCATCACAATGGCCGGCGGAATCCACCGGCCATAACCGTTCCGATCCATGGATGCGTCTATTCTTCCTTAACGGGAAGAAGCGGGCATTGGAAGTAGGGCGGCGGGCCTCCATCGAAAGAACCCAACTCCACGTCGATGTGCCCCAGGCCCATGTGAAGAAGGAACTCGTCGTAGGACTTCAACACAGGCAGCGGATTATGGGCGGTCATGCCGGCCGCATTCCACGCAGCCGTGAATGTAATCCAACGACCGCCGTTATAGTATTTATTGCCCGGCGCGGCTTCCCCGATGGGCAGCTGGCCGGGAGCTCCGTTGGTAATCACCACCAATGGATCAAACGATTGCATATTGTGATCGTTTGGAGGCGGGATAACCGTGGTTCCCTTGGTACCCCAGGCTTCTCCATCCGCATACACCCCGGGAGAGAAGTCCGGTTTTTTATTTCCGAGACCGGCCAGGACCGTGAGCCCGAGCGCCAGGACTGCAACCATAAGGGCTGCGATGCTTATTCTGCGTTTCATTAAGTTACCTCTCTTTCATTCAGTGTGAATGCCAATGCGGGTATGATCTGAAAGCGCGAACAATTAACGAACAACCTCACCTCCTCCCCGTTCGTCGCAAGTGAGAATCATAGAGCACACCCATGTTAATACCCAGAAGAAATTAGGTTTATCATAAGGTTGCTTTAATTATCGCAGCGATGGTGGATCGACGTGGCTCCGTGAACAGCAAGCTACGTCTGTGATCGTCTACAACGTCTCGATCAAATGCTCCGCATTGCGGCGTGACGAACGGCAACTTATTTAAGATTCGTGGTTTGACGGTCCGTCGATGCGGCGGTATACATTCCGTGATTACTGGAAATGACGTTTTATAGTCCAAAGGCTGGCCATGACTGAAAAAAACATCCCCGTCTGCAATGCGGTTTGCTTCAACGTCGAGAAGATCGATTGGCTCAGGCGGCAATTGCCCGATCCAAAGGTCCTGAAGGTCCGCGCTCTGCGCCACAAGACGATGGGGCATCCGGCTCGGCAGGCCATTCTTCATATTCTCGGCAAGGAAGAATGCTGCGTCTGCGACCTGGCCAACATTCTTGGACTGCCGGTATCAACCGTTTCCCAGCATCTGCGCATGCTGGCCACCGCGGATCTGCTGGTGTCGCGGCAGCAGGGTAAGCTGGTCTTTTATGCCTTGGCCGACCAACCGGTCCCGACATCGATTTAGCAGGCCGTCCAAATTTTAAAAAGGAGCATGATATGAAATATGTACAGATGACAGCCGCGTTGAGCATGCTGGCTTTCGCAATGGGATGTTCAACGCCCACACCCCAGGTGAACCAAGCGAGTCCTCCCCAAAATGCAGTGATCTACGAGGTCTATGGCATGGATTGTCCGGGATGCCATGGCGGACTGGAAAAGAATCTGGAAAAGATTCCCGGCGTACTGGCGGCATCGGCAAACTGGAAGCAGCAGCGGGTTACGTTAAGCCTGGAGGATGCGGCCAACGTTTCCCCGGAGCAAATTACGCAGGCGGTTGAGAACTCCAATTTTACGCTTGGGAAGAAAATCCTGTGATTCGGATGAACGTCCCCTTTCACAGAACCTTTCTACTGGCCGCCCTGTTGGTCTTGTCCTGGGCTGCGGTTGCCCATGGCGGCGGCATCACGGCGGATGTCGGGCTCACCCCCCCTGTCGACCGTTGGATTTTCCGGACCCAGCTGCGCTACATGGAACGGGGTGATGATCCCACCGCAATGGACCGGGAAGCGCGCATGTACGCGGTGCCCGTGGTGCTCGCCTATGGACTGCGGCCCAATGTGACCGTCATTGCCCGGCAAATTGCGTTTCACCGGGAAATGGAGATGCCCGCCGGCACCCGCGACGAGACGGGCTTCGGCGACTTTGCGCTGATTTCGAAATGGCGGGTGCTGCGCATCAATCGTCCGGACTACATCATTGGCGTGGCTCCGACGTTCGGGATCGAGTTCCCAACCGGCGACGACGATTTCGGCTCGGAGACCTGGGACGCGCTTACCGGCCTGTTTCTTACGCTGCGGCGTGGGCCTCTGGGAGCCGACCTCAACCTTGAATATACGCTCAACGGCGTGGACGAACGCATGGATTCCGATACGCGCCCCGGCGATGTCTTTTCATCCAACCTCGCCCTCTCATACCAGTTCACGCTCGATGAAGATGCCACCTTGTCGCTATGGCCCGTACTGGAAGTTACCTACACGGATACCCGGCATGCCCAGCTCGATGGCCATGATGCGCCCAACACCGGTGGACAACTCCTGACGGTTGCTCCGGGCATCAAGTTTGCCCGTCAATCCTTCATGCTCGAGGCCCTGGTCCAGCTCCCCGTCTATCAGGATGTAAACGGGACGCAGCTCGAGCAGGAATTCGCCGCCCTCGCCGGACTGCGCTACCTCTTCTGAGCAACGCGATCACCCCGCCATCATCCGTAGTAGAAGTCGGCAGCATATAATGCGATTTGCCGGCCATGGAACTGAATTTTGACACCTCGGAGCTTATCGGACGGGCCAGAAAGCGCCGTGATAGATAATGTCCTGACGAGGAAACAGTGAACGCTGAGAACGGTTCAACAATGAGAACAGCGAGTAGTTCATCCTCGCAAGTCTGTTCTCGCTCCACGCAAGCCACGGTATTACACTGCATCCAACATCCAGCGAACCGGTTCGCTTAAAATATCGTAACATGAGCCTGTAAAAGCTCTACTTTGGAAAAACTGTCATGTGGCTGACTGCATCCTGTTCCCTTGAATTCAACATTCCGGCTCCCACACCCTTCCTTCTGATGCTGCGTCCCCGCAGTGGATGGCAACAATGGATCGCACGCGAAGAGTACGTGTTGTCGCCCAGCGTGACGGCGGTCGAGTTCACCGATACGTTCGGCAACCTGTGTCAACGATTGGTCGCACCCGCCGGGTATTTTTCCGTCCGCACATCGGTTGATATCGAAACGGCCGACGTTATCGACATTGCCCCCGGAGCACCTTTTGTGGAAGTTCAGCTGCTTCCTGCAGAAACCCTGCCGTTCCTTTATCCAAGCCGGTATTGCGAGTCGGACCGGTTTACGGCCATGGCGGCTTCCCTCGCAACAGACCGGACTCCCGGCTACGATCAATGCACGGCGATCGTGGACTATATCCGCGACGCCATACGCTACACGCCAGGAGATGGGCAGCAAATCATCAGTGCCGCCGAGCTGAACGAGTCAGGCAGCGGCGTCTGCCGGGACATGGCCCATTTGGGCATTGCCTGCTGCCGGGCGCTATCGATACCGGCCCGAATGGTTGTGGGATACCTTGAGGGACTCGAACCGATGGACCTGCATGCCTGGTTCGAGGCCTATGTGGGCAACCGATGGTACACATTCGACCCCACGCAGGACGATCTGCATGGCGGTCGCGTCGCGATCGCCTTCGGCCGCGACGCCGCCGACGTCGCCATCTACACCCAGTTCGGCGATCCGGTTGAACTGCTGGATATGCGCGTCAACGTGGAGCGTATGCCCAGGCCGACCCACTAGGAATACAGAAGGTTTATGAGAGGCCATCTATGAATGAAGAGCCGACCGAGGAGAATTCCCGACTTATGGAACGCAAACCGACACCTATCGATCCCCTGCTGTTAAGCGCAACGCCGATCCTGACCTATTCCAAAGGGACTCTGTTGACGAACGCGACGGGATTCTTTTTCAAACGGAACGACCACCTGTTTTTGGTAACCAGCCTGCATGTATTCTTTGACGAGAAGAACGACCACATGCCGGACCGATTTCAAATCAAGTTTCACGACAATCCAGGTAACATAGCCAGTTCAATCGAATATTCCATACCCTTGTACCGCAATGGAATGTCCTTGTGGATCAGCGGTTCGGATTCCTCGGGTGACATAGATGTTGCGGTTATAAAAATCGACAATGCCGCACTTCCGCCGCATGTGATCTATACCGCGTTTACCCCGGATAACCTGCTGGGCAACCAGGAAACGCTGGAGATCGGCACTTCATTGCTGATCGTGGGGTTCCCGTTGGGATTTTATGACACGCTGCACAAACTGCCGGTTGTACGGGACGCGATCAATGCGTCTTCATTCGCGATGCGGTTCCAGGGGAATGGATATTTTCTCACGGATGGTCGAACGCATCGTGGATCCAGTGGCGCGCCGGTCGTCTGCAAAGACCGGCGCACCGGACAAACCGACATGCCGTGGAGGTTGCTGGGCGTGCATTCGGCTCGATTCGATGTAAGCGGAAGAGACGCAGAGATAGACGAAGCACTGGGTCTGAACTGTGCCTGGTTTGCTGACATATTGCTGAAACTGACTGATGCATAGAAGATGCCTGGAAGCAAAAAAGCCCCGCGCTCTGCGGGGCTTGGCATTTACATTCCTAACCTGATTACATGTCGGCCTTATCTGCTGCCGGCTGTGCGCAACAGGGTTTGGTGCAGACTGCACCGCAATGCTTTCCCTTCATACAGCAGCAGCCTGACAGGGCGATTACGAACAACGCAACCGCGGCAATACTCATAACCTTTTTCATGGCTCACCTCCCGTTGAGTTCCATTTATGGTTACAAACATCAATGAACACCCGTTCTTTTGATGAAACGGTATTGTAAATACGGTTACGCTAGGGTGTCAACCCCTCGACGGCTCCGGAACCGGCATCAGTGCGTCCGTTATTCTGGAGAGTGCCAATCCGTAGATCATCCTGAATCTAAATGCGGATTAACCGAATTTGACGTCTCGGCCTGTTTACAGTTTCGTTTTCTTGCGGCTCATCAGTCGGCGCGTAATGCGATCGGCCCCGATGAAGAGCAGTGCTGCTCCGAAAGAATATACCAATCCCTCGTACGTTATCACGGCCTCGCCCCAGTCGTAGTCGATCGAGCCCAAACGCACCAGCATGCACCCCACCAATGCACCGGCCAGTCCGAGCATAAACTGGCCCAGTTTCCCCAGTCCGGTGGCCTTCATTGAAGTGAACATGCCCGCCGCGGAACCGACGAGCAGCGCCATGATCAGCCAGGCCACGATTTCGTCACGGGTCCAGTTCTGCATGCCGCTGTCATTGACACGCTGAAAGAAGTTTCCAGCGGCTTCCATCGAATCACGACCGGCATCCTGTACCGCCTGCTTGGTCTTGTCGACCTGCGAGGTTTCCGCCGCAACCCTAAGCGGAATGCAGGAAACCAGGAACAACGCAACCAACCCCTTTCTCAAGATTGATACGTATGTTCCGGAAAATGATCTCCGACCATATTTCCTATCCATAATGCCCTCCTTTTTTTTAGGCACTGAAATCAAAAACAATGTCTTCATTTCGATGCATATGCTGCCGACCGGATGCTCATACAGAAACAACCGGTCATGTTCATTGGTTAAACATGAAGCATGAAAAATACCAGTTCCCGTATCTTTCCCGCCCGAAGCACAGCGTCGCCGGGATGAAATCGCCCCCCGCTCGGCGCAACTGCAATATAATCCGGGAAGTATGCCTTGTCATACATCGGCCCCGGAGTAGAGTTCGCGTTGGAGCGCGATTCGATTGACTTAATGAAAATTTTCGGACCGTGGAGGGAGTGAATGGGCAAGGATACGGGGAAGTAGTGCGGCAGCTGCCTTTTAAAGCTGCTGCCGGTGGTCTCAAACCGGCTCTCAGCGTCTGGCTCATGAGTACAAAAGCCAAAGCAGAATTTCAGGGCACAGCACATGAGGCGGCATTGGATCCGCTCGTTGAATAGAGATCTCTTCAAGGAGTCCGGGATGCCTCGTAATCCGTAAATGCGAAAGGAGGCCACATGACTGACAACACGAGAACATTAATGCTCGAAGGAACCCCGGTTTCGCCGGGATTGGCCGAAGGCCCGATACATCTGCAACACACCTTACTCGGCCCCATAGACGTCCCGGAGTCGATAATCCAGGGCAATGTCGAAGAAGAGTTTTCGCGGCTTGATGCCGCTACCGTGAGCATTTCGAGTGATCTCCTCGCCTTGGCAACGCAAGTGGAAAAGGAATTCGACGCCAGGCTTTCCGATGTTTTCGAAGCCCATCAGCTCATGGTGAATGATCCTGCCTTACGGGAGGAATTACGTAAGGAGATCGCGGAGAATCTGATCAGTGCAGGCAGCGCGGTGAAGACTGTGTTTCTGCGGTGGGAAAAACGATTCCTGTTGATGGAGTCACAGATCGCTCAGGATAAAAGTGCGGATATGCATGATATCTCAATCCGCCTGCGCAATGCGCTTGCAGGAATCACGATTCATCCTCTGGACCGAATCCCTCATGGCTGTGTGTTGGCCATTTCACGTTTACTGCCATCCGACACCGTATTTCTAGCCGGCCGTTCCATTGCGGCTGTTCTTATGGAACATGGAAGCATGGCGTCTCATGCGGCTCTGTTTACCCGAGAAATGGGCCTGCCATGCATTTCAAAAATCCCCGGCCTGATGAACTCCGCTTCCGATGGCGCATTGGCTTTGGTCGATGCGGATACAGGAACGGTCACGATCCATCCCGAGAAGCAACAGCAAGCGATCTTCCGGAAGAACGTTGAGGATAAAGAACGTTCTTACGCGTACGCCCGGGAGCGAGCGGCGATTCCGGCGATCACACAGGATGACATAAGGATTTCAGTGCTCGCCAATGTCTGCTGCAACGAGGATACAAAGAAAGCCATGCTGAACGGTGCCAAAGGCGTGGGGCTGTACCGCATGGAACAGGCCTACCTCGGATGTGCTATGCCTCCGAGTGCGGATGAACTCCTCAACGATATGCGATGGACGCTGGAAGCTGCCAAGGGGCGTCCTGTTATCGTCCGATTGCTGGACATCGGCGCCGACAAACCTCTGCCCTTCATCCGCTTTCTGGCGGAATCAAACCCTTCCCTGGGCCGCCGGGGTATTCGCTTGCTGCGCGAATATCCCGAACTTCTGAAAACGCATTTGCGCGCCGTGCTGGAACTCTCCAGGGAATTCGATGTTCGTGTTTTGGTGCCCATGGTCACAATGTCGGATGATATTGAAATTGTGAAAGAGTGCCTGGTCCAGCTCGGGGCGGAACTGGATATATCTCCGCTTCCAAAGATCGGCGCCATGATCGAAACGCCCGCCGCCGCGCTGTCAGCCCGGAAACTGGCACCGTACGCCGACTTCCTGAGCTTCGGCACGAACGATCTGACGCAATATGCGTTTGCCGCCGACCGAGAAAATGCCGCGGTGGAGCAGTACTTCGACGATGCTTCGGATGTCATTTTCAGGCTGATACAGGCCGTGCATGAAGACGTTCCGAATATGCCTCTTTCAGTGTGCGGCGAGCTGGCCGGAAGGCCGGAGCATATTCCCCGTCTGTTGCAGAGCGGCATCAGAACATTGAGCGTCGCACCGGCATTGATACCGATGACCAAGGAGGCCATCCGCATGTCCACATGCAGGAAGCCCGCATAAGGCACTCCACGAAGGCCGCGGACTCGCTAGCCGGAAGATCGGCGGTTAATGAAATCGTGCTCGTTTCCCGCACAGGGTGCATGTAGCATTGGCCGCAAAGGGTGGAACTACAGGATGGGGATAATCGCTGATAGAAAAAAGAGGTGGTACCGTCTCGACAGTGCGGCCAAGATTTTTCCTGCGATTGTCACCAGTCGTTCAACCACGGTGTTCCGCCTGTCTGCCACCCTGAAAGAAGCAGTTACGCCGGACCGGCTTCAGGATGCACTGGATAAAACCATCGAGCGGTTCCCCGGTTTTAAAGTAAGGCTTCGGGCAGGACTTTTCTGGGACTACTTTCAGGAAGTCCGGCATGCACCGCCCATCCAGGAGGAACGGTATGCTCCCTGCAGGCCCATGCATCTGCGCAGCGACAGCACGTTTCAGTTCCGGGTGCTCTATTTTCAAAACCGTATTTCGCTTGAGTGCGCCCACGTGCTGAGCGATGGAACCGGGGCCCAGGCATTCCTGCTGCTGCTCCTTCAAAACTACCTACAGAGTGAAACCCCTTTTACCGCGCTGGTTGACCCAGCGGCACCCTCTTCACCGGAAGAGTGGGAGGACGGATACCTGAAGTACTACAACAAGGATATCCCACCCCCTCGACGATCCTTGGGGGCCTACCATCTCCCGCGGCCTTTTACGGCCGACACCGGGCGCATTATTACGGCACGGCTTTCCTGTGCGGCCCTGAAAAACCTGGCAAAGGAGAATGGAGTTACCATTACTGAATATCTCGTCGCCACCTGGTTGGCCGCCTTGCAGGATCTGCATGCAAACAACCCGCATCGTTCCCGACTATTGCCGCTCAGAGTCATGGTGCCGGTGAATCTGCGGGCCATGTATCCCTCAAGAACGCTGCGAAACTTTTTTCTCACCGTACTGCCGGGAATCGATCTGCGATTGGGAGTGTTTTCTTTTCGTGAAATTCTGGATACGGCGCACCATTACATGCAGGTTGAGGTGAACGAGAAATACATCAACCAACAGATTCGGCAGATTGTGGGCGGGGTTACCCTTCCCCTGGTAAGATGGCTTCCCCTGATCGTGAAGGCACCCTTCGAAAAAATCATCTACCGATATATTGCAACACGAAGACATTCAGGAGTCCTGACCAACCTGGGGCTGGTTCGCCTGCCACCGGAAGCCAGAGAGGCTATTGAACGGTTTGATTTTATTCCCAATCCCAACCCGATCACCAAAGCGAATATCGGCATTATAAGCTATGGTAAATGGACCACGATTACCGTAGGGACGCAGGCGCTCTATAAGGATGTGGAACGTCTCTTTTTTACCCGTCTGCGGAAAGCCGGCCTGGCGATGCGTATCGAAACCAATGAGAAGGAGTAGCTGTGGCATACTGTTCAAAGTGTGGCGTTGAAGTGGAAGCGGAACGGGAAACCTGCCCGCTGTGCAATATACCGATACACCGGTATGAAGAAGAAGAAGCGGAGCTTTCACCGCTTTGGCCGATTCAGCAGGAACTGCCAGAAGTGAAAAAACGAACCAAACGTTTTCTGGCACTGTTACCCGTGTTGACCATTCTGACCGTTGCATTTCTGATTGTTCTCATCGTTGATGCGAGAATGAGTGGAACGCTGCCCTGGAGCCGGTATGCCCTGACGGCTTTGGGAGCGCTCTTTTTTGCCGGCACCGGGATCATAATCCTCGGCGACACCCAGATCCTGACCCTGGCATGGGTAACGGCAACGGTTCTGGTGATGTTGTGGTTTTTTGACTCCTTCAACAACGGGCCAACCTGGTTCATGCCCCTGGGAGTTCCCATAACACTGGTTACTGCCCTGTATGGCAAGCTGTCCTTGATTGGTGCCGGCCTGTGGGGTAAACGCTATGGAATCCAGGCCATGGTGCAATCACTGCTCGTAACCCTGCTCTGTCTTTCACTGGACGGGATTATCAGTTCATACCGCGGCACGGACGGTTTTACCTGGTCACTCATTGTTGCTGCACCGCTGATGGTACTTTTTGCATTAGCTGCACTGAGTACGTTTGTATTGAATCGGTTTATCGACTTTGAAAAGTATCTTCACCGATAGCAACAAGGCTGGGCGCTCTATCACGAGAGCACCGGCTGGAGGGTCGGCGGCTCGCCGACCGCGCCCGGTCGGGTGACCGGGCCTACAACCACTCCGCCTGCGGGCCGCGTGCCCCCACGCGGTGTTAATCCACGTCGCAACATCAGTCAGCCTTGTGATGCCGGGCATTGCGGTGTAGTCTTCATGCAATTCAGCACGAGGACTTCTTTCAATGAGCGAAGAACACATTCACCGGCACTACACGCCGACGAACCTGTACGACCGGATCCTTGACGGACTGGCCAAGCTGGACCGGGAACCGTCGGAGATCACTATCGACGACCTGGCCCCCGTCGATGAATTTCATATCCGCGGCGACGAGGCCACCCGGGAACTGATCGATCTTTCCGGGTTTACGCAAGACATGCATATCCTCGAAGTCGGCTGCGGTATTGGTGGCGCCGACCGCCTACCCGACCTTAAGCAGGAACAGACGGCTGCGGACAGCCGCCCCTACCCATTCACTCCGATCGGTAGAACGGGTTAATCTTTCATGACAACTATCCCTAACCCCATACACGCTCTCAGACGGCTCTGATCTGAGGGACATCACTGAATTCTGGGGTTTCAATATCGCGCAGAAAGCTGCAGTTACCATTCGCCACAAGTAGATTCTGAGTGATATCATTTAATCGTTGGCAGAAAAGAACATACGCAAACCCGAACCCAAAGAGCAGCCATGAATAATAAGTATATTGGAATCCTTCTCATTGTTATCGGAGTCGCGTTATTTGTGTGGGGGTATAACATTTATGATTCGGCGGGAGCACAGATTAGCCGCGCATTCAGCGGTAATGTGCCCGCAAAAGCCTGGGTAGGGATGATCGGCGGTGCGATATGCATTGCTGTTGGTGCACTCAGGCTCAAATAACTGCAGATCATGGAACTGAACTTTGACACTCCGGAACTGATCGGACGGGCGTATCCGATCCTGGCGAGCCTGGTGACGCCCCGGCCGATTGCCCTTGTAACGACGGTCGACCGCGAGGGCCGGATCAATGCGGCACCGTTCAGTTTTTTCAACCTGATGGGTGCGCGGCCGCCGATCTGCATCTTCGCGCCCGGCAACCGCGATGAGGAGACGCCGAAGGACACCGCGTTGAATATTCAGCACACGAATGAGTTTGTCGTAAACCTGGTGGATGAAGGCCTTGCAGAAGCGATGAATCTATGTGCCGCGTCGCTGCCCCATGGACAGAACGAGCTGGAGGCCGCCGGCTTGACGACCGCCCCCTCCTCCAAGGTAGAACCACCGCGGATTGCCGAGGCTCCGGCCAGCCTGGAGTGCACGGTGCATGACACGCTGAAGATCGGCCTGAACCGGATGGTGATCGGATTGATCCAGCGCGTGCATGTGCGTGACGAACTCTACGATCCCGCATCCAGGCGCATCATTTCCGACAAGCTGGAAATCATTGGACGGATGGCGTCTCCGCATTGGTACTGCCGCACCCGCGACCGCTTTGAAATGGTCCGCCCCGACTAGAAATCCACCACAGAAAACACGGAGGGGCGTGGAATACGTCTGCATAGACCATCTCTGAGAACCTCTGTGTCCTCCAGCGGAGGGGGGTGATAAAGACGGCCTGGCCACTTTGCGCGAGATGTCGTTCATGAAAAAAGCCCCGTTTCGTGGCGGGGCTTTCATCATGCATTCTTCGACCGAATTACATTTCGGCTTTTTCTACACAGCAGGGCGTGTTCGACGAAAGCGCTGCGGACGGTTCGTCGAACCGTCCCTACCCCTACCACGCGACGGCATCGAGCACCGGAAAGATATCAATCGTATCCTTCTCTTCCGTGATATCAAACACGCGCCCAAGCTCGGCGTTGGACTGGCGGGCCTTCCAGGCCTTCAACTCTTCCAGCGTGACGTCCAGGGTTTCCAGGTAGCGGCCGACCGGATTAGTGGCCATGTCGAAATCCGGCTCGTGTATCGCACGTTCGATCATCCCTTCAAACGGTCCGGCGCTGCCGTGCACAAAGTTATCCCGTCCGGGAAAATCCACCTTGTATTCAGCATAGAGCTGTCCGCGGAAGCTCTGCGGATCGGCTTTGGCGGCATTGGTGGCGCCCAGCACCTCCTTGCGGAACTGAAGCCAGGAGACCTGCTTCGGATCAAATTCAACCACGTAGTAGTCCATGCGCGTAGCCGGATTATAAAAATTGGCCTCCATGGCCGGATAGAAGGCATTGATGCAGTAGCAATCCAGCGATTCCAGCCAGCCCATGAGCACGCCGGCCTGCACCTTTTTAACGTCGGCGGAGTTCCATAGATCAAACAGCTGATGCGCATCAATTCCTCTTGTCTCCATCAGATCGGGATTGCCCATGATGCGGCCGCCCTCGACCTCCGTGTCCCAGTCCCGGTCAAAGCACTCATGGAATACCGTCATCCCCTGCTCCGTAATACCGATTTCGCCATATGAGGCCTTGCTGTACATCTGATAGTGCTGCCGGATGATTTCACGCTCGGCCAGCTCCGGCCCGGAAGCCTGCTTCCTGTAGATGATCGAGAAGCCCTTCGCCTCGAAAAACTCCCGGGTCAACCGCGCCAGCTCCCCGGCATCAAGATCCAACCTGAGATGGTGCACCGGTTTGGTGAAAAGTACCGCCTGGTTCATTGCCATGCTATCTCCTCCGTTAATCACTCGTCTGTTTTAAAGCTTCGGCCAGATCGGCTTCGCAGGCCGTGCATATTGCCGCGAGCGCCTCGTTGTAGGCCCGAACAAGATCTTCAGCCGTAAAATCAGCCACAGGCGCACGCTGTTCATAGGTCCGGTTGCTGATCACACGCCGGACATTCATGTTCGTCCGGTCTATCAGCGACATATTCATCCGCAGCACCGCTTCATTTGCCTGGAGATCGCCGTAAAAATCCTGCACGGTCACCACCATTCGGTGGGAGGCTCCACCCAGCTCATCAATGACGACCTCACCGAACAGTCCGCTATCGGAAAACCAGCTGTACAGGGCATTGCGAAAGTTTTCCGACGGCAACAGAATGAGGCGGTTGTAGTAGCTGGATGTGAACGTGACGTCATTTTCCCGAAGGATGAGATTCTGTGTGTCGAAAGGAGCAAGTACCTCCACGGTATCCACCATCAGTTTGTCGGCCGCGGCATCACGCACGCCATGATCCGGGCGCACGACCTCCAGCATATAGGTTCCAATGGCGGGATGTTCACTGTTCAGCCCGATGCATCCCGACACCCAGACCAGTGTTGTAAAAAGGAATGCGAACCCTGCACATTTACTCAGCTTCATCATCTTTCTCCTCCCGTTTCAGCGTGCGCTCCGGCGGTTTACTCATGATGCGTCCGGGATGCTGCTGCAAGCCCTGAATCAGATCGCGTGCATCTTCCGACATATATCTCAGGTTCGACAGTATATGATATACATCACGGTCTGCCGAATTCACAATTTCATTGAGCAGGTAAACCGATGCCAGCAGATTTGATGTCAACGCAGGCAGTTCCTCTGTCGCGGCCCGCAGGTCCTGCGAAATGTCGCCCGAAGCCTCCGCAGCATTTCTGGTGATCCGTTCGATGTGCCCGGCAGAGAGGTTCAGGTTACTCATAGTTGACTCCACATTGGATGCGACGGCCTTCAGGTCCATGCCGTTCACCTCGTTGGCTATGCGCTCCAAGGATCGCGTCAGCAGCGTCATCATGGCCGGCCGCGAAGGTACATAGGTATAGTGCGGCACCCAGTCAACCTCCAGGTCCGTCTCCCCGGCATCCGGAAAAAAGTCGGCTTCCAGGAATGACAGCCCGGTGATGCCCTGCGGAACAAGCTGCAGCCTCAACCCCTGAACGACCTGTTCCTCAATCCGTTTTGACAATGTATCACTCTCATTCAGCAGAGCCTTGCTGTCGAAGGCCACGCGGATCAGGACATACATGTGCGCAGTGTCGTATTCCTCCGAAACCATCTTGACCTCGCACACGCTGCCCACCTTCACACCGCGGAACTTGAAGGGGGTTCCGATATCGATGCCCTGCACCGACTCATTCACATAGGTCTCAATGAAATATTCCGGCGACCGGAGCGCATCGGATCCGATCAGGACGACACCCGCCAATCCCAGAAATGCCGAGGCGAGCACAAACACACCCACGGCGAAATAATGCGGCTTGCTACTGCTCATGTTGTTCCTCCATCCGAACCGGCCTTGGTGCCGGTCCTATTGAAAAAGTTGCGGATCCAGGGATCCTCGGCCGTATCCCGCAGTTGCTCCGGCCGGCCTTCCGCTATGATTTTTTTGGTACGCGCATCCAGCATAATGACCCGATCGGCAATCTTGTAGATGCTGGGCAGCTCGTGAGTCACCACCACGAACGTGATCTGCAGCGACCGGGACAGGCTAATGATCAGGCTGTCGAGTTCATCCGCTGTTACGGGATCCAGCCCGGCCGACGGTTCATCGAGAAACAGGATATCGGGGTCGAGCGCCATTGCCCTTGCAATAGCTGCGCGTTTGCGCATGCCGCCGCTGATTTCCGCCGGCAAGAGCTCGGCGGCATCCGCCAGATCCACCAGACTGAGCTTCATGCGCGCCACCAGCTCGCGCTGTTCGCGGTCCAGTTCAGTAAATTCCTCCAGCGGAAGACACACGTTTTCCAGCAGGTTCATGGAACCGAAAAGCGCCCCGCTCTGGTACATCACTCCGAACCGGCGACGGATGCGCTGCCGGCCCGCCTCGGAGGCATGAACCAGGCTGTCGCCCCCGATACGCACATCACCCCCGGACGGTTCATACAAACCGATCATATGCTTCAGCAGGGTGGATTTACCGCATCCGGAGCCGCCGAGAATGACAAACACCTCGCCCCGCCGGACTGAAAAGCTGAGCGAATCCAGCACGAGCCGGTCACCGTACCGTGCCGTCATCTTTTCCACTTCTATGATCGCTTCGCGCTCCATCAGATCCCCAGAAAATAAAAGGCCACGGCAAAAACACCGTCGGCAAGGACAATCATGATGATTGAACTGACCACGGCACGCGTGGCCGCGTCGCCTACCGCACTGGCGCCGTTGCCTGTCCGCAGGCCGCACAGGCATCCGGACGAGGAGATCAGCAGGCCGAAAACAAACGTTTTGAGCAGGCCGCCCATATAATCCGTCATGGTCACGGCCGCCATCACGCGATTGATATAGGTGATCATGGGGAAGCCGATCCCCCGCATCACGACGGCCCCGCCGGCCAGGCCGAACAGGTTGGTAAGAACGCCGAGCAACGGGGTCATCAGCGTGGCTCCGAGCACCCGCGGAATCACGAGGAAGCGGACCGGGTCCAGCCCCATGGTGGTGAAGGCATCGATTTCCTCGTTCACTTTCATCGTTCCGATCTCGGCGGCAAAGGCGGAGCCGGTCCGCCCGGCCACGATAATCGCCGTAATCAATGGACCGAGCTCACGCGTGACCGATTTCCCGACAAAATCCGCGATATAGATTTCGGCGCCGAACTGCGCCATGAGCACGGCACCCTGAAACGCCAGGATAAGCCCCACCAGGAATCCGAGCAGTCCGATGATCGGCAGTGCCTGCGCCCCGCTGGTTTCCGCCGTGCGCATAAAATCCTGCATGCGCATCCCGGCCGGTCGGATGATGGTGCGGCCGAGTCCCACGGAGAGTTCGCCCAGGAACTCGATGTGTTGTTTCAGGCCGGCAAGGGTTTCAGCAGCGACGCGTCCTATCTCTTCAACAAATTCCCGGGGGCTCCACCGCCGGGCCGGCGGCGTCTGCTCTGCGTCTTCGCCATACAGCGCCATCATGTCGGCGATATCTTCGCGCAGGCCCGCAAACTCAATGGAAGCTCCCATTCGTTTAGCCGCACGCCGCAGATAGATCAGCAGCGCCGTGCCGGCGCCGTCGCAGTGCTCAACACCCGTTCCATCGACCCTGACGGAAGTGAGTCCATCCTGTTCCAGCCACCTCCGCGCGGCACTCCAGGCATCCGGTACGGAGTCCACCGTCAGGCGGCCTTTGAGCAACAGCTCCAGGGCGGCACCGGTTCGGCGGCCGTCGCACGCTGCCAGGTTGGTCGCCTTTCTCTTCATGGTTTAGTGGGTGTGGTCTTCAATATGGTGTTCGCAGAAACATTTTCTGCAGGTGGAGCAGTAACGGAAATGCATGGACGGATCGCTCTTGTCCGTGGTTCCGCAAACAGCGCACTCGTGGCGAGGGGCGTCTGCAAGCGCATTCGAGCGTGACTGAAAGGCTTTGCGTCGCCTGGCCGCATGCAGGTTGTTTATAAGATCCTTCCCGAAGAACAGCGCATACGTGATGAAGGCTGCGATTACGCCGAGTTTGTTTCCTACGATGATTGTGCCGCCGGGTCCATGTGTCGACTGGAACAAGGTGCCTACATAGAGGGCCAGGGTCAGCCAGCCCAGCCATTTAACCTTTACAGGCAGGATGAAGAACAGGTGGAACTCAAAGTTCGGAAACAAGGTCGCGAACGCGAGAAAAACGCAGCCCAGAAAATAATAGTTGCTGATCACGGTTCCCGGATTGATAAAGGCCATGGCGACCGTCAGCAGATATCCGCATAGAATGAAAAGGTTGAACTGGAAGGTTCCCCACTGCTGCTCAAGTGCCGAGCCCATCAGATAGAAAATATAAAACACAAAAATAAGCCATATCGGGCTGAGTGTTTTGGGCATCATCATGAAGGTGACCAGACGCCACCACTGACCGCGATCGATGACCGAGCTCCCGTGCAAGACCATGTCGTTGACCGATACATAGTTCCCCATCAGCAGCACCGCACCGATAACCTGCATGATCACCAGATAGATGGCCAGATTCGGTATCGCCCAGGAGCCAAACCGTTTTTCAAGCGATGAAATCAAACTCATGGCCAATGACGGTAATCGAAACGCCCAAGGGTGAAAAGCTTGGAGTCGGTACAAATGGATGCTTCATACACCCCTCAACGCCCGCCCGAGGTGTACCGTCTCACAACGGCATACAGATCCCTGCGCCGATCTTTCAGATTGCGGACACTGCCGTGGGCATGCAGCTCCTTAAGCAAGTCAAGATCGAGGTCGGCGATCAGCACCATTTCGGTATTGGGGGTGGTTTCGGTCTTAATGGTGTTGGTGGGAAAGGCGAAATCCGAGGGGGTAAACACGGCCGACTGAGCATACTGGATGTCCATGTTGTTGACGTTGGGCAGATTGCCCACGGCGCCGGCGACCACCACATAGCATTCGTTTTCAATGGCGCGGGCCTGGGCACACCGCCGAACCCGCATGAAGCCGTTCTGGGTATCGGTGCAGAAGGGAACAAACAGGATACGCATGCCGTCATCCGCCATCAGCCGGCAGACTTCGGGAAACTCCACATCATAACAGATGAGGATACCGATTTTACCGCAATCCGTGTCGAGCACGCGGATCTCATCGCCGCCGACCATGCCCCACGCCTCGACTTCCGATGGAGTCGGATGAATCTTGTGTACCGAATCGGTGGTTCCATCGCGCCGGCACAGATAGGAAATATTCAGCAGCCGCTCATCTTCCACCACGGGCATGCTGCCGGTTATGATGTTG